>NZ_LAVL01000116.1 GCF_001083785.1 Nonomuraea sp. SBT364
GGGGCCGCGTGATTGCATGGGCGCGGGGGTCAGGGTTCTCGGCGGGGGCGGTGTCGTACGGAGGTGGAGTGCTTGGAGGAGCCGCGGCCGGTGGAGCGGGGCCCCGGGCGGATCATCCTGCTCAACGGCGCGTCCAGCTCCGGGAAGACGACGCTCGCCGGGCTGCTGCGACGGGCGATGGACGAGCCGTTCCTGTACGTGTCGTCCGATCAGCTGGTGGCGGCCGGGATGCTGCCGGAGCGGCGCGAGCGGGAGGGGCCGTTCGCGTGGTGGCAGGAGATGCGGCCGAGGTTCTTCCGGGGCTTTCATCGATGCCTGCCCGCGCTGGCCGGAGCCGGGAACGATCTGATCGTGGAGCATGTCATCGAGTTCGCCGCCTGGCGCAGGGAGCTGGCCGAGTTGCTGAGCGGGTTCGATGTGTTCCTGGTGGGGGTGCACTGTGCGCTCGACGAGATCGACCGGCGGGAGCTGGCTCGCGGGGATCGGCGTCTCGGCGAGGGGCGGTCACACGTCGAGCAGGATGGCATTCACGGGTTCGGGCCCTATGACTTCGAGGTCGACACCACGGGCGGGGTGGAGACGGGCACGGCGGAGGCGGTGATCGCGGCGTGGCGCGTACGAGGGCGGCAGCGGGCCCTCACGTGAGGCCACGGGCGGGGGCGACGGTGGCGGTCGCCCCCGCGGGTGAGGCGGCCGGGTCAGTGGGCGGCGACTTCGCCGGCCGGGTGCAGGGCCTTGCGGAGCACGGTGGTGGCCAGGTCCATGGCCGTCTTGTTGGCCTGCGTGTCGCGGAGCAGGTCGATCATGGCGAAGTCGTGGACGATGCCGCCGAGGCGGACGGCCGTGACCTCGACGCCGGCCTCGCGGAGCTTGGCCGCGTACGCTTCGCCTTCGTCGCGCAGGACGTCGGCCTCGCCGGTGAGCACCAGCGCGGGCGGCAGGTCGCGGAGCTGGTCGGGAGTGGCGCGCAGCGGTGAGGCGTGCACCTCGGCGCGCTGGGCGGGGTCGGTCGTGTACTGGTCCCAGAACCACTTCATGCCGTCGCGGTTGAGGTAGTGGCCGGTGGCGAACTGGTGGTAGGAGTCGGTGTCGAAGGCGGCGTCGGTGACCGGATACCAGAGCACCTGCGCCCTGAGGTGCACGTCGCCGCGTTCCTTGGCCATGAGGGCCAGCACCGCGGACATGTTGCCGCCCACCGAGTCGCCGGCCACGGCCATGCGGCCGGCGTCCAGGTCCTTCTCCGGGCCGTGCTCCATCACCCATCGGGCGGCGGCGTAGTTCTGTTCGATCTGGGTCGGGTACTTGGCCTCGGGCGCCCGGTCGTACTCGGGGAAGACCACGGCGGCGTTCACCCGGGTGGCGAGCTCGCGCACCAGCCGGTCGTGCGTGCGTGCGGAGCCGAACACCCATCCTGCGCCGTGGATGTAGAAGATGACCGGCAGAGCGCCGGTGCTTCCCCGGGGCTTGACGATCCGCACCGGCACGACTCCGGTCGGGCCGCCCTGGACCTGGATCCACTCCCCGTCGATCTCCGGACGCGGCACGCCGGCATCGGACTGGAGCTGCTCCAGCACCTCGCGGCCCTGCTCCGGCGGGAGCTCGTAGATGAACGGCGGTTCGGCGTTGGCGTCGGCGAAGTCCTGGGCGGCCTTCTCCAACACCACGCGCTTGCTGATGGTGCTGGTCATGGTGCTCTCCTCGTGACGGGACGACGTGTGCGGGCAGCGTCGGACGCGGCACGGGTCAGGCACGGGTCAGGCACAGGTCCCCGGCCGGTCGGCGCTGCTCTGGGCGGGGGGACCGAGCGGTGACCTACCCCGATGTGGGCGGTTTTCAACCGCCGGGGAGGACTTGTCCGGCAGCCGGGCACGTACGAAGTCCGGAGATCGTAAGAGTCCTTTCGAGGTGCTTACAGAGGGGTGCGGCCTCTCAACGCGGCACCGGGAAACGCGGATGATGACGAGCGTTACCCCAGGAGAAAGGGCGAAAAATCATGCATCTCCTTCGTACGAGCGCGGCCGCCGGATTCGTCTGCGCGGTGCTGCTGGTCGTCAACGTGCTGCGGCGAGCCGGGGTCCTGCCCGAGAACGCCGTCACGCACGCCATCGCGCCGTTCGCCGCGCTCACGGGGCTGTTCGCGATCACCGGGCTGTACCTGCTCATCCGCGACGCGGCGGGCGGGCTGGGGCTGGCCGGGTACTTACTCAACGCGGCGGGGCTGGCCGGGGCCTTCGCCATCGAGTACACGCTGCACTTCGTCTTCCCGGGACTGGGCCGGGCCACGGTGTCGGGGCTGCTCGCGGGCGGCACGGGCATGGCGTTCCTCGTCACGTCGGTCGTCCTGGTGACCGGGGTGCTGGCGTTCGCCGCGGCGGCGGTCAGGAGCGGGGCGCTGCCGTACGCGGCGGTCGGGCTCTACGCCCTCGGCATGATCCCGGGCTCGCTGCGCAACGCCGTGCCCGAGTTCGTCTACCTGGGCGGGCTGGTCGTGGCCGCGGCGGGCATCGCCTGGATGGCCGGCCGGCTCTGGACCGCCGTGGAACACCGGACCGTCCCGGTGCACTAGAAGGCACGCAAGCGGCTCATCGAAAAGCGGAAGCCGCCCCGGGCGGGATGCCCGGGGCGGCTGATGGTCGGGAGGTGATCCCGGGAGATCCTGCGCCGGCGGCAGGACCTCCCGGATCAGCCCTCCAGGCTCAGGGCACGCAGAAGGCGCTCGTTGGCCTTCTGGACCCCGCGCCGCGCCCGCTGTACTCGGCTGACACGGGCGGCGAGGCGATACTCGCGCGCCTCGCGGTGGAGCGTTTGTATTCGGTCGTTGACCAGTTCTTGGTACAGATACGGCGCCGTCATGTCGGTCGTCGGAAGAATGCTCATGAGTCGGTCTTCTCTCTGTGTGTTACGAACGTGCGGAAGGTCAGGCTGCGACCGGGTGCTTGCGCGGACGGCCGCGCGGACGCTTGCGAGGAACGACAGTCCCGCGGAGGATCAGCTCCCCGCCCCAGACGCCCCAAGGCTCCTCGCGCTCCAGCGCGCGGGCCAGGCAGGCCTTCTGGATCGGGCAGCCACCGCAGAGCGCCTTGGCGAACTCGACATCGTCCGGCGACTCGGCGAACCACAGGTCAGGGTCGGTACGACAGGGGATCTCGGCTTCGTCGATCAGGTCCATGATCGTCTTCGCCCCCATCTTGTTTCTCCTTTTGATCGGGCTTTTTGCTCTGGTTCGGGCACCTCGTGGGTGTTGGGGGATCACGGACAAACAAAGAGGCCGCGGATCCTGTGTGCGGATCCGCGGCCTGGGGGCTGTGTGCCGGTCAGGTTATGACCGGCACATCCCTCCAGGGTTGCGGACCGCGCACTCCACCCTTGGTGTTCGGCTGGGTCGGCACATCGGCGCCTGCACTACGGACAGGAGCGCTCAGGGCGGCGGCACCCGAGTGGGCGCGCGCGTAGAAAGCGATCTCCTGGCGGTGGGCAGACTTCGGCTGCCGCAGCTTGGCGGGCCCATAGGCGAGCCTGACCGCGTCACGGCATGCGGAAGCGAGCCACTGCGTGGCCGGCATCTTGTTGCTGATCACTGGGACTCACCTCCGAAACTGAAGACCGTCGAGCTGATTGCCCGACTCGCTTGACCATGACCCTAAACCGGCAGCCCGGGACTGGGCAACTTATTTTCTACCTGCGATTTTGTTACTTTGTCAGACGGATCATGGCTTCCTGCACCACGGACACCACCAGCTCTCCGGAGGCGGTGAACATCTCGCCCCGGGCCAGCCCGCGGGCCCCTCCCGACCACGGCGCCTCCTGCGCGTACAGCAGCCAGTCGTCGGCCCGGAACGGCCGGTGGAACCACATGGCGTGGTCGAGCGAGGCGCCCATCACGTCCGAGGCGCCCCAGGCCATGCCGTGCGCCAGCAGGATCGTGTCGACGAGCGTGAAGTCGGAGGCGTAGGCGGCCAGCACGACGTGCAGCAGCGGGTCGTCGGGCAGGTCGGCGTCGTAGCGGAACCAGACGTTGGTCCTGGCGCTGCGCAGCTCCGGATTCTCGTACGCCTCCCAGGTCAGCGGCGAGGCGTAGCGGGCGTCGACGGGGCGCGGGCGCGAGAGCCACTCGCGCATCTCGTGGTGCTCGCCGACGAGTTCGACCATCCGGTCCTGGAACGTGGGCAGCGTCGCCGGGTCGGGCACCACCGGCATGACGGTCGCCTGGTGCTCCACGCCCTCCTCGAACACGTGGAACGAGGCGGACATCGAGAAGATCGCCTTGCCGTGCTGGATCGCCAGCACCCGCCGGGTGGTGAACGACCTGCCGTCGCGGACCCGTTCGACGTTGTAGACGATCGGCACGGAGGGATCGCCGGGCCGGATGAAGTAGGCGTGCAGCGAGTGCACGTTGCGGTCGGCGGGCACCGTGCGGCCGGCCGCGACCAGTGCCTGCGCGGCGACCTGCCCGCCGAAGACACGCTGGATGCGCTCCTCAGGGCTCCGCCCCCGGAACATGTCCAGCTCGATCTGCTCCAGGTCGAGCAGGTCGAGGAGCTCCTTCAGCGCCTCGTTCACCTATTCCCCCTCGGGTATGACCAGATATATGGTCGCACGCCCGTTGCGGAGGCGGCAGCACAGCCTACGCGACAGCGGAACGGCACAGGTCGAGGACCGCTTCCCCGTAACGGTCGACCTTGACGCGGCCGATGCCCGCGATCGACAGCAGCTCCCCCTCGGTGGTGGGCACCCGCTCGGCGATCGCCTGCAGCGTCACGTCCGTGAACACCACGTACGGCGGGATCTTCGCCTCCTTGGCGGTCGCGGTGCGCCACGCCTTGAGGCTCTCCAGCAGGCCCTCGTCGTAGTCGGCCGGGCAGGTCGCGCACCGGCCCAGCTTCTGCTCGGCCGCCGCCGTCAGGGTCTTGGCGCAGATCCGGCAGCTCACCGGCGCGGCCACCGGCCGGCGTTCGCGGGCGGACGCGGCGGCACGGGCCGTGGCGGCGGAGCGGCCGGTGAGCCCGTCGAGGAAGCGCGACGGGCGGCGGCCCTTGCGGCCCCCGGGGGCGCGCGCCAGCGCCCACGAGATCGACAGGTGCTCGCGGGCCCGCGTGATGCCCACGTAGAGCAGGCGGCGCTCCTCCTCGATCTGCTCCGGCGTCTCCGCGTAGATGATCGGCATCATCCCGTCGGTCACCCCGACCAGGAAGACCGCGTCCCACTCCAGGCCCTTGGCGGCGTGCAGGGAGGCCAGCGTCACGCCCTCGACGGGCGGCGCGTGCTGCTCGGAGGCCCGGCGCTCCAGCTCGGCCACGAAGGCGGGCAGGTCGGCGCCCTCGGCCGCCATGTCCTCGGCCAGGTCGGCCAGGGCCTTGAGCGACTCCCACTTCTCGCGGGCCTTGCCGCCGCCGGGCGGCGACGGGGTCAGGCCGATGCCGGTCAGGATCTGGTGGACCTCCGAGGCCAGGGGCTCGTGCGCCGCCGACCGCGCCGCGCCGCGCATCAGCACGACGGCCTGCCGCACCTCTGGACGCTCGAAGAAGCGCTCGGCGCCGCGCAGCACGTACGGGATCTCGGCCTTCGACAGCGCCTCCTCGTACGACTCCGACTGGGAGTTGGTGCGGAACAGGATGGCGATCTCGCGGGACGGGACGCCCCCGTCGAGGAGCTTCCTGATGGCGCGGGCGACTCCGGCGGCCTCGGCGGGCTCGTCGTCGTAGTCGGCGAAGACCGGGCGCGGGCCGTCGGGACGCTGGGCGACCAGCTCCAGGCGGTGCGGCGAGCGGCCCTTGGCGATCACCAGGTTGGCCAGGTCGACGACCTGCGGCGTGGAGCGGTAGTCGCGGACCAGCTTGATGACCGCGGCGCCGGGGTGCTCGACGGCGAAGCCGGTCAGGTAGCGGGGGCTGGCGCCGGTGAAGGAGTAGATGGTCTGGTTGGGGTCGCCGACCACGCACACGTCGTCGCGGCCGCCGAGCCAGGTGTCGAGCAGGAGCTTCTGCAGCGGGTTGACGTCCTGGTACTCGTCGACGACGAAGTAGCGGTATTGCTGGCGGATCTGGCCCGCGACCTCCTGGTGCTCGGTCATCACCGCGGCGGTCAGCTCCAGGATGGTCTCGAAGTCGACCAGGTGACGCTCACGCCGGATCCGCTCGTAGGACTCGTAGAGCCGGGCCACCTCCTCGGCGGGCACCGGCGGGGTGCGGTTGTGCTTGGCCGCGGCGGCGACGTAGTCGTCGGGGCCGATCTGGGTGACCTTGGCCCACTCGACCTCGGCGGCGATGTCACGCAGCTCCGACCGGTCGGGATTTTTCCGGATCTGGCGGCAGGCTTCGACGAGCACCGGCAGCTTCGACTCGATCACCGACGGCGCCTCGCCGCCGATCACCCTCGGCCAGAAGTAGGTCAGCTGCCGCAGCGCCGCAGCGTGGAACGTGCGCGCCTGCACGCCCGGCGCGCCCAGCGCGCGCAACCGCTGGCGCAGCTCCCCGGCCGCCCGTGTGGTGAAGGTCACGGCGAGCACGCTGCGGGCGTCGACCACCCCGGAACGCACCGCGTGCGCGATGCGGTGGGTGATCGCCCTGGTCTTGCCGGTGCCCGCACCTGCGAGCACGCACACGGGCCCACGCAGGGTCTCGGCCACCTCCCGCTGCTCAGGATCGAGCCCGGCCAGCACGTCATCCACACCACTCACCACACCAGTCTCCCAGCAGGTGGCGCTCCGGGCGCCATTCTGGCAACATGCGGCAGTCAATCGTTTCAATGTCGTTGAGATGCAAAGAAGTGGTCTCTTCCATCACAATGGGGCCGACCTTGAGCATGGGAGAGAAGGGCAGGCTGTGCGAACCGCGGTTTCCCTGAGCGCTGTCGCGCTTGCTTTGGTCGCGCTGACTCCCGTGGCGGCGCAGGCGTCGGGTGATCCCACGCCCGGGCCCACCGTGATCACCGACCCCGACGGCATCGGCGGGCTGTCCAGCGAGACGATCTCGTACGGCAGGCACCGCCACCAGCAGATGGACGTCTGGTGGACCCCTGACGGCATGACGCGGCCGGGGGTCTTCCTGATCCACGGCGGCTGGTGGTCCAGCGGCGACAAGCGGCAGATGACCGCGATCACCCGCGAGTACGCCGACCGCGGCTACACCGTCTTCAACCTCAACTACCGGCTCTCCACCGAGGCGGCCTGGCCCGCGCAGCGCACCGACGCGCTGGCCGCCATCGCCATGGCCAAGAAGCACGCCGCGCGGTGGGCGCTCGACGTGACCAACTTCGTGGTGGTCGGCTTCTCGGCCGGCGGGCACATCGCGGCCTCGGTCGGCACGTACGGCAACGGGATGGCGGGGCTCAAGGGGGTGGTCGGGCTGTCACCGATCATCTCGCCGCTGCGCGCCTACAAGGACGGCGAGGAGACCCTCGACCCCTACAAGCGCAAGCTGCGCTCGGCCGCCGTCCGGCTGGCCGGCGGCTGCGCGCCCAAGGGCAAGTGCTCGCGGGTGTGGGCCAGCATGGAGGTCGCCTGGCACGCCAGCGCCAAGGACGCGCCGATGCTGACCGTCCACTCGCAGGACGAGTTCGTGCCGCCGGTGCAGAGCCAGCTGCTCAAGCAGATGCTCGGCAAGGCCGGCGTGGCCGTGACGACGTGGAGCGTGCCGGGCATCGGCCACAGCAGCGCCCTCTACCGGACGCCGGGTGTGGCCGAGCGCGTCCAGGAGTGGATCACCTCGCACCTCGGGTAGGGATTAACCGGGGCACCGGGGTTGTTGCACGGAGCGCCTGTTTCCTTGACCTTGGAGGGAATCGCTGACATGGCGCTCACGGTCTACAGCACTACCTGGTGCGGCCCCTGCAAGCGGCTGAAGTCGCAGCTGACCCGGGAGGGCATCAGCTTCTCCGAGATCGACATCGAACGCGACGCGGAGGCGGCCGCGTTCGTCATGAGCGTCAACGACGGCAACCAGACGGTGCCGACCGTCGTGATCGACACCCCCAAGGGGCGTGTCGTGCGCACCAACCCGTCGGCCCGCGAGGTCAAGGCCCTGCTCGGCGCCCCCTGACACGCCGCGAGCCCCCGGAAGTGTGGCCGGGGGCTCGCTCAGGTGGCTAACATGGTCGGCGAGACCTGGGTGCTATGCTCACCCAGGTCTCAATTGTGCGTGTGGGTGCCGATCTTCTCTTCGAGACGATGGATGTCGGCCTTGAGCTCGGTGCGAGTCTCCTTGAGCTCGGTGCGAGTCTCCTTGAGCTCGGTGCGAGTCTCCTTGAGCTCATCCCGTACGACCATGATCTCCGCCTTGAGCGTGACCACGGCATTGGTGACGACGTCCGTGATGGCATGAACCATGCGCTTCTCGGACGCCTGAATCTTCTCGTCGATGGCTGTCTCGACAGCCGCGAAGTAAATGATGGATTTCTGACGTTCGAGCTCCATGAGCTCCTGGATGTGAGTCTCCTTCATGGGCATGAGCGTAGCCTCCCATTACCTATGGTTGCTCAGAGTTTACGATAAGTCACCAATCTCCTACCAGGGGCTCGCCGTACCAGGTTTCGATGAGGCGGCGGGCGATGGAGACCGGGGGCGGGAGGCGTACCTCGCCCGTTTCCAGGGCGCGGGAGAGGTCGGCGCGGGAGAACCAGCGGGCTTCCGCGATCTCCTCAGGGTCGAGGGTGAGCGCGGTGGTGAGGGCGTCGGCGAAGAAGCCGAGCATGAGGCTGCGCGGGAAGGGCCACGGCTGGCTGCCGAGGTAGCGGGGGCCGGTGACGGCGACGCCGACCTCTTCGGCGACCTCGCGGGCGACGGCGGCCTCCAGCGACTCGCCGGGCTCGACGAAGCCGGCCAGGACCGACAGGCGGCCCTCGGGCCACTGGGGGCCGCGGGCGAGCAGGCAGCGGTCGTCGGCGTCGCGCACGAGCATGATGACGGCCGGGTCGACGCGCGGGAAGTGCTGGCTGGCGTCGTGCGGGCAGACGCGGATGTGGCCGCCGGCCTCGACGACGGTGCGGGCTCCGCAGCGGGGGCAGAACTCGTGGGTGGCGTGCCAGGCCTCCAGCGCCACGGCGTGGACCAGCAGGCCGGCGTCGCGGTCGCCGAGCAGGCCGCCCGCCTGGCGCAGGCCGGCGGGGACCGGCTGGCCGTCGGGGGTGTCGCGCAGGCTCATGGGGACGGTGACCCGGCCGTTGACGTCGCCGGCGGGGGTGCCGGGCAGTGGCGCGGCGACGGCGAAGTAGGCGACGCCGTCCTCGACGCCGAGCAGGAAACGCTCTCCCTCGGGGGCGTCGGCGGCGGCGTAGAGCACGGCGTGCACCTGGTCGCCGTCGCGGCGGACGAGCGTGTGGCCGTTGTCGATGATCAGGACCCGGGTCGCCGGGTCGGCCCAGGCACGTTCCAACCAGGCGCGGTCGGCCCTGAGCGCCGCCGATCTGTCGATCGTGCCGCGCGCGAGGAGCAGCGGTCCGATGAGTTGGTCTTCCGCCCTCGTTTCCAAGGCCCCACCCTTCCCAAATCCCATGTCATCCTATGACCTCAGGATTAGCCGCCGATTACGTATCCCCTGGCGCGGCCGGATCTTCGAGCGGCTAGGATTTTCGGGTTAGGTTAGCCTTACCTGATCATCCGGGGGTGCCTTCGCGTTGCGGCTCTACCTGACCGCGCTCAAGCCGACCGACTCGGTGACCGACGGGTTCCTGCCCGCCGCCCGCGCGCTGGGGTGTGAGGTGACGATCCTCACCGACCGGCCGGAGCGGCATGCGCACGCGGTCGGCTGCGACGTGCGTGATCCACGCGCGCTGATCGACGCGATCGAGCACCTCGGCAGGCCGGACGCGATCTTCTCCAACTCCGACCACCTGCAGGCGGAGACCGCGATGGCCGCGGACTACTTCGGGCTGCCCGGCAAGGACTGGCGGGCCTGCCTGACGGCCAAGAACAAGTTCCTGACCCGCCGCAGGCTGGCCGGGGCGGGCGTGGAGCGGGTGTTCTCGGCGCGGCTGGCCCCGGCCGACCCGGTGCCGGACGACCTGCCGTACCCGCTGGTGGTCAAGCCCCGGGAGGGGGTGGCCAGCGAGGACGTGCTGCTGGTGGAGTCGGATCTGGCCAAGGCCGTGGAGGCGGTCAGGGCGCGGCGGCCCGGCGAGGCGGTGGTGGTCGAGGAGTACCTGGACGGGCCGCTGCGCACGCTGGAGACGCTGGGCGACGGCGCCGGGATCAGCGTGCTGGGCGGGTTCGAGACGACGCTCGGACCGCTGCCGTACTTCGTCGAGGAGCGCCTCGACTGGGCGCCCGAGGGGCCGCACGGCCACGTGCTGGCGGCGTTGCGGGCGATCGGGGCCGGGTTCGGCGCCTGCCACACGGAGTACGTGGTCACGCCGGCCGGGCCGCGGATCGTCGAGGTCAACTACCGGGTGATCGGTGATCATTGCGACTTCCTGCTGGCCGACGTGCTGGGGGTGCCGCTGTTCGAGTGGATCCTGCGCGTGCACCTCGGCGAGGCCGTGCCCCCGATGCCCGAATCATCCCGGTACGGGACGGCGGTCAGCCTGGTCGCCGACCGGCCGGGCACGATCGTCGAGGCCCCCGGGGCGGAGGAGACCGAGCGCGACGGCGTCAGGCTGTGGCACCGGCCGCTGCGCCGGGCCGGCGAGCCGGTGGAGCTGACCCACACCAACCGTGACTACCTGGGCGTGATCAGGGCCGTCGGACCCGATCGGGCGCGGGTGGAGGCGGCCGTCGAAGGTTACCGGGCGGCCCGGCCGTGGGTCGTCGGATGAACTCCAGGGATTCCTACCTGGCCGCCCGGGTGCTCAACGCGCTGCTGCGCGAGGACTACGGCAAGCTGTCGTCGCGGGTGACCCGGGACCGCGACGGCGTCGGGCTGACGCTGGCCGACGGGCGGCTGGTGCGGCTGGCGCCCGGCGCGCTGTTCCAGGACTTCGTGGTGGCGCCCGGCGAGCTGCTGGACCTCGAACAGGTGCTGGCGACCCTGGCGGAGATCGCCGACCCGGCGGACGCGGAGGGCGTGGCGGCGTTCTTCGAGGAGTGCCTCACGGCGCTGGCGGCGCTGGAACTGCACGACGCCCACCTGCCGGACGTGCTGGCCGGCAAGCCGTCGTACGAGTCGCTGGCCGCCTTCGCCGACCATCCGGTCTATCCGACGTCGCGGGCGCGGCCGGGGCTGTCGGAGGCCGGCCTGCGGGCGTACGCGCCGGAGTTCGCGCCGTCGTTCCGGCTGCGGTGGGCGGAGGTGCCCGGCGAGATGCTGGAGGCGGGGTCCGCACCGCTGCCCGGCGACGTGCTGCCGGGGGGCGAGGGGCTGTTCCCGGTGCATCCGCTGGCCGTGGCCGAGGTCGCCAAGATCGACGGGGTACGGGTGCTGGACGAGCCGAGGGTGACCGTGCGTCCCACGCTGTCGATGCGGACGGTGGAGGTCGGCCCGCGCGTCCACCTCAAGCTGCCGCTGCCCATCAGCTCGCTGGGGGTGCGCAACCGGCGCTCGATCAAGCCGGGCACGCTGCGCGACGGCGCGCGGGCCGAACTGCTGCTCCGCGAGCTCGCCGGCCCCGGGGTGCTGATCGCCGACGAGCAGGCGTACGCGCACGCCGGGCACGAGTACCTGGCCTGGATGGTGCGCAGGCTGCCGCCCGGCAGGATCGTGCCGGTGGCGGCGCTCGCCATCCCCGGGGTGCTGGCGGAGCTGGGCGACGTGCTGCCCGCCTACCTGCGGCTGCTGCTGGGCTGGAACGTGCGGCTGTTCGTGGAGTACGGCGTCGCGCTGGAGGCCCACCAGCAGAACCTGGCCCTGGTCTTCGCGGACGGCGGGATGAAGCTGCTGGTCAAGGACAACGACGGGCTGCTGGCCTCGCCGGCGAGGCTGGCGGCGGCCGGGGTCGGGGTGCCCGCGTTCGGCGACGCCCGCATGCTGACCGACGACCCGCACGCGCTGGCCGACGTGTTCGTGACGATCACCCTGCACCTGGCGTCGGCCGCGATCGTGTTCGGCGCGCTGCCGCACGCCGAGGCGTCCGCGCTGCTGCGCGACACGCTCGCCGAGGCGCTCGAACGCTACGGCGACGATCCCATGGCCAGGCTGCTGCGCGCCCGCACGCTGGACGCGGCCAGGCTCACCGGCAAGTCGATGGTGACCGCCGGGACGCTCGTGGCCAAGCACCGCTCCGGCGCGCGCGACGTCAACAAGTTCTACGGCACCAGCGGGCCCAACTACCTGAGGAGAGCTTGAATGCACGGTCCGGCCCTCACCTCGCCTGCCGGGCTGGCCGAGGAGGCGACGCTCGCCACGCTGCTGCGCTGCTGTGTGCGGGAGGTGGCCGGACCGCGCGGCCTGGTCTGGCCGGCGCCGCCGTACCTGTTGCTGCGGGTGGGGGGCACGCTGCTGCGGGCGCGCACGCACGGCGGCGCCGCGCTGCGCTTCGACGGCCGTCCGGAGCGGCTCGACGCGGGCGCCTGGCACCCGCTGACGGCCGACGAGCTCGTCCGGCTGGCCGAGGCGGAGCTGGGCGCGGGGCGCAACGACGAGTTCGCCGCGCAGGTGGCCGCCAGCCGGGAGGCGGTGGCCGCCATCCTGGGCGCCAGGGCGGAGGCAGTGCCGCCCGCCGATCCGTGGCTGGCCTCGGAACAGGCGCTGGTGTACGGGCATCCGTTCCATCCGAGCCCGAAGGCGCGGGGCGGCGACGGGTGGCTGCGTTACGCGCCCGAGGCGCACGCCGAGTTCCCGGTGCGGCTGCTCGGCGTGCGGGAGGACGCGGTGGCCGAGGAGGGGGACGTGACGGCGCTGGACGCGCTGGGCGAGGCGCCGCCCGGCTACCGGCTGCTGCCGGCCCACCCGTGGCAGCTCGACCTGCTGCGGCCCCGCCTGGACGGCGAGCTGGTGGACCTGGGTTCCGGGCCGGTGGTGCGGCCCACGTCGTCGGTGCGGACCGTGTACGCGCCGGCGGCGGGGGCGTGCCTGAAGTTCAGTCTGGACGTGCGCATCACCAACTGCGTGCGGAAGAACGCCTGGTACGAGCTGGCGGGGGCGGTGGAGCTGACCTCCCGGCTCACGCCGGTGTTCGCCGAGGTCTCCGCCGGGTTCCCCGGCGCCCGGTGGCTGCGTGAGCCCGGTTACCGGTCGGCGACGCCGCTGCTGGAGGGGCTGGGCGTGATCGTCCGGGACAGCCCGTGGGCGGTCTGCTCGCCGGGCGTCACCCCGGTCCTGGCCGGGGCGCTGGCCGCCGGGCCGCCGCCGCCCGACCCGCTCGCCTGGTGGACCGCCTACGTCGCGGCGGTGGTGCCGCCGGTGCTGGAGCTCTACTTCACGCACGGCGTCATCCTGGAGCCGCACCTGCAGAACGTGCTCGTCGGCCTGGACGGCTCCGGGCTGCCGGTGGAGGCCGTCTTCCGTGACCTGGAGGGCACCAAGCTCGTCACCGGCCGCCACGAC
The DNA here is from genome assembly GCF_001083785.1 of Nonomuraea sp. SBT364. Lineage (GTDB taxonomy): Bacteria > Actinomycetota > Actinomycetes > Streptosporangiales > Streptosporangiaceae > Nonomuraea. The sequence goes on from NZ_LAVL01000116.1 coordinate 13,413, forward strand.
CTCACCGGCGTGCCGGCCCGGGTGGCGGAGGCCCTGTCGTACGACGCCGGGCGCGGCTGGGCCCGGGTGGTCTACTGCCTGCTGGTCAACCATCTGATGGAGATCGCCGCGACCGTCTCGGGCGGCGAGGACGGGCTGCTGCGCGAGCTGTGGCGGGCCGCCCGCGACGTCGTCGCCAAGCAGGCCGCCGAGCTGGGCGGCCCGGTGCCGCTGTCGGACCTGCTGGCCGGGGCGCCGCTGCCGGCCAAGGCGAACCTGAGCGTCCGCTGGGCGCGGGCCGCCGACCGGTCCGCCGGTTACGTGCCGATCGCGAACCCGCTCGCATGATCACCGCGAGGGTCCGCGAGGCCGCCCCCGGCCTGTCCGCGCCGGCCTACCTGTACGACCTGCCCGCCCTGGACGAGCACGCGGCGGCGGTACGGGCCGCGCTGCCCGGCATCGAGCTGTACTACGCGGTCAAGGCCAATCCGGACGCCGAGCTGCTACGGGTGCTCGACGCGCACGTCGACGGGTTCGAGGTGTCGTCCGGGGGCGAGCACGCGCACGTGTCCGGGCTGTTCCCGGGCAAGCCGCTGGCCCTGGGCGGCCCCGGCAAGACGGACGCCGAGCTGCGGCTGCCGCATCACCGCATCCACGTGGAGTCCCCGTACGAGCTGCGGCGGCTGCTGGCGACCGGGCTGGAGGCGGACGTGCTGCTGCGGATCAACCCGGACCTGGCGGTGGAGGGCGCGGCGCTCACCATGAGCGGCCCGTTCGGGATGGACGAGGCGGCGGTCGAGGAGTGCCTGCCGCTGTTCACCGACCGCGTGCGGCTGCGCGGCCGGCACGCGCACCTGGCGAGCGGACTGGCCGCGCCCGAGCTGCTGCGGCTGGCCGCGCTGCTGCTGGACCCCGGCCAGCCCGAGGTGAACCTCGGAGGCGGCATGGCGGTCTCCTACGGGTCGCCGGAGCGCTTCGACTGGGCCGGCTACGGCGCGGGGCTGGCGCGGCTGCGGCGGGCCGGGCAGCTGATCCGGATCGAGCCGGGGCGGGCGCTGACGGCCTACTGCGGCTTCTACGTGACCCGGGTGGTGGACGTGCGGCGGGTGCGCGGGGAGGCGTACGCGATCCTGCTGGGCGGCACCCACCATCTGCGGACCCCCGTGACGAAGGGGCACGACCAGCCGTTCACGGTGCTGCCCACGGGGGACGGGCCGGGCGTCACGGAGGAGCCGGTCACGCTCGTCGGCCAGCTGTGCACCCCGAAAGACGTCTTCGCCCGACGGATCGTGACCACGGTGCGGGTGGGCGACACGGTGGTGTTCGGGATGGCCGGGGCCTATGCCTGGAACATCTCCCACCACGACTTCCTCATGCACCCGAAGCCCGGCTTCCACCATCTGCGGGACTGATCGCGGGGACCGCCTCGATGAGGGCGACCAGGCCGTCGGCGTCGAGCAGGTTCACGGGCCGTACGGTGCGGTTGGCGCGGACGTAGTGGAAGGCCGCGCCGACCCGGTCCAGGGGCACGCCCGCCAGATGCGACCAGGCCAGCCGGTAGGCGGCGAGCTGCACCGAGGCGGCCTCGGCCTTCTTGCCCTTCGGCGGCTCGCCGGTCTTCCAGTCGACGACCTCGTAGCGGCCGTCCGGCAGCTCGAAGACGGCGTCCATGCGGCCGCGCACCAGCCGGTCGGCGATCATGGTCTCGAACGGCACCTCCAGCTCGACCGGGCGCCGCCCGGCCCATTCGCTCTCCTCGAAGCGCTCCTGCAGCTCCGCCAGGCGCACGTCGGCCTCTTCCGGCTCGTGTTCGAGGTCCAGGTCGAAGTCGTCGATGAGCCGCTGCTGGTCCCAGCGGGTCTCCAGCCACTTGTGGAAGGAGGTGCCCCGGCGGGCCAGCGGCGCGGGCTTGACCGGCACCGGGCGGCGGATCCTGCGGGCCAGCTCACGGGCGTCGGCGGCCAGCGTGACCAGCGACGACACGGTCAGCCTGGCCGGCAGCTCGACGGTCGTGGAGCCGCGCCTGCGGTGCAGCTCCCGCTCACGCAGCAGCAGGTCGGTGTCGCGGTCCCAGGCGCGCACGCGTTCCTCCTCGAAGGCGCGCAGCGGCTGCTCCTCGTCCTCCTCCAGGGCTCCCGCCAGCGCGTCCTCCACCAGCCGGGCGCCGTCGAGCACGGACTCGTACCGCAGTCCCTCGGGGGTGACGGGCCACACGGCGGCGGCCGGCTCGGCCAGCAGCGGGTTCGTGGCGCCTTCGGCGAGCTCGGGCGCCCAGAACGCGACCCGGTCGGCGCTCTGCGCGATCTCCCGCAGGAAGTCGGACGGCTCCAGCGGCTTGGACGCGCTGCCCCACCGGTAGCCGGAGGCGATCAGGTGGTAGTGGGCGCGGGTGACCGCCACGTACGCCAGCCGCCGCTCCTCCATCAGGTCGCGCTCGCGGCACCGCTCGTCGAACGCGGCCAGCTCGTCCTTGCTCAGCCCGGTCAGCCGGGGCAGGTCGGCGGCGTCGCCGCGCAGCGGGTAGGGCAGCTTGCGCGGGTTGTCGGTCCAGCGGCTGTTCATCACCGGCGTGGCCGGGAACACGCTGCCGGTGGCGATCGTGCCCTTCGTGCTGACCAGTTGCGACAGGCCCGGCACCACCACGACGGGCCACTCCAGGCCCTTGGACGCGTGCACGGTCATCAGCTTGACGCTGTTGCTGTCGCCGACCCGGCCCGCCTCCAGCCCGAACTCCTCGCTCTCGGCCGCCTGGAGGTAGGCCAGGAACGCGCCCAGCGTCGGGTCCTCGGCGTCGCCCGCGAACCGGGACGCCGCGTCGAGGAAGGCGTCGAGGTCGGCCCTGGCCGCGAACGCGCTCACCGTGCCGCCTCGTGCCGCCACCTCGACGTCCAGGCCGAGCTTGCGCTCCACCTCGCTGATCAGGTCGGGCAGCGGCTGCGCCGTGTGCGCGCGGAGCTGGCGCAGCTCGTGGGCCAGCGCGACCATCCGGGTCGCGGCCAGCGGCGAGAACGCCGCCAGCCACTCCTCCCGGTCCGGCAGCTCGTCCAGCGCGTCGACCAGGCTGCCGCGCTCCTCGGCCAGGTCGGCCACCACCTGGTCGAGCGGGTCCTGCACGCGCTGCCCGTCGCGCGTCTCGCGGTTGAGCTCGCGGGCGCACTCCCCCAGCACCCGCAGGTCGGCCGGGCCGATCCGCCAGCGCGGCCCCGCCAGCAGCCTGGCCAGCGCGTCACCGGCCGTCGCGTCGTAGAGCACGCGCAGCGTGGCCACGATGTCGGTCACCTCGGGCACCGTCAGCAGGCCGCCGAGGCCGACCACCTCGACCGGGATGTCGCGATCCTCCAGCGCCCTGCGCAGCGCCGGGAACTGCGACCGCTTGCGCGCCAGGATCGCCACGTCCTGCGGCTGGAGGGACAGCGTCTTCTTGCGCTCCTTCTCCCCCCAGGGCAGCCCGTCGGGGGCGACCTCCTGGCCGAGCAGCCGGGCGATCCCGTCGGCGACCCACTTCGCCTCGTCCTCGGCGGTCTCGTGGAAGGCGCACGTGACGCGCCCCCGGTCGACCCGGTTCGGGCCGGGGACGAGCACCGGCACCTCACGGGCCTCCATCCGCAGCGGGAGCTGCACCCGGGCGGCCACGTCGAGCACCCGGTCGCCGTTGCGGAAGCTGACGCTGAGCTGCCGCACCGGAGCCGGGTCGCCCGCGCCGGTGCGGAAGTCCTCGGCGAACCGGCGCAGGTTGCCCGCCGACGCGCCCCGCCAGCCGTAGATCGACTGGCACGGGTCGCCCACCGCCGTCACCGGATGGCCGCCCCCGTACAGCGAGCGCAGCAGCACGAGCTGCGCGTGGCTGGTGTCCTGATACTCGTCCAGCAGCACCACCGCGAACCGCTCGCGCTCGATCTGGCCGACCTCGCGGTGGTTGGCGGCGATCCTCGCCGCCAGCGACATCTGGTCGCCGTAGTCGATGACCTCCCGGCGCCGCTTCAGTCTCTCGTACGCCTCCACGAGCGGCAGGAGCTGTTCCCTGGCCGCCTGCACGCTGATCGGCTTGCGCTGCGCCTGGACCGTGCGGCCGGGCAGCTCGGCGAGCCGCTCGTCCAGCCACTCCCCCGTCCGCCGCACGTCGCGCGGGCCCCGCAGATGCTCCGACAGCTCGCCCGCCAGCTCCAGCACCGCCGCCGTCACCGAGGGCGGCCCCAACTCGATCCGGTCCATCGGCCCGTCGTACATGGCCACCACCCGCGAGGCGAGCTGCCACGAGACGGCCGGCGTGACCAGCCGCATGGTCGGCTCCAGCGCCTCCCGCAGCGCGTGGTCGGTGACCAGGCGGGCGGCGTAGGCGTGGTAGGTGGAGACCGTCGGCTCCTCGTCCAGCATCGCGGGCTCGACCAGGCCCGCCTCCGCGAGGCCCGCCAGCCGCTCCCTGACCCGGGTGGCGAGCTCCGCGGCGGCCTTGCGGGTGAATGTCAGGCCCAGCACGTTCGACGGCTTGACCAGGCCGTTGGCCACCAGCCAGACCACCCGGCCGGCCATGGTCTCGCTCTTGCCGGACCCGGCGCCGGCCATGACGACCATGGGTTCGAGCGGGGCCTCGATGACGGCGGCCTGCTCCCGGGTGGGCGGCAGGACCCCGAGCTTGCCGGCCAGCTCCACCGGGTTCAGCACACCTGTCCTCCGCTGTCGTTGACCGGGCAGCTCGCCCTGGCCGCGCACGTGCGGCAGCCGTCGTTGACCTTGGCCTGGAAGAACGGGCCCGACATGCCGATCGCCACGGTGTCGACCAGGTCCTTGGCCCAGCCGGGGTTGGCGTCGTCGGCCAGCGCGCCCTGCTTCTGCTCCACGGCGGCGGTCTTGCCCGCCGCCTTGCCGAGCTGGACCAGCGCCGCGCCGCCCGGCTCGGCCATGCCGTGCCTGGCGAACGCGCCCAGCAGCGCCGCGAGCTGGTAGACGCCGAGCTGCGGGTGACGGTCGAGCTCGCCGGGCTTGGGCTTGCTGCCGCCCGTCTTGAGGTCGATGATCACCGCCCGGCCCTCCGCGTCCTTCTCCACGCGGTCGACCCGGCCCTTGATCTGGACGCCGTCGCCCACCATGGCGACGAACGCCTCCTCCAGGGCGACGAGCTCTCGCGGGTTGTCCTGCTGCCAGCGGAGGAACCGGCCGATCATCTGCTCGGCGACCCGGCGCTGCTTGCGGTTGAACCATACGCCACCGAAGTCGAGCTCGTTCCAGATGCCGTCCAGGCGGTCGCCGAGCACGTTCTCGTCGGACAGGTCGGTGGCGCCCAGCACCGCCAGCGCGTGGATGACCGTGCCCAGCCCCTGCGCCGAGCTGGTGCCGGCCGCGCCGACGGCCGTCTCCAGCAGCCAGCGCAGGCCGCACTTGGTGAAGCTCTCCACAGCCGACGGGGAGATGCTCACGATGTCGTCCGGCCAGCTCAGCGGCCGGTCGTCGGTCATCGTGGTCAGCGCGTACCAGTCGTTGGGATGAGCGCCCTGCACCCCGGCCGCCGCCAGCCTCGCCAGCTGCCTGGCTGCCCTGCGCCGCATCGCCGCCGGCTTGGTGGGGTCGGTCACCGCGCTGCGCAGGTCGGCCACCAGTGCCGGCATGCTCAGCCAGCGTGAGCGGTCCTCGACCGTGGCTTCCTCGACCGCGCCCGGCATCAGCTCCGACAGGAACCGGGAGGGCCGCTCGTCGGTGTCCTCGCCGCCGACGGCCGTCACCACCAGCCGGTGCCTGGCCCGGGTCGCGGCCACGTAGAACAGCCGGCGCTCCTCCGCCAGCAGCTTGGACACCAGCGACGCGGCGCTCGGCCGGCCGCCCTCGGCGACCTCGGCCAGGTCCTCGACGCCCAGCATCGTGCCGCGCAGCCGCAGGTCCGGCCAGACGCCCTCCTGGACGCCCGCCACGACCACCACGTCCCACTCCAGCCCCTTGGAGCGGTGCGCGGTCAGCACCCGCACCGCGTCGCCGTCGGGGGCCCGCTCGGCCAGCGTGTCACCGGGGATCTCCTGCGAGGCCAGGTCGTCCAGGAACACCTCGGGGCCGGCCTTCGGCATCCGGTCCACGAACTTCGCCGCGTGGTCGAACAGCGCCACGACCGCGTCCAGGTCCCGGTCCGCCTGCGCGCCCCGCTGGCCGCCGCTCAGGCTCAGGTCGGTCCACCGCCCGGCGAGGCCGCTGCCCTGCCACACCGCCCACAGGACCTCCTCTGCCGTCGCGCCCTCCTTCAGCACGTCCCTGGCGGTGGCCAGCAGCTTGGCGACGCGCTCGGCGGGGACGGCCACGTGCGGCTCCACCCGTACGAGCTCGCGCGGATCGTTGACGGCGGCCACCAGCAGCTCCCCGGACGAACGCGCCCCGGCCTCGGGCTCGGGCTCGGGCGCCCCGTCGGCGGCCTCTGCTGTCGTGTCGGGGAGGGCGGCGGAGGTCGAGAGGGCGGCGAGGGCTTCGTTCTCGGCGATCTTGAGGGCGCGGCGGAGGCGGCGGACGCCGATCATGTCGGTGCCGCCCAGCGGGCCGGTGAGAAGCTCCTCGGCGACGCCCTCGTCCAGCGTGGCGGGGTCCAGGGCGACGCGGAGCATCGTCAGCAGCGGGCGCACGCCGGGCTCCTGGGCGATGGGCACCTCGTCACCGGCGATCATCGTGGGCACCCCGGCGGTGACCAGGGCCCGGCGCAGCAGCGGCACCTGGCGGGTGGCCGACCGCACCAGGACCGCCATCCGGTGCCAGGGCACCCCGTCGATCAGGTGCGCCCGCCGCAGTGTGTCGGCGACGACGGCCGCCTCCTGGCTGGTGCTGTCGGCCAGCAGCACCCGCACCTCGCCTGCGGGCGTCTCCGGCAGCGGGACGAGCTCCCGGTGCCCGCGCGCCCGGGGAATCCCGTCCGACGGCGGGCCGGCCGACGGGACGGGGGTGGCCGGGAGCCGGGCGGCCAGGCGGCGGGAGGCCTCCAGCAGGTCGGCGCCGCTGCGCCGGCACACGCGCAGGGCGAGGATGGGCGCGTCGTCTCCGGACAGGGTGCGGAAGCGCTGGGGGAAGCCGAGGATGCCGCGCACGTCGGCGCCCCGGAAGCCGTAGATGGACTGGTCCGGGTCCCCGACGGCCACCAGGTCACGCCCGTCGCCGGCGAGCTGCTGCAGCAGGAACTCCTGGGCGGGGTCGGTGTCCTGGTACTCGTCGACGAACAGCACGTCGTGGGCGGCGCGCTCGCGGCGGCGGACGTCGGGATCGGTGAGCAGCCCGGCGGCCGTACGGATGAGCTCGGCGTAGTCCATGGCCGGATCGGGGTCGAGGTCGAACCGCAGCTGGTAGCGCTGGGCGAAGCGGCCGGCCGCCACCCAGTCGGCCCGGCCGTGCCGGCGGCCCAGCTCCTGGACGCGCTCGCCGTCGAGGCCGCGCTCGGCGGCGCGGGACAGGAAGTCGCGCAGTTCCTCGGCGAAGCCACGGGTCTTGAGCGGCTCACGCAGGTCCTCGGGCCAGTCGAGCGCGCCGTCCTCCAGCTCGCCGTGCAGCAGCCGGCGGACCTCCAGGAGCTGCTCCGGCCCGCTGAGTAGGCGGGGCGGCGGCTCGCCGGCCAGCACGGCCTCGCGGCGCAGCAGCGCGTAGGCGTAGGAGTGGAAGGTGAGCGCCAGCGGCGTGCGGGTGGTGCGGCGGAGCCGGCCGGTGACGCGTTCGCGCAGCTCACCGGCGGCCTTGCGGCTGAAGGTGAGGATGAGGACCCGTTCGGGGTCGGCGCCGCGCCGCTCGATCCGGTCGACGACGCTCTCCACGATGGTGGTCGTCTTGCCCGTGCCCGGCCCGGCGAGCACGAGCAGCGGGCCACCGGGATGCTCGACCACGGCGCGCTGATGTTCATCAAGCACAGGGGCCTCAACAGGCCTCCCACTGCTACGGCGCACCAATCGCCAGGTCTGACCACTCACAGCACTAGATTCCACCAGACCACAGGGGTAGATCGTGCCGACTTGCCCGGTCTCCCCGCGCGGACGCCTACGTTATCGGGGCAAATTTCAGGATCCGCCCCGACACGCCGTCGTCAGAAAACGTGGTCCACCACGCGCGCCGTCGCCTTGCCGTCGTCGCGCGGGGCGAACGTGGCCCGGAAGGCGTCATAACGGTCGGCGTGCGCCGCCGCGACCTCGTCGACGGAACGCAGGGCCTCGATCACCTCGGCCGAGGTCGACAGCACCGGCCCCGGCGCGATCTCGGGCAGATCCACGTACATTCCCCGCTTGGCGGAGTACTTGGCCAGGTCGTACCCGTACAGCACGATCGGCCGCCCGGTCACGGCGAAGTCGAACATGACGGACGAGTAGTCGGTGACCAGCACGTCGGCCACGAGCAGCAGATCCGCAATATCGGGATAAGTCGTGACGTCGCGGGCGATGTCGGGGACGGCGGGCATGGCCTGCATGGGGTGAGCCCGTACCAGAAGCTCGTGGTCGGCGCCCAGCGCCTCACGCGCCTTGGCCAGGTCGAGCTTGACCATGGCGTTCTTGCGGTCGTAGTCACGCCACGTCGGCGCGTACAGGACCACCCGCTTGCCCTCGGCGAGCCCGAGCCGCGCGCGCACGGCGGCGGCGAGCTCGTCGCGCTCGGGCGAGGTGAGCACGTCGTTGCGCGGCAGCCCGCTCTCCAGCACCTCGCCCTGGTAGCCGAACGCCTTGCGCAGCACCGGCGTGGCCCACGGCGACTGCGACAGCAGCACGTCCCAGCCGCGCACCTCGGCGGCCTGCCGGTGCCAGACCGGCGGCTTGGGGTCGCGCCGCATGTGCGCCTGGTCGTTGCCGATGTGCTTGACGGGCGTGCCGTGCCAGGTCTGCACGACGACCTGGCCCTCGCGGGAGCGGAACCAGACGGGCAGGAAGGCGTTGGTGACGATGTAGCGCGAGCGGGCCAGCGCGGCGTGGTGCTCACGGCTGCCCGCGCGCACCGAGGTGGCCCCGCTGGGCGGGGTGAACGCGCCGTCCTTGACGATCCAGATGTGCTCGCGGTCGTCGCCGCGCCGCACCCGCTCCTCGTAGATGGCCCGGACGCTGTCGGCGTACATGCGGCCGTCGTTGACCACGTAGACGGTGGCGTCGCCGAGCGGCTCGGTGCGCTGGGCCGGGTAGAAGACGCGGCGCAGCACGTGGGTGCCCGCGACGCCCTTCTCGGCGGCGGGCCGCTCCTCCTCCGACACCACCACGGGCACGTCGAAGCGGGTGGAGACCATGCGGAAGGAGTGGCCGCCGAGTACGCGCGGGTCCTCGTCGAGCGTCTCCAGCGCGGCGTGGTCCATGCGCACCGGCACGATCTCGCCGGACGGGTGCCGGACGGACATCTGCCAGGTGCCGGACGACAGCGGCACGGCCTCGCCGAAGCGGTCCATGAAGCCGGGCTGGATCCGCACGGTGAAGTCTTCGCCCGAGCGGTCCATCGGAAGCTGGTAGGACAGGCCGGAGCGGTGGCGCAGCGTCAGCGAGCGCGCCCCCTCCTCGTCGGGGTAGTGGCCGCGCAGGACGAGCGCGGGCCCGTCCCAGACCGCCGAGGAGATCACCGGCCTGATGCGGTGCGCGGAGATCACCACGCGGTCGCGCCGGTCGCCGAGAACGGTGATCTCGCGGTCACCGGCCACCGCCCTGGTGCCCTTGAGGGCGCCGAGCATGACGGAGGCCGCCGGGTCGCCCTTGGGCTCGACCCACAGCCGCCGCCCGTCCTTCTCCTGCAGCAGCGCGGGCACGGCCAGGGTGAGCAGCACGTCGGTGCCCTCGCCCGCGGGGGTGAAGTCGGCGGCGATGCGGTGGCCGCCGAGCCGGGCGTGGCCCTTGGTCACCGCCCGGTCGGGCAGGTGGATCTTCAGCTGGAGGCGCTCGTCGTCGACGGTGACGCCGGTGAGCTCGGCCCGGTTGGGCTGGAGCACGACCTGCAGGGCGCGGTCGGAGGTCCAGACGGGCCTGGCCCACCAGCCGGGCCTGAGCCGGCGTCCGGCGGGCCGCTCGCTGCGGCCGACGGAGGCGCCGCGCAGCAGGCCGGTGGCGCGGGCGCCACGGCTCCAGAACACGATCTCGGCCCGCCACGTGGTGGTGTCACGCACGGCGGGACGGCGGCGCAGCCCGCGCCGCACCCCGGAGACCAGGCCGCGCACGGCACCGCGCCAGCGCAGCGCCCACGGGCTCAGCTCGGCGTGGAAGCCCGACCAGTCGTAGTTGCAGCCCGGCTCGCGGGCCCCGTGGGTGGCCTCGGGGGCGAGCACGCGGCGGGTGCGCAGCCGCACGGGCGGCAGCCAGCGCGGGCCGCGCAGCACCACGGTCGCCCGGTTGAACCGGCGGCTGCGGACCGACAGGCCGGCCAGGTAGGCGAAGCCGGTGATGCGCAGCTTGCCGTCGACCCACACGATGTCGTCGATGTGCGTGACCGGCACCAGGTCGGCGCGCCGCAACTGGAACAGCTCGGCGGGCAGCTCGTCGCGGAACGGCAGGTCGGCGTACCAGCGCAGGCCCTTGCGGATGCGCTTGGACGGCTCGGCGGCGGCCGCCACGACCTTGGCCAGGGTCTCGCCCTCGACGATCTCGTCGTCGGCGCGGTGCTCGATCAGGTGGCAGACGAGGCGGCGGGCCACGGGCAGCTCGCGCTTGACCCCCGCGTCGACGCCGGCCAGGTAGGGGCGCAACAGGTCGACGAGCTCGCGCCGGCGGGCGGCGCCGCGCTTGACCGCCAGGTCCATCCGGGCGCCGAGGGGGCCGCTCAGCACGTCGGCGTCGAACGCCGAGTCGCGGCCGCCCGGCCCGACGGCACGCATCACCGCGTCGAGCGGCTCGCCACGGTCGCAGAGATCCTGGACAGCCTTGAGGCGGTCGGTGACCGCATCGCCGCCCGGGCTCTGGGCAGTTACGCCGGTAGCCATCGGGAAGGCACCGCCTTTCGGGCCGCGTCAATGTTCTGCCCATGGTAATAGGAGTCACCTACTACCAAATCGCCCATTCAGGGAACCAGCAGGTCAGCGCCCTTACTGAGAATCGGCTGAACGCCCGTCCCAGCGGGCCGCCCGCATGTCCACGCGGTCGCCGCGCAGCGCCGTGCCTTCCTCGCGCCAGTGCGCCAGGCACCGTCGCACGTGGTCAGGGGCCGCGCCGGTGCCGTCGGCGTGCACGACGCGCCACCACGGCACGCCGCCGCCCCAGACGGCCATCACCCGGCCCACCTGCCGGGGACCGCCCTCGCCCAGGTATTCGGCGATGTCGCCGTAGGACATGACCCTGCCGGGCGGGATGCGTTCGACCAGCTCCAGCACCCGCTCGGCGAAGGGGTTCAGGGGCTCCATGCCGCCGGACCGGCGTCGATCATCTGGTCCAGCTTGCCGAGCTCGGTCGCCGCCCCGTCGGACAGCACCTCCACCACGCCGTCGCGCAGCGTGTAGATCTCGCCGTCCTCGCCGACGAGCCGGGCGCCGAGCACGGCCGCCAGCCGGACGAGCTGGGCCACCTGCCAGTCGGAGCCGGGCGCCCCGATCACCTGCTCACGCCATGCTCCCACGGCATGCGTGCCGTCGCCGTGCCTGGCGACGATCTCGTCCGATCCGCGCAGTTCGAAACCGGCCGGCGCGATCGCCTTCGCGACCTCCGCGAAGGCCAGTGGCGCCTCACGAACCACGCGTAGCTCGTATCCCATGACGGGGGACCATAGCGGATCTTTACTCCCTGCGCTGATTGAGCAGCACGATCGCCCCGCAGAACATGACGAGGGCCACCAGAACCCCTACGCCGTACAGCCACAGCCTCCACGGATCGGGGCCGGGGGCGGACGGCTCCGGGGAGTCCTCGCCCTGCCCGAAGTGCTGGTCAGCCGGGACGGGGACCGCGCGCGTCTGGCCGGCGAACCGTTCGGCGGCGTTCAGCGCGGCGCCCGCGTCGACCACGCCGAACCCTGTCCTGTCGTCGTAGCCGGCGGCCGGGCGGCCCCTCGCCCCGGTGGCCAGCGCCTGCGACACCTGCTCCGGCCGCAGGTCCGGGTAGCGGGCCTTGATCAGCGCCGCCACCCCGGCCACCAGCGCGGCCGCCGAGCTGGTGCCCTCGGACAGCTCGTAGCCGCTGCCGCGCTTGACCACGGGCACGCCCGAGCCGGGCGCGGCGACGAGCACCGACAGGTTGTCGCTGCTGTACGGCGCGGCCTTGCTCGCCTTGTCCACGGCCGCGACGCCGATGATGCCCGGGTAGCCCGCCGGGAAGCTCCAGTAGGAGGTGCCGTTCTCCTTGGTGTAGTTGGTCTGCCCGTCGTTGCCCACGGCGGCGACCAGCACGACGCCCTTGCCCAGCGCGTAGGAGACGGCCTCGCGCTCGGATCTGTGCGGCCCGTAGTTGCCGATCGACATGCTGATGACCTTGGCGCCGTGGTTGGCGGCGTAGCGCAGGGCGCGGGCCAGCGGGCTCTCGGCGCCGCCCTGCTCGTTCAGCAGCGGTGGCGCGATCTGGTTCTCCTGGTCCTCGTCCACGGCCAGCGGCAGCGACAGCACCCGGGCCTCGGGGGCGACGCCGACGAACCCGCCTCCGGCGCCCGATCCGGCGATCAGCGCGGCCATGGCGGTGCCGTGCTCGCCGGGCGCCACCTCGCGCGGCCGGGCCGCGCCCGAGCTCATGTCGGGGCCCAGGACGACGCGCCCGCGCAACTCCTTGACCTCGGCGTCGACGGCGCTGTCGATCACGGCGACGGTGACGCCCGCGCCCTTGGTGACGTTCCACGCCTGCTCGACGTTGAGCGCGTCGAGCACCCACTGCTGCTGCTCCCGGATGGGCGCGTCAACGGGGGCGTGCAGGGCCAGCATCGCGGCGGTGAGCACGCGGACGGCGGTCAGCACACGTTCCCCTGGGTGCAGGGCGGCACCTTGGGCGGGTCCGCCAGGAAGTAGGCGATCTGGTTGCCGACCGACTTGGCGGCCGGCCAGAGCTCGCTGTGCAGGATCTCCTCCGGGGGGACCGCGGCCCGGGTGCGGCCGTCGGCGTAACCGGCGGCCGAGAACACGATGTACGGACCGGCGCCCACCCAGCCGGTGCGCTGGCGCTGCTGCACGCCGAACCGCTCGGTCACGGTGCCGGGGAAGGCCACGGGCAGCACGCCGACGCGGTCGTCCTGGGTGAGCTGGTCGGTCACCGACGCCCTGGCCGCCTCGTCCTGCAGCACGGCCACGCCCACGGTCATGACGAACGTGGAGGTCTGGTCGACGTAGGTGGCGCGCAGCACGGTGACGCAGCCGTATTCGTCCAGCACCCCGGCCACCGAGGGGTCGACGGCCTCGCGGCACGAGGTTTCGGGGGCGATGCCGACCCGCTTGGCGTACTGCTGGGCGCGGTCGAGCCCGAGGTACTTCACCTCTTCGGGGAAGACGCCGGTGGCGGGCCACGCCTGCCAGCGGCGGGCGATCTCCTCCTGTTTGTAGCGGTTCTGCTCCTCGGCGGTCAGCGGCCGCGAGCGGGTCTCCTTGAACAGGCCGACGGTGCCGAGCAGCACGACCACGGCCGAGACGGCCACGATGACGGTGAGGAGCGCCACGAACATCCGCCGGTAGCGCACGCCCTGCTGGATGGAGTCGGTCTCGGCGCGTTCGGCTGCCGCCCGCCTGCTCCGGGTGCCGGCCGTCGGCCAGTCGCGCACGCGTGACCGGCGGCCGGTGGTGGCGCCGAGCGGATTGCTCCGTCCCGGCGTGCTTCCTCCCCCGACGCGCGGTAGTCCTGAGGTAGGCCTACGTGCCTTCACCACCGCCTCGTTCCCAGCTCGGCTTCGTGTCTATTTCGTCCCCCTAACGGGGCGGATCATGCCTCTTGGCCATTGTGTGCGCGTCGCCCCCTTCTGACCAGGGCAAAGATAGTCGCCAGCGAGCCCAGCGCGACCACCGCCAGCGCCGCCGCCAGGCCCCCGTGGAGCAGGATGTGCTCGCCGTCGCGGTGCACGACCTGGATGGCGGCCGGCGGCGCCGCCCCGAGCGGCCTGGCCGGGTCGTGCGCCTGCGCGCCGGCGGCCGTCTCCGTGTGCCCGGCCAGCCGTTCCGCCTCGGCCAGCGCCCTGGCGGCGTTGACCACGCCGAACCCGGTGCCGGTGTCGTAGCCGCCGGGCGGCCGGTCGTCGGCGCTGGCGGCGAGGGCCTGCACGACCAGCGGCGGCGACAGGTCCGGATGTTCGGCCTTGATCAGGGCGGCCACCCCCGACACCAGCGCGGTCGCCTGCGACGTGCCCCGGCCCACCCAGTACGCGTCGCCCGGC
>NZ_LAVL01000117.1 GCF_001083785.1 Nonomuraea sp. SBT364
GTGCTGGGGGTGCGGGGTCAGGGGGGTTGGGAGGTTTGCTGGTCGCCGCGGAGGATGCGGTCGACCGTCTGGCCGGCGGCGGAGGTGGCGGCCGTGGTGACGGCGGCGATGACGATGGCGAGCAGCGGCGTCGCCAGGCTGCGCAGGCTGCGGACGTTGCGCACGCGCCCCCACGGCTCCCCGGCCAGGTGCATGAGGCGCCACTCCCAGTAGAGCCCGAGCCCGATGCACACCAGCGCCACCTCGCCCACGACGATGGCCACGACCTGGAGCTTGGCGTCAGGCCCGATGTCCGGCTCGACGAGGGCCGACAGGTAGCCGGACAGCTCGGTGACCAGGGCGGCGGCCATGAGGTGCAGGGCCTTGGTCATCGGCTGGGTGCCGCGGACCCGCGAGTAGAAGTAGCCGAACACGAACCCGTAGGCCGGCAGCGCGATCAGCGAGCGGGCCTCGAAGACGAAGCTGCTCAGGTCGAGCCCGGTCGGCAGCCCGTACACGAACAGGAACGGCAGGCTGAGCAGGAGGCTGACGATGAAGGCGTGCACCCCGTTGTGCCAGGGGCTGCAACCGGCGGCGGTGGCGAAGGCGGTCTCGGGGTGGCCGCCGTGCCGGTGGAGCGCGGACTCCAGGTCGCGCCGCTGCTTGTCGAAGGCGTCCATGGACAGGTCGCCGTTGCCGATCTTGCCCCGGCCGATGCGGTAGAGCTCCTGCTCGGCGATCAGCAGCAGCCGCCGGTGCAGCGCGGTGCGGATCAGGTGGCGGTGCCCGGCCTGGTCGGCGGGTTCGACGATGGACGGGTGGGGCCGGTCGAGCAGCCAGCGGGCGGTCACCCAGGCGATGAGCGAGGTGATGGAGAGCATGGGCAGCGGCACGTTGACGTCGGCGATGGTGGCGCTGCCCCGGGGCGTCAGGTAGACGACCATGAGGCAGATGACGACCGTCGCCTGCGCCGTGTAGGAGGAGGCGCCGTCCAGCGTCGCGCCGAGCCGCCTGAGCCGGAGCACCAGCAGCAGGAAGCCGAGCAGGAGCAGCCCCATGACGCCGCGCACGAGCGGGGTGAGCTGGAGGTCGCCGATGCTGGGCACCTCCTGGCCGGGCACCGCGCGGCTCCACGATCCGGCGTCCAGCCATTCGGTCGGCCAGCCCTGGACGAGCAGGCTGACGACGACGGCGACGACGACGGCGCCCCGGGTCCAGCGTTTGGTGGCGACCGCGACGGCGGCGACGGGGATGAGCGCCCAGCCGAACGCCAGCACCAGCCGGACGCTGTCGGGCGGGTAGGCGCCGGTCAGCATCGCCTTGACCCACAGGGCCAGCGCCAGCAGCCCGATCGCGGCCCCGGCCGCCAGCGCCGCGAGCCGGACGATGACGATGCGTACGCCGAGGTCGACGCTGAACGCCACCGCCGACCCCGCTGCCGCGACCGCCGCGGCCGTGCCTCCGGCCAGCAGCGTGTGGCCGGGGAGCTGGCCGTACAGGTAGGACCAGGTGAGCATGCCGACGGCGACGAGCACGCCCACGCCGGTCGCGCCGAGCACGTCGCGCGACGTCCACCGCGGGCTGGTGGGCAGGATGCGGCTGGCGTGGCGTACTGCGAGGGCGGGCACCACGCCGAAGAGGATCACGTAGGCCGGCACCGTCCAGCCTTCGGCAACCATGGGCACGAGCAGCAGGGGAGCGCAGAGCGCGAGCCCGGCGACGAGCTCGCTGTTGGGCGGCCGCTGCCACCAGCCGGGACCGAGCGCCCGCAGGAGCAGGCCGGCGAGCACGAGGGCGGTGAGCACGCCGAGCGCGGTTTCCCAGGAGAAGTCGTCCTCCTCGGGCACGTCGGGGAAGCCGAAGGAGTCCTGGGCGAGCGTCAGGCTCACCGGGTAGAGGCCGACGGTGAACTCCAGCCGCTCCGGCTCCTCCCGGTCGGGCCTGATCGACACGGCGCGCAGCACGGTCCACTCGCCGGGCAGCACCGTGACCTTCCGGTACACGATCAGCAGCGGCCGGGCGGTGGGCGCGTTGAAGTCGACCCGCACCAGCTCACCGGGCTCCACCTGGCGTAGCAGGGTGACGGTGAACTGGACGGTGGTCCGGCCGCCGGCGGTCGTGAGCACCGGTGCGAGGCGGCGGGCAGGGGCCAGCGCGGTGCCGGTCACCTTGATCGCGCCGAACCCGTCGTCGGTGAAGCGCTGCATGTCCTGAGGGAAGCCGTCGCCCCGGCGCATGGTCTCGGCGAGCGTGTCGGACTCGGCCATCCGGAGCCGGTGCGTGATCATCACCTTGACCTGCCGACGGCGCTCGTCCAGCCGTCCTTCGGGCACCGGGTCGAGGTCGGCGGGGCCGGCTCTGGTCAGGACGACCTCGGTGGTGGCCTGTCGGCCGCGCTCCACGGCGGGCTGGGTGCCCGACAGATCCCACGGATCGGTCGCCGCCGCGGTGGGCGGCGGGTCGACCGCCGCGACGGGGCCGGCCGCCAGCGTGCACCAGGCAACGGCCCCGACCGAAATCGCGGCCAGCCCGAACGCGATGACCGCCCGGATCCTCTCCACAGTTTGGATGATTCACGCGGTTGGCCGGATGTTCTATCTCATACGGTAACGGTGTGGTTACAGCTGCTCCGGTCTTGACAAAGGCCACCTTTTATCCGGCGTAAAACCCTTCGGTTTCCCCATTTCTCTAGTCAACCCGTGCGGTTAGCTAGAGAGATTTGATGGGGAAATCGAAGTTTCCGCATGTCCGGGGCTCAGTCAATGGCCGCAGTCAAAGGTGGAGTCAAGCCCGCTTGGCACGCGCGGCGGTGCGGCCACGGGTGGCGCCGTCGAGCACCACCTTGCGAATGCGCACCGCGTCGGGGGTGATCTCCACGCACTCGTCCTCGCGGATGAACTCCAGAGCCTGCTCCAGCGACAGGTTGCGCGGCGGAATCACCTTCTCCGTCTCCTCACTGGTGGAGGAGCGCATGTTGGTGAGCTTCTTCTCCTTGGTGATGTTGACGTCCATGTCGTCGGACCGCGAGTTCTCGCCGACGATCATGCCTTCGTAGACCTCGGTGGTCGGCGACACGAACAGCGTGCCCCGCTCCTGGAGGTTGAGCATGGCGAACGCGGTGACGGGGCCGGACCGGTCGGCCACCAGCGAGCCGTTGTTGCGGGTGCGCAGCTCGCCGAACCACGGCTCGTACGAGTCGAACACGTGGTGCACCAGGCCGGTGCCGCGCGTCTCGGTCAGGAACTCGGTGCGGAAGCCGATCAGGCCGCGCGCCGGCACCACGAACTCCATCCGGATCCAGCCGGTGCCGTGGTTGGTCATGTGCTCCATGCGGCCCTTGCGCACGGCCAGCAGCTGGGTGACCGCGCCCAGGTATTCCTCCGGGCAGTCGACGGTCAGCCGCTCGACGGGCTCGTGCACCTTGCCGTCGACGAGCTTGGTGACGACCTGCGGCTTGCCGACGGTCAGCTCGTAGCCCTCGCGGCGCATCTGCTCGACCAGGATGGCCAGCGCCAGCTCACCACGGCCCTGCACCTCCCAGGCGTCGGGCCGCTCGGTGGGCAGCACGCGCAGCGAGACGTTGCCGACGAGCTCCTTCTCCAGACGGTCCTTGACCATGCGGGCGGTGACCTTCGAGCCCTTGACCTTGCCGACGAGCGGCGAGGTGTTGGTGCCGATGGTCATCGAGATGGCCGGCTCGTCGACGGTGATGAGCGGCAGCGGGCGCGGGTCCTCGGGGTCGGCCAGCGTCTCGCCGATCATGATCTCCGGGATGCCCGCGATGGCGATGATGTCGCCGGGCCCGGCCTCCTCGGCGGGCTTGCGCTCCAGCGCCTCGGTCATGAGCAGCTCGGTGATCTTGACCCGCTGGATCGAGCCGTCGATCCGGCACCAGGCCACCTGCTGACCCTTGCGCATCACGCCCTGGTGGATCCGGCACAGCGCGATCCGGCCCAGGTAGGAGGAGGCGTCGAGGTTGGTGACGTGCGCCTGCAGCGGCGCGCCCGGGTCGTAGGTGGGCGCCGGGATCGTCGACTTGATGATGTCGAACAGCGGCTCCAGGTCCTCGGAGTCGGGCATGCCGCCGTCTTCCGGACGCGCCAGGGACGCCCGCCCCGCCTTTGCGGAGGCGTACACGATCGGGAAGTCGATCTGGTCCTCGGTCGCGTCGAGGTCCATGAAGAGCTCGTAGACCTCGTCCACGACCTCCTTGATGCGCGCGTCGGGCCGGTCGACCTTGTTGATGCACAGGATGACCGGCATCTTGGCCGACAGCGCCTTGCGCAGCACGAAGCGGGTCTGCGGCAGCGGCCCCTCGGAGGCGTCGACCAGCAGCACCACACCGTCGACCATCGACAGGCCGCGCTCGACCTCGCCGCCGAAGTCGGCGTGGCCGGGGGTGTCGATGATGTTGATGGTCATGCCGCCGTGCTGGACGGCGGTGTTCTTCGCGAGAATGGTGATGCCCTTCTCGCGTTCGAGGTCGTTGGAGTCCATGACGCGGTCATCGACATCCTGGTTCGCGCGGAATGCCCCGGACTGCCAGAGCATGGCGTCGACGAGCGTGGTCTTGCCATGGTCGACGTGCGCGATGATCGCGATGTTCCGCAGGTCGTCGCGGCTGTTCAAAGGCATGATGAGGTCTCGCTCTGTGTTCGTGGAGGCGGCCGCGCGATGTCGCGACGCCATAAGTCTAGTTGATCCCCCCAGATGGCAAGAGCAGGACCACCTGACGGCCGGGCGTACACATGGTGATGCGGCGACATACATATGGTGTTGCACATTTGTGCGCATGGCGCAGGCGGCCCTGGTCCCTACATTGGCCGCATGACCTGGTCTGAGCTGGTGATGAGGGCGGCGCCGAGGCGGGGTGACCGGCCGGCCGTCAGCGACGTGCGCACCGGCGAGGTGCTGTCCTACTCCGCCTTCACGCGCCGGGTCAAGCAGGTGGCGGCCGGTCTGCACCGCCACGGCCTGCGGCGCGGCGAGCGGGTGCTGGTGCGCCTGCCGGTCGGCGCCGCGCTGCCCGTCGCCGTCCACGGCGTCGCGTGGGCGGGCGGCGTCGCCGCGCTCGGCCCCGGCGCCGACGCCCGCCTGATGATCGGTCAGAGCCCGTACGACGCGTCCGCGGAAGGCGTGAAGCGGGTCTTCGCCGTCAGGTCCGAGCCGGGCGCGCCGCCGTTCGGCGAGTTGCTGGGGCACGGCGCGCTGGAGTTCGGGCCGCTGGCCGGTCCGGCGCTGGCCCTGGCCGGCCGGGTCTTCGACCACGACGAGCTGGCCGGCGACCTGCGCGGGCTCGTCACCCGGCTGGCCGTGGGCGGGGACGACGTGGTGCTGGCCGCCGTCAGCGACGCGTTCAAGGGGCTGCGGCTGCTCGACCTGGCGCTCATGGCGGGCGCGCACGTCGTGGTCGCGCACGAGCCGACGCTGGTGGGCTGCCGGGTGCTGGCCCAGGAGCGCCGCGCCACGCTCGCGGTGGCCCCGTACGACCTGGCCAAGCGCCTGCTGGGTGACCCGGCGCTGCGGGTGGTGGACGAAAGGGCGGTCGTCAGCTCGCTCATCCCGTAGAAAGTGCGACACTGTGGGAGAGTGTGATCCTTCCGCGACGCAGGGTGACCACATGCGAGCTGCCCCCCGGCACAACCTTCCGGCGGAGCCCAACAGCTTCGTCGGCCGCGAACGCGACGTCGGCGAGCTGTGCCGGCTGCTCGGCGGCACCCGGCTGGTGACGTTGTGCGGCGTCGGCGGCATCGGCAAGACGCGGCTGGCGCTGCGGGTGGCCGCCCGGAGCGCGCCCGCCCGCCCGGAGGGCGTGTGGCTGGTCGAGCTGGCCAGGATCGACCGGCCCGAGCTGGTCGTGCAGGAGATCGCCCGGGTGCTGGGGGTGCGGGAGGAGCGCGGCCGGCCGCTGTTCGGCACCGTCGCGGCCCGGCTGCGTGACGGGTCCTGCCTGCTCGTCCTGGACAACTGTGAGCACCTGATCGACGAGTGCGCCCAGGTGGCGGCCGCGCTGCTGGCCTCCTGCGGCGCGCTGGCCATCCTGGCCACCAGCCGCGAGCCGCTGCGCATCGCCGGCGAGCTGGTCTGGCGGGTGCCGCCGCTCGACCTGCCCCGGGGCGAGGACGACGGAGCGGAGTCCGTGCGGCTCTTCATGGATCGCGCCGCCGCCGCCGGCACCCGGCTGGGCGCGGGCGCCCTTCCCGACGTCGTACGGCTGTGCCGGGCGCTCGACGGGCTGCCGCTGGCGCTGGAGCTCGCCGCGGCCCGCACCAGCCTGCTCAGCCCCGGCCAGATCGCCGACCGCGTCCACGACCGGTTCTCGCTCCTCACCACCGGCGAACGCACCGCCCCGGCCAGGCAGCGCACGCTGCTGGCGGCCGTCGAGTGGAGCTACGGCCTGCTGTCGGACCGGGAGCAGGTGCTGCTGCGCAGGCTGTCGGTGTTCGCCGGGCCGTTCGACCTCGACCTGGCCGAACAGGTGTGCACCGGACCGCCCATCGCCGGGGCGGAGCTGGTCGATCTGCTGGGCGCGCTGGTCGACAAGTCGCTGGTGCTCTGCGACGAGGAACGCCGGCACTACCGCCTGCTCGACACCATCCGGCACTACGCGGCCGAGCGGCTGCGCGAGGCCGGTGAGCGCGACGCGCTGCGCGAACGCCACCTGAGCGTGCTGTGCGAGCTGCAGGAGCGCTACTTCGCCACCGAGCTGGTCGAGCCCGCCCTGCCCTGGCGGCGCCGGCTGGAGGCGCTGACCAGGAGCCGCGGCCTGCTCGACGACCAGCGGGCCGCGCTCGGCTGGGCGGCCGAGTCCGGCGACGTCACCCGGGGCCTGCGGCTCTGCTCGACCAGCACCGGGCTGCTGCCGGTCAGCGGCAACCCGACGGAGATCGTCGGCTGGATCGAGCGCCTGGTCGCCCGCGACCTGACCGGCGTGATGCCGGAGCGCGTCGCCCAGGCCGACGGCTTCCTCGCCTACGGCCTGGAGGCCAGGGACGAGCTGGGCCGTTCGCTGGAGTACGCCCTGCGCAGCCTGGAGGGCCTGGGGGACGACTTCCAGCGGTGCGTCATGCACAGCCTGCTCGTCATGGTCCTGCTGCGCATGGGCCGCGCCGGCGAGGCCGCGTACCACGCCGAGCGGGGCCTGGCGCTGGCCACGGCGACCGGTGACACGTGGAACCAGGCGGCCGGGCTGGCGGGCCTGTCGGCGGTGGCGCTGGTCCGCGGCCGGCTGCGCGAGGCCCAGCGGCACGGCGAGGAGGCGCTGGCCAGGGCCCGCGAGCACGGGCACCGGTGGATGATGGCCCGCGCCGCCACCCAGCTCGCCGAGCTGGCCGAGGCGCGCGGCGACCTGGTGACCGCCATGGCCCACTACGAGCTGGCCGTGCCCTGGCTGCGCGAGCTCGCCGGCGCCGTCGAGCTGGCGCGCGTGCTGGCCAGGATCGGGCGGGTGGCGGCGCTGCTGTACGAGTTCGCGACGGCCCGGGAGCGGCTGGCCGCCAGCCTGGAGCTGAGCAGGCGCGCCGGGCAGCGCCAGGGCGTGGCCCGGTGCCTGGTCGGGCTGTCGGTGCTGGCCGAGAACGAGGGCGACCTGGAGGGCGCGGTGCTGGCCGCGGCCGCCGCCGCCGCGCTGCGCGAGTCGATCGGCCAGCGCTCGGGCGCGACCCGGATCGAGGAGCTGCGCGCCCGTGCCCGCGCCAAGCTCGGCGAGGGCCGCACCACCGCGCTGTGGGCCCGGGGCGGCCGCATGAGCCCCGACGACGCCGCCCGGCACGTCCTGGAGGGGGAGCGGCTCCCCGCGGCCGAGCCGGCCGTCCCCGTCCCCGCCGCGCACTCGCCGCTGACCGCCCGCGAGCGGGAGATCGCCACGCTGCTCACCGGCGGGCTGTCCAACCGGGCGATCGCCGAGGAACTGGTGATCAGCCCGGCGACGGTGGCGCGGCACATCGCCAACATCATGGAGAAGCTGGGCTACACCTCGCGCGCGCAGATCGCCGTATGGGCCGCCGAGCGAACTTCTGCATAGGGATCTGCATATTCCGCCCCATGCATCCGGGGCGGCGGCCTCCCTAGCGTGGGCCTTTATGGAGCGCATCGTCATGGTGGATCCGGGCACCGGCCTGGCCATCACCGAGCGGCAGCTCGACGAGAGGTCGGCGGCGGCCGCCGTCCTGCTGCGGCGGCGCGGGGTGTGCGCGGGCGACACGGTGCTCGTCTGCCTGCCGGTGGGGCCCGACCTGCTGGTGGCCGCCGACGCGGTGATCGCCGCGGGCGGGGTCGCCTGCCCGGTGTCGCCAGACCTCGATCCCGGCGTGCTGCGTGACCGGATCCGGGCCAGCCGCGCCCGGGTCATGATCACCGACTTGTGCGCTGCCAGGGAGGCGGCGGACGAGTCCCGGGTCCGGATCGTGCTGGGCGTCGCCGACCTGCGCGACGGCCCGTCCTAAGCTCGGAACATGCCTTTCGCGCCCCAATTCCCCGTCATGCTCCGGACCGAGGACGGGATCAGGATCGACGCCGCGCACACCGCGCCCACCCGGCCCACCGGG
This sequence comes from Nonomuraea sp. SBT364, assembly GCF_001083785.1. Classification (GTDB taxonomy): domain Bacteria; phylum Actinomycetota; class Actinomycetes; order Streptosporangiales; family Streptosporangiaceae; genus Nonomuraea. The sequence goes on from NZ_LAVL01000117.1 coordinate 8,526, forward strand.
CCCACCGGCCGGGAGGTCGGGATCGTGGTGGCGCACGGGTTCACCGGGTCGTGGCGGGAGCGGCCGGCGCGCCGCATCGTGCACGTGCTGAGCGGGTTCGGCGGGGTGGTGGCCTTCGACTTCCGGGGGCACGGGCGGTCCGGCGGGCTGAGCACGGTGGGGGACCAGGAGATCCTCGACGTGGACGCCGCCGTGCGGCACGCGAGGGTGATCGGCTACCGGCGGATCGCCGTGGTCGGGTTCTCCATGGGCGCGGCCGTGGCCGTGCGGCACGCCGGGCTCCGGGGCGACGTGGACGCGGTCGTGGCCGTGAGCGGCCCGGCCCGCTGGTACTACCGAGGCACCCGCCCGATGCGCCAGGTGCACTGGGCCATCGAGCGGCCGGCCGGCCGGTGGGCGGCGCGGATGGCCAAGCGGACCAGGATCGCGAGCGGCCGGTGGGACCCGCTGCCGATGCCGCCGCACGAGGCCGCGGCGCTGATCTCGCCCGTACCGCTCCTGGTCGTGCACGGGGACTCCGACGCGTTCTTCCCGCTCGACCACGCGCACCAGCTCTTCGGCGGCGCCCGGGAGCCGAAGGAGCTCTGGATCGAGCCCGGATACGGCCACGCGGAGGCCGCGGCGACCCCGGAACTCATCCGTCGCATCGGAAAATGGATCTCTTCCAACTTTTCCTGAGTAATAAGCGTCTACCTAGGGCGGAAGGTAAGAAACCGCCGGGAGAAAGTCCCTGGGGAAGGAAACCGCCCTCAGCGGTGGACTGGGACATACTTCTTGTAGCCGGATGGTGGCCCAGCGTTGCGGGGGCTCGCTGGGCCACCATCCGCCTGTCAGCCGAGGCGGGCGATCGTCTTGTGCTCCAGGTAGCCGGACAGCCCCTCGGGGCCGAGCTCGCGGCCCACGCCGCTGGCCTTGTAGCCGCCGAACGGCACGTTCGACTCGATCATGTAGCAGTTCACGCCGTACGTCCCGGTGCGGACCTGGCGGGCCACGTCCATGCCGTGGTCGGCGTCGGCCGTCCAGACCGTCCCGGCCAGGCCGTAGTCGCTGTCGTTGGCGATCCGGATGGCGTCGGCCTCGTCCTCGTACGGGATCACCGCCAGCACCGGGCCGAAGATCTCCTCGCGGGCGATCCGCATGTCGTTGGAGACGCCGGCGAAGACGGTCGGCGCCACGTACCAGCCGCGGTCGTAGGGCCGGTCCAGGCCGCCGACGACGACCTTGGCGCCTTCCTCCATGCCGATCCTGATGTAGCCCTCGACCCGTTCCTGCTGCCGCTGGGCGACCAGCGGGCCGATGCCGGTGGCCGGGTCGGCGGGGTCGCCGACGGCCTGCGAGGTGACCATGCCGGCCACCGCCTCCACGACCTCGTCGTAGCGGTTGCGCGAGGCCAGGATGCGGGTCTGCGCCACGCACGCCTGGCCGTTGTTCATCAGCGAGGCTATCGCCAGCATGCCCATCGACGAGGGCAGGTCGGCGTCGTCCAGCACGATGGCCGCCGACTTGCCGCCCAGTTCCAGGCTGACGCGCTTGAGCTGCTCGCCGCAGATCGAGGCGATGCGGCGGCCCGCGGCGGTGGACCCGGTGAAAGCCACCTTGTCCACGCCCGGGTGGGAGACCAGGTGCTCGCTGACCTCGCGGCCGGCGGGCACGATGTTGAGCACGCCCGCCGGGATGCCGGCCTCCTGGACCATCTCGGCCAGCAGGTAGGCGTCCAGCGGGGTCTCGGGGGCGGGCTTGAGCACGATCGCGCACCCGGCCAGCAGCGCGGGCGCGACCTTGGTCATGGTGACGAACTGCGGGACGTTCCACGGCACCACGGCCGCCACCACGCCCACCGGCTCGCGGCGCACCGTGACGGGGCCGAACAGGCCGGGCCGCTGCTCCTCCTGCTCGAAGGTGCGGCCGTACTCGGCGTAGTACTGCAGCATGGCGAGCGGCTGCGGCGCCTGCGCGAGGTTGGAGAACGTGATCGGCGAGCCCATCTCCTCGGTGATGAGCTCGGCCAGCTCGCCCTGCCGGGCGGCGTAGATCTCGGCCAGCCTGCCGATCGCCTCGGCCCGCTCGGCGAAACTCAGGCGGGGCCACGGCCCGTGGTCGAACGCCTCGCGGGCGGCGGCGACCGCCCGGTTCACGTCCTCGGCCGTGCCGTCGGGGACCTGGCCGACGACCTCCTCGGTGTGGGGGGAGATGACGTCGATCGTCCCGGTGCCCGCCGGGGCCACCCATTCGCCCCCGATGAACAGCTTGTCGTGCCGGCGCATGTCGTGTGCCTCCTGCTTGACCGGTGGTGATCCCTCGACCGAACCATGTTCTGTCCGGCCGCGCAAGAGGGGCACGGCACCGTGTGCCGTGCCCCTCGAAGCGGTCAGCGGCGGCCGGTGAGCAGGTGCTGCATCGACCGCTTCACCAGGTCGGCGCGCGTGGCCTGATCGACCACGCTCTCAGCGCCGAACCCCAGGTAGACGGTGTCCTTCGTGACGATGCCCGCGCCTTCCTCGAAGACCTGGTCGGTGCGGAACCAGTTGTTGATCGACGGCGCGCTGCCCTCGGGCGGCCCGGCGGCGGTCCAGCCGCCCAGGTCGGACTCGAACGAGGTCTCCCCGGCCGTCGCGCCGTCCAGCGTCAGCGTCACGTCGTCGAGGAACACGCCCGCGCCCTGGGTGCCCCAGTCGCTGACGTACGAGATCGACAGCTCGACCCGCTTGCCCGCGTACGGGGTCAGATCGATCTTCCACTGCTGCCAGCCGCCCGAGTTGCCGGAGGCCGCGTTCCAGGCCCCCGACGTGCCGGTGGACTCGCACTGCGGCCCCTGGTAGCGCAGGATGTGCGGGTGGATATCGCTCCACCCCGACTGGCAGCTGCTGCCGGTCGCCTGCGTCGTGTGGCCGTTGGCGTCGGGCAGCGTCGTCCAGTCGTCACCGTCCGCCGTCCTGGCCTCTACCATCAGGAAGTCCCAGGCGGACTCGGTGTCGTAGGAGGTCCAGAACGACAGCTCGCCGCTGCTCCTGCCGGTCAGGTCGACCGTCCTGGTCAGCCGCTTCCAGGAGACGTCGGCGATGCCGCTGTAGACGTCCCAGGAGCCGGTGTGCGGGTCGAACGGGCCGCCGGGCCGCACCCACTTGACCGGCGCCGAGCTGGCGAACAGCGGGAACTGCTCGGCCGGCAGGATCGCCGAGGTGGCCACGAACGAGTTGGTGTGCACGTCCGGCTCCAGCGCGCCGGAGAAGCCCTCGAACCGGCCGCCGACCCCGTTCAGCGCGAACGGCTGCCCGGCCGCGTCGCTGCCCGCGTTGTCGAAGAAGACGTACGCGCCCAGCCAGTACTGCTGGAAGTCGTTGAACACCGGGATGCACGGCGGGTCGCTCGGCTCGCCGCACTCCGGCCGCGCCGGCTGGTCGGGCTGGTAGTAGTAGGACCCGTTGGCGTTGGCCGCGTACGACGGGTACTTGCCCGCGTGCAGCAGCTTGCCGCCCTCGTTCAGGTAGTCGCGCACGGCCAGCTCGACGTCCACGCCCGCCTTGGAGGTGGTGCCGGGCGCCTGGCCCGCGCTGCGCGGGATGATGTCGTCGCCGGTCTCCCAGACCACCGCGTCGTAGTGGCTCAGCACGCCCAGCGGGTGCGGCGCCCTGCGGTCGTGCCGGTCCATGTCGTACACGTCGGAGCTGTGACCGGCCTCGTCGAGCGCCTTGGCGTACTCGTCGGCGTACTTGGCCTCGGTCACGCCCTGCGCCGGGCTGATGCCCGTCACGTCCTCGGCCGCCAGCACCAGCACCTCGCCGCCGATGTCGTCGGCCACCCGGTACGTGAACGCCTCGCTCTTCTTGCCGAACGCGGTGAACCAGACCTCGACCGAGTCACCGGGCCGGGTGCCGGTGATCTTGCCGCGCATCCGGTGGTAGTAGCGGTCGTAGCCGTCGCCGTACCGTTCGCCGCCGCGCCACTCCTGGGTCAGCGCGATCTTCGTACGGCCGCCGTTGACCCGGTAGTTGACGAGGACCGGGCCGAGCTTGCGCTTGGCGTTGACCTGGACGGCCTGGGTACGGCCGTGGCTGGTGGCGAAGGAGTCGACGACGAAGTCCGGCGTCCTGTTGCCCAGGTGGCTGACCGGCTCGGCCGGGTTGACGGCCGACTTCGCCACGTCCAGCGCGAACGGCAGGTTGCGCTCGAACTCGGCCTGCACCAGCGCCTCGTCGTCGGGGAAGACGAAGCCGCAGCCGTCGCAGCCCTCGTTCAGCTCCGGCGTCCACGACAGCGTGCCGTACTGCCGGTGGGCGTGGTCGTTGGTGTCGCCGTTGGTCGTGTAGAGCTCGGCGCCGAGGTCCGGGTCGAAGCCGGGGACCGCGGGCCGGTCGTCGGTGCCGGTCAGCGCCTCGTAGATCGGGTTGTCGGCCGTCTCCGTGGCGATCTGGAAACCGGACGGGTAGAGCAGCAGCGGCCCGTAGGAGTGGTAGTTGAGCTGCGTCTCGAACCGGACGCGCCGCAGCAGCCCGTCCATGGCCCTGGTCTCCGGCTCGCTGGCCGGGCCGGCGCCGCGGTAGGTCTCGCTGCTCGGGATGGAGGAGGAGCCCTCCTCGTCGTAGTGGAAGTTGGTGGGGAAGTTCCGGTTCGGGTCCACGCCGTCGCCCAGCGTGATCTGCCCGTCCCCGTTCACGTCACGCAGGTTCTTGCGCCACAGCCGGTTGCCCTCGGTGAAGGTGAAGTCGTAGCCGTCGGGGTTGGCCACCGGCACGAACCACAGCTCGGTCCTGTTCAGCAGGTCCCGCAGCTCCCTCTTGTGCGCCACCACGTGCTTGAGCAGCCGCATGTCCACCTCGGTGGCGATCCACTCGCGGGCGTGCTGGGTGGCGGAGTACAGCGTGGCGGGCTTGATCCCGTCGGGCAGCAGCCGGGCCAGCGTGCTCACCTTGGCCGCGAGGATGTCCTGGCCGCGGATCGTCTTGCCGATCGACTGCAGTTTCACGACGTCCTTGTTGGCGTCCGCGATGGCCCTGAGCTGGTCGGCGATGCCGCCGGGCTCGGAGTAGGACCGGTAGACGTCGTACCCGCCGGCCGCCTGGGTCCTGGCCGCTTCGAGCTGCGTCTGGCCCTGGGAGTTGCGTACCGGTTCCGGCTTGAGCCCGAGCTTCCTGAGTCCGGCCAGGTCGGCCTGGGCGGCGGTCAGCTCCACGTGCTCACGGCCGTCCTTGATCTCCTGCTGGACGACGTCGAAGCCCTGCTCACGGAGGGTCTGGGCAGTGCCGGGCGGGCTGTCGAGCTGGTAGAGCTCGATCCTGTCGCCGGGCGGCAGCGGGTCCACGGCCGCCCGGGCTTCCAGGGCGACCATGGACGTGGCTAAGCCGATGATGACGGCCGAGACGAGCTTGAGTGATCGAGACACGGGTCTGCCCCTTCGCAGAGACGAGTTCGATCGCCATCTCAAACCGACTTCGCGATCTCGGCAAGGCCCAATCTTTATCTGACTCTTATATCGGACAAACCATCTCATTGGGCGTCAATGGGGCACGAGTTCCATCGTTCAGATGACAGGGTTGAAGATCATCTTCTATAGTTCCGACCGTCTATGAGGGGAGGACGTGGCGTGAAGACCGGGCGCTTCGCCGTGTTCGCCGTCGTCCTTGCCGCCTTGCTCACGCCGCAGCCGGTTTCCGCTGATCCGTCCCCCGCCCAGCTGCGCAAGCTGACCAAGGAGGCGGCCGCGCTCAACAACCGCTACCGCGGCTCCATCCAGAGCCTCGAAGAGATCAAGGTCCAGGCCAAGAAGGCCGTCGACACCTCCGGCAACCTGCAGAGGCGGCTCGCCGACGCGCAGGGCAGGCTGGCCGCCATCGCCCAGACCACCTACATGCTCGGCCCGATCGACGGCACCCAGCTCTTCGCCACCCAGACCGACCCGTACAAGACGCTCGGCCATGCCGCCAACATGAACTTCATGGCCGAGGTCCGCGCCGGCCAGGTCGCCCACGTCGAGAAGCTCATCGCCGACTCCCGGAAGGCGAAGCTCGCGGCCAACGACAAGATCAAGAAGATGCAGAAGGAGATCAAGACCCTGCAGAGCAGGCGCCGCGAGCTCGACCGGCTCCTGGCAAAGTACGGCTTCCAGCAGCCGGGCGGCGCCGACGGTCTCACCCCGCGCATGATCTCCGTGCGGGCCGACGTCATGCAGAACTTCCCCATGCCGTACGGCGTCGGCTGCCTGCGCCCCGGCGACCCGGGGGAGCACGGCAAGGGCCGGGCCTGCGACTTCATGATCTCGCGCGGCATGGCTTCCGGAGGCGAGGCGGACCGGGGCGACGCGCTGGCCGATTACCTGATCAAGAACGGGTCCCGGCTCGGCGTCATGTACATCATCTGGAAGCAGCGCTACTACGACATCCGCTCGGGCGGCGGCTGGGACCCCATGTCCAACCGTGGCGGCGTCACCGCCAACCACTACGACCACGTCCACGTGTCGGTGTTCTGACGCGCGAAATCCCCGGCGGTGCCGGCATAGATCGGCGTACCGCCTGCGTCCTTGCCTGTGAACGTGGCGAGGAGGACGGGTGGATCCAGGATTTGAGGCGGACTTCCGGCAGTTCGTCGTAGACCGGTCGGGGGCGTTGTTCCGTACGGCGTACCTGCTGACCGGCGACCGGCACGCCGCCGAGGATCTGGTGCAGTCGGCCCTGACCAAGACGGCCGCGAAGTGGCGCGGTCTGCGCGATCCGGCCGCCGTCGAGGGATACGTGCGCCGGGCCATGTACCACGAGCAGGTGAGCTGGTGGCGGCGGCGTTCGCGCGTCGCGGAGGTGTCCACCGGCCGGCTGCCCGATCAGGCCGCCGACGGGCACGCCGACGCCGTGGATCTTCGCATGGTGATGCGGGCGGCCCTCTCCCGGCTCACGCCCCGTCAGCGGACCATGCTCGTGCTGCGCTACTTCGAGGATCTTTCCGAGACGGAGATCGCCCGGGTGCTCGGCGTCAGGGTGGGGTCGGTACGCAGCCAGATCTACCGCTCGCTGGAACGTCTGAAGAAGACGGCGCCTGAACTGACCACTGTGAGGGAGCTTCGATGAACATCGAGAACCTGCTGCGCGAGACGCTCTCCGACATGGCCGACGAGGAGCGCCCGCCCGCGCCCGGCCGGTTTCTCCAGGCGCCCGGCCGCCGGCTCCGTGGCCGGGCGCCGGCCCTGGTGGCGGCGTCGGCCGTCGCCGCGATCACGGTCGGCTCCGCGGTCATGCTGCACGGGATCTCCTCGCGGGCCCCCGACGACGCCGCCGGGCACCGGGACGCCGTCCCGCACCTCACCTTCGAGCGCCGTCCGGTCGTCAGCGTGACCGTGGCGGAAGGGACGCGGCTCGCGCGACTGTGCGAGACGCTGTCGTCGCTCACGGGCAGGCCGGTGGCGGAGTTCGAGAGGGCCGCCAAGGACGGCGCCGCGCTCGGCCTGCCGCCCTATGCCCGGGGGAGGCTCGAAGGGTTCGCCTTCCCCGGCGTCTACGAGTTCGAGCCCACCGCGAGCCCGGGTGAGATCCTCGGGGCGATGGTGGCCCGGTTCGGGGCGGCCGCCGAGAACACCGGCCTGGTCGAGGGCGCCGAGCGTGCGGGCGGAACTCCGCTGGAGATCGTGACCATCGCCAGCATCGTCCAGGCCGAGGCCGGCAGGAAGGAGGACATGCCCAAGATCGCCCGGGTCATTCACAACCGGCTGAACCGGAAGATGCGCCTGCAACTGGACAGCACAATCTGGTACGGCCTGGGCAAGTACGGTGTCGGCGCGCGCGTGGAGGACCTCAAGAACCCGTCGCCGTACAACACCTACAGGCGTCCAGGCCTTCCTCCCGGCCCCATCGGCAACCCGGGGGAGGACGCCATCAGGGCCGCGCTGAAGCCGGCCGCCGGCTCCTGGCTCTACTACGTGTACACCGACCCGGCGAAGGGCATCGCGAAGTTCGCCTCCTCCGCAACGGAATACGCCGAACTGGTCGAAGAGCGGCGCCGCAAGAAGCGCGGAGCCGGGTGATCACTGACTGGCGAGGCGAGGAACGTACCTAGAGCGTCGCCAGGAAGTTCCGCAGCCAGTGGTACGAGGCTTTCGGGGTGCGGTGGCCGGTGGGGAAGTCGACGTGGACCAGGCCGAAGCGCTGGTGGTAGCCCTCGGCCCATTCGAAGTTGTCCAGCAGTGACCAGACGAAGTAGCCGCGTACGTCCACGCCCTCGCGCCGGGCCGCGCCGACGGCCGCGATGTGCTGGTCGAGATAGGCGATCCTGGCCTGGTCGTCCACCGTGCCGTCGGGGCCGGGCGCGTCAGGCTGGGAGCAGCCGTTCTCGGTGACGTAGACCGGCGGCAGGGCGTCGCCGTAGCGGTCGCGCAGGCCGGTGAGGAGCTCGCGCAGGCCGTCCGGGACGACGGGCCAGCCGAACGCGGTGGCCGGGTAGCCGGTGACCCCGGCGTCGGTGAACGGCAGGCCGGGCTCGACGGGGGCGGCGATGCGGGTGGGGTTGTAGTAGTTGACGCCCAGCCCGTCGAGCGGCTCGGCGATCGTCGCGAGATCCCCATCGCGCACGAAGTCCAGATTTTTCACCCCGTACGCCGACAAATCGGGGTAAGTGCCCAAAAGGACGGGGTCGTTGAACAGGCGGTTGTGCAGGATGTCGTACGCCTCGGCGGCGGCCACGTCCTCCTCGGCGTCCGAGGCCGCCCACACGGGCGTGCAGTTGTTGGTGATCAGCACCCGCTCCGCGCCCGCCGCGCGCAGCGCCGCCGTGGCCAGCCCGTGGGCCAGCAACTGGTGGTGGGCCACCGGCAGCGCGTCCAGCAGCAGCGCCTGGCCCGGCGCGTGGATCCCCAGCGCGTGGCCGTACGCCATGTGCACGAACGGCTCGTTGAGCGTGATCCACATCGGCACGCGGTCGGCCAGCCGGCCGGCGACCAGGGCCGCGTACTCGGCGAAGCGGTGCGCGGTGTCGCGGTTCAGCCAGCCGCCCCGGTCCTGCGCCGCCTGCGGGAGATCCCAGTGGAACAGCGTCGGCACCGGCGTGATCCCGGCCGCCAGCAGGGCGTCCACCAGGCGCTCGTAGAAGTCCAGGCCCTCGGGGTTGACCGGCCCCGCGCCCGGCGGCTGCACGCGCGGCCAGGCGATGGAGAAGCGGTAGGCGCCGACGCCCAGCTCCGACAGCAGCGCCACGTCCTCCGGCCAGCGGTGGTAATGGTCGCAGGCCACGTCGCCGGTGTGCCCGTCGCGGGTGCGGCCCGGCTCGTGGGAGAAGGTGTCCCAGATGGACGCGCCCCGGCCGTCCTCGTCCGCCGCGCCCTCGATCTGGTACGCCGCTGTCGCCGTGCCCCACAGGAACATGCCAGGCTCCTCAAGTTTCGCGAGTGCGGCTCATGTTAGCCTCTACTTGCTGGTAATGGGACAGGATGTGGGGCATGACGAGTACCTTGCGCCGCCGCCCCGCCCAGCGTCGCAGCGCGGAGCGCGTGGAGCGGATGCTCGACGAATGCGCGCACCTGCTCGACGAGGTCGGCTACGACGCCGTGACGACCAAGGAGGTGGCCCGCCGCGCCGAGGTCCCGATCGGCACCTTCTACCAGTTCTTCCCCGACAAGCAGGGGCTCGTGCGAGCGCTGGCGCTGCGCAACCTGGAGGCGTTCCTGGGCCGGGTGACCGAGCGGATCGCGGAGGCCGACCTCTCCCACTGGACCGACCTGGTCGAGCTGGCCATCGACGAGTTCGTGGCGATGAAGCGCACCACGCCCGGGTTCGGCGTGGTCGACTTCGGCGAGGCGCTGACCGCGCCTGGCGGGCCCGCCGTCGACGGCACCAACCACACGCTCGACGCCGCGCTGGAGAACAACGCGATCGTCGCCGACCGCCTGCGCGCCCTCACCGTCGACCTGCTCGACGCGCCCCGGGGGCCCGGCCTGGACCGGGCGCTGCTGGTCGCCGTCGAGGCCACCGACGCGGTGCTCAAGCTGGCCTTCCGCGCGCACCCCGACGGCGACCCCGACCTGATCGCCGAGTGCAAGCAGCTCGCCCGCCGCTACCTGGCCGACCACCTGCCGTGATCAGCTGCCTGATCAGCTGCCTGATCAGCTCGCCTCGTCCAGACGGCGGCGCAGCTCGTCGTCCAGCTTGACGTCGGCCGCGCCGATGGCCTCCTCCAGCTGCGCCATCGTGCTCACGCCGACGATCGGCACGTGGCCGTCGGCCAGCAGCCAGGCCAGCACCACCTGGTTCGGCGTCGCGCCCAGCTCGCCGGCCACCTCGCGCAGCACGGCCAGCCGCCGCGTGGTGCCCGGGTGGTCGTAGATCTCCGGGATCGGCCGGTCCTCGCGGGTGTACGCGCCGAACATCAGCGTGTTGTACGCCCACAGCGTCACCCCGGCCTCGCGCGCGTACTCCAGGTGCTCGTCGCCCGTCAGGTGGTGCCCGCCCTCGGCCGGGCGCGTGTACGGGCGCGGCCGCAGGTAGGTGTGACGCAGCTGCAGGTGCGTGTAGGGGAGCCAGCCGTGCGCGGCCGAGACGTTCCTGGCCCGCTCCAGCCGCCAGGCCGGCAGGTTGCTGGCGCCCAGCTTGCCGATCTTGCCCTGCCCGGCCAGCTCGTCGAACGCGCCGAGGGTCTCCTCCAGAGGTACCGACCGGTCCTCGATGTGCGCCCAGTAGAGGTCCACGCGATCGGTGCCGAGCCGGCGCAGGCTGCCCTCGATGCCGGAGCGGACGGCGGCCGCCGACAGTCCCTCCGCCGAGTCCAGCGTGACGGACCCGGGGACCGTCGGCCGGGCGCCGACCTTCGTGCTGAGGAACACCTGGTCGCGGTTGCCCCGTGCGGCCATCCAGGCGCCGATGGCCAGCTCGCTTTCGTCCCCGGTGCGGCCCTCCACCCAGAACGGGTAGTTGTTGGCCGTGTCGAGCATGCGGCCCCCGGCGTCGAGGAACCTGTCGAGGATGGCGAAGGTGTCCTTCTCGCTGACGGTGGTGCCGAACGGAATGGTGCCGAGTGCGATGTCCATGGCCAGAACTGTGTGAGCTGGAGTGCACTCCATGTCAAACGGTTGACCTGGAGTACGCTCCAGGTGGGATGCTGTGGACCCGTGAGCGTCTACACCCCCGCCGAAGTGGTCGAGGAGACCGGCTTCTCCCTCGACACGCTGCGTTACTACGAGAAGATCGGCCTGCTCGAACCGGTCGAACGCAACGCGGCCGGGCAGCGCAGGTTCAGCCAGGAGGACGTCGGCTGGCTCGGCACCATCCGCTGCCTGCGCGACACCGGCATGCCGATCGCCCAGATGCTGCGTTTCGCCGAGCTGGTCCGCGCCGGCGACCACACGATCGCCGACCGCATCGCGCTCCTCGAAGAGCACGATCGCCGCGTCGAGGCCCAGATCGGCAACCTCACCGAGCGCAAGCGCTACATCAGCGACAAGATTTCCTACTACCGCAGCGTCCTCTAGCCCTGCCTTGGATCTCCGGTTGCTAAAACCGGGATCCATGACCAGGGCGAGACGGATCAACGGCACGCTGCGTCGCGTGGCGAGGCTGTGCGCGGGGCTGTTGTTCGCGTTGCTGGCGCACCTGACCTTCGTGCAGGCGTTCTCCTCCAGATCGCTCAACGCCGACCCGCGTAACGAGCGTGCCCGCATCGCCAGGTTCGACGAGCCGCGCGGCGCCATCCTCAGCTACGAGGGCACCGTGGTGGCGACCAGCCGGGAGACGGACGGCGGGCCGTACCGCTACCGCCGCTCCTACCCGCACGGCGAGATGTTCGCCCCCGTCACCGGGCATCTCACCGCCGGGCAGGCGACCGGTGCCGAGCGGGCGATGGAGGCGGCGCTGTCGGGCACCGACGCCAAGGTCAAGATGCAGTCGCTGGTCAGGGTGGGCACCGAGCAGGCCGCCGACGTCCGCCTGACGATCAGCGACCGCGCCCAGTGGGCCGCCTACCAGAGCCTGCGGACGGCCGGCCGCCCCGGCGCCGCCGTCGCCGTCAACCCGGCGACCGGCGCCATCCTCGCCCTCGCCAGCTATCCGTCGTACGACCCGAACGCCTACGCCACGTTCGACGCCGCCGCGCTGGCCCGCACCGAGCAGCGGCTGCGCGGCGCGCCCGGCCGCCCGCTGCTGAACCGGGCGACAGCCGAGACCTACCCGTCCGGCTCGGCGTTCAAGCTGGTCACCGCCGCCGCCGCGCTGGCCACCGGCGAGTACGGGCCGGCCACCGAGCTGCCCGGCCCCGCCAGGCTGCGCCTGCCCGGCACCACCCAGTACGTCGACAACGCGCACGGCGGGCCGTGCGGCCGGGCCGCCCGGCGGCCGCTCGCCCGCGCCTTCCGGATCTCCTGCGACACCGCCTTCGCCGGCATCGGCCTGCAACTCGGCCAGGACACGCTGCGGGACCAGGCGGACGCGTTCGGCTTCAACGACCCGGGCCTGACGATCCCGCTGCCCGTCGCGCCCAGCTCCTACGACGGCGACGCCGACCGGGCCCGGACCGCCCTGTCGGCCGTCGGTGCGCCGGGCGGGCGCGTCACTCCGCTCATGGTCGCCATGCTCTCGGCGGCCGTGGCCAACCACGGCACGCTGATGCGTCCGTACCTGGTGGAGGAGGTACGGCTGCGGGACGGCTCGGTCATCAGCCGGGCGGCGCCCGCGCCGTACCGCACGACGCTGACCCCCGAGCTGGCCGGGCAGCTCGGCGCGATGATGACCGCGATCACCCGGCCGGGCGGGCCGGGCGCGGCGGCGGCCGTCCCGGGGATCTCGGTGGCCGCCCAGTCGGCGGGCCCGGGCGCCCCGGCCCTGTTCACGGCGTTCGCGCCGGCCCGGGCGCCGGAGGTGGCGGTGGGCGTGGTCCTGGAACGCCCAGGCCCGGCGGCGCCCATCGCCCGCACGATCATGCAGGCGGTGCTGACGTAGCCGTAGGGAACAACTACCCCATCATTCGCTAAAAAACGGATAAACTCCACGATTGTGCGTCGTACTGGAAGATTTCGCCCATCGCGGGACGTGGCGGACAGATCCGCCTTGCCGCTCCGACGGACCAGAGCCGCCAGGATCTTGTCCACGACCATCGGCCTCGGCCTGACCGCCCTCGTCGGCGTGGCCGTCGTCGTCGACGCCCGCGCCGCCGAGCCCCGGAACGTCGCCGCGACGTCCAGCCCGCCCCCGGCGCCCGCCGGGAGCGAGGAGCCGGTGATCAGCAGGGAGGGCGAGCCGGACGAGGAGACCGCCGAGCCCACGCCGGTCCCCGGCCGCACGACGAGCAGGCGGGCCGGCCCGAAGGACACCCCCAGGCCCACCAGGACGCCCGGCACGCGTAAGTCGGCGACCGCCGCCGCCGAGCCGAAGCCGGCCCCGACCAAGAGAACCCCCACCAAGCCCGCTCCCGCCAAGCGGTCCGCCGCCGTGGGCACCAACGCCGAGAACGAGGTCGTCAGGCTCACCAACGCCGCCCGCGCCAAGGCGGGCTGCAAGCCGCTCAGGCACGACCCCGAACTCCGCGCGGCGGCGCTGGCCCACTCCAAGGACATGGTCGCCCGCGACTACTTCGACCACGAATCGCCGGACGGCGAAGGGCCGGGGGACCGCATCCGTGACTCGGGCTTCGCGCCGATCGGCTCGTGGGGCGAGAACATCGCCGCCGGGCAGCGCACGGCCGCGGAGGTCGTGGCCGGCTGGATGGACAGCCCCGGCCACAAGGCCAACATCCTCACGTGCGGCTACACCCACATCGGCGTCGGCTTCGCCGGCGGGCACTGGACCCAGGGCTTCGCCAGTCACTGACGGGACCCGGTGATCACCTGTAGGCCGACGCCTGCAGGGTGTAGAGGTCGGCGTAGAGGCCGCCGAGCAGGCTGAGCCCGACGGTCGCCGCGGTGTCGCGGGGGCCGGCCCGCCACGCCATGCCCATGGCCTGGCGGACGAGTGAGGGGAGTCGCCTCGCGATGACGAGGAACCCCACGTCGGCCATCGTGTCGGTGTGCGCGTGCCAGTCGGAGAGGGAGATCTCGCCCAGTTCGAGGGGCTCGTCGGCCATACCTGGAAGTGTGCCCGCGGCCACCGACAGTTCTCAGTATGCGGACCTGTTATCCGCGCATGCCTTGACGCGCCGGAGTGCGAAGTGCGTTGATTGCCCTACTGACAACGTTGTCAACTCACCAACTCGGGGGATTTCTCGAAGGGATGGTGTGCGATGAGACGACGGTGGACGGCGACCGTCGCGATCACTTTGGCCGGCCTGCTCGGGCTGTCGGCGTGCGGCGGTGGCGGCTCCCCGGCCCAGCCGGCCGCGAGCGGCGACGGCGGTGGCGGCAAGCAGCAGGTCGAGGTGTTCTCCTGGTGGACCGGGCCCGGTGAGGCCGACGGCCTGCAGGCGATGCGGCAGATCTTCGAGCAGCAGAACCCGAACCTGACCTTCTTCGACGCCGCGGTCGCGGGCGGCTCCGGCGACAAGGCCAAGGCCCTGCTCGCCTCCAAGCTGCAGGCCGACACCCCGCCCGACACGTTCCAGGGACACGCGGGCGCCGAGCTGCAGGGCTACATCAAGGCCGGCGACCTGGAGGAGCTCAACTTCCTCTACGACGAGCTCAAGCTCGCCGACGCCTTCCCGGCGCAGCTCGTCGAGCAGATCAGCGTCGACGGCAAGATCTACTCGGTGCCGGTGAACATCCACCGCTCCAACGTGCTGTGGTTCAACCCGGCGGTGCTGAAGGAGGCCGGCGTCGCCGGCGCGCCCAAGACGATCGACGAGTTCGTCGCCGCCCTGGAGAAGGTCAAGGCCACGGGCAAGATCCCGCTCTCGATCGGCTCGGAGTGGACGGTCACCCACCTGCTGGAGAGCGTGCTGCTCGGCTCGCTCGGCACCGACGCCTACAACGCGCTGTTCAAGCCCGGCGCCGACTGGAACAGCGCCGGGGTCACCAAGGCGCTGGAGAGCTTCAAGAAGATCATGTCGTACGCGGGCAGCCCCCAGGACGACTGGCAGCCCGCGGCCAAGCAGGTGGCCGACGGCGAGGCCGCGTTCAACATCATGGGCGACTGGGCGTACGGCTACTTCCACAACCCGCCGGACGGCGGCCTGGGCAAGGCGTCGAAGACCGACTTCGACTGGGCGCCCGCGCCGGGCACCGAGGGCACCTACCTGTGGCTGTCGGACAGCTTCACCCTGCCCAAGGGCGCCAAGAACCGTGACGGGGCCGTCGCCTGGCTGAAGGTCGCGGCGAGCAAGGAGGGACAGGACGCCTTCAACCCGAAGAAGGGCTCCATCCCCGCCCGCAAGGACGCCGACCAGTCCCTCTACACCGACTACCTGGCCGACGCGCTGAAGGACTGGTCGGGCGACGACCTGGCCGGCTCCATCCAGCACGGCGTCGCGGTGAACCAGCCGTGGCTGGCCGCCATCAACGAGGCGGTCGGGCTGTTCATCGGCACCCAGGACGTGGCCGAGCTGCAGAAGGGCCTGGCCGCCGCCGCCACGGCGAACGCCCAGTGATCGGCGGGTACGGCGGGCACGCCCGCCGTACCCCCTCTGGAAAGGGAGGCAATCGTTGAGACGGGTGCGCGCCTGGCTCCCGGGGCTGCTCCTGGTCACGCCGTCGATCGTGGCGATCGGCGTGTTCGTGTACGGCCTGCTGGGCTGGAACTTCCAGCTGGCCATGACGGACAAGCACGACGAGGTGTCCGAGGGGAGCTTCGTCGGGCTGCGGAACTTCATCGACATCTGGGACCAGGCCCGGTGGCACCTGTCGGTGAACCACGCGATCGTGTTCACCGTCGTGTTCGTGGCGGGTGCGCTGGTGCTGGGCTGGTTCCTGGCGTTCCTGATGGAGAAGGGCATCTGGGGCGAGGGGACGTTCCGGGCGATCTACCTGTTCCCGATGGCCGTGTCGTTCGTCGCCACCGGCATCGTGTGGCGGTGGCTGATGAACTCGGGGATGGACGAGCGGGCGGTCGGGCTGAACCGGCTGTTCGACGCGATCGGGTTGCCGCAGTGGGAGTGGTTCCGGAACCAGGAGTGGGGCATGGCGGCCATGGCGCTGCCGGCCGTCTGGCAGATGTCCGGATATGTCATGGCGCTGTTCCTTGCCGGGTTCCGGGGCGTGCCGGAGGAACTGCGGGAGGCGGCACGCGTCGACGGCGCCACCGAGTGGGGCGTCTACCGGCACGTGGTGCTGCCGCTGCTGCGCCCCGTGACGCTGTCCGCGCTGATCATCCTCGGGCACATCTCGCTCAAGGTGTTCGACCTGATCGTCGCGGTCTCCGGCAAGCAGATCGTCACCGACGTGCCGGCCGTGTTCATGTGGGTGGCGGTGTTCGACTCCCACGATCCGGCCAAGGGCGCCACCATCGCCTCGTACATCGTGCTCAGCGTCGCCGTGTTCGTGATCCCGTACCTGATCTGGTCCGTCCGCAAGGAGAGGCGCTCATGAGGCACGCGGGCTCCTGGGTCCGGCTCGCCCTGCTGATCGCCTTCGTGGTGGTCTTCCTGATCCCCATCTACGTGCTGCTGGTCACCAGCTTCAAGCCGCTGACCGAGGCGGACCCCAGTCAGGCGTGGAACCTGCCTGGGACGTGGACGTTCGAGGCGTGGGGAGTGGCGTGGGAGAAGCTCGCCCCCGGGCTGTGGAACAGCGTGCTGCTCGCGGTGCCGGGCTCGATCCTGTCGTGCGCGTTCGGCTCCATGAACGGCTACGTGCTGTCCAAATGGCGCTTCCCCGGGGCCGACGTGCTGTTCACGCTGTTCCTGTTCGGCATGTTCATCCCCTACCAGGGGGTGATGATCCCGCTGGTGCAACTGCTGGTCGGGCTGAACGAGCTGACCGGGCTGCAGGGCTTCTTCTACGGCGGCATCCCGGGGCTGGTGCTGGCGCACGTGGTGTACGGCATCCCGATCTGCACGCTGATCTTCCGCAACTACTACGTGACGATCCCGGACGAGCTGATCGAGGCGTCCCGGGTCGACGGGGCGGGGATGCTGCGCGCGTACTGGTCGGTGGTGCTGCCGGTGTCCGGCCCGGCCATCGCGGTGGTGATCATCTGGCAGTTCACCTCGCTGTGGAACGACTTCCTGTTCGCCGTGTTCCTCACCGGGCCGACGAGCTGGCCGACCACGGTGATGCTGAACAACATCGCCGGCGCCCAGGCCACGCCCTACAGCCAGCAGATGGCGGCGGCGATCCTGGCGTCGATCCCCACCATGCTCATCTACGTGCTGCTGGGCCGCTTCTTCATGCGCGGCCTGATGGCTGGCGCGCTGAAAGGCTGACGGCCGGGTTGGCGCAGTGCAGCAGGGGCTCGCCGCGCACGTAGCGGGCCACGTCGGCGGCGACGATGGAGGCGGCCTTCGCGGCCGTCTCCTTGCTCGCGCCGGCCAGGTGCGGGGTCATCACCAGGTTCGGCGTGGTCAGCAGCCGGGACCCGGCGGGGATCGGCTCCTCGGGGAAGACGTCCATGGCCGCGCCGAACAGGTGACCGGAGTCCAGCGCGTCGCACAGCGCGTCGTAGTCGAGCAGCGACCCCCGGGCGCAGTTGACCAGCACCGATCCGGCCGGCATGGCGGCGATCCGGCCGGCGTCGATCATGCCGATGGTCTCCGGGGTGGCGCGGGCGTGCAGCGACACGAACCGGGAGCGGCGCAGCAGCTCGTCCAGCTCCACCCGGCCCGGCACGTCCACGTACGGGTCGAAGACCAGCACCTCGGCCCCGAACCCCTGGAGCATGCGGGCCACCCGGCGGCCGATCGCGCCGTAGCCGACCAGGCCGACCGTGCTGCCCTCCAGCTCGGGGCCGACGTTGTCGTAGATGTAGTAGTCGCCGCGCCAGACGCCACCGGCCAGGTCGGCGTGCGTCCGCGGGATGCGCCGGGTGGCGGCCAGCAGCATGGCCAGCGTGTGCTCGGCGGTGGCGACCGCGTTGCGGCCCGGCGCGAACGTCACGGCCACGCCCGCCTCGGTGGCGGCCTCCAGGTTGGCGTTCACCGGGCCGCCCCGGCTCACGCAGAACAGCCGCAGGTCCGGGCAGGCGTCGAGGACGCGCCGGGTGAGCGGCGCCATCTGGGTGACGCACGCCTCGACGCCCTGGAGCGCCTCGATCAGCTCGTCCTCCACGTCCGACGCCTCGTCGACCTCGCCCACCCGGCCGAACGGCACCACCGGCCACGGCAGCGTGAGCTCGCCGGCCAGCACCTCGCCGGGCACCTCGCGGCGCAACGCGTCGATGAGCAGGTCGTTGCGGACGAAATGGTCGCCGGCGGCAAGGACTCGGATGGTCAACGCAAGGCTCCAATCGGGGAGTTGTACTTCAGGACCGCGACCTGCTCGCCGCGCAGGCGCAGCTCGGTGAGCGCGCAGTTGTCCAGGCGCGGGAACAGCCGCCGGTACTCGCCGAGCGGCACGCCGATCAGCCGGCACAGCGCGATCCTGATGGCGGTCGTGTGCGCGACCACGAGCACCCGGCCGCCGGGGCAGGCGGCGGCGATGTCACGCAGCGCGGCGGTGAACCGGTCGGCGGCCTCCACCGGCCGCTCGCCGCCGGGCAGCGGGTTCGCGCCGGGGTCGGCCTCGAAGGCGGCGCGGGCGCCGGGGAAGCGCTCGCGCATCTCGTCGGCGGTCAGCCCCTCGCCCCTGCCGAAGTCGAGCTCCCGCAGGCGTTCGTCCACCCGTAGCTCCACGGCCGCCGCCTCGGCGCTGCCCGCGGCGGTGATGCGGGAACGGCTCAGCGTCGAGGCCCACACGCCGTCCAGCCCGGCGGTGCGCGCCCAGCCGGCCAGCCGTGCGGCCTGGTCGTGGCCGCGCGGGGTCAGCTCGATGTCGCTGACCCCGGCGTAGCGGTTCTCGGCGTGCCACACGGTCTCGCCGTGGCGTACCAGCACCAGGTCCGTCATCGGGCGCTCCTTTCACGCGCGTGGGCGGCCGCATGCGGGGGCAGCCAGCCCCGGGTCTCCAGTTCGGCGACGAAGCGCAGGTACGGCTCGCGCGGGTCCGCCCCCGACGGGTCGATCACCGCGCGGGTGCGGACCCTGTCTCTTATACAACTCTGACGCTGCCGACGAA
>NZ_LAVL01000118.1 GCF_001083785.1 Nonomuraea sp. SBT364
GTCCAGGTGGGGGTGACGGAGATGCTGGCCGCGCGGGGCATCAGGGCGGTCGCGGCGGTCGGCCACGGCGTCGGCGAGCTCACCGCCGCCTGGGCCACGGGTGAGCTGCCCCTGCCCGAGGCGGCCCGCCGCGCGGCCGAGCCGCCCTCGGCAGCGGCCGCGGGGCCGGAGGGGGCGGCAGGCGAGGGACGGGCGCCCGCGCTGGCCGGGGTGGAGCTGCTCGCGCACGTCGGGCCGCCGCCGATGCCCGTGACGCTCATCAGGCACAGCGGCTCACCGGCGATCGTGCCCACCATGGACCCCGGCCGCGACGGCGTCGAGGTCGTCGACAGGGCGGTGGACGAGCTGGTCGTCGCGGGCGCCGACACCGACTGGTCGGCCTACTTCACGAGGCCCGGCCGGGTCGTCACGCTGCCCGCCTACCCCTGGCAGCGCGATTGCGGCCTGCCGGCCCGCCGGATGCTACACAATGTATCCGGACCAGCACTGTACGTCGGGGGAGTCTCGTGAAGGTCACGCCGATCGCCGGAGCCGCCGCGCTGCTCGCCGTCCTCAGCACCGCGCCGGCGGGCGCGACGATCGAGAGCACGGCCGCCGCTGCGGCAGCGCCGCGGGCGGGCGTGCTCACGTGTGCCGTCGGCACGCCGCCCGGCAGCCCGATCGTCTTCACGCCGCCCGTCGGGCTGGTGCCAGGGAAGGTCGCGGCGCGGGGAGCGCTCTGGCTGAGCGGCTGCCGCGGCACGCCCGCCAGGCTCAGGTCGGGGTGGGCGTCGCTGCGCGCCGCCGGGCAGGCGTCGTGCGCCGCCGTCCGCGGGATGCGCGGCCGAGCCACCGTCACCTGGTACGACGCGACGGGCCGGCCGGTGGGCAGCTCCCGCCTGCGCATCGGGAACGACGAGCTGGGCACCGCGGGCGCGCTGCTGACCGGCACGGTGACGGGCGGCCTGCTCGACGGCCGGCGCTCACGTGGCGGGATCGCGCCGGAGGGCGGGGTGCTGGGATGCGCGATGGGAGGCCTCGGGGCGATGCCCGGCACGGGACGCATCGAGTTCGGCTGACGGACCGCGCCGCCGGGGTCCGCTCGCCGGCGGCGGAGATCATGCAGGATTGAGGTCGAGTGAACGCCGGGCGGGCTCAACGGCCCCCACGAGATGTCCCTGCGCGCGGAAGGGGCCGCATGGCACCCGTGAAGGAAATCACCGACCTCCTGCACCGGACCTTCTTCAGGTCGCTGTCCCTGCTCTCCTCGCGGGGGCAGGGCGCCGTGCTGCGCCGCTACTTCGACTGGTGGCACCGCCGCCCGGACCCGTGGCACATGGGCACCGACGCCTACGAGCAGGCCAAGTACGCCGCCACGCTCGCCCAGCTGCCCGGCCTGCCGTACCGGCGGATCCTGGAGGTGGGCTGCAGCGAGGGCGTGTTCACCGAGCAGCTCGTCACCGCCTACCCGGAGGCGCACGTCACGGGCCTGGACATCTCCGAGCGGGCGCTGGCGCGGGCGGCGGAGCGGGTGGCGAAGGCGGCCGGCCGGACGTTGCTGCTGCCGGCCGACATCCTCCTGTTCTCCTCCGAGCACCGCTACGACCTGGTGTTCTGCTCGGAAACCCTCTACTACCTGGGCCGCCGGGACCGGCTGCGCCAGGCGAGCGCCCGGCTGACCGGGCTGCTGGCGCCCGGCGGCGTCCTGGTGCTGGTGCATCCATGGCCGGAAGCGAGGCGGCTGCACCGGTTCATCGACTCCGGGCGGGCCGTGACACGGGTGAGCGAGCTGGTGGAACGGGAGGCCCACCGCCCGTTCGCGGTGTCGGTCTATCAGGCCCCGTCGGCGCCCGCCCCCACCGGCTGACCGGCCGTGACACCGGCCGGGGCGCGGCGGTGCAGCGACGCGGCGAGGGCCACCGTGCCCAGGGCGAGCACGCCGAGCGCCGCGCCGATCCAGCCCAGCGGCGCGTAGCCGTGGCCGGCGGCGATCAGCAGGCCGCCCAGCCAGGGCCCGGCGGTGATGCCGACGTTGAACGCCGACACGTTGACCGAGGCCGCCAGCGTGGGGGCGTCGTGGGCGACGGCGAACACGCGGGTGTTCAGCGCCGGGTTGGTGGCGAAGCCGAACGCCCCCAGCAGGAACACCAGCGGCACCACCAGCCACGCCACCCCGGCCGTCAGCGCCAGCGCCCCCGAGATCACCACCAGCCCGGCCAGCCCGGCGTACAGGGTGGTGAAGGGGCGCGCGTCGGCGGTGCGCCCGCCGACGGTGATGCCGATCAGCGAGCCCGCGCCGTACAGCGCCAGCACGGCCGGGACCCACCCGGGCGCGAGTCCCGTCGTGCCGGTGAGCATCGCGCTCAGGTAGCTGAACGTGACCAGCAGGGCGGCCGTGGCCAGCGCGGTCGTGCCGAGGGCCAGCCACAGCCTCGGGCCGGCCAGGGCCCGCAGCTCGCGCCGCAGCGACGGGCCGGGCCCGTCGCCCGCCGCCACGCCGCCCGGCACGGTGGCCAGGACGCCGATCGCGGCCAGCGCGGACAGGGCCGCCACCACCCAGAAGGCGGCCCGCCAGCCGAGGCTCTGCCCCACGAGGGTGCCCGCCGGGAGCCCGAGGGTGGTGGCGACCGTGAGGCCGCCCGCCACGATCCCCATCGCCCTGCCGCGCGCGGCGGGGCCGGCCAGGCCGATGGCGGTGACCGCCGCCACCGCCCAGAACCCGGCGTACACGAACGCGCCCACCACCCGCGTCACGAGCAGCGTCCCGTAGTCGGGCGTCAGCGCTCCCACGACGTGCGACACGGCGAACACCGCCATGAACGCCAGCAGGGCGGTCCGGCGCGGCCAGCGCAGCGTCACCACGGCCAGCACCGGCGCGCCCACCAGCATCCCGATCGCGAACGCGGAGATCAGCAACCCGGCGTCGGGCACGGACACGCCCAGGTCGGCGGCCATCTCGGGCAGCAGCCCGGCCAGCATCAGCTCCGACGTGCCCTGGGCGAAGATCGCCAGCCCCAGGACATAGACGGCCAGCGGCATCGTCCATCATCCCATCTTTTAGATCGTTCAGTACAAAACAAGGGCACGAAACGCTCAGAACGCGTCGAGCGCCGTGGCCGCGATCGCCTCAAGCGCCGCCCGGTCGCCGCCCGCGCGCGCCACCACCCGCATGCCGCTGACCGTGGCCACCACGAACTGCGCCAGCGCCGCCGGATCCTTGACCGGCCCCAGCTCGCCGCGTGCCTTGGCCAGCCCGATGGCCGCCCGCAACGCCTCCAGCCGCCGCTCCTGGTCACGCCGCAGCAGCTCGGCGATCTCCGGGTCGCGGGGCGCCAGCTCGACCATGCTGTTGACGACCAGGCAGCCGGGCGGCTCGCCGGGCACGCCCTCGGCGACCGCCCGCAGCAGGACGCGGACCTTCTCCCGGATCGGCAGGTCGCGCTCCAGCAGCTCGAACAGCTCCGCGTTCTTCTGTCCCATGTAACGGCGCAGCGCCCGCGTGAACAGCTCCCGCTTGCCGGTGAAGGCGTTGTAGACGCTGCTGCGCCCCAGCCCGGTGGCCTCGCACAGGTCCTGCGTGGAGGTGGCCTCGTAGCCCGACTCCCAGAACGCGCGCATGGCGCCCTCCAGGGCCCGGTCCTCCTCGAACGTCCTCGGTCGTGCCATACGCCGACCGTAGCACGTTTTGGAATGATCAGTGCAATACGGGAATCCTCCATACGGGTCGGCGGATCGCCCCCATGGCCCGCGCCGCCCCGCCTGCCTACCGTGGGGAAACGTGATCCGACTCGACCATCTCACCAAGCGGTACGGCGACCGCGCCGCCGTGGACGACCTGACGCTGGAGCTGAAGCCCGGCGCCGTCACCGGCTTCCTCGGCCCGAACGGCGCCGGCAAGTCCACCACGATGCGCATGATCCTCGGCCTCGACCGCCCGTCCTCGGGCCGCGCGCTCATCGGCGGCAGGCCGTACCACGAGCTGGAGCACCCGCTGCGCACGGTCGGCGCGCTGCTGGACGCCCGCGCCGTGCACCCCGGGCGCAGCGGGCGCGCGCACCTGCTGGCGATGGCGCGCGGCGGCGGCATCCCCCGGGCCCGCGTGGCGCGGGTGCTGGAGATGGCCGGGCTCGGCGAGGCGGCCGGGAAGCGGGCGGGCACGCTGTCGCTCGGCATGAGCCAGCGGCTCGGCATCGCGGGCGCGCTGCTCGGCGACCCCGAGGTGCTGATGTTCGACGAGCCCGTCAACGGGCTCGACCCGGACGGGGTGCGCTGGGTGCGCCGCCTGATGCGGTCACTGGCGGCCGAAGGGCGCACGGTGTTCGTCTCCAGCCACCTGATGAGCGAGATGCAGCTCACCGCCGACCATCTGGTGGTGATCGGCAAGGGCCGGCTGATCGCCGACGCGCCGCTGGCGCAGGTGCTGGCCACCCCGTCCGTGCTCGTACGGACGCCGCACGCCGGCGATCTTGCGGACCTGCTGACGTCCCCGGGCGTGAGCGTGACGCGGCGCGGCGAGAACGAGCTCGTCGTCACCGGCGCGACGCTGGAGCGGATCGGCGACCTGGCTCATGACGCGGGCGTCCGGCTGCACGAGCTGAGCCCGCGCGAGGCGTCGCTGGAGCAGGCCTACCAGGAACTGACCGCCGGCAGCGTGGAGTACGGCGCGGAGGGGGCACGATGAGGAACGCGATGGCGGCCGAGTGGGTCAAGCTGTGGTCGGTCCGCTCGACCTGGCTGTGCCTGGCCGGAGCGGTGATCGTCACCGTGCTCGGCGGGCTGACGCTCGGCGGCGCGCAGGCGACCGAGGCGCTGCGCGAGGGCGTCGCCGGGGCGCGGGTGGTGGTGACGGACCCGGTGATCTCGGCGACGGCGTTCGCCCAGTACGCGGTGATCACGCTGGCGATGCTGCTGGTCACCTCCGAGTACGCCTCGGGCTCCATCCGGGGCACGCTGCAGGTGGTGCCGATCAGGGGACGGGTGCTGGCGGCGAAGGCGCTGGTGGTGGCGCCGGTGATGTTCGCCGCCGGGGTGCTGTCGGGCGGTGTGGCGGCGCTGGTCACCCATCTGGTGCTGTCGTCGGACACGTTCGGCGGGCTGGCGGCGTTCCCGCCGGGCGAGGCGGTGGCCGACCTGCTGCGGCTGGGCGTGTTCTGCGCGCTGACCGGGGTGCTGACCGTGGGGGTGAGCGTCGCCGTGCGCGGCTCGGCCGGGGCGCTGACGGCGATGTTCCTGCTGACGATGGGACTGCCGCTCATGCTGGCCATGACGGGCAGCCAGGTGGCGCTGGACGTGTCGATGCGGCTGCCGACGTTCGCCGGGCTGGCGTTCATGGAGAGCACCGAGAACATGACCGGCGGCCCGATCCCGTACCCGGCACTCGAAGGGCTGGCCTGGCTGACCGGCTGGACGGCGCTGGCCCTGGTGGCCGGCCAGGTCGTGCTGCGCCGGCGCGACGCCTAGACTGCCCAGCCGTGATCCTACGCAGACTCGCCGGGGTGCTCACGGGAGTGGTGACCGGAGGTGTCGAACTGCTCCTGCTCGTGCTGGCCTGGCCGCTCGCCGGGTGGTGGGCGCCCCGGCTCGTGGCGCTCGAACGCACCCGGCTGCGGGTGCTGCTCGGCCAGGACAGCGACCCCGGCACGGCGGGCACCGGCTATCTCGCGCTGCGCGCGTGCGTGGGCGTTCTGGGCGGGTACGTCGCGGTGGCGGTGCTCTTCGTCGGCCTGCTCTTCACCGGCGGGGCGTGCTGGACGATGCTGGCCGGCGACTCCTCCCCGGTGGCGCTGGAGTTCCCCGGCGTCCGGCTGACGACCGAGAGCTGGGCCATCGGGCTCACCTGCGGAATCTTCCTGCTGGCCGTGGGCACGCTCTGCTGCCAGGCCGTCATCGCGGCCGAGCGGCGCCTGGCCCGTCGCTTTCTCGGCCCCGGCCCCCAGGAACGCATGCGACGGCGCATCGCCGAACTCACCGCCACCCGCTCCGGCATCGTCCGCGCCGTCGACGACGAGCGCCGCCGCATCGAGCGCGACCTGCACGACGGCGTTCAGCAGCGCGGCGTGGCGCTGGCCATGCTCCTCGGCCGTGCCCGCCACGCCTCCGGCGACACCCCCGGGCCCGCCGCCGACCTGGTCGGGCAGGCCTACACCGAGTCGCGGCAACTGCTGGACGAACTGCGCAGCGTCGCCTGGCGCATCTACCCGACCGCGCTCGACGAGCTGGGCCTGCGGGCCGCGCTGGACGGCGTCGCCGAACGCGCCGGCGTGCCCGTCACCGTCCACCACGGGCTCGCCGGGCGGCTCGCCCCGGAGGTGGAGACCGCCCTGTACTTCGTGGCCCGCGAGGCGATCACCAACGCGGTCAAGCACGCCGGCGCCCATGACATCCTGGTCGTGCTGAGCGAGGACGAGCGGACGGTGCGCGTGGAGATCTCCGACGACGGCGCGGGCGGCGCCGACCCGTCCGGAGGCGGCCTGTCCGGCCTGGCCCGCCGCGTGCTGGCGCTCGACGGCGCGTTCGAGGTGACCGGCGGCCCCGGCGGCGGCACCCGGGTGCGCGCCACGCTCCCCAAGGAGCCGCCGTGCGACTGATCCTGGCCGACGATGCCGTGCTGCTCCGCGAGGGCCTGGCGAGCCTGCTGCGCGACGCCGGACACGAGGTCGTCGCCTCCGTCGGCGACGCCCCCGCCCTGGTCGAGGCGGTGGCCGAGCACCGGCCCGACGTCGCCGTGGTCGACGTGCGGATGCCGCCCACCCACACCGACGACGGCCTGCGCGCCGCGCTGCGCATCCGCGAGAGCTGGCCCGCCGTCGGGGTGCTCGTGCTGTCGCAGTACGTCGACAAGACGTACGCCGCCACGCTGCTGGCCGGGGCCGCCGGCGGGCTCGGCTACCTGCTGAAGGACCGGGTGTCGGAGGTCGCCGAGTTCCTGGAGTCGCTGGAACGTGTGCGCGCCGGCGGCACCGTCATCGACCCCGAGGTGGTGCGCCAGCTCCTGGCCCGCACCACGCACGTCGACCCGCTGCGCACCCTCACCGAACGCGAGTCGCAGGTGCTCCGCCACCTGGCGCAGGGCTACGCCAACGCGGCGATCGCCACCGCCCTGCACGTATCATTGAGCACGGTCGAGAAGCACATCAACGCCATCTTCGACAAGCTGGATCTGCCCGCCACCCCCGCCTACAGCCGCAGGGTGCTGGCGATCCTGCGCTACCTGGACGGCTGACACGAGGGGGACCATTGCCCGGCACTCTGCGGGGAGACTGCGCGAGCTGCTTCGGGCTGTGCTGCGTGGCGCTGCCCTTCTCCGCCTCCGCCGACTTCGCCGCCGACAAGCCCGCCGGGCAGCCGTGCGGCAACCTGCGGGCCGACTTCGGGTGCGGCATCCACGAGCGGCTGCGGGAGTCCGGCTACCCCGGGTGCGTGGTCTACGACTGCTTCGGCGCCGGGCAGCAGGTGTCGCAGGTCACCTACCGGGGGCTCGACTGGCGGCGGGAGCCGGGCAGCGCGCGTGAGATGTTCGCGGTGTTCCCGGTCATGCGGCAGTTGCACGAGCTGCTCGCCTACCTCACCGAGGCGATCGAGCTGCCCGCCGCCCGGCCGATCCGCGCCGACCTGCGCCGCGCGCTCGACGCGACCGAGCGCCTCACCCTGCTCGACCCCGCCGCGCTCCTCGACCTCGACGTCGCCGTCCGGCGGGCCGAGGTCAACGTGCTGCTGCTGCGGGCCAGCGAGCTCGCCAGGAAGGGCGCCGGGCGGCGCAAGGAGCACCGGGGCGCCGACCTGATCGGCGCCAACCTGAAGGGCGCCGACCTGCGCGGGGCCAACCTGCGCGGCGCCTACCTCATCGGGGCCGCGCTCAAGGGCGCCGACCTCAGGTCCGCCGACCTCATCGGCGCCGACCTGCGCGGGGCCGACCTCGCCGGCGCCGCCCTGACCGGCGCCCTGTTCGTCACCCAGTCACAGCTCAACGCCGCCACCGGCGACGCCGCCACCCGCCTCCCGGCCGCGCTCTCCCGCCCCGCCCACTGGACCGCCCGGCAGTGAGAACCCGGCCTGCACCAGCAGGGCGCGCAGATAGGCGCTGATCTCGGCCGGGCCGAGCGGGCTGGGGGAGAGCAGCAGTTTGTAGATCACCGCGCCCTCCATCATGTCGGCGAGCACGTCCGGGTCGGCCGCCGGGCTGAGGTGGCCGTCGCGCTGCGCCCGCCGCATCACCTCACGCGCCCGCTCCCGGCGCGGCAGCACGTGATGCCTCCGGTAGGCCTCCAGCAGCGCGGGATGGCCGGCCCCGGCCGCCAGCAGCTGCGCCGACAGGGCCCGGAACCGCGGCTCGGCCAGCACCTCGCCCCACCGGGGGAGCAGCCGCTCGATCACCTCCGGCAGCGTGCCCTCCACCGCCTCCGCCACGTTGGGCAGGTCGTCGCGGGCCGTCTCGATGGCCTGGGCGAGCAGCTCGTCCTTGGTGCGCCAGCGGCGGTAGACCGTCACCTTCGTCACGCCCGCCCGCCGGGCGATCGCCTCGATGCTGGTCCGGTCGACGCCGCGCTCGGCCAGCAGGGCGATGGCGGCGCGCAGGATGGCGCCGTCGGCCTCCGGGTCGCGCGGGCGCCCGGGGCCGTCGCGGCGCGGCTCGGTCCTGGTCATCGCCCGCACCGTAGCGCATCGGTGAGCCACTGGCGCAATCCGGCCGCGTCCCGGCCCCGCCAGCCCAGATGCCCGTCCGGGCGTACGAGCGTCGCGTACGGGGATCCGGTCCCGTGGAGCAGGACGACGCGGTCGCCGAGCAGGTCGCGGGCCGTGGCGGCGAGCCGGTCGGCGGGGCCGCCCGGAGGGGCGATCAGCGCCCAGCCGGCGCCGAGCGTCGCGTGCAGGCGCGCCGGGGCGCCGTCGGCCAGCCTGTACGGCCCGTCCGGGACGGGGTCGCCGGCGCGCGGCCCCCGGCGGGGCAGGCGGCGCCCGTCGCCGAGCGGCCCCTTGCGGTAGGTGACGCCGAGCTGTGACGCCGTCCTGGTCGCCTGGCGCTGCACGGCAGGCAGGTTGAGCAGCGGGATGAACGCCCGGTCGCGCACCAGCCTGCCCAGGCCGCCCTCGGCGGTCAGGACGCGGGTGTTGGCCGTCGTGTTACGCAGCACCTCGGTGGCCAGGGGGCGGCGTTCGGCCGTGTAGGTGTCGAGCAGCTCCGGCGCGGCCCGTCCCGCGACGACCAGGGCGAGCTTCCAGGCCAGGTTCTCGGCGTCGCCGACGCCGGTGTTCATGCCCTGGCCGCCGATCGGGCTGTGCACGTGGGCGGCGTCCCCCGCCAGCAGGATCCGGCCGGCGCGGTAGCCGGCGGCCAGCCTGCGCTGGATGCGGAAGACCGAGGTCCAGACGGCGTCCACGATCTCCACGCCGGTGTCGCCGCTCCGCTCGGGGACGATGCGCCGGAACCGCTCGACGATCTCCTCCTCGCCGAGCCGGTCACCGGAGCGGTCCGCCGGGACGTCGGCCATCAGCCGCCACAGGCGCTCGCCGGGGCGCATCGGGATCGCCAGCAGGATCCCGTCCCGGTGGAACCAGCCGGCGGACGCCGACCGGTCGCGGTCCCAGCGGGCGTGCACGTCGGCGAGCAGGAACCGCTCCACCACGGGCACGCCGGGGAAGGCGATCCCGGCGGCGTCGCGGACCGTGCTGCGGGCGCCGTCGCAGCCCGCCAGCCAGCCGGCGCGCAGCCGCGTCCCGTCGGCGAAGCGCACGGTCACGCCGTCGCGATCCTGCCCGGCTGCCTGCAGGCGGGTGCCCCAGCCGACCTTGACGCCGAGTTCGCCCAGCCGCCGGCGCAGGCTCTCCTCCACGAGGGCCTGGGACACGAACAGCGCCTGCGTCGACCGGCCGCCCTCGGCGGGCGCGAACCGCATGGTCGCCACCCGGCGCCCGCCCGCGTGCATCGCCATGCCCAGCGGGGCGAGTGCCCGCCCGGGCAGGTCGCCGAGCGCGCCGAGCCGGTCGAGCACCTCGACGCCGCGCGCGTGCAGGATGTTGGCGCGCGAGGTGGACGCCGGCTCCGGCTTCCCGTCGACGACCCGCACGGCCACACCTTGTGACGCCAGGCCGCACGCCAGCGCCAGCCCGGTCGGCCCGGCTCCCACGACGAGGACGTCCGCTGATTCGTATACGGATACGTTCACGAATACAAATTAGCACGCCTGTCGGCCCGCGCACCCGGGCCCGGGAGCAGGGATCAGCCGGGAGTCTCCGGCGAAGATCTAGAAGCGCCGGGCGTACCAGGTGGGTGATTCGCCGAAGAGTTTGCGGAAGTCGCGGGTGAAGTGGGCCTGGTCGGCGTAGCCCAGGTCGGCGGCGAGCGCGGCCCAGTCGGGCGGCGTGCCCCCGGCCATGCGGTCGGTCGCCTCGCGCAGGCGGTAGCGGCGGATGACCCGCTTGGGGCCGAGGCCGACGTGCTCGGCGAACAGCCGCTGCAGGTCGCGCACGCCCAGGCCGGTCGCCCGGGCCAGCGCGTCCACCCGGGTGATCCCGGGCGTGGCGGCGACCAGGGCGACGATCTCGGCCGCCCGGGCCGCCCGGTGATCGGGCGCGGGCAGGTGCGCCCGCAGGAACGCCTCGACCGATGCGACGCCGGCCGGGTCGGGCGGCGGCCCGGAAAACACCTCGGCGGCGTCGAGCCGCCGGTCGGTGATCGTCGAGACCGGCGCGCCCAGGAACGGCCGGAACGCCCCCGGCCGGAACGCCACGCCGAACACCGACCCCCGGCCCTCCAGCACCCTGACCTGGTGCCCGGTGGCCGGCCCCTGCAGCGTGGCGGCGCCGTCCACGAACGTCAGGTGGACACTCGGATACGGCACGATCAACTGCCGGTACGGCTCCGCGTAGTCCCAGGTGACGACCCAGTAGCTCTCGACGTACGGGGCCAGGTCGGGGGCCGGGGCGGGGAACCCGTGACGCTGGAACCTCGCCCAGGCGCCGTTGAGCTCGCGTGTGTCCCTGGCCATGCCGAGGAGCTTATGTCGTGTTTGTTCAAGACGTCGGCGCCGGGGGATGGTTGGCTGGACGCCATGTCTGACCTGCACTTCATCGCCCAGGCGGCCGCCGGTGTGCCGGAGATCGTCCGCCGGGTCGAGCCCGCGGACCTCGGCGCGCCGACGCCGTGCGCCGAGTACGACGTCCGCAAGCTGATCAACCACCTGCTGTTCTGGGGGCCGTCGCTGGAGGGCGCCGCGCGCAAGGCGAGCGTCCCGCCGCCCGCCGCGTCCGAGGGCGAGGTGGACCTGACCGCCGGCGACTGGCCCGCCGCCCTCGCTGCGCAGATCGAACGGCTGGTCGCGGCCTGGAGCGAGCCGGCCGCCTGGGAAGGGACGACGTTCATGGGCGGCGCGACGGAGCTGCCCGCCTCGATGGTGGGCGGCATGGTCGCGGGCGAGCTGGTCGTGCACGGCTGGGACCTGGCCCGCGCCACCGGGCAGCACCCCGAATGGGACGACGACCTGCTCGAACGCCTGGCCGGCGAGGTGGCGAAGAGCGCCGAGCAGGGCCGCCGGATGGGCGTCTACGGCCCGGAGGTGCCGGTGCCGGACGACGCCCCGCCGCTCGACCGTGTCCTGGCGCTCACCGGGCGCGACCCCTCGTGGAAGCCGGGCGCATGATCAGGCCGCGTTCCGGTGAGCTCCGGCGCGTGATCGGGCCGCGTTCCCGGTGAGCTCCGCGGGGGCCGGCGGGCGTCAGGGCAGGCGGCCCATGTGGGCGAGCGCCTGCTTGAGCAGGGTGCCCTGGCCGCCCGTCATCTCCTGCTGCACGACCGGGGAGGCGGCCTCGTCCGGCGTGAACCACTCCAGGTCGAGCGCGTCCTGCCGGGGACGGCAGTCGCCCCGCACCGGGACGATGTAGGCCATGGACACGGCGTGCTGGCGCGGGTCGTGGTACGGCGTGACGCCGGGCGTCGGGAAGTATTCGGCCACCATGAAGGGCTGCGGAGAGACGGGCAGGCTCGGCAGCGCCACCGGGCCCAGGTCCTTCTCCAGGTGGCGCAGCAGCGCGTCACGGATGCGCTCGTGGTAGAGGACGCGGCCGGACACCAGGGCCCGGCTCACCGCCCCGTCGGAGGCGATGCGCAGGAGCAGCCCGACGCGGGTCACGGAGCCGGTGTCGTCGACCCGCACCGGCACCGCGTCGACGTAGAGGATCGGCAAGCGCCCCCGGACCGACTCCAGCTCCTCGGGAGCGAGCCAACCGGGCACGGTCTCGGTTATTTCGGTCACTCGTTGATCGTACTTGCCGCCGGACCGTCATCCTCGCAGGGGCGTCGCCCAATCAGAGATCTACTTTGTAAAGGCGCCCGCCCGGACGAGTGCCAGGATGGCCGGGACCGGGAACAGCAGCAGATAGAGATTGGGCGCCCACCAGGCGGGCGAGAAGTCGCCGCGCAGCGTCCAGAACGCGATGGCCATGAGCCCCGAGGCCATGGTCAGGACGAGCGAGACGAGCATGAGCGGCGGCCCGCTGCGGTCGCGGCGGCGCAGCAACCACAGGCTCGCCAGGCCGGTGGCGCTGGCCAGGAGGTCGATCCAGAGGAACGACCAGTTCCAGTCGGCCATGAGCGGGTCGGCGTAGTCGGCGAACGCCCATTCGGGCGGGATGAGCGCGAGGCCGACGACGAGGAAGTACGCGACGAACCCGACGTCGGTGACGAGCATGAGGGTCTTGGTGACGCGGATCCGGGGCCGGTCAAGTACATGCACGGTCGATCAGCTCCATGAGGTGGTCGCGGGTGCGTTCGTGCAGGCCGGGCCCGGGTTCGGAGAGGCCGAAGAGGCGGGCGGCCCACCAGCCGTCGACGGCGAGCCGTACGGCGGTCGCGGCGGCGGGGTCGATGCCGTCGCCGGTGAGGCGGGCCTGCCAGGCGGCGTAGCGCTCGCGCAGCGGGGCGAGGCCGGCGGGGTCCACGAGCACGCCGGCGAGCAGCGCGGCCGTCATCCGGTCGGCGGGGGCGGTGGTGTCCCGCGCGGGGACGGTATCGGGAGCGGTATCGGGAGCGGTATCGGGAGCGGTATCGGGAGCGGTATCGGGAGCGGTATCGGGAGCGGTGTCGGGGGCGGTGTCGGGGATGGTGGCGGCGACGTAGGCGCGCAGGAAGTCGCCGGGGCGGTCGCCGGCTTCGTTCAGGGCCTGGTCGAAGGCGGCGGTGAGGCGTTCGACCAGGCCGGCGACGAGAGCCTGTTTGGTGGGGAAGTGGTAGAAGAGGCCGCCTTTGGACACGCCGGCGCGCTGGGCGACGGCCTCCAGGGTGAGGGACTCGGCTCCCTGGGACAGGAGCACGTCGGCTGCCGCGTCGAGCAGCCGTTCGCGTGAGCTTGGTCGTGGCACGCGCCAAACTATACCGGTCAGCCGGTACAGTTAAGCGCGCTCTCCAGGAAGGCGAGCTGGTGCTTGAGCAGACCCTCCAGGGCGGTGGGCCGGTGGCCGCCGGGCAGCGGCAGCACCTGGTGCGGGCGGCCGGCCTCCAGCAGCGCGGCCGACATGCGCAGCGTGTGCGCGGGCACCACGTTGTCGTCACCCAGCCCGTGCACGAGCAGCAGCGGGCGGCGGAGCAGGGCGGCGTCGCCGATGGGGGAGGAACGGTCGTAGGCGGCCGGGTCGTCATCGGGATGGCCAAGGAAGCGCTCGCGCCAGTGGGTGTCGTAGAGCCGCTGGTCGCTGGGGGCCGCGCCGGAGACGGCGGCGTGGAAGATCTCCGGCAGGCGGAGCACGGCGGCGGCGGCCAGGGTACCGCCGAAGCTCCAGCCCCGGATGGCGACGCGGTCCAGGTCGAGGTCCGGGCAGTGCGCGGCGGCGGCGCGCAGCGCGGTGACCTGGTCCCGCAGCGGTGCGGTGAGGCTGTCGCCGTGGACGGTCTTCTCCCAGGCCGGGCCGCGTCCGGGGGTGCCCCGGCCGTCGGCGACGACGACGGCGTACCCGGCTTCGGCGAACCATTGCGCCTCGCACATCCACCAGCTCCTGGCCCGGGTGACGAGCTGCATGGCGGGTCCGGCGTACGGGGCCATGAGCACGGGCAGCCGGCTCTCGCCGGGGCGATGCCAGGACGGCAGGAGGAGAGCGGTGCGGATGTCGTCGGGGCCGGCGCGCAGCCAGGTGACGCGCGGGGTGACGACGGGACGGGCGCCGTGGGTGGTGACGCGGATGGCGGGTCTTCCGTCGCGGCTCAGCCTGAAGGTGTGCCCGGTCTCGGTGTGGGAGGCGAGGAGCAGCGTGCCGGCGGCGCGCAGGCCGGTGTGGATGCCGGGTTCGTCGCTCAGGCGTACGGCGCCGTGGGCGGGGTCGTAGGACCACAGGTGGGTTTCGGTGGGTTCGTCGCTGGCGGTGAACAACACGGAGTCCCCGGCGACGGACAGGACTTCGCGGACCTGGAGGCCGGGCGGGGTGACGGGGCGGTCACCGGCTAGCAGGTGGCGGGTGCCGGTGGTCTCGGTGACGTGGACGAGGGCGCCCGCGGCGGTGCGGGCCGGGGTGCCGGGGACGAGATGGACCCAGGCGGGGTCGCGCTGCTCGTGTCGGCGCGGGCGGCGAGGAGCCGGGTCCCGTCGGGGGCCCACCAGTGGCCGCGCGTGCGGTGCATCGACTCGGCCGCGACGTGTTCGGCCAGCCCCCAGGTGACGTGCGGGCCGCCGGGGGTGGCCAGCGCCCGGTCGCCGCCGTCGAGCCCGGTGACGTGCAGGGCGCCGCCGGTGACGTACGCGACCCGTGCCCCGGTGGGGTCGACGCGCGGGTCGGTCACGGGACCGGCGGCCGGGACGGGGCGTGGGGCCGGGCGTGCGGCGGGGTCCACGGGGATGCCGACCGGGATGCCGACCGGGATGTCGACGGCCCACAGGTGGCCGTCCACGGCGAAGACAGCCGTGCGCAGGGCGGCGTCGGTGGAGTAGGCGACGATGCCGGTGGCGCTCTCGCGGGCGCGTTCGCGCCGGATCAGCTCCGCCTCGGGGACCTCGCCGGGGCGGGTGAGGTCCTCGGGGGCGGCCAGGAGGTGTTCGCCGGCGTCGTCGAGGAGCCACAGGCAGCTGGCCGGGTCCTCGCCGCCGCGCGTGCGCAGGAACAGGACGCGGCGGCCGTCGGGGGAGAGGGTGAACGCCCGGGGGAGTCCGAGGGTGAAGCGGGCGGTGCCGGCGAGCTGCTGGGGGAAACGTTCGGTGTCCATGAACGACACCTTGCCCGGCATATCGGGAGACTCGCGGTCGGCGCGGAGTGGTCACGCTGCCGCAGATGTGAGGAAATTCTAGCAGCCGTAGCACGGGCCGCAGCCTTCCAGCACGGCCGCCGAGTGCCGCCTCCCGTGGCGGTCCGAGCCACGGGAGGAGCTCTCGAACCTCCGTCCGAGCTTGGTGATCAGAGGCTGCGGGAACGCAGGCCGAGCAGGACGTCGACGGCCAGGAAGGCGAGCAGGGACAGGCCCATCAGGGGCAGCAGCCAGCCGACGACGGCGATGAGGAGGACCAGGGGCACGAGCACCGCCCAGTGCACCCGGCGCCAGCCGCCGCGCGGATACGGCGAACCGAAACCGCGGGTGGGCCGGCGCTGCCACCACATCCGGTACCCGAGCACGATGAGCGTGATCACTGCGGTGGCCAGCAGCATCAGCACGATCTGGTTGGCCAGGCCGAACAGCAGGCCCATGTGCCCGTCGATGCCCCATTGGGTGAGCTTGGCGGCGAGATTGTAGTCGGCGAAGCGCAGTTCGGCGGTGACCTGACCGGAGGCGGCGTCGACGGCGACCTGATCGAGGCGCTGCGGGACGGTCTTGTCGATCTCCTTGACGACGTAGGGCGCACCCGTCTCGGCGGGCCACACGATCTCCAGCGGACCGGACAGGCCCTTGCCCGCCGCGGCGTGGGCGACCTGGTCGACGCCCACGGCCGCGGGGCCGTGCTGGTGGGCGCCCGCACCGGCATGGGCGGCGTGGTCGCCGGAGGAGGTGGTGATCGTCGGTGTGGTCCAGCCGAGCGCGGAGCGTACCTCACCGACGTTCTCGCCGGCGTACTTCGACCAGGTCAGGCCGGTGGCCGACAGGAAGGTCAGGCCCAGCAGCGCCCACACGCCGATCGAGCCGTGCCAGGACAGGCGCCGGCGAGCCGCGGGCAACGACCGGTCGGGGGCGAGCAGGCCGCGCAGGCGGCGGGTGCGGCGCCTGGCGATCCACAGGGTCAGGCCGCCCAGGGCGACGACCCACAGCCAGCTGGCCGCCAGCTCGCTGTAGAGCCGGCCCGGCTCACCCAGGTGCAGGTGGCGGTGCAGGTTGGAGATCCAGGCGCGTACCGGGAGCGCGCCCGAGCCGCCGTAGCTGTCCAGCGTGCCACGCACCTGGGCGGTGTATGGGTCGACGAAGACGGCGAGCTGGGTGCTTTCCGGCAGGCCGGGCACGTCCATCAGGACACGGGTGCTCGCGTCCGCGCCGTCCGGGGTGCGGACCGCGGTGACCTTCCCGTCAGGACGCGCGGTCCGCGCGGCGGCGATCTGCTGGGTGAGCGGCAGGCGTTGCTGGCCGACGGGGACGGTCAGCTCGTGGCGGTGCACGATCTGCTCGATCTGGAAGGAAGCGGCATACAGCAGGCCGGTGCAGGCGGCGACGAGCAGGAAGGGGGCGATGAGGATGCCGGCGTAGAAATGCAGGCGCCGGATCAGCGGCTTGAGGGCCGTCCAGGCTGACGCACGGCCGGGGGACGGCTCGGGCGCGGCGGTGGGGCGTGTGTCGGTAGAGGTCATCGGGTCTCCGTTACGGCGCGCACAACGACAGGTGCGCGCCGGCCACAAGATGAGGTGGTCGGCCGCGTATCGGCGGCGGGGAACGGGGTGGCGGCGTCGGCCTGCCACGACCGTGGAGCGGGCTACGGCCCGGATCAGAGAACGGAGGCGAACGGAGGCGGCCCGCGGCGACCCGGGCCGGAGGCGAGCAGCGGCCGCCTCGGCCGACGGGGCCGGCGATCCGCACGGGGGCGGCGCGGCTGGCGGGTGATGACCGGCCGGACGGTGAGCAGGAGCAGCAGGCCGGTCCAGAGCGTGCTCAGCGACGCGACGGCCAGGTGCGCGATCGTGGCCAGGGCGGTCTCGCCGCGCTCCAGCCACCAGGACGACAGCAGAGCCACGGCCGCGTGAACCAGGAACATGCCCATCCCGCTGCCGTCATGGGCATGGGCGGGCGGAACCGGCGCCGCTTCGGCTCCGACGGTGAACAGGCGGTGCATGCCGTACTCGGCGGCGAAGCTCGCGGCCAGCAGGACGCCCACGCCGCGCTGGCGGCCCCCGATGGCGTACGCCCCGGCCCAGGTCAGCGTCAGGGCGAGCGCCAGGACGCCGGGCCGTACGGCGGCGCCACCGACGAGCACGTGCACGGCGGCCGACACCAGCACGCAGGCCACGGCGAACGCCGTGGCCCGTAAGGCGCGCAGGAAGGGCAGACCGACATGCACCCGCACATCGTTACATGAGCGCCCGCTGCCGCCACCCGGAATCAATCTCGTCGTGCTGCTCGGAACGCCATGCCGCAGGCAGCCGCCCCGCCGCCCGTGAACCTTTCACCCCCGGGCGCCGACCGGCGGGCCGGAGACCGTCGGCCGCACCCCTCGCCGGGCATGGCCGTGGCCCTTGGTACTTTCGAGCACGTCGTGGCGGTGGGACGAAGGGTGAGCGCCGGGTGGACGTGCTGGCGTGGGTGAGCGTGGCGGTGTTCCTGGCCGCCTACGCGTTGATCGCTTCGGAGAAGGTGCACCGGGTGGCGGCGGCGCTGGGTGGCGCGGGGATCATGCTGCTGATCCATGCGACGGGCGCGGAGGCGGCGTTCTTCTCGGAGCATCCCGGGGTGGACTGGAATGTGATCTTCCTGCTGCTCGGCATGATGATCATCGTGGGGGTGCTGAAGGAGACGGGGGTCTTCGAGTTCCTGGCGGTGTGGGCGGCGAAGCGGGCGCGGGGGCGGCCGTTCCGGCTGATGGTGCTGCTGGTGGTGATCACGGCGGGGGCGTCGGCGTTGCTCGACAACGTGACGACGGTGTTGCTGATCGCGCCGGTGACGTTCCTGGTGTGTGAGCGGCTGGCGGTGTCGGCGGTGCCGTTCCTGATCGCCGAGGCGATGGCCTCCAACATCGGCGGCGCGGCGACCCTCGTCGGTGATCCGCCGAACATCATCATCGCCAGCCGGGGCGGCCTCAGTTTCAACGACTTCCTGGTCCACATGGCGCCGATGGTGATCGTGCTGGTCGCGGTCTTCATCGGCCTGTGCTGGCTGATGTTCGGCCGGGGCCTGCGCTACGACCCCGGACGCGCCGCCGCCGTCATGGCCCTGAACGAGAAGGAGGCCATCGCCGACCGGCGGCTGCTGTGGCAGTCGCTCACCGTGCTCGGGGCGGTGATGGCCGCCTTCGTGCTGCACCCGGTGCTGCACTACGAGCCGTCCGTGGTCGCGCTGCTGGGCGCCGGCATCCTGGTGGCGGCGACCAAGGTGACCACCGAGCAGGCCATCGCCGAAGTGGAGTGGCCGACGCTGGTGTTCTTCGCCGGACTGTTCGTCATGGTCGGCGCGCTGGTCGAGACCGGCGTCATCGGGCAGCTCTCCGAGGCGGCGGTCGCGGCCACCGGCGGGGAGGTGGTCACCGCCACGATGGGGTTGCTCGGCGGCTCGGCCGTGCTGTCGGCGATCGTGGACAACATCCCGTACGTGGCCACGATGGCTCCGATCGTCGAGCGGCTGGTGGAGGCCACCGGTGGCGACGGGCCCGGTCAGGTGTTGTGGTGGGCGCTGGCCTTCGGCGCCGACCTGGGCGGCAACGCCACCGCCGTGGGCGCCGCCGCCAACGTCGTCGTCCTGGGCATCGCCGCCCGCAACGGCACCCCGATCAGCTTCTGGCAGTTCACCAAGTACGGCCTCATCGTCACGCCGGTGACGGTCGCGCTGGTCGCGCCGTACCTGTGGCTGCGCTACCTCATGTGAGGAGCTTGTAGAAGAAGCCGCAGTCCTGCAGCGAGCCGTCGGGGTCGGCGGCGTAGCCGGGGACGACGCCGAAGCGGGTCCAGCCCTCCGACAGGTAGAGGCTCTCGGCCGCGCTGCCGCTGCGCGTGTCGAGGACCAGCAGCGTGACCCCGGCCGCGAGGGCGGCCCGTTCGAGGGTGGCGAGCAGGGCGCGGGCCAGGCCCCGGCCGCGGGCGTCGCGGTGCACGAGCAGCTTGACGACCTCGGCCCGGTGCCGGGAGTTGGCCTTGCCCGGCAGGGACAGCCCGGCGGTGGCGACGATGCCGCCCGCGTCGCGCGCCGCCCACACGAGCAGGCTGCCGCCGGCCACCGCCGCCTCCTGCTCCCGCCACCAGCGGGCTGCCGGCTCCCGGCCGAACGGCGCCACGAACCCGAGCGAGGCCCCGTCGTCGACGGCGTCGGCCAGCACCTCGGCCAGCTCCTTGACCCCGGCCGCGAAGGCGCCGGGGGACAGGCGTTCGATGGTGTGCACGGCAGCTCCCTAGGGCAGGACGACGAGTAGCGCGTAACGGACGGGGCCGGGGCCGGGACAGTGGAAGCGGGAGCGGCCCCAGAGGCGGAAGCGCAGGCAGTCGCCCGCCTCCAGCCGGTGCTCCTGCCCGCCGGCGGTGATCTCCACGGCGCCCTCCAGCACCCAGATGTGCTGCTCCAGGCCGGGCACCGGCGGGCCGTCGTAGGCGATGTCGGCGCCGGGCCGCAGCGTGCCCTCGACGACCTCGCCGCGCAGCCCGGGATGCGGCGGCGACACCGACCTGCGGGCGAACCCGGACGCCTCGTCGCGCCACACCGTCTGCGCGGCGGCCCGGACGACCTGGGGCGGCTCGGCCTCGACCTCGGCCAGCAGCCGCGACATCGTCCGTTCGTAGACCGCGCACAGCTTGCCGAGCAGGGCGGCCGTCGGGCTGATCTCGGCGCGCTCCAGCCGTGACAGCGTCGAGCGGCTGATCTCGGCGCGCGCCGCCAGCTCCTCCAGCGACCAGCCGCGCTCGGCCCGCAGCTCCGCCAGCCGCACGGCCAGCCTCTCCTCCAGCTCTCCCATATGAGGGAGAATATCCCATATGTGGGATTTCGTGGCCCGAAATCGTGTTGACACCCGGACGGCCGCTGCTGGAGTATCCCCGTGTCCGGCCCGGACCCGCTCAGCCGACGGGTCCACCCCACCGAGAGATCGGAAGAACCATGCGCGAACTCGTGTGCCCCGCAATCGCCGACCACACGAGGAGCCATGGAACCCGCACACCGTCAGACTGCCGTACGACATGACGCATCGACCGGCGGGGCCGACGGCCCGCGCCATCTCAACCTGGGCGTACTCGCCCATGTCGACGCCGGGAAGACCAGCCTGACCGAGGCGCTGCTGCACGCCGGCGGCGCGATCGGCCGGCTCGGCCGGGTGGACGCGGGCACGACCCAGACCGACTCCCTGGCCCTGGAACGGCAGCGCGGCATCACCATCCGCGCCGCCGTGGCGGCGTTCAGCGCCGGCGACGTCACCGTCAACCTGGTCGACACCCCGGGCCACCCGGACTTCATCGCCGAGGTCGACCGCTCGCTGGCGGTCCTGGACGGCGCGGTCCTGGTGCTGTCCGCCGTCGAGGGCGTCCAGGCCCAGACCGTCGTGCTGTACCGGGCGCTGCGGCGCCTCGGCGTACCGGTGGTCCTGTTCGTCAACAAGATCGACCGGCGTGGTGCCGCACCCGGGACCGTCCTCGACGGGATCCGGCGGCGGCTCAGCACCGAGGCCGTGCCGCTCGGCGCCGTACGGGACGCCGGCACCGCCTCGGCCCTGGTCACGCCCCTGGCCTGGGACGCTCCGGAAGTCACGGAAGATCTGACGGCCCGGCTGGCGGCCCATGACGACGATCTGCTGGAGGAGTGGCTCGCCGCGGGGCGCCCGCTCGGCCGGGCGCGGCTGTACACCGCGCTGGCGCGGCTGACCCGCGCCGGCACCGTCCACCCGCTCGTGTTCGGCTCGGCGCGCACCGGTGCCGGAGTCGGGCAGCTCATCGGCACGATTTCCGGGCTGCTGACGCCACCTGCCGGGGACGGCGCCGCCCCGGTGGCGGCGCAGGTGTTCAAGGTCGAGCGGGCCCCGGCCGGGGGACGGCTGTGCACGGTGCGCATGCGCGCCGGGGCGCTGCGCGTACGC
The DNA here is from genome assembly GCF_001083785.1 of Nonomuraea sp. SBT364. Classification (GTDB taxonomy): domain Bacteria; phylum Actinomycetota; class Actinomycetes; order Streptosporangiales; family Streptosporangiaceae; genus Nonomuraea. The sequence continues at coordinate 21,132 of NZ_LAVL01000118.1, forward strand.
GACCGGGTGCCGCTCGGCGGCGGGCGGTGGGCGACCGTGACGGGCCTGGAGGTGTTCGAACCGGGCGGACCGGTACGGCGCGATCAGGCGGGCCCGGGGCAGATCGCCCGCGTCCGCGGCCTGGAGGGCGCCCGGATCGGCGACTGGATCGGCGACCGGATCGGCACAGGCCCGGCCGCCGCCGCGTCATCGGCGCTGCCCGCTCCGGGCTTCGAGTCCCGGGTGACCGCCCGCGACCCCGCCCGCCACGGCGACCTGCACAGGGCACTGTCCGAGCTGGCCGACATCGACCCGCTGATCGCCGTCCGGCCCGACCGCGACGCGGTGCGCATCAGCATCTACGGCGAGGTGCAGCAGCAGGTCCTGGCCGCCACGCTGGCGGCGGAGTTCGGCATCGCCGCGGACTTCGGCCCCACCACGGTGAGGTGCGTCGAACGGCCCTCGGGCGTGGGGGCCGCGGTGCTGCGCATGGGCGAGCCCGGGCATCCGCACGACTTCACCCTCGGAGTCCGCGTCGAACCGGCCGCGCCCGGCAGCGGGGTCGAGCTGGTCGTCGCGGCGGAGCGGTCCGGGATCCCGCTGCACGTCTACACCACCTTCGGGGACTTCCGGACGGCGGTGCTGGGCTACCTGGCCCAGCCGCTGGCCTGCGGCCCGCACGGCTGGCCCGTGACGGACCTCCGGGTCACCGTGACCGAGGCCGCCTACCCTCCGGCCGGTCCGCGCGCCGCCGAGGTGCGGTACACCACCGAGGCGGTGGTGCACCAGGCCATCACGCGAGCGGGCACGACGGTCTGCGAGCCGGTGGACCGCTTCGCCGTCGAGACGCCGCCCGGCACCCTCTCCGCCGTGCTGGGCCTGCTGGCCCGCAACGGCGTGGCGCCGCAGGTCCTGCACACCGGCGACCCGGTCGCGGTGGTCACCGGGACGGCGCGGACCACCGTGATCCCCGCGGTGCGGGCCGGACTGCACGGCTCCACCCACGGACAGGGCGTCCTGGAATCACGACTCGACCACTACACGCCGATCCCGCGCGCCACGGCGAGGAGACCGTCGTGACCCGCGGAGCCCCGCCCGCGGGCCCGCCCCGGCCCGGCCCCGACCTCCTGGCGCGGCGCTTCCTGGTGTGGAACTTCCTGCGGGCGGTGCTGCACAACGGCTGGTGGCTCGTCACCAGCCTGTACATGGCCGTGGACGCGGGCCTGTCGCCGGCCCAGCTGCTGACCGTGCCCGTGGCGCAGGGCGTGGCCGCCCTCCTGTTCGAGGTTCCCGCCGGCGTCCTGGCCGACACCGTCGGCCGCAAGGCGTCCCTGGTCACCTCGCACGTCGTCATGGCCGCCGCGATGATCCTGACCGGCCTGTCGGCCGGGTTCCTCCCCCTGCTGCTGGCCCAGGTGCTCTGGGGCATCGCCTGGACGTTCGCGACCGGATCGGATGTGGCCTGGGCCACCGACGAGATCGACCGGCCCGATCGCATACACCTGCTGATCGCCGCTCAGGGCCGCTGGCAGATGATCGGCTCCGGCGCCGGCATCGTCGCCTTCGGCGCCCTGGCCGCGATCGTGGACCGTCCGGCCGCCATCGCCGCCGCGGGCGCGGCCATGCTGGCGCTGGGCGTCTGGTTCGCCGCGGCCTTCCCCGAGCGCAACTTCACCCGGGTACGCGCCGATCGGCTCAAGGCGGCCCTGGGCATCGCCCGCAAGGGCGCCCGTGCGGCCCTGGGCGACCGGACCCTGCTCATGCTGGTCTGGGTCACCGCCCTGGTCAACGGCGCGGCCGACTCCTTCGGCCGGATCTACCCGGTGCGCCTGGCCGAACTCGGCCTTCCCCGGGACACCGGCGGCACCGTGTGGTTCACGGCGGTCGGGCTGGCCGGCTACGCGACCGCCGCGCTCGCTCTCGCCGCGGTCCAGCGCCGGCTCGGCTCCGATCGCGGGACCCGCCGCTGGCTGGTGCTGGCCTGCCTGACCGGGCTGGCCGGCCTCACGCTGCTGGGGCTGGCGCCCACCCTCGCGCTCGGCGTCGCGGCGGTGCTCGCCGCCAACGGTGTCGCGATGCCGCTGGTGCGTACGGTCACCACGATCTGGGTCAACCGGCGCGCGCACGGTGACGTGCGGGCCACCACGCATTCGTTCCTGGCCCAGGCCGAGTCGTCCGGCGAGATCGTGTGCGCGGGCGTCCTGGCGGCGGTGACCGGCACGGCCGGGACGGGCCTCACGCTGGTGATGGCCGGCTCCCTCTTCGCGGTCGGCGCGGCCCTGCCGGGCCGATCACGGAAGCGCGGCGGGACGCGTGCGGGATGACCGGGACGGAGCCCGGGATTCAGCGTGTGCTCGCCGCCGATGCGCTGTCACGCCGGGTGGCCGTGGGCCGCATGCGCAGGAGTCGCAGTGCGGTGTGCGAGAGGCTGCCGGTCGGGGCGCTGTACATCAGCACTCGCTGGCCCGAGCCGTCCGACAGGCCGAGGGTCTCGAGTTCGAGGCTGAGCTCCCCGACCTCGGGGTGCCGGAGCTGCCGCGTGCCGTACGCGTGGTTGGCGACGGGGTGCCTGGACCACAGGGCGGCGAATTCCGGGCTGCGCACGGACAACTCACCGATCAGTTCGGCGAGCTGGCGGTCGTCCTTGTCGCGGCCGGCCGTGATCCTGAGGGAGGCCACCGCGCAGGCGGCCGAGGACTCCCATCGGGGGTGGAGATCGCGGTGGTGCGGGTCCAGGAACAGCATCCTGGTCAGGTTCGGGCGATCGGCGGGGCGGCCGGGGGAGCCGGGGTCGAGGTGCCCGGCGAGCAGCAGGTGGCCGAGTGTGTTCCAGGCCAGCACCTCGGTGCGGGTGCCGATGACGATGGCCGGTACGTCGCCCAGGGCGTCGAGGAGCCGGCGAGTGCCCGGGCGCGCGGTCGCCGGTCTGGCCGGGCGGCGGGGCCTGGACGGGACGGGCCAGACCAGGGTGTGCAGGTAGGCGCGTTCGGCGTCGCTCAGGCGGAGCGCGTCGGCCAGGGCGTCGATCACCGACGGTGACGCCTGGTGGCTTTGCCCCTGCTCCAGCCGCGTGTAGTAGGTGACGCTCACGCCGGCGAGCTGGGCGAGTTCCTCGCGGCGGAGCCCCGGTACCCGGCGGGCGCCGTAGGAGGTGATGCCCACGTCCTCCGGTGTCAGCCTGCCGCGGCGGGTGCGCAGGAAGTCACCGAGTGCTGTTGTGTCCCGCATGCGTTCATTCTGCCTTCGCCGCCGGACATGTGCCTGACCCTCGCAGTGCCAGGCAGCGGCTGACCACCCACGCCGGGGTGTGGCCGCCGGTCACGGGGGTGGCGAGAGTGGGGACCGCCTTGCCGATCACGGCGTCCGGCGGACATCACACAGGAGACCTCTCATGAAGTACTGGACGATGAGCGCGGTCGGCCGCGCCAACCTCGAACTCGCCGAAGGCCCGATCCCCACGCCGGGGCCGGGGCAGATCCTGGTGAAGGTCGCGGCCGTCGCGCTGAACTTCCGCGACCGTCTGGCGATCGACGACGGGCTGACCATGATCTTCCCCGAGTCCGGGCCCTTCGTGCCCGGCTCGGACATGGCCGGGGTGGTCGAGGCCGTCGGCGCGGGTGCCGATCGGTTCGCGCCGGGCGATCGGGTGATCTCCACGTGCCTTCCGGGCTGGATCGACGGCCCCGGCCCCGGCAACGCGCGCCTCGGCGGGCCCGAAGCGCTCGGCAGCGGCCACTATCCCGGCGTTCTGGCCGAATACGTGGTTCTCGACCAGGACTGGGCGGTGCCCGCTCCCGGGCGCCTCGGCGACGCCGGGGCGAGCACGCTCCCCATGGCCGGGCTGTCCGCCTGGAGCGCGCTCGTCGAGATCGGACGGCTGCGCGCCGGCCAGACCGTGGTGGTCCAGGGCACGGGCGGGGTCGCGATGTTCGGCCTGCAGATCGCGGTCGCGCACGGCGCCGAGGTGATCGTGATCTCGGGTGACGACGCCAAACTCGCGCGCGCCGCAACCCTGGGCGCCGCCCACGGCATCAACAGAACCACGAGCGACTGGGTCGAGGCCGTCCACTCCTTCACCGGCGAGCGCGGCGCCGACCACATCCTCGAGATCATCGGCGGCGGCCATCTGGCACGCTCGATCGAGGCAGCCGCGGTCGGTGGCCGCATCTCGCTGATCGGCGTCCTGGACGGCTACGAGATCTCCGGCGCCGTCGCGCACCTGGCCCGCAAGAAACTGACCATCGACGGCATCCAGGTCGGCCACCGCCGCGCCCTGGAGAACCTCGTCCGGGCCGTCGACCGGATCGGCCTCAGACCGGTCGTCGACGCCGCGTACCCGCTCGCCGACCTGCCGTCCGCCCTCGATCATCTGGACCGCGGCGCGTTCGGCAAGGTCGTCGTGACGCCCGGATGACGCCCTCAGGCGGCGGGTATCAGCTCGTCGAGTGCGGTGCGGACGGTGTCGAGTGCCAGGCGTACGTGTTCGGGCCGGGTGCGCACGCTGAGCACGCACAGCCGCAGGTAGAAGCGCCCGCCGAGGGTGGTGCTGGACAGGTAGACGCGGCCGGTGGCGTTGATCCTCGCCAGCAGCTCGCGCCCGGCGTCGTCGCCGCCGCGCGGCCGGAAGACCACCACGGTCAGGTCCGGCTCCCACGGCACCTCCAGGCGCGGGTCGCCGGCCAGTTCGCGGTGCGCGAGCGCGGCCTGGTCGAGCTTCTCGTCCAGCGCCTCCTCGAAGGCCCGCACCCCGTGCAGGTGCAGCGGCAGCCACAGCCGCAGGCCGCGGAACTCGCGGGTCAGCTCGACGCCCAGGTGGCCGAAGTCGGGCAGGTCGCCCACCTGCCCGATGTCCTGCAGATATTGGCCGCCGGCGGCGTGCGCGGCGTGCAGCAGGCCCGGGTCGCGTACGAGCAGCACGCCCGTCCCGTACGGCAGGAACAGGCTCTTGTGCGGGTCGAACGCGATGGAGTCGGCCGCCTCGATCCCGGCGAGCCGGGCGCGGCCGCGGCGGGTGAGCTGGAAGCCGCCTCCGTAGGCGGCGTCGGCGTGGAACCACAGGCCGTGCGCGCGGGCCAGGCGGGCCAGCTCGGGCAGCGGGTCGACGGTGCCGGTGCTGGTGGTGCCGGCGGTGCCCGCCAGCAGGAACGGGCGCAGTCCGGCCGCCCGGTCCGCCTCGATCATCGCGGCGGCCGCGGTCACGTCCATGCGCAGGTCGCCCGTGGCGGGCACGACGCGGACCCGGCGCCCGGGCAGGCCGGCGATGCGGGCGGCCTTGGCGACGCTCAGGTGGGTGTGCTCGGTCACGTACAGGGTGCCGTCGCGGGTGTCCTCGCCGAGCCGGTCGTGGCGGGCGGCGACGAGCGCCGACAGGGTGGCGGGGGAGGCGCCGGTGGTGATCAGGCCGCCCGCGCCGGCCGGCAGCCCGAAGCGGCCGGCCAGCCAGGAGAGCACGCTCTGTTCCATGGCGACGAGCGCGGGCGCGGTCTGCGCCACGCCGGTGAAGCGGTTGGCGGCCTGGGCCAGCATCTCGGCCAGCGCCGAGGAGACCAGGCCGCCCGCCGGGAAGTAGGCGAGGTAGCCGGGGCCGGCGGTGTTCACGCCCTGGCCGGCCGCCTGGCGGAAGGTCTCCAGGAGGTCGCCGAGGTGCCCGGGGCCGTCGTCCGGCGGGCGGCGCAGCAGGGCGGTCAGGCGGCCGGCGTCGCGGTAGTCGCTGGCCGGGGCGGTGGCCAGCTCGGCGAGGCGGTCGGTCATGAACGCCGTCGCCTGGCGGGCCAGCTCGATGGTCGCGTCTTCGGCCGGGTCGAGGGGAAAGACGGGGGTGGTCGTCATCCGGACACGGTAGGAAGTCCTGGTGTGCGGTGGATTGGATGTTCTTGCACCGCTCGCTGGTAGGCGCCGGGGGTGGTGCCGACGATGCGGCGGAAGTGGCGTGACAGGTGCGACTGGTCGCAGAAGCCGGCCGCCAGGGCAGCCTCGGCCGGGGGAGTGCCGCGTGCCAGCAGTTCGCGGGCGCGCCGTACCCGCAGCTGGGTGAGGTAGGCGTGCGGCGGCAGCCCGTAGGCGAGCCGGAAGGCGCGCACCAGCGCGAACGGCGTCGCCCCGACCGCGGCCGCCAGCTCCCGCAACCCCGGGGCGGCACCCCCGCGCCGGCATTGCGGAGCGGTGGCCGGGTGTCCGGGCGAGGCGGGAAGGGGGTCGTGCAGGCGCTGTCTCTTTTTCAC
>NZ_LAVL01000119.1 GCF_001083785.1 Nonomuraea sp. SBT364
GTGGCGCTGGGCGGCGCGGGGCTGGGGGCGGCCTCGGTGCTGACCGTGCCCCCGCAGGCGGTCAGCACCAGTACGAGTCCCAACGAGCCGACGATCGCGCGCATGGCCGCCCCTTCTCCAATACTATGTCAGAAGTGACATAGTCGCGAGGAACAATACCCTTGACGCACCATGACCTCAACGCTGGGATTCGCGATCCTCGCCGTGCTGGCCCGCGGCGAGCGCACCGGGTACGACATCGCCCAGGCCATGCGCCGGCCGATGGCCTACTTCTGGACGGCCAGGCACAGCCAGATCCACACCGAGCTGCAGAAGCTGCTCGCGGAGGGCCTGGTGACGTACGAGACGCAGGCCGGGCCGGGGCCGCAGGACAAGAAGATCTACCGGCTGACCGGCGAGGGCACGGCGGCGCTGCGCGAGTGGGTGACCGAGCCGCCGCGCGAACGGCCGGAGCGGGACGAACTGGTGCTCAAGACGTACACGGCCTGGCTCGCCGAGCCGGAGGCGCTGCGGCGGCTCTTCGCCGACCAGCTCGCCCGGCACGAGACCAGGCTGGCCGAGTACGAGCGCGAAGAGGAGCTGTTCGGCGGGCCGCCGCCGGTCGGCGACCCGCGCTTCGGCAACTACGCGACGCTGCGGTGCGGGCTCGGTTACGAGCGGCACCGGGCCGATTGGTGCAGGTGGATGCTGGCTCAGCTCAGCGCGAGCTTGTAGCCCTCGTGCGAGGCGGTGAATCCGAGGGAGTCGTAGAAGCGGTGCGCGTCGGCGCGCGACTTGTCGGAGGTGAGCTGCACCATGGCGCAGCCGCGGGCCCGCGCCCGGTCGATGCCCCACTGGACCATCTTGCGGCCGAGCCCCTGCCCCCGGGTGGAGGCGGCGACCCGGACGGCCTCGATCTGGCACCGCTCGGCGCCCAGCCGCGACAGCCCGGCCAGGTAGGAGAGCTGCATCGTGCCGACCACCTTGCCGTCCCGCTCGGCGACGATCAGCTCGTCGTACGGGTCGGAGTCGATGCGGTCGAAGGCCGCCAGGTAGCGCTCGTCGGCCGGGTCGCCCTCGCGGACGGCGCCGAGCGGGTCGTCCGCCAGCATCGCGACGATCGCGGGCACGTCCTCCCGGCGGGCCCGGCGGAAGAGCAGTGACAGGACGTAGTGGGATTCGGGGATGTCCGGGTTGGACGGCAGGCCCATCGTTCTGCCGCTGGGCGTGAACCCCTTGCTCGCGTACAGCGCCCTGGCCGCCGTGTTGTGGTCGACGCACCACAGCTCGGCCTCGTCCGCCCCGGCCTCCCTGGCGTGCGCGATGGCCGCGTCGACCAGCCGCGAGGCGACCCGGTGGCCCCGGGCCTCCGGCGCGACCCACATCGACAGCAGGTGCGCCCGGCCCTCCTCGATCCGCACGCAGACCAGCCCCACGTCGTCGCCGTCGGCGACGGCCACCCGCCACCACGACCCGGCCAGCCGCTCAGCCCACGTCTCGGGGGTGAACCGGCTCTCCCTCGCGTAGGAGGACCCGAACGCGTCAGGGGCCTCCTGGAGCCCGCGCAGCCGGATCGCCTTCAGCCGCTCCCAGTCCTCGGCACCGAACTGCTCAATCGTGACTTCTCGCATGCATCGCATCATGTCAGGGACTGCTCAGGGTCCGTCCCCGATGCAGGCAAGGGGCGCCGGGAGGCACGCTGAAGACATGAACGAAATCACCCGACGCGATGAAGTCTCGCTGTCCGCCGCCGCGCTGCGCGGCGCTCCGTGGAAGGTCGCCGCCCTCGGCGGTGGCGCCATCGCCGCCACCAGTTTCGGTCTGGGGCTGCTCGGTGGTAGCGGTGACCTGGTTTGGGCGCTGGGGCTGGGGATCAGCCTGTTCGCGCTGATCGCGGCCATCGGCGCCGTGTCCAAGCCCGAGGTCGGCGACCGGGTGACCCGGCAGGCGCGCGTGTGGGGGCTGCGCAACCCGTGGAAGTTCGCACTGCTGCCCGCTGGGATCACCGCGGTGCTCGACTACCCGGTGCAGCTCGTGCTGGACGGCGAGGGCGTGTTCGGCTCGGCGGTGCACGCCGGCTGTCACGGGGTGCTCGTCTACGTGATCGCCGCCGTACTCACCCTGACCATGCAGGGGCGGGCGCGCTCAGCCGGCTGAGGACCGCTCGGCCTCGCTCCGGCAGACGCAGAACTCGTTGCCCTCGGGGTCGAGCATGGTGACCCAGCCGGTGCCGTCGTCCTTACGGCGGTCGTCGTAGATCGTGGCCCCGAGGCCGAGCAGGCGCTCGACCTCCTGGTCGCGGGTGCGGCCCTCGGTGCCGTTGACGTCCAGGTGCAGCCGGTTCTTCACGGACTTGCCCTCCGGCACCCGGATGAACAGCAGGAACGGGTCCTGCTTGGTGCGCAGCATCACCTCGTCGTCGCCCGGCACGTCGCCCTCCCCGAGCGGGAGGCCGGTGGCCTTGCTCCACCAGGTGGCCAGCTCGTAGGGGTCGGCGCAGTCAATCGTCACGGCGTGAATCTCGATCATCCCGCCACCCAATCGCGACACCGGCAATCGCGTCAAGCCGGTTAGTGCGCGCCGGCCAGGTTGAGGCCGACGACGCCGGCCAGGATGAGCCCGATGGAGATCAGGCGGACCGCCGAGACCTCGTCGCCCATGGCCAGCATGCCGAGCACGGCCGTACCGACGGCGCCGATGCCCGTCCACACGGCATAGGCGGTGCCCACCTCGAGGGATTTGAGGGCGTACGCGAGCAGGCCGAAGCTCAGGATCGCGGTGAGCAGGAAGGAGACGGACCACCATACGTGGGTGACGCCGTTGCTGAGCTTGAGCGACAGGGCCATCGCGACCTCCGCGAGACCGGCGACGACGAGAACGATCCAGGCCATGGTTACTCCTCCGGACGAGACGACATCACGATGCGTCGTCTTGGCCTGCCGGGTACGGCGCGTCTCGTCCGGGAGCTGTGCTCACTTCATGGAACGCGCCCTACATCGCGATCATTCCCACCAGATCGTGACCCATCGGTCGCGCGGCATCGGCCACATGCCCATCTCCTGCGCCGTGCGCGCCACCTCGTCGGCACGTGCCGGGTCGAGGCAGATGCGATGGCAGGCGCTGGCGGCCAGCTCCTCCAGGGAGCTGAATCGTTCCAGCGGGGCCTCGCGCTCCTCCACGCGCACCGCGAAGCCCAGCGCGGCGGCCAGGGCCACGCAGTCTTCCGCGACGGGCCGCACGGGACGGTCGACGCCGTGGAAGTGCTGCCAGAGCGGCGCCATCCAGCTCATGGGATGGCGGTGCGGGAGCTCCAGCACCACGCGGCGCCTGGTGCGCGAATCGAGGGCGAACAGGAACGGGGCCAGGTCGGGAACGTTGTAGACCACGTGCGCGGCCACCGAGACGTCCACCTCGGGCACCTGGGCGGCCACGTCGGGCCAGCGGCCCGCGACCGTGGTGGCCCGCACGCCCAGCTTGTCGGCGCGGGCCGAAAGCTCTTCGAGCATCTCGGCCGAGCTGTCGACGGCGTAGAGGTGCCCGATCCGCTCGTGCAACGGCAGCGACGAGGCGCCCGGCCCCGACCCGACGTCGAGCAGCGTGCCGCCCTCGGGCAGCGCCTGCTTCACGCGGGTCATGGTGGGCCCGTCGTCGGGCTCGGCGAGCGCTCTGTCGGTGCGGCTGGTGAAACGACCCAGCGGATAGCACCACGGATCGACCGGGGCCGCGGCCAGGATCTCCGGCGGAATGGCCCAGGATTCCAGGCGCTCTCGCCATCTCGCGGCGAGTTCTTCGGCATCCACGGAGATGAGCATGCCACGCATATCCATGGTTACCGGCGGGTAGCATTGCTAGTAAGGTTACTCACCGGTAGATGAAGGACTCGGTTCAAGGAGAGCTGCACCCATGGGCCACTACAAGAGCAACGTGCGTGACCTGGAGTTCAACCTTTTCGAGGTGTTCGGGCGACGCGAGATCCTCGGCAGCGGCCCCTATGCGGACGTGGACGAGGACACCGCCCGCAGCATCCTGGGCGAGGTCGAACGGCTGGCGACGGGCGTCCTGGCCGACTCGTTCGAGGAGGGCGACCGCAACCCGCCCGTGTTCGACGCCGCCACCGGGTCAGTCACCCTGCCGGACGGGTTCAAGAAGTCGTTCAAGGCGCTGGTCGACGGCGGCTGGGCACACCTCGACCTGCCCACCGACCTGGGCGGCCCCGGCATCCCCCGGAGCCTGGCGTGGGCCACCGCCGAGATGGTCCTGGGGGCCAACCCGGCTCTGTACATGTACGCGGCAGGACCGAACTTCGCCTACACGCTGTGGACGGTCGGCACCCCCGAGCAGAAGCGCTTCGCCGAGCTGGCCATCGAGCGCGACTGGGGCGCCACCATGGTGCTGACAGAGCCCGACGCCGGCTCCGACGTGGGCGCCGGCCGCGCCAAGGCCGTCCGGCAGGACGACGGCACCTGGCACATCGAGGGCGTCAAGCGCTTCATCACCAGCGCGGAGCACGACATGGCCGAGAACATCTTCCACCTGGTGCTGGCCCGCCCCGAGGGCCACGGCCCCGGCACCAAGGGCCTGTCGATGTTCCTGGTGCCCAAGTTCCACGTGGACCTGGAGACCGGCGAGCTGGGCGAGCGCAACGGCGTGTACGTGACCAACGTCGAGAAGAAGATGGGCCTGAAGGTCTCCACGACCTGCGAGCTCACCTTCGGCGACAAGCACCCGGCGGTCGGCTGGCTGGTCGGCGACGTGCACGAGGGCATCAAGCAGATGTTCATGGTCATCGAGCACGCCCGCATGATGGTCGGCACCAAGGCCATCGCCACCCTGTCCACCGGCTACCTGAACGCGCTGGAGTACGCCAGGTCGCGGGTCCAGGGCGCGGACCTGACCCAGATGGCCGACAAGGCCGCCCCGCGCGTGACCGTGGTCAACCACCCGGACGTGCGGCGGGAGCTGATGCTGCAGAAGGCGTACGCCGAGGGCATGCGCGCGCTGGTGCTCTACACGGCCACCTTCCAGGACGCCATCCAGATCGACCCCGCTGACCGGCACGCGCACGCGATGAACGAGCTGCTGCTGCCGCTGGTCAAGGGCGTCGGCTCGGAGCGCTCGTACGAACTGCTGGCGCGCTCGCTGCAGACGCTGGGCGGGTCCGGGTACCTGCAGGACTACCCGATCGAGCAGTACATCCGGGACGCGAAGATCGACTCGCTGTACGAGGGCACGACCGCGATCCAGGGCCTGGACCTGTTCTTCCGCAAGATCCTGCGCAACCAGGGCGCGGCCGTCGGCGCGCTGCTGACCGAGATCAACGAGTTCGCCGCCTCCGAGGCGGGCAACGGCCGGCTCAAGGAGGAGCGCAAGCTGCTCGCCGAGGCCGCCGCCGACGTCAAGGCCATGGGCGACACGATGGCCGGTTGGGCGCTCGGCTCGCTGGAGAAGCCCGAGGAGGTCTACAAGGTCGGCCTCAACACCACCCGGTTCCTGCTCGCGCTGGGCGACCTGGTGATCGGCTGGCTGCTGCTGCGCCAGGCCGAGGTGGCGCTGGCCCGCCTGGCGGACGGCGACGACCCCTTCTACCGGGGCAAGGTCGCGGCCGCGGCGTTCTTCGCGGGGACCGTGCTGCCCCGCCTGGCCGCCGAGCGCCGCACCCTCGACGCCACCGGCCAGGAGCTCATGGAGCTGCCCGAAGAGGCCTTCTGAGGCTTCTGGCGAACGCGCCGGCCCTGTGGGTCGGCGCGTTCTTGACGCCGCAGGTCGCGGCCGTGCTCAGGGAGGAGGTGGCGTCCTGACGGGTGTGATCCGCGATACCCGGGTATGACCGTGGGCGTACTCGCTCTTTGCCCTTTTGCCGGAGGCCGTCATGGGTGTCGGGGTCAGCATCTTCTTCCTCACGCTCGGCGCCATCCTGAGATTCGCGATCGAGCCCGACGTGTTCGGCGACAGCGTCCACATGGACGTCATCGGCCTCATCTTCATGATCGTCGGAGGCGTCGGGATCGTGCTGAGCGTCGTGCTCGCGCCCCGGCGCGGCCGCACCTCCGACGACCGGCTGATGCACCGCGAGAACCATCCGCCGGAGGTCTAAAGCTCCAGCTGCACGGCCGCGCGGCTCGCCAGGATCGGCTTGACGTGATGGGCGATCACCTTCTGGTGGTCCGGGTGGTCGCGGTAGGTCAGGTAGTCGTCCTCGGTGTCGAAGTCGGCGACGACGGCGAACTCGTGGTTGCCCTGGTTGATGCCCGCGTCCATGCCGACCGCGTAGGAGCGGATCTGCGGGATGATGCCGGGCAGCCCGCGCAGCGCGGCCAGCACCCCCGCCTTCTGGGCGAGGGTGGCCTCTTCGGTCCAGGTGAACAGCACGATGTGGCGGATCATGGCGCCACCCTACAGAGGCCGGGAGGGGGCGCCCCCTCCCGGCCCGCGGTCAGCTCCAGGCCAGCATCCGCAGCGGGTCCTCCAGCATCGCGCCCACGTCGCGCAGGAACAGCGAGCCGAGCTCTCCGTCGACGACGCGGTGGTCGAAGGACAGGGCCAGCGTCGTCACCTTCCGTACGGCCAGCGCGCCGTCGACCACCCACGGCATGTCCCGTACCTGGCCGAAGGCGAGGATGGCGGACTCGCCCGGGTTCAGGATCGGGGTGCCCGCGTCGACGCCGAAGACGCCGACGTTGGTGATGGTGATGGTGCCGCCCGCCATCTCCGCCGGCTGGGTGCGGCCCGCCCTGGCCGTCTCGGTGAGCTGGGCCAGCTCGGCGGCGAGGCCGGGCAGGGAGAGCTGGTGGGCGTTCTTGACGTTGGGCACCACCAGGCCCCTGGGGGTGGCGGCGGCGATGCCCAGGTTGACGTAGTGCTTGACGACGATCTCCTGGGCCGCCTCGTCCCAGGAGGAGTTGATCATCGGATGGCGCCGGGCCGCCGTGAGGACGGCCTTGGCCACCAGCAGCAGCGGCGAGACCTTGACCTCGGCGAAGTCGGGCAGCGTGCGCAGGCGCCTGACCGCATCCATCGTCTCGGTGACGTCCACCTGGAGGAACTCGGTGACGTGCGGGGCGGTGAAGGCGCTGGCGACCATGGCCTGGGCGGTCATCTTGCGGACGCCCTTGACGGGGATGCGCTCCTCGCCGGCCTGCGGCTGGGCCTGGGCCTGTGGCTCCGGCTGCGGCTGTGAGGCGGTCGCCGCGCGCACGTCCTCGCGGGTGATGGAGCCCTGGGGGCCCGTGCCCGTGAGGGTGGCGAGGTCCACGCCCAGGTCCTTGGCCAGTTTCCGGACGGGAGGCTTGGCCAGCGCCGCCCGGCCGGCGCCCGTCGCCGTCGCGGGCTGCGGGGCCGCGCCGGACGGCGGGCCCTCCAGCTCCACGCGGGAGGGGTTGGCGACCGGGTCGGCCGGGATGGTGGACGTGGTCCTGCGGGTGCGGCGGCGGGTGGCGCCGGTCTTGACGCCGTAGCCGACCAGGACGGCCTGGCGCTCCTCCTTGGGGGCGGGGCTGCCGTGCGCGCCCGGCTCGACGGCCCCTTCCGCCGGCGGGGCCGGGACCAGGTCCTCGGCCAGGGCCGCCGTCTGCGGGTCGGCGGGTTCGCCGGTCTCGATGGCGATGATCGGCCCGCCGACGTCGACCGTCTGGCCCTCGTCCGCGAGGAGGCCGGTCACCTGGCCGTCCCACGGGATGGGCAGCTCGACGATGGACTTGGCGGTCTCGATCTCCACGACGATCTGGTTGACCTTGACCTCGTCGCCCGGCCGGACGTGCCAGCGGACGATCTCGGCCTCCGTCAGGCCCTCGCCGACGTCCGGGAGCTTGAATTCGCGTCGCATGAAGCGGGACCCCCTCAGTAGCCGAAGGCGCGGTCGACGGCGTCGAGCACCCGGTCCAGGTCGGGGAGGTAGTGCTCCTCCAGCTTGGACGGCGGGTAGGGGGTGGAGAAGCCGCCGACCCGCAGCACCGGCGACTCCAGGTGGTAGAAGCACTGCTCGGTGATCCGCGCCGCGAGTTCGGCGCCGAAGCCGTTGTTGACCGGCGCCTCGTGGACGACGACGGCCCGGCCGGTGCGGCGTACGGAGTCGAGGACGAGCGGCGTGTCGAGCGGGTTGAGCGAGCGCAGGTCGACGACCTCCAGGCTGCGGCCGTCCTCCTCGGCGGCCGTGGCGGCCTCCAGGCAGGTCTTGACCATGGGCCCGTAGGCGAGCAGCGTCGCGTCGGTGCCGGGGCGCACCACACGACCCTTGTCCATGGGCGTCCACCAGTCGGTGGTCGTGGTGTCGACCTCGGCCTTCTCCCAGTAGCGGCGCTTGGGCTCGAAGAAGATGACCGGGTCGTCGCTGCGGATGGCCTGCTGGATCATCGAGTAGGCGTCGGCCGGATTCGCGCAGGCGATGACGCGCAGCCCGGCGGTGTGCGTGAAGTACGCCTCGGGCGACTCGCTGTGATGCTCGACCGCGCCGATGCCGCCGCCGCACGGGATGCGTACCACGACCGGGAGTTTGATCGCGCCGAGCGAGCGCATGGGCATCTTGGCGAGCTGGGTGATGATCTGGTCGGCGGCCGGGAAGACGAACCCGTCGAACTGGATCTCGCACACCGGCCGGTAGCCGCGCAGAGCCAGGCCGATCGCGGTGCCGATGATGCCGGACTCGGCCAGCGGCGTGTCGATGACCCGGTCCTCGCCGAAGTCCTTCTGCAGCCCGTCGGTGACGCGGAACACGCCGCCGAGCTTGCCCACGTCCTCGCCCATGATGAGGACCTTGGGGTCGTCCTCCATGGCCTTGCGCATGCCCTCGTTGAGCGCCTTGGAAAGGCTCAGCACGGTCATCTCTCGAACCCCTCCAGGTAAGCCGCGTACTGGGCCCGCTCCTCGTCGATCAGCGCGTGCGGCTCGGAGTAGACGTGGTCGAAGATGGCCAGCGGCTCCGGGTCGGGCATCGCCAGGCACCGGGCCCGCAGGTCGGCGCCGAGCTGGTCGGCCTCGGCCTCGATGGAGTCGAAGTACGCCTGGTCGGCCAGCTCGTTCTTGAACAGGTAGGCCTTGACCCGCTCGATCGGGTCCTTCAGCTTCCACGCCTCCAGCTCGCTGGCCACGCGGTAACGCGTCGGGTCGTCGCTGCTGGTGTGGGCGCCCATCCGGTACGTGAACGCCTCGATGAGCATGGGCCCCTGGCCCTCGCGGGCGTTCTTGAGCGCCTGGCGGGTGACGGCGAGGCAGGCGAAGACGTCGTTGCCGTCGACCCGGACGCCGGGGAAGCCGAAGCCGGACGCCCTGCGGTAGAGCGGGATGCGGGTCTGCTTCTCCAGCGGTTCGGAGATGGCCCACTGGTTGTTCTGGCAGAAGAACACGATCGGCGCGTTGAACACGCTGGCCCAGATGAACGACTCGTTCACGTCGCCCTGGGAGGTGGCGCCGTCGCCGAAGTAGGCGATGGTCGCGGCGGTGGCGTCGTCGCGCTGGATGCCCATGGCGTAGCCGACCGCGTGCAGCGTCTGGCTGCCGATGACGATCGTGTAGAGGTGGAAGTTGTGCTCCTTGGGGTCCCACCCGCCGTGGTTGACGCCGCGGAACATGCCGAGCAGCTTGACCGGGTCGACGTCGCGGCACCAGGCCACGCCGTGCTCGCGGTAGGTGGGGAAGGCCATGTCGGCGTCGGTCAGCGCGCGGCCGGAGCCGATCTGCGCGGCCTCCTGGCCGAGGAGCGAGGCCCAGATGCCGAGCTCGCCCTGCCGCTGCAGCGCCACGGCCTCCAGGTCGACGCGCCGGACGAGGACCAGGTCGCGGTAGAGAGACCTGACCTCTTCGGGCGTCAGGTCGATGTCGTAGTCGGGGTGCTCGACCCGCTCTCCCTCGGGCGTGAGGAGTTGGACGAGCTCCGGGGGTGCATCGGCACCACGAGAGGCGTCGACGGTCACGTGCCACTCCTGTGCGGTCGGGGCCGGTCCGGACGGGGTTGCCACCGGAGGCCGGCCTTCTGAGCGTCCGGACCATTTGGTGGTGGTTCGTACGCGCTTGGGGCCATCGTGGCAGACGTCACAGCCCTCCGCGCAAGCCCCATGATGTCCCCGTTCCCGTTGTGCCGCACGCAAACACGCGCCGGTAGGCTGTCCTTTGCCAACCCCGCCGTACCCAGGAGGAACGCAGTGGCGCGCGTCATCGTAGACGTCATGCTGAAGCCCGAGATTCTCGACCCGCAGGGCCAGGCCATCGCCCGTGCGCTGCCCCGGCTGGGTTTCTCCGGTGTGTCCGCCGTGCGGCAGGGCAAGCGCTTCGAGATCGAACTGGAGGGTCCCGCCGACGAGGCCGCTATTGCGGACGTCCGAAAGATGGCGGAGACTCTGCTGGCGAACACCGTGATCGAGGACTACACGGTCCGCGTTGAGGCGTAGAACGGCATATTTCACACCTCAAATGGTCTTGTGCGGCTAAAGCCGGATTCCGGCGTGCCACAATGCCACGGGTTCGCCAAGCCCAAATAACAACAGCGTGATTTTGCGGTTAGCCCCGATTTCACGGGGAAACCTACTCCAGGTGACATTCCGGAGCCCGGAGGAGTCCGGTGGACATTGAGTTCTCGTTGGCACTGCCTAGGGATGCGATCGGCATCCCGATGGTCAGGCGGGTGCTGGGAGATGCCATGCGATCGTTGCATGTGAGTGAGCCCTGCATTGCCGACATGCTGCTCGCGGTCTCCGAGGCCTGCTCCAACGCGGTGCGCCACGGGGGGCCGGCCAACCGCTACGAGGTGACGGCGTCGATCGGCTACGGCCGCTGCGACGTGCGCGTGGCCGACAGCGGGGGCGGCCTGCCGTCCGTGCCCCTGCACTTTCCCCCCGCCGACACCGAGAACGGCCGCGGCCTGCTGATCATGCGCTCCGTGGTCGACGAGATCTCCTTCGGCATCACGCCCGGCCGTGGCACCACGGTCCATCTGCGCAAGCTGCTCGCCTGGGACGACGCGGCCGAAGCCCGCTCCCGCCAGCTCGCCGCCGTCTGACGCCTCCCGGGTTTCCACTGGTGCGGGGCGTGACGAGGAACACACGAAAGCACCGGCTACCCTAGGGAGCGCCGCCCGCCGTCCGCCCCGAAGAGACGGTGGCGTGTGCTCATTTCCTCGGAGGGGACGACAGTCATGAGCGCTGCCCGTGTGGGCGTAGTCACGTTTCCCGGCACACTCGACGACCAGGACGCCGCCAGGGCCGTACGCCTCGTCGGCGCCGAGGCGGTGCCGCTGTGGCACGGCGACCACGACCTGAAGGGGGTCGACGCGGTCTTCCTGCCCGGCGGCTTCTCCTACGGCGACTACCTGCGGTGCGGAGCCATCTCGCGATTCGCGCCGCTGATGGAGGAGCTCATCCCGGCCGCCCGCGCCGGCCTTCCGGTGCTGGGCACCTGCAACGGGTTCCAGATCCTGTGCGAGGCGCATCTGCTGCCCGGCGCGCTGACCCGCAACGCCTCCCTGCACTACGTCTGCCGTGACCAGCGGGTGCGGATCGAGTCCACCGCCACGGCGTGGACCAACGCGTTCGCCGAGGGCCAGGAGATCACGCTGCCGGTCAAGCACGGCGAGGGCCGCTACGTGGCCTCGGCCGAGACGCTGGCGGCCCTGGAGGCGGGCGGCCAGGTCGTCGTCCGCTACGTCGGCGGCAACCCCAACGGGGCGATGAACGACATCGCGGGCATCCGCAACGAGGCGGGCAACGTCGTCGGCCTCATGCCGCATCCCGAGCACGCGGTCGAGGAGCTGGTCGGCGCGCCGAGCACCGACGGCCTCGGCTTCTTCACCTCCATCCTCAAGAAGCTGGTGAACGCATGACCACCGACTCCGTCAAGCGAGCGGAGAGCACGCCCGACGAGCCGATGCCCTTCGCCGAGCTCGGGATGAAGCAGGACGAGTACGACCGGGTCAAGGAGATCCTGGGCCGCCGGCCCACCGGCTCCGAGCTGGCCATCTACAGCGTCATGTGGTCCGAGCACTGCTCGTACAAGTCGTCCAAGGTGCACCTCAGGCAGTTCGCCACCAAGGCCCCGCACTCCGACGCGCTGCTCGTCGGCATGGGCGAGAACGCCGGCGTGGTCGACATCGGCGACGGCTGGGCCGCGACCTTCAAGATCGAGTCGCACAACCACCCGTCGTACGTCGAGCCGCACCAGGGCGCCGCCACCGGCGTCGGCGGGATCGTGCGCGACATCATGTCGATGGGCGCCCGCCCGATCGCGGTCATGGACGCGCTGCGGTTCGGCGGCGCGCACCAGGACGACACCCGGCGGGTGCTGCCCGGCGTGGTCGAGGGCATCAGCCACTACGGCAACTGCCTGGGCCTGCCCAACATCGGCGGCGAGGTCGCCTTCGACGAGTGCTACATCGGCAACCCGCTGGTCAACGCCCTGTGCGTGGGCCTGCTGCGCAAGGACCAGATCAAGCTCGCCACCGCCCCCGGGCCCGGCAACAAGGTCGTGCTGTTCGGCGCCTCGACCGGCCCCGACGGCATCGGCGGCGCCTCCGTGCTGGCCTCGGCCACGTTCGAGGACGAGTCGCAGGCCAAGCGCCCCGCGGTGCAGGTCGGCGATCCGTTCATGGAGAAGCTGCTCATCGAGTGCTGCCTGGAGCTCTACGCGGCCGACGTGGTCGTCGGCATCCAGGACCTCGGCGCGGCCGGCGTGTCCTGCGCGACCACCGAGCTGGCCGCCAAGGGCACCGGCGGCATGGCCGTCGACCTCAACCTGGTCCCGCTCCGCGATCCCTCGCTCCGGCCCGAGGAGATCCTGATGAGCGAGTCGCAGGAGCGGATGATGGCCGTCGTCCGGCCCTCCGACATCCCGGCGTTCATGGCGATCTGCGAGAAGTGGGACGTCCCCGCCACCGTCATCGGCGAGGTCACCGACACCGGCCGCCTGGTCATGACCTGGCACGGCGAGACCATCGTGGACATCCCGCCGGGCACCGCCGCCGACGAGGGCCCCGTCTACGAGCGGCCCTTCCACGAGCCCGCCGGTCAGGCCGCGCTCAACGCCGACACCCCCGACACGCTGGCGCGCCCCGCCGACCTGCGGGCCACGCTGCTCCAGCTCCTCGGCTCGCCCAACCTGGCGTCCAAGGCGTGGGTGACCGACCAGTACGACCGCTACGTGCGTTCCAACACCGTGCTCGCCCAGCCGGCCGACGCCGGGATGCTGCGCATCTCCGAGGCCATCGCCGGGGCCGAGCCGACCACCCGGGGCATCGCGCTGTCCACCGACGGCAACGGCCGCTACGCCAAGCTCGACCCGTACGCCGGGGCGCAGCTCGCGCTCGCCGAGGCCTACCGCAACGTGGCCGTGACCGGGGCCAAGCCGCTGGCCGTCACCAACTGCCTCAACTTCGGCTCCCCGGAGGACCCCGAGGTCATGTGGCAGTTCGCCGAGGCCGTACGCGGCCTGGCCGACGCCTGCCGCACCCTCGGCGTGCCGGTGACCGGCGGCAACGTGTCCTTCTACAACCAGACCGGCTCGACCGCCATCCACCCCACGCCGGTCGTGGGCGTGCTCGGCGTGATCGACGACGTGGCCAAGCGGGTGCCGACCGGGTTCGTGGCCGAAGGGCTGCGGGTGGCGCTGCTGGGCGACACGGCCGCCGAGTTCGGCGGGTCGGAGTGGGCGCACGTCGCCCACGGCCACCTCGGCGGGCTGCCGCCGGAGGCCGACCTGGAGGCCGAGCGGGCGCTGGGCGCCGTGCTGGTCGAGGCGGCCGCGCGCGGGCTGCTGGAGGGCTCCCACGACCTGTCCGACGGCGGGCTGGCCATCGCGCTGGCCGAGTCCTGCCTGGCGCGCGGTATCGGCGCCACCGTGGCGCTGAGCGGCGAGCCGTTCACCGACCTGTTCAGCGAGTCCGCCGGCCGGGCGCTCGTCGTGGTGCGGCCGGAGGCGTTCGACGAGTTCGCCGCGCTCTGCGCCGAGCACGAGGTGCCGTGCTACGGGCTGGGCGTGACCGGCGGGGAGTCGCTGGTGGTGCAGGACGTGCTGGAGGTGCCCGTCTCCGAGCTGCGCGACACCCACTCGGGCGCGCTGCCCGCCGTCTTCGGCTGATCCGCTCGTCAAAGGGCCGGTACGGGATGCCGTACCGGCCCTTTGTGGTCGCTAGGACCTCTTCAGGCAGACGACGTGGACCGTGCCCGCGGAGCCGTGGTTGCCGCCCTGGGACGCGATCTCGGGCTGCGTGCTCTTGTTGCCGGGCGCGTCGCTGCCGGCCGAGTCGTTGTCGAAGCCCCTGCTCGCCTTGACCGTCCAGCTGTTGTCGCCGGTGGGCATGCTGCTGGTCACCTGGTACCGCCATTCGACGCTGAAGCCGCCGCCGGTGGCCAGGTCGCCGGTCTTGCAGGACGCCGTGCCGGAGCCGTTCTTGATGGAGGCGGTCTCCACGTAGGTCGAGAGGTTGGCGGCGCCGCCGGGCTCGCCCTTGTCGCCCTTGGGGCCCTGCGGACCACGGGAACCGGTGTCACCCTTCGCGCCCTGCCGGCCGTCCTTGCCCGGCTGCCCGTCCTTGCCCGGGACCCCCTGCTTGCCGTCCTGCCCGTCCTTGCCGGGGAGGCCCTGCTGCCCGTCCTTGCCGGGGAGGCCCTGCTGGCCGTCCTTGCCGGGGAGGCCCTGCTTGCCTCGTATGCCCTGGGGGCCGGGGGCGCCGGTGTCGCCCTTGGGGCCTTGGGGGCCTTGCGGGCCGCGGGGGCCGGTGCTGCCGCGGGTGCCCGAGGAGAGGGCCGGCTGCGTCTCGCCGCCACCGATGATCACGCGGATCTCGGTCGTGCGGCACTTGGCCGTCGGGTTGACGATGCGCGCGTAGCGGGACTTCTTGTGCACGCAGGCGACCACCTCACCGGCTGCCGAGGAGGCGGTGGCGACACCACCGACGGTGAGGAGCGAGGCGGCGAGCGCTCCGGCGGACACGAGGGCGAGCGAACGCCCACCTCGAACCTTGATAGCCACGGCTTTCCCTTCCGAAAACAGCTGATGCTCATGGTGAACATGAGATTCACGTTTCAACCGTTCCAACGGATGACGGATGTGACATAACGCATTCATCACGAAACAGAGGGTGACAGTGGGAGCTGACGTCACTTGACGCGTCAAGAATTGTGGAAGCGGTAAAACGACGCATTGGCCGGACACGCCGTCCGTGGATAATCAAGGACGTGTCAGCCCCCTACCTGCCGCCCGCCACGCAACCGGTGCGCGGGGTCGTCTGGGTCCTCCATCTGGCGCTGCCCATGCTCGGGCTCTGGCTGCTGCTCGCCGAGCCGGATCTGAACATCGAGTGGCATCACAATCCCAGCCATTTCTGGATGATCGTCGCCGTGGCCGGGCTCAACGTGGTGCTCGGCACGCTCATCAGCGAGGCGTCGCGGCGGCGGCGGGACGCCCGGCTGTTCCTTGTGTCGATGGTGTTCATCAGCAGCGCCGGGTTCTTCTTCATGCACGGACTGGCCACGCCGCAGGTCATCCTGCCCAAGGGCTCGCTCGGGTTCGACCTGGGGCAGATGGTGGGGCTCACGGTGGCCTCGGGGTTCGCGTTCGGCTCGGCGTTCCCGCTGGGCGAGGGGGCGGCGCGGGCGGTGCTGCGGGCGCAGCACGCGGTGCGCGGGGCGCTGTTCGGGTTCATGATCCTGTGGGGGCTGGCGTCGCTGGTGCCGGGGTGGACTCCGCTGAGCCGGCCGCCGTCGGCCTCGCCGGTCAACTGGGTGGCGTGGGGGTCGCTGCCGGGGCTGGCGCTGTTCTCGGCGGCCGGGGTGATGATGTTCCTGCTGCACCGGCGGCGGCCGTCGGCCATGCTGATCAGCCTCATCACCGCCTACGCGCTGCTGGCCGAGTCGATGGTCGCCGGGATGTCGCAGCTCAACTGGCATCTGACGTGGTGGGAGTGGCACGTCCTGCTGACGTTCGCGTTCGGCTTCGTCGCCTACAGCGCCTACCTGCAGTTCAGGCGGGAGGGGTCGGGCGCGGGGCTGTTCGACTCGGTGACGCTGTCGGCGACCGTGCGGCGCATCCAGCAGGACTACGACCGGGCGCTGGAGGAGCTGGTCGAGCACGTGCGGCGGGGTGAGCCGCTGGCCGCGACCCGGCTGTCGGGCAAGTTCCAGCTGAACGAGGGCCAGGCCGCGGTGCTCGACCGGGCCGGCCGGGCGCTGGCCGACGAGCGGGCGCTGTCGGAGCGGCTGGCCGCGCTGGTCGACGTGAGCGCCAAGACGCGCGTCGGCCTGCCCGAGACCGAGCTCCTGGCCACTGCTCTGGACCGGGTCCGGCAGGCGTACGGGGACGTGCGCATCGGGCTGGTCTCCGAGGGCCGCACGCGGATCGGGTCGCGCGAGTATCACTTCGCCACGAACGCGCCGATCCGGCGGGACGAGCTGGTCGCCTACCCCCTGACGGTCAAGAACCGGCTGGCCGGTGTGCTGGAGGTGCCCGCGGGGCGCAGCACGCACGACGAGGCGCTGGCCGCCACGCTGGCCGGTCAGCTGTCGATCTCACTGGAGAACGCCCGCCTCTACCGGGAGCTCGACACGCTCTTCCGCCAGTACATGTCGCCGGACGTGGCCAACGCCCTGCTCGCCGACCCCGGGCAGGCGGCGCTCGGCGGCCGGCTCCAGGAGCTGACCGCGCTGTTCGCCGACCTGAAGGGGTTCACCACGTTCTCCGAGCAGGTCACGCCGGGCGAGATCGTGGAGATGCTGAACCGCTACCACACGGCCGCGGTGCCGTGCATCCTCGACAACGGCGGCACGATCGTGCAGTTCGTCGGCGACGCGCTGCTGGCCCTGTTCAACGCCCCGGCGACGCAGGCCGATCACGCCCGGGCGGCCTGCCGGGCGGCGCTGGCCATGCAGCGGGCCGCCGCCGAGGTGTCGCGGGAGGTGGCGGGGGCGGCCGTGGAGTGGCCGACGTTCCGCGTCGGGGTCAACACCGGGTCCGCCCTCGTGGGCAACATCGGCAGTCCCGAGCTGCGCGGCTTCAACGCCATGGGCGACTGCGTGAACGTGGCCGCCCGACTGCAGTCGCTGGCCGAGCCGGGCACCGTGGTGATCGGCGCGACCACGCTCAAGCAGCTCGGCGCGGGTGCCGGCGTCGCCCCGCTCGGACGGCTGAACCTCAAGGGCAAGGAAGAGCCCGTCGAGGCGTACGTTCTCACAGAAATGACATAGAACGCCGCGGCTCCGTACGGACATAATCGGCGCATGAAGCCAGAGCCCGGCGAGTTCCTCTCCACGCTCACCCCCGAAGAGATCGAGGTCGTGCTCGCCTCGGGCCGGCCGCGCCGGTGGGAGCGGGGGACGACGGTGATGACCGAGGGCGACACCTCCGACTGGGTGCTCGTCCTGACGGCGGGCCGGGTCAAGGTGTCGTCCCACACCAGCAGCGGAACCGAGGTGGTGCTGGCGGTGCGCGGCCCCGGCGGGCTGCTGGGCGAGATGTCGGCCATCGACGGCTCGCCGCGCTCGGCCACGGTGACCGCGCTGGAGCCGATCGCCGGGGTGGTCATCCGCGACTTCACCGGCTTCCTGCAGGACCACGGGCGGATCGCCGTCCTGCTCCTGCAACTGGTCACCGAGCGGCTGCGCGACTCCGACCGCAAGCGGATCGAGTACGGCGCGTTCGACACCACGGGACGGGTGGCGACGCGGCTGGTCGAGCTGGCCGAGCGCTACGGCGAGAAGACCGCGGGCGGGGTGCGCGTGGCGTTGCCGCTCTCACAGGACGAGCTGGCCGGCTGGACGGGGGCCTCACGCGAGGCCGTGAGCAAGGCGCTGCGCACGCTGCGCGACCGCGGGCTGATCGAGACCGGCCGGCGGCGGGTGGTCGTCCACGACATGGAGGCGCTCCGCAGGCGAGCCCGCTGAACTGTTTTCTAGAATTTCCCTCACCCCGCCGCGAAGTGGACGTACGTCGTACGTCATAGTTGAAGGCATGGTCGCGATCTCCCCCGATCAACATGCCCGCATGCGCTACGCGTGGCGTGTCTGCTCGGTCACCAGTCTGGGTCTCGTCCTCATCGGCATCGCGGGCAGCACGCTCAACGTGGCGCTGCCCACGGTCGTCCGGCACTTCCAGGCGACGCCGTTCCAGTCCGGGTGGATCCTGCTGGCGTTCCTGCTGGTCAACACCGCGAGCTTGGTGTTCTTCGGGCGGGTGGCGGACCTGCTGGGCAGGCGGGAGGTCTATCTGACCGGGTTCGCGCTGTTCACGGCGGCGTCGCTGCTCGCCGGGCTGTCGCCGGACGTGTGGTTCCTGGTCGCGATGCGGGTGCTGCAGGCCATCGGGGCGGCGATGATCCTGGCGAACGGGACCGTGATCATCACCGACGCGTTCCCGCCCGAGCGGCTCAGCCAGGGCATGGGCGTCTACATCGGCACGCTGTCGGTGGCCCAGCTCGCCGGGCCCACGCTGGGCGGGCTGATCGCCTCCACCGCCGGATGGCAGTGGATCTTCTGGGTGAACGTGCCGGCAGGGGTGATCGCGATCGTGTGGGGCGCGATCACGCTGCGCAAGATGCCGCGCGGGCCCAAACAGCCGGTGGACGTGCTGGGCAACGCGCTGGTGTTCGCCGCGCTCTCGGCCATCCTGCTCGCGCTCTCCGAAGCCGGTTCCAGCGGGCTGACCAGCCCGATCGTGCTGACCGGCGCGGGACTGTTCGTGGTGCTGGTGCCGGTGATCGTGCTGGTGGAGCGGCGGGCCTCGCACCCGGTGCTGGACGTGCGGCTGTTCGGCGGGCGGATGCTGGCGTGCGCCAACCTGGCCTCGTTCTGCAACGCGATCGCGCGGGCGGCGCTGATCCTCGTGGTGGCGCTCTACTTCCAGGCCGCCCGGGGGGTGGACGCCTTCACGGCCGGGCTCAGCGTGCTGCCGGTGCCCGTGGGCATGGCCTTGGCCTCGCCCATCGTGGGCGCGCTGGGCCGCCGCGTCTCCTCGTACGCGCTGTCGATCGGCGGCGCGCTGATGAGCGCCGTCGGCCTCGGCGTCCTGCTGCTCACGGCCGACCCCGGCACGCCGTACTGGATCATCGGGATCGGCCTGTTCGTGGCCGGGTGCGGCAGCGGCACCTTCCTGACCGGCAACACCACCCAGGTCATGGCCGCCCTGCCCAGCGGCAGCCTCGGCGTGGTGAACGGCTTCCGGCTCATGGTGATGAACGTGGGCGTGGTGCTCAGCATCGGCCTGTCGCTCAGCGTCCTGGGCAGCGCCGTGGGGCCCGAGGTGCGGGCCCAGGTCTACGCGGGCACCCTGTCCACGTTGTCGCCGGTCGCGGTGGACCAGCTCATGCACGGCTTCCAGCGCACGTACGCGGTCCTGTTCGCCGTCGCTCTCGCCGGCGCCCTCCTCGCCGCCCTGGCGCGCTCCCGCAAGGTCACCTGAGCGTGGCGGACAGGCGGGACTCGACGTCGCGGTAGCGGCTGACCGGGATCAGGTGGACACCGGCGAAGGCGCCGGAGTCGCGGACGGCCAGGACCTGGGCGCAGGCCGCGTCGACGCCGGCCATGCGGTCGGCGGTCAGGCGGGTGACCAGGTCGTCCGGGATCGCGATGTCGGGGATGGCGGCGGCCAGGGTACGCGCGTGGTTGGCGCTGGCCAGGACCAGCACGCCGGCGTAGACCGGGACGTCGACCGGGTTGGCCTCGCGCCAGCGCAGCAGCGCCTCCATGGAGAAGCCGGCCTGGAGGAACAGGAAGTCGGCGGCCCGTTTCCAGCCCGGGAGCGGCCGCAGCCCGGCGGCAGCGCCGACGCGGAGGTCCGGCGAGAACGCGCGGGCCTCGTCGATCATCGAGCGCACGGTCAGGTCGCTGGTGCGATTGCCGCTGGTCGGCTTGTCACCATAGACGAACAGGAACTGGTCCACCCCGTAGGCGGCCGCCGTGAGCAGGTCGCGGCGGAAGCCGAGCAGGTTGCGGTCGCGCGAGTTGAGGCAGGCGATGCTCCGCCCGCCCATCGCCTCGACCTCGTGCGCCACGGCCACGCTGGAGACGGTGGCGCGGCCGATGTGGTTGTCGGGGATCAGGAACGAGTGCGCGATCGTGCTGAGCGTGCCGATCTGGTGCCGGACGCGCTTGAGATCGGGTGTGGTCGGCGGCTCGATCTCGCATACCAGCTCGAAGGTCATGGCCAGGACCCTAGCGCCGGTCGGCCAGGGCTTCTATCCCCGCGAGGACGAGGTCGACGCCGAAGGTGTCATACAGGCCGGGGGAAACCTCGATCATCGGCCCGGCCATCTCCACCAGGTTCGGGTACGTCGCGGCGGGCAGGGACTCCAGGCCGAGGCGCTTGACCCGGACGAACTCGGCGACCACCTCAGGGCTGTCGCACGCGGTGAAGTGCACCGGCGCGTCGGCGATGGAGATGGCGCTCTGGAGCAGGTACTTGGTGATCAGGCAGCTCTCCTCCACGGTGAACCCTGCCGATCTGGCCAGGCCGAGCGCCTCGTCCCAGACCGCCAGGAAGTTCGGCACCGTCATCTGGTCGACCTGCTCCAGCACGCTCTTGGCGCACGGGTGGGCGCGCAGCACCCGGATCAGGCCGGTCATGACCTCGCGCAGCCGTTCGCGCCACGAGCGGTCCCCCGGCTCCCCCGGGGCGAAGCCGGCGATGAGGTGGTCGGCCATGCCGGCCAGGAGCTGGTCCTTGTTCTTGAAGTGCCAGTAGAGGGCCATCGGCGTGACGCCGAGGTCGGCCGCCAGGCGCCTGATGGTCACGGCGTCGAGCCCTTCGGCGTCGCCGACCCGGAGGGCCCGGTCGACGATCGCGTCCGCGGTCAGTTTTCCCATCACGGTTGACAACTATACGACGTACGAGTTTCCCTATACGACGTACAAGTACGCCGTACAGGAGGAACTGTGGAGCGCAAGTGGTGGGCGCTGGGCGCGGTGACGCTCGGCACCTTCATGACGTATCTGGACAACAACGTGGGCAATGTCGCCCTGCCGACGATCCAGCGGGAACTCGGGCTGACGATCTCCGGGCTGGAGTGGATCGTCAGCGGCTACATCCTGGTGTTCGCCGGGTTGATGCTGGTCGGGGGCAGGCTGGCTGACGTGTTCGGGGCGCGGCGGGTGTTCGTCATCGGGCTGGGCGTCTTCACGCTGGCCTCGCTGGCCGCCGGAATGGCCACGGACGGCGCGACGCTGATCGCCGCCCGCGCCGTGCAGGGCGTCGGGGCGGCCCTGCTGACCCCGACCGCGCTGTCGCTGATCACGCAGATCTTCCCCGACGAGACCGAGCGGGGCAGGGCCGTGGGCATCTGGAGTGCCGCGGGGGCGCTGTCCATGGCCCTCGGCCCGGTGACCGGCGGCTTCATCAGCGAGAACTGGCACTGGGGCTGGATCTACCTGATCAACGTGCCGATCGGCGTCGCCACGCTGGGGCTGGCGCTGGCGGCGGTGCGACCGGCGTTCACCCGGGTCCGGCACAGCCTCGACCTGCCGGGACTGGCCACGTCGGCGCTCGCACTGTTCGCCCTGACATATGCGCTCATCGAGGGTGAGGCGGCCGGCTGGACGTCCCCGGAGATCCTCGCCGCGTTCGGCGTCACGGCCGCGTCGGCGGTGGCCTTCTTGCTGGCCGAGGCGCGGGCGGCGGAGCCGATGATCGACCTGTCGCTCTTCCGGGCCCGGCGGTTCACCGGCGGCGTGATCACCAGCGGCATCTGGTCGTTCGGCGTGTTCGGCATCTACTTCTTCAGCGCGCTCTGGCTGCAGAACGTGCTCGGCTTCAGCCCCACCGAGGCCGGGGCCGCGTTCGTGCCGATGGCGCTGGTCATGGGCGTGGTCGCGGTGCTGTCCCAGCGGATCGGCGCGGCGCTGGGCATCGGCCGGACCGTGGCGCTCGGCCTGGCGCTGATGGCGGGCGCGATCTACCTGATCTCCGGGGTCGGCGCCGACGGCGGCTACCTGGACGTGCTGCCCTGGTTCGTGCTGTACGGGCTGGGCGGCGGCCTGCTGGTGCCCCTGACCGCGGCCGTGCTCAGCGGGATGCCGGCCGGCCGGTCCGGGGTGGCGTCCGGGGTGCTCAACGTGTCTCGGGAGGTGTTCGGGCTGTTCGGCATCACCGTGCTGGGGGCGATCCTGACCTCCAGCCAGGCGGCGGGCGACGGGCCGCCGCTGGCCGCCTTCCTCGACGCCTACCAGTTCACCCTGGTGATCGCGGCCGTCGTGGTGCTGGCGGGCATCCCGGTCGCCCTCGGCACGCTGCGCGGCGAGCGTACGACCGGGAAGCCTCAGGCGACGGCGATGGCCGGGTCGGCGAACTGAGTGCGGTAGAGCTCCTCGTAGCGGCCGCCGGCGGCGAGCAGTTCGGCGTGGGTGCCGCGCTCGGCCACCCGGCCGTCCTCGATCACCAGGATGACGTCGGCGGCGCGGATCGTGGACAGCCGGTGCGCGATGACCACGGCGGTCCGGCCGTCGAGCGCCTCCGCCAGCGCCTCCTGGACCGCCGCCTCGGAGGTGGAGTCGAGCGCGGCCGTGGCCTCGTCCAGGATCACCACGCGGGGCCTGGCGAGCAGCAGCCGGGCGATCGTCAGCCGCTGGCGCTCGCCGCCCGACAGCCGGTAGCCGCGTTCGCCCACCACCGTGTCGAGGCCGTCGGGCAGCGACTCGATCAGCGTGGCGAGCCTGGCCCGGCGCAGCGCGTCCCACAGCTCCGCCTCGTCGGCCTCGGGGCGGGCGAGCAGCAGGTTGGCCCGGATCGACTCGTGGAACAGGTGCCCGTCCTGGGTGACCATGCCGAGCGTCTCCCGGATGGAGTCGGCCGTCAGGTCACGCACGTCCACGCCGCCGAGCCGTACCGCGCCCTCGTCCACGTCGTACAGCCTGGGCAGGAGCTGGGCGATCGTGGACTTGCCCGCGCCCGAGGAGCCCACCAGGGCGACCATCTGGCCCGGTTCGGCCCGGAACGAGACGCCGTGCAGCACCTCGACGCCGCCTCGGCTGTCGAGCGCGGCCACCTCCTCCAGCGAGGCCAGCGACACCTTGTCGGCCGACGGGTAGGCGAAGCGCACGTTCTCGAACTCGACCCCGATCGGACCGGCGGGCACCTCCCCGGCGCCGGGCCGGTCCTTGATCAGCGGCTCCAGGTCCAGCACCTCGAAGACGCGCTCGAAGCTGACCAGGGCGCTCATCACGTCCACCCGGGCGCTGGCCAGCGCGGTCAGCGGCGCGTAGAGACGGGTGATCAGCAGCGCCAGCGCCACGACCGAGCCCGGCCCCAGCTGCTCGCGCAGCGCGTAGAAGCCGCCGAGCCCGTACACCAGCGCCAGCGCCAGCGCGGAGACCAGCGTCAGCGCGGTGACGAACACCGACTGCGTCATGGCCGTGCGCACCCCGATGTCGCGCACCCGCCTGGCCCGCGCCGCGAACTCGGCCGACTCGCTGCGCGGCCTGCCGAACAGCTTGACCAGCGTCGCGCCCGGCGCCGAGAACCGCTCGGTCATCTGGGTGCCCATGGCCGCGTTGTGGTCGGCGGCCTCGCGGCGCAGCCGGGCGATCCGCACGCCCATCCGGCGGGCGGGCAGCACGAACACCGGCAGCAGCAGCAACGCCAGCAGCGTGATCTGCCAGGAGATGCCGATCATCACGGTCAACGCCAGCACCAGCGTCACCACGTTCCCGGCCACGCTGGACAGGGTGTCGGTGAACGCCCGCTGCGCGCCGATCACGTCGTTGTTGAGCCGGCTGACCAGCGCGCCGGTGCGCGTCCTGGTGAAGAACGCGATCGGCATCTTCTGCACGTGGTCGAAGACGGCCGTGCGCAGGTCCAGGATCAGGTTCTCGCCCAGCCCGGACGACAGCCAGCGGGTCAGCAGGCCGAGCCCGGCCTCGGCCACCGCCAGGCCCGCGATCAGGCCCGCCAGCCCGAGCACCACGTCCATCGGCCGGCCCGCGCTGATGGCGTCCAGCACGCGGCCCGCCAGCACCGGCGGGGCCACCGCCAGGGCCGCCATCACCACGCTCAGCACCAGGAACAACGTGATCTTGCGCCGGTGCGGGCGGGCGAACCCCCACACGCGACGGAGCGTCGCCTTCGATATCTGGCGACGCTCCGGGCGGTTGTTCAGCGAATACACCTGGTGCCAGGCCGTCATCTCCATGCTCATGCAGGGCAGCCTAGGACCTCAAGTTAACTTGACGTCAACTGCCGATCTTCTTGTTCCCGCCGTGCCACACCACCGCGACCGACGGGCGCGGCTGGTCGCCGTCGGGCCAGCGGCTGGCCGGCTTGTCCGGGCTCGCGCCGTCCACCTCACCCGGGTGCTGCACCGCGACGAACACGCTGCGCTGGTCCTCGGTGATCATGGGGCCGCAGGTCTCCGCGCCGACCGGCACCGTCAGGAATTGCCGCACATGGCCTCGGTCCCGGCCGCGCACCGGCATCACGAACAGGCCGTCGTGGCTGCCGAGCTGGTTGCCGTCCGTGGAGATCCACAGGTTGCCGTCGCGGTCGAAGGCCACGTTGTCCGGGCAGGAGATCGGCGACACCTTGGACTTGTCGAACCCGGCGAAGTACGTGGCGGCGTCGTTCGGGTCGCCGCAGACCAGCGGCACCGACCAGGCGAACGTCGTCTGGCCCGCGTCGCCACGCCGCTCGACCAGTTCCAGCACGTGGCCGTGCTTGTTGGCCGAGCGCGGGTTGGCCTCGTCCGCCTGGGCCGGGGTGCGGTTGGTGTTGTTGGTCAGCGCGATGTAGACGGCGCCGGTGACCGGGTTGCGCTCCACGTCCTCAGGGCGGTCCATCTTCGTGGCCGTCACCCTGTCGGCGGCCACCCGGGTGTAGACCAGCACCTCGGCCGCGGTCATGCCCTCCACGTACGACCTGTCGCCGGAGACCAGCGGGATCCACTCGCCGGAGCCGTCGAAGGCGCCGTCGGAGGGCAGCTTGCCGGAGCCGTCGATCTCGTCCGCCGGGCTGTCGCCGGTGAACCGCGCCACGTAGAGGGTGCCCTCGTCCAGCAGGCTCCGGTTGTGGCGGTCGTTGCCGCGGCGGTAACGCTCCTTCGAGACGAACTTGTAGACGTACTCGAACCGGGAGTCGTCGCCCATGTAGACCACCAGGCGGCCGTCCTGGGCCAGCGTCGTGGTGGCCGCCTCGTGCTTGAACCGGCCCAGCGCGGTCCGCTTGACCGGCGTCGAGTCCGGGTCGAACGGGTCGATCTCCACGATCCACCCGAACCTGTTGGCCTCGTTCGGGTGCTTGGCCAGGTCGAAACGCTCCTCGACCCGGTCGAAGCGGCGGTTGCCGGACGGCGTGCCGGTCGTGATCGTGTAACGCTGGATGTACGGCTTCTGCTCGTCGGGGACCTTGTCGCCGTTGACGAAATACTGGTCGAAGTTCTCCTCGGCCGTCAGCACCGTGTCCCACGGGGTGGTGCCGCCCGCGCAGTTGTTCAGCATGCCCAGCGGCTTCAGGCCGGCCGGGTCGGCCTCGGTCTTCAGCAGGTCGCTGCCGGCGGCCGGGCCGGTGAAGCGCATCGGCGTCGTCGCGGTGACGCGCCGGTTGTAGCGGCGGCGGCCCCGGGTCACCAGCTTCCACTCGCCGCTGCGGTGCTCGCGCTCCACCTCGACCACCGAACCGCCGTGCGCGGCCAGCGCGATCCTGATCTGCTCCTCGGTGGCGGCCGCGCCTCCGGTGTAGCCGCGGAACATCAGGCTCTCGTCGGTGTACTCGTGGTTCACCCAGAGCAGACCCCGGTCACGGCCCATCGGGAACAGCGTGACGAAGTCGCAGTTGTAGCCGAACTGCTCGGCCTGCGCCTCGGCCGTCTGGTTGGCGAAGTCGAACGCGGGCGCGCCCGGCAGCACCGGGTCACCCCAGCGCACCACCACCGAGGACCGGTACCCCTCGGGCACGGTCAGCTTGTCGTCGGTGTTCGGGGGGACGGGCGTGAAGTCCAGGTCCCCGCCCCTGTGCCGGGCCGCCGCCTCGGACTTCCCCGCCTCGGGCTTCCCCGGGTCGGCGAACGCCGGCGCCGCTCCGGCCAGGCCCGTCCCGGCCACCAGCACGCCCAGCGCGCCGGCGCGCAGCGCGCCACGACGCGACAGCGCCTGCTCGACCACCTCGCCGAAGTACGGGTTGCCGCTCGTGTTGGCCACGTCATGCGCGCACGCGTTGCCGCACCGGAACTGGCAGGTCATCGCGGATCGGCCACCCTTGTGCGGGGTGGAAAGCAGCGGCAGCAGCCGGCGCGGCGAGAGATTCGCCACAGGGTCCTCCAAGGTAGTGCGCGATCGTTCGAGCCGGACATTACGGTCATCGGAGAAACCGCAGGTGAACGAGGCCCTCCGGCGCGGTGAACGCTTCCAGGGAGGACAATGGTGCCGTGCCACCACGCAAACCCGACCCCGGAAAGCTCCGCGAGGCGCTCGACGCCCAGCTCGTCGCCCTCGACCAGCCGCCCTACGACGGGCCCGCCGGCGCGCTGGCCGACGCCCTGGTGACCGCCGTGCTCACCGCCTACGACCGCGGCCTGCGGCCCGAGCGCGACGCCGCGCGGTGGGCCGTACGCCATCTGCTGGACCGGCTGGTGAGCGCCGCCCCCGGGCGTACCGTCGAGGTCCGCGTGCCGCCGTACGCCGCCGTACAGGCCATCGAGGGGCCCCGGCACACGCGCGGGACGCCGCCGAACGTGGTGGAGATGGACGCGCGTACGTGGATCGAGCTGGCGGTGGGGCGGGTGTCCTGGGGGGAGGCCATGGACAAGGGGGCCGTGGCGGCCAGCGGAGGGCGAGCCGACTTGTCCGGATATTTGCCGCTTTAGCACGCCAAAGGGCGGGCCCTCCTGTGAGGACCCGCCCCTTCGTCGTCTGGCCTAGCTCGGGCTGCCCATCCACGGGATGCGCGCCTCGAAGCACCGGTCGGCCAGGCCGCCCGGGAGCTGGGCGCATTCCTGCACCACGTTCCAGAACCAGATCGCCACGCCCGCGAACAGCAGCAGCGCCAGCACGCTGAGCACGATGCCGGCGATCGCCCGGCCCTTGCCCACCTTCTTCGCGAGCGCCACGCAGCCGAACACGATCGACAGGATCGCGGTCAGCACGCCGATGAAGCACACGAACACCAGGAACGGGCTCGCCACCCCCAGCACCAGCGACGCCGTCGCCAGCCCCAGACCGGGCTGCCCCGGCGGGCGCCAGTCGGGCGGATACCGCCCCGCCCCGCCCGGAGGCGGCGTATAGGCCGCCCCACCGGCCGGCGCCCCATAACCCGGCCCCGCCCCCGGCGCTCCCCCGTACGGACTCGACGGCGACGTCCCCGGCACCGGCTCCTCCCCCTGCGAAACACCCGCCCCGTACGGGCCCTCCTCTGCCTGCGAAGCGCCCGACCTGTAGGGGGGCGGCTCGCCCTGCGAGGGGTCGGTCCCGTACGGGG
>NZ_LAVL01000011.1 GCF_001083785.1 Nonomuraea sp. SBT364
CCGTGGCGGCGGATGAGCTCCTCCACGGCGGCGCGGGTCTGAGAGGACACTTCGGACCGGCCGTTCACGACCTTGGAGACCGTCGCGGTGGAGACTCCGGCCAGCTCGGCGAGCTCGGCGATGGTCAGGGGAGACGACTCCGCGGTCATGGCCGCAGTCTAGCCACGCAGGGCCGGCGGGCAGCGGCGGACGCCCATGAAGATCCGCTGCCGCCGGCGCTGCTCCTCGTGCGGGGCAGGAGCGATCCGTCAGAGGCGGTTCCACCGTTGGTTGGCGCCGGCGTGGCAGGTCCAGATGTTGAGCCGGGAGCCGTTGGCGGTGCCGTTCTCGGTCACGTCCAGGCACTTGTTCGCGCCGATGGCGGTGATGGTGCCGTCGGTGTTGAAGCGCCATTTCTGGTTGTTCTGGCCGTTGCAGTCCCAGATGAGAACGCTGGTGCCGTTGGCGGTGCCGTTGTTGTTGACGTCCAGGCACTTGCTGCCGTAGACGCGCAGTTCACCGGCGGAGGTGGAGGTCCATTGCTGGTTGGCCTGTCCGTTGCAGTCCCAGATGTTCACCGGCGTGCCGTTGGCTTGAGACGCTTCGACCACGTCGAGGCACCGGCCGGATCCGACGCCTTGGATTCGCGTCGAAGGATTAGGGGTGCCGCCGCTGACGCGGTACACGACGGTGCCGTGGGCCGGGACGCTCGCCGAGATGTTTCCCGTGGTCGTGGTGACGGTGTTGGTCCAGGCGTCGCGCAAGGAGAACGAGTTGCCGCTCAGGCCGATGGCGGAGGCGGTGGTGGTGATCGTGGTGGTGCTGCCGCCCTGGTTGAACAGGGCCACCGCGACGTCGCCGTTGCCGAGGCGTTTGGCCAGGATGCGGCGGGTGCCGTCGTTGCTGATCTGGGTGGCCTGGAGGCCGAGGGGGTCCTGGTTGATGGCGATCAGGTTTGGGTTCTTGAGGATTGTCGTGGTGGCGGCGTTCATGTTCCGGACGTCGTTGCCCGCGATGAGCGGCGAGGCCATGACGGCCCACAGGGCGAAGTGGCTGCGCATTTCGGTGTCGTTCATGCCGCCCCGGCCGACTTCCATCATGTCGGGGTCGTTGAAGGCGCCTGGGCGGGCGTAGCCGGCGAGAGGGACGTTGACGTTGACGATGTTCTGGATGCCCATCGGGTAGCCGTTGGTCTGGCCGGAGTCCCAGGTGTTGGTGATGTCCTCGGTGGTGCGCCAGATGTTGGCGACGTCGCCCCAGTTCCGCTGCGGGCCGGTCTTGGCGTGGATGCTGTTGGGGTTGATGCTGTAGAGGATCGGCCGGCCGGTGGCGGCGAGCGCGTCGCGCATCTTGGCGAAGGTGCGCACCTGGTCGTCGATGCTGCCGGTGGGTGAGCACCAGTCGTACTTGAGGTAGTCGACGCCCCAGGCGGCGAACTGGCGGGCGTCCTGGGCCTCGTGGCCGAGGCTGCCGGTCGCGCCGGGGTAGGAGCCGAAGTACTGGGCGCAGGTCCTGTCGAGCGGGGCCTGGTAGAGGCCGAACTTCAGGCCCCTGGCGTGCAGGTAGTCGCCGAGGGCCTTCATGCCGCTCGGGAACCTCGACGGGTTGGCCTGGAGGTTCCCGGCCGAATCGCGGGTTGGGTCGAACCAGCAGTCGTCCACCACGACGTACTGATAGCCCAGGTCGCGCATGCCGTTGCTGACCAGGGCGTCGGCCGTCTGCTTGATCAGCGTCTCGTTGATGTTGCAGCCGAAGGTGTTCCAGGTGTTCCAGCCCATCGGAGGGGTACGGCCCACGCCGTTGTCCAGCGCCTGCGCCGGGCCGGCGGCCACGGCGCCCGTCGTCACGGCCAGCATCGTGGCGGCGGTCAGGGCGAGGGAAAAGCGCGTTCGTTTCCTGCTCATCGATGTCTCCTCAGGCTTGAGCGGCGTAGCCGCTGTTCCGTACGAACGTGTCGCGCATCGAACGGCGGCCGCCGGCCCCGGCGCATGGCGCGGCTCCCTTCTGGCAGGTCATCGGAAGGAGGCGTCGTCGACGTAGAGGCCGTCGGTGCCGTCGGCCGTCTCGACGTAGAAGGAGGCGTTGGACAGCGTCCCGGTCCAGGAGACGGTCGTGGTGCCGGTGAGCTGGGTCCAGCCGTTCGCGCTGACCGCTCGCGCCGGGGTGAGCTGGTGGTAGTTCGTGGTGCCGTTCGCCGTGACCGCCAGGGTCGCCTTCGCACTCGGGGTTCCGCTCCGCGAGCGCACCCAGACGCTCGTGGTGTAGCTCTTACCGTTGGTGAGCTGGGCGGTCACGTTCTGGTTGGGGCCGTTCCAGGCGGCGGTACGTCCGGTGTTGAGCAGGGACCGGCTGCCGGCGTGGGCGACGTCGGTGACCGAGGACAGGGTGCCTCCGGAGGCGGTCCAGCCCGTCGTGCCGTTCTCCATGGTGCCGTTCGTCAGCAGGTCGGCGCCGTTGCCGCCGCTCGGCGTGAACTGCCACCAGTTGAGGTTGAGCAGGTAGCCGCTGCCGCCGGCGAACCGGAGGTAGAGATCATGGGTGCCGGTCGCCCCGGACACCGGGCAGGTGACCGAGGCCCAGTTCTGCCAGCCGCCGGTGCCGGTGACGGTGCAGGTGCCCACCAGGGTCCCGGTGGCGCTGCCGAGCCGCAGCTCGATCCGGCCGCCGCCGGTGGCCGAGGCCACCCGGGCGGTGAAGGAGGAGGCGCCGGTGCCGAAGGCGACCCCCTTGACCTTGAGGTGGTCGCCGTTCTCGATGAAGCCGACGTTCATGCCGCCTTCGCCGGAGGCTTCGGTCTCGACCCCGGAGGCCCAGGCGAGCGTCTCGGCCTCCTGGCGGACGAACGGGTTGAGCGTGCCGATCTGAGGCGGTCCGGCAGTGGTCATGTTGATGGCGGGGATGGTGCCGTCGGCGTTGTAGCTGAACTTCTCCACGGCCACCGACCTGGTGAAACCGCCTCCGCCGGGGAGGGCGCCGTTGTGGTAGAAGAAGTACGACCCGCCGTTGAAGTCGATGATCCCGGCGTGGTTGGTGAAGCTGCTTCCCTGGCGAGGCATGATCGTCCCGCGATAGGTCCACGGCCCGGTGGCGCTCGGGGCCGTGGAGTAGGCGATGAACTCCGAGCAGCATTCGGCGGCGAAGACGTTGTAGTAGAGGCCGTTGCGCTTGAAGACCCAGGGGGCTTCCTCGTAGAGGGTCGGGCGGCTCGCGTTGCCGGTGCGGGTGCCGTAGCCGGCCGTGGTGAGGGGGATCTGGGTGGGGCTGCCGGAGAAGGAGATCATGTCCGTGTTCAGCCGGACGTACCAGAGGCGAGGATTGCCCCAGTACAGATAGGCCTGGCCGTTGTCGTCGATGAAGACGTTGGGGTCAATCTCGCCGTTGTTGACCAGCGGGCGCCCGATGGCGTCCCGGAAGGGCCCGGTCGGGCTGTCGGCGACCGCGACGCCGATGGCCATCGAGCCGGTGGCGCGGTCGCGGACCGGCACGTACCAGTAGAAGCGGCCGTTGCGGTGGGCGACGTGGCCGGCCCAGGCGTTGGCGTCGGCCCAGGCGAAGGTGGCCAGGCTCATGGGCGAGCCGTGGTCGGTCCAGTTGGCCATGTCCGAGGAGGAGTAGACGCGCCAGTCCCGCATGGTGAAGTACGTGGAGCCGTCCTCGTCATGGCCGGTGTAGACGTAGACGCGGCCGTCGTGGACGAGCGGCGCGGGGTCGGCCGTGTAGATGGTCTGCACGATCGGGTTGTCGGCCCCGGCCGCCGACGGGAACAGCACGGTCGGAAGCAGCAGGCCCACGGTGTACAGGACCGTGTACAGGACCGTGCGCAGGGCGGGTCTCACCAGTTGTCTCCCTCGGGCGGGTGGCGGTTCGTGGGCCCCGGACACGGCGGACGCTCCCCATACGCCGTGTCCAGGGCCCGGTTCACAGGAGGGTCATCAGGAGGAGCCGGTCCGCGTCACGCGGTCAGCGCTGCAGTGTCAGCAGACCCGGCCGGTAGGGGAGGAGGCCGTAGTCACCGCCGGAGTTGGGGCTGCGTCCCTGGTAGAGCAGCTGCAGGTTGCACGGGTCGACGGTGAAGGTCTGGTCGGCGCTGGCGCGGATCAGTTCGCCGTGGCTGATGTCGTTGGTCCAGGTGGCGCCGCTGTTGGCCTTGCCGGCGAACGGGTTGCCCTCGGTGGCGGCCTGGGGCGTCCACGAGCCGTTCAGGCTGGTGGACGTGAACGAGCGGAAGTAGCGGCCCTGCGAGCCGATCGCCTCGACGAGCATGAGGTAGCGGTTCTGGTTCTGGAGCTTGTAGACCTGAACGGCTTCGAACAGGTTGTTCGTCGTGTCGCTCATGATCACCGTCGAGTTGCTGCCGAAGCTGCCCGGGAAGTTCCCGATGGGCATGCTGGCCCGGTAGATCTTGCCGTTGTCCCCGGCGAAGAACAGGTACATGTTCGTGCCGTCGCCGATGAGCGTCTGGTCGATGGGGCCCGTCCCGGAGCCGGAGATGCTTCCGGAGAAGAGCACCTGCTGCGATGACCAGCCGTTCGGGTTGGTGGGGTCGCTGGAGGTCCGGTAGGAGAAGGCGGTCCCGCCCCACTGGTAGGCGAGCACCCAGATGTTCTTCGGGGCGAAGTAGAAGAGCGTGGGCGCGACAGTGGAGGAAGACATCGCGTTCTGGCTGGCCGAAGCCATCTCGGACCAGTTGCCGAAGAGGCCGAAGTTCATCGAGCCCCACCTGGTCCCGGTGTCGTGCGTCGTGGCGTAGACCAGGTGCCTGCCGTTGTAGGGGGCGACGGTGAAGTCCTTGAGCGAGACCCACCCGGACCTCGGGGTCGCCAGCGGGCCGGTCGATGTCCAGCGGTACGACGACGGGAGATCACACGGGCCGGGGTTGCCGCCGCCGTCCACCCGGACGAGTTGCCACTGCTGGTTGGTGCCGTTCCAGTCGTCGTATTGGACGATGTTGGCGCCGTCGGTGGTGGAGGCGCCTTGGACTTCGAGGGTTTTGCCGCTGTGGCGGGAGATGAGTCTGATGTGGCCGTCGGGGCTGTCGGCGAGTCTCCATTGCTGGTTGGTGCCGTTGTGGTCGGTCCATTGGACGATGGCGGCGCCGTTGGCGGTGGAGAAGTTGTGGACGTCGAGGACTTTGCCGGAGTGGCGGGATTTGAGGCGGTAGTAGCCGCCGCCGGAGTCGACGAACTGCCATTGCTGCTGGTTCTGGTTGTTGCGGGCCCATTGGGTGATGCGGGCGCCGTCGTTGGTGGCGAGGTTGTAGACGTCCAGCGCCTTGCCGCTGTTGCGGTTGACCAGCACATACCACGCGCTGGTGTCGACGGTGGCCGCGTTGGCGGACTGAGCCTGAAGGGCGACGAACAGGCTCGCCAGTAAGGTGGCCAGCGTTGCGAGGACGGCCAGGAATCTGAATCTCACGATGTGCTCCGATTATCCGATTCGGACTAGGGGGTGGTGAGGTCGAAGCGGCGCACGGTCACCGCGCCGCCGAGGGACTGGGTGGCGTAGTTGAAGATCCCGAAGCGGTAGCCCATGAAGAACTGCCAGGCGTTGTTCAACGTGAAGGCCGGGCCGAGGCTGGCGAAGGTGCTGCCGTCGGTGCTGTAGGAGAAGCGCGCCTGCCTGCCGGACCCGGGCCGGATGTCCGCGTTGACCCGCAACCAGATCCGGCCGCCCGAGACGTTCGCGCTCGCCGCCTCCGTGCCGGTGCCGGTGGTCTGCCACGAGCTGTTCATGGTGAGCCCGTTCGTCATCACGACCCGGTTGACGCCGTTGTCGCGTTTGATGCCGATCCAGGCCGACTGGTCGCGCAGCATCGCCAGCCCGGCGCGGTCGCCGTTGGCCATCTGCGCGTAGTCGAGCTCGATCGTCGCCGTCGACGACGGGCCCTGGATGCGGTGGGTCAGCGTGTTGCGGGCGTTGTAGAGGTCGCCCGTGACGGTGGCCGTCTGCAGGCGCAGGCCGTTGCCGGTGGAGTAGCGGCTGGTGTCGGGGTTGTGGTTCCACTCCCAGCGGTGCCCGAGCGTGCCCGTGGTGAAGGTGTCGGGGCCGATCATGGAGGCCACGGTGCGGCTGGTCTGGATGTTCGGCTTCGGGTAGTTGACTCCCCAGCCGCCGTTGACGGTCTGCACGGCCGGCCAGTCGCCGCTCCAGGTGATCGGCGCGAGTGCCGGGACCCGGCCGCCGGGGTAGGCGTCGACGAACGACATGTAGTACCAGTCGCCGTTCTGCGTCTGGACGAGCCCGCCCTGGTGCGGCACGCCGCCGCCGGAGATGGGGCCGGGCATGTTGAGCAGGACCTGGCGCATCTCGTACGGGCCCCACGGCGAGGTGGAGCGGAGCACGTACTGGCCGTTGGCGGGGCGGGTCAGCCAGATGTAGTAGTAGCCGTTGCGCTTGTAGAAGCGGGCGCCCTCCAGGGTGCCGACGCTGCTCGGCGTCTGGAACACCTGCTGGGCGCGCACCTGGCTGAGCCCGTCGGCCGAGAGCTGGGCGACGCTGATGGTGCCGTTGCCGTAGGCGACGTACATCGTGTCGTCGGTGTCGATCAGCAGGCCGGCGTCGTAGTAGCAGTTGTTGATCTGCGAGCGTTTGCTCCACGTGCCGTCGACGGCGGAGGCGGTGTAGACGTAGGTCCGGTTGAACTCGACGCAGCCCATCCAGTAGTAGGTGCTGTTGCTGGGCCGGTAGTTCAGGGTGGAGGCCCAGATGCCCTTCACGTACGCGCGGCCGCCGTTGAGGTCGTAGGCGCCCGAGCCGAAGTCGAGCCGGGGGACCGAATGCCCCGCGTACTCCCAGTCGACCAGGTTGTAGGAGCGCAGGATCGGCGCGCCCGGCGAGTAGTGCATCGTCGAGGCCGAGTAGTAGTAGGCGTCCCCGACGCGGATGATGTCGCCGTCGGCGAAGTCCTGCCACACGACCGGGTTGGTGTACGTGCCACCACCGCCGCCGCCGTCGACCCGGACGAGTTGCCACTGCTGGTTGGTGCCGTTCCAGTCGTCGTATTGGACGATGTTGGCGCCGTCGGTGGTGGAGGCGCCTTGGACTTCGAGGGTTTTGCCGCTGTGGCGGGAGATGAGTCTGATGTGGCCGTCGGGGCTGTCGGCGAGTCTCCATTGCTGGTTGGTGCCGTTGTGGTCGGTCCATTGGACGATGGCGGCGCCGTTGGCGGTGGAGAAGTTGTGGACGTCGAGGACTTTGCCGGAGTGGCGGGATTTGAGGCGGTAGTAGCCGCCGCCGGAGTCGACGAACTGCCATTGCTGCTGGTTCTGGTTGTTGCGGGCCCATTGGGTGATGCGGGCGCCGTCGTTGGTGGCGAGGTTGTAGACGTCCAGCGCCTTGCCGCTGTTGCGGTTGACCAGCACGTACCACGCGCTGGTGTCGACCGTCGCGGCCGACGCCTGGGGCGTGAGGAACACGCCCACGAACAGCAGGGACGAGAGGACCGCGAGCACGCGCTTCACAGGAACCTCCACAGGTTGGTGTTCGAGCCGTTGTCGTCGGCGAGCACCACCTGGGCGCCCTGGGAGGTGCCGGCGAGGCCGAGGACGCGGCCGCCGTTGGCGCACTGGATGCGGAAGGCGGCGGCCGACCCGTAGCGGAGCCGCCACCGGTGGTCGGCGGTGCCGTTGTCGGCCCACTGCATGACGCGCGACCCCGAGGCGGTGCCCATGTTCTCCACGCCCAGCACCTTCTGGCTGTTGGAGTTGCGCAGCCGCAGGTAGCCGCCGGTGTCCACGACCGCCGTCCACAGGTGGTCGGCGGTGCCGGTGTCGCCCCACTGGACGACGAGCCCGCCGTCGGCGGTGGACATGCCGGTGACGCCGAGCACCAGGCCGGTGCTCACGTTCTGGATGCGCCGCGCGCCGTTCGGCACGAACCGCCACTGGTTGTCCGGGCTGCCGTTGTCGGAGTCCTGGACCACCCGGGCGCCGTTGGAGGTCGAGCCGTTCTGGACGCCGAGCAGCTTGGAGCTGTGGACGTTGCGGATCTTGACGGAGCCGTCGCCGGTGTCGGTGACCGTCCAGCGGTGGTCGGCGGTGCCGCTGTCACCCCACTGCAGCACCTGGGCGTTGTCGGCGGTCGACATGTTCTCGACGCCGAGCACCTTGCCGCTGTGCACGTTGCGGAAGCGCAGGGCGCCGCCGTCGACGACCGGGACCCAGTCGTGGTCGGCGGTGCCGTTGTCGGTCCACTGCAGGGCCGGGCCGCCGTCGGCCGTGGACATGTCCTGGATGCCGAGGGCCAGCCCGCTGGCCGCGTTGACCAGCCGGAAGCTCGCCGTGCCGGTACCGCCCTGGCCGCCGGTCCTCCAGTAGACGACGTAGTTGTGGCCGTGGGCGTCATGGAACGGCCCCAGGCGCACCGGCGCTCCGCCGGCCGTGGCCGTGAAGGCCAGGGAGGAGGCGCCGGCCCTGGCGATCGAGGAAGGGTCCAGGGAAGGGGCCGACGAAAGGCTGGTGTTGCCGTAGTCGCCCGACAGCACGACCGGGCCGTAGGTGACGGCCTGCACGTCGGGGTTGTCGTTGGCGGGCTTCATGACCACCCGCATGGGCAGTCGCACGGTCACGGTGTCGCCCGGCGACCACGACCGCGTGAGGGCGGCGTAGGTGCCCGGCGTGGTGGCGAGGTCCTGCTGGGCTCCGTTGACGCTGATCGTCGCGTCCCGGGTCCAGGACGGGATGCGGATCCGCATCGTCCACGATCCGCTCACATTGCCGGTGACCTGCAGCGACGTGGTGTCACCGACCGGGTAGGAGGTGGCCTGGGTGACCGTGATGCCGCGCCGGCTCCAGTCGAGTGTGGAGGGCACGAACAGGTTCACGAACAAGGTGGTGCCGTCGTGGAAGTAGATCGAGTCCATGAGCTTGGTGTTGGTCTCGATCCCGGTGCCCTGGCAGCACCAGAAGGAGTTGTAGTCCGTGCTCCAGGTGCCGCCGCCCCAGGCCGGGCCGACGCCCCGCCGCCCGCCGGGGTTCAGCGGGGTGAAGTACGTGACGTGCCCGCGCGCGTCCGCCGGGTTCTGCTGCCCGAGCAGGTGGTTGAGCAGCGCGTTCTCGTAGTAGTCGAAGTAGTCGGCCCGGCCCGGCGACAGCAGCCACAGCTCCCGGGTCAGCTTGAGCATGTTGTAGGTGTTGCACGCCTCGCCGGTGTCCCTGGTCAGGTGGGCGGCGATCGCGTCGGGGGCGCGGAAGTGCTCGGCCTGGCTGTTGGAGCCGTTCACGTAGGTGTGCGCGCCGACGGTGATGGACCAGGCGTTGGCGGCGATGTCGCGGTAGCGGGTGGTGCCCGTCGCCTTGTACTCGCGGGCCGCCCCGATCCACTTGGGCACCTGGGTGTTGGCGTGCAGCCCGTTGAGCCGGTCCTGGTTCGAGGCCAGCGGGTCGAACACCGACGCGTGGTCGAACCGCTGGGCCGTGGTCAGCCACCGGGAGTCGCCGGTCATCTGGTACAGGTCCGTCAGCACGGCGTTCATGCCGCCGAACTCGGTGCCGAGCATGGCCTGCATCTGGCTCCGGCTGAGGCGCGAGGTGCGGGCGTCCACCCACCCGGCCAGGGCCAGCAGCACGCTTCTGGCCTGGGTGTTGCCGATCAGCCGCCAGACGTCCAGCAGCCCGGCCAGGGTCTTGTGGATGCAGTAGTACGGGACGTTGCCGTTGCTCAGCGTGCGGTTCTCCACGGCCGTGATGTCCGATTCGGGGAAGCCGGACAGATAGCCGCTGGTGAACCCGGCGGCGCTGTTGTTGGCCTGGCATCTGGCCAGTTCGGCGACCATGTGGTCGGCCTTGTCGCGGCAGGTGGTGTCGCCGAGCACGGCGTACGCCTGCGCCCACGCCGTCAGGAAGTGGCCCTGCATGTGGGACCGGAACGGGAAGCTGGGGGCGTCCCAGCCGCCGTTGGCCGACGCGCCGCCGGTGGACAGCCGATGGTTGGCCCGGAAGACGTAGAGCAGCCGGTCGACGTCGACGAAGCGCAGGTAGTTGAGGGTGCGGTTCTGGTTGTCCAGCAGGCGTCCGGAGGTCAGCCGGACCTGGCCGAGGTCGAACTCGTAGGCCGAGACGCCGATGTCGGGTCTGGCCCAGGAGAGTGCGGCCAGGGCGGGGGAGGTGCCAGCCACCTGGCCGGCGACCGAGAACGCGGCGGTCGCGCCCGCGGCCTGTAAGAGCTGGCGACGGCTCAAGGACATGCGGAACTCCTTGGCTTCCAGACGTTTGTTAGCGCTAACAATTTTTCTGCGGAGATGCTGGGGTTGCTCTGATGAAGGTGTTTCGCGGAGTACATCCGACGGTCCGGCCTGGCGTCAACGAGGGGCGGCCCTCGCCGACCCGGGCGGTGTCAACGCAACGCCTTCCCGCCTGGAGTTTCGTCTCCACGGAGATCACGCCGCACCGCCC
This sequence comes from Nonomuraea sp. SBT364, assembly GCF_001083785.1. GTDB lineage: Bacteria > Actinomycetota > Actinomycetes > Streptosporangiales > Streptosporangiaceae > Nonomuraea. Next base: position 10,371 of record NZ_LAVL01000011.1, read on the forward strand.
GTGCATGTGAAAGTTTCACAGAAGTTACCCCTTGGCAACAGGTAGCTTGCGGCAGATTTCCAGTTAAGTTGCTGCCCGAGTCGGGCTCGTACCGGTCTCGCCGGAGCCGTTCACCGTGTTCAGCACCGCCGAGACCAGGCGGCCCGCGGATCGGCGGCGTGCGGGGGATCTTAGTTAAGTTTCCTCGCGGCGAACGGTTGACGGGCCGCGTCAGGGGCCTTTACCTTCCTGCAAGAAGCGTTAGCGCGAAACAACGTGCCAGTTCACCCGGGAGCACGCCCGAGCGCCGGTGTCGCCCGCGATCAGCAGGGCCCGACGAACACCGATAGGGCGCGGATCAGCGCCGCCAGCCAGAGGAGCCGACATGACGCATGGCCGGGACGAGCCCGTGAGCGAGAAGCGAGAGTGGCCGGGCCGGAGAAGCGTGCTCGCCACGATCGGAGCCCTGCCGGTCCTCGCGGCCATGACACCGGCCGCGACAGCCTCGGCGGCCGCCACCGCCGTCATCGATCCGTCGGCGCGGCGGCAGACGATCCGGGGCTTCGGCGGCATGGCGCACGCGGCCTGGATCGGTGACCTGACGGCCGCCCAGCGGGAGACGGCGTTCGGCACCGGCGAGGGCCGGCTGGGATTCTCCGTGCTGAGGATCCCCGTCCCCGAGAACCGGGCGGACTGGAGCCGTGACCTGGCGACGGCCAGGCGCGCGGCCGAGCTCGGCGTGACCGTCATCGCCTCGCCGTGGAATCCCCCCGCCGGCATGGTCGAGACCTTCGTCCGCGGCAGCCAGAGCGACGCCCGGCGCCTCAGGTACGACATGTACGGCGCCTACGCCCAGCACCTGAACGACTTCACCACGTACCTGCGGGACAACGGCGTGAGTCTGTACGGCATCTCGGTGCAGAACGAGCCCGACTACGCCCATGAATGGACCTGGTGGACCCCCGCCGAGATGGTCCGGTTCCTGCGCGAGAACGCCGGCTCGATCGGCACCAGGGTGATCGCGCCCGAGTCGTTCCAGTACCTGAAGAACATGTCCGACCCGATCCTCAACGACTCCTCGGCGCTCGCCAACGTGGACATCATCGGCGCCCACCTCTACGGCACCTCGTACGCGAACTTCCCCTACCCGCTGTTCAGGCAGAAGGGCGCGGGCAAGGAGCTCTGGATGACCGAGGTCTACCACCCCAACAGCTCCGACTCGGCGGACCTCTGGCCCCAGGCGCTCGACGTGGGGCAGCACATCCACCACGCCATGGTCGACGCCGAGTTCCAGGCCTACATCTGGTGGTACATCCGGCGCGGCTACGGCCCCATGCGGGAGGACGGCCAGATCAGCAAACGCGGCGCCAACATGGCGCACTTCGCCAGGTTCGTCCGCCCCGGATACGTACGGATCGGCGCGACGGCCAACCCGGCGTCGAACGTCTACGTCTCGGCATACCTGGGCGGCGACTCCACGGTCGTCATCGTCGCCGTCAACAAGAGCACCGCCGCGGTGAGCCAGCAGTTCACCCTGTCGAACGGCACCGCCTCCAGCGTCTCGTCCTGGCTGACCGACGCGAGCAGGAACGTCGCCCCCCAGGGCGCGAGCAGCGTGTCGAACGGCTCCTTCACCGCCACGCTCCCGGCCCGCAGCGTGACGACCTTCGTGACGGGTGTGACCCAGACACCCGGCGGCGTCGACACCAGCGCGTGGTACGTGCTGGTCAACCGCAACAGCGGCAAGGCGCTGGACGTCTACAACCTCGCCACCAACGACGGCGCCCGCATCACCCAATGGGCCCGCAACAACCAGAACCAGCAGCAATGGCAGTTCGTCGACTCCGGCGGCGGCTACTACCGCCTCAAATCCCGCCACTCCGGCAAAGTCCTCGACGTCCACAACTTCTCCACCGCCAACGGCGCCGCCATCGTCCAATGGACCGACCACAACGGCACCAACCAGCAATGGAGACTCGCCGACAGCCCCGACGGCCACATCAGACTCATCTCCCGCCACAGCGGCAAAACCCTCGAAGTCCAAGGCGCCTCCACCACCGACGGCGCCAACATCGTCCAATACGACGACTGGAACGGCACCAACCAGCAATGGCAACTCGCCCGAGTCGGCTGACACCCCGCGACCGCCGAGCCGCCAGGTCAGGGGCGGGTCAGGTGCGCGGTCCCAGGAACAGGCCGCCGCTGGCGTCGATGACCTGACCGGTGACCCAGCGGGCCGCGTCGGAGGCGAGGAAGGCGACCACGTCGGCGACGTCGCCGGCGCAGCCGAGGCGGTCGAGCGCGGTCGACCCGGCGATGAACCCGGCCAGGCCCGGCGCTTCGAAGACGGAGGCGTTGGCGGGAGTGCGGGTGGCGCCGGGGGCGACCGCGTTCACCGTGATCCCCCGGACCCCGAGTTCGTTGGCCAAGGTCAGGGTCATCGTCTCGATCGCCCCTTTGGTCATGGCGAAGGACGTCTGGGCGGGGTTGGCCATGCGGGTCGCGACGGACGAGATCGTGACGATGCGGCCGCCGTCGCGCAGCAGAGGCAGCGCTCGCTGGACGATGAAGTACGGCGCCCGCACGTTCACCGCGAACAGGTGGTCGAACTGGGCCCGGGTCGTGGCGCCGAGCGGGCCGGCGGGCTGAGCCGCCGCGTTGTTGACGACGATGTCGAGCGGCCGTCCGGCCAGGCCCGCCTCGATGCCCGCGAAGAGCTTGTCGACGTCGTCGTCCGCCCCCAGCTCCGCCTGGACGGCGAGGGCGGTTCCGCCGGCGCGCTCGATCTCGCCGACCGTCGCCGTCGCGCCGTCCCGGTCCACGCCGAAGTGCACGATCACCATCGCCCCCCTGGCCGCCAGCCGGGTCGCGATCGCCTGGCCGATGCCGCGCGACGCTCCGGTCACCAGGGCCGCCCTGCCGGTCAGATCACTCATGCCCACCACTCCTGTCGTTAGTGACTACCAATCTGGTAGTTGCTATCACGGTGGTAGTGTCTATCACATGCCTGATCAGCCCTCAACCCTGCGAGCGCGACGACGAGCCCAGACGCAGCGCACGATCCAGGCGCACGCGATACGGCTGTTCGGCGAACGCGGATACGACGCCACGACCATGAACGACGTCGCCGAGGCGGCGGGCGTGTCGCCCATGACCGTCTACCGGCACTTCCCCACCAAGGAAGACCTCGTGCTGGTCGACCGGATCGGCGAGCTCATCGCCGAGCGGGTCGTCGCCTCGTCCACCGGCCTGCCCCTGTCCCGCCGCATCGGCGCCGCGCTCGTCGACGCGGCCGCCGCCCTGACCGGCGACGACCTGACGGCGGACCGGCAGTTCCTGCTCGTCCGCCTGCGGCTCATGATCTCGACGCCCGCGCTACGGGCCAGGCACCTGGACAACCAGTACGCCCTCCAGCAGGCCATCGTCAGCGCCCTGGGGGACGAAGCCGCCGATCCCGACACGGCTTTCCGGGCTCAGGCGGCGGCCAGCGCCTGCCTGGCCGCCCTGCACACGGCGCTGGTGCGCTGGGCCGCGGACGAAGGGCGTACCGATCTGCCCCGCCTGATCGGGCAGGCGCTCGCGGCCGTCTTCGGCGACGACGTCGCCGGGTCCGCCCGCTGAGCCGTACCCGTCGATCGTGAGGCGACGCGCATCGAGTACCTTGGCTGCCCACCCCACCCCCTGAGCCAAGAGGAACGGACCGATGACCGACTCCGTCGTGCCCGCTGTCGTCAACCTTGACGTGCCCGGTTCGGTGATCAACCGGCACCTGTACGGCCACTTCGCCGAACACCTGGGCCGATGCGTCTACGGCGGGTTCTACGTGGGCGAGGACAGCGACCTGCCGAACGAGGGCGGGATCCGGCTGGACGTGGTGGAGGCGCTGCGCGTGCTGAACATCCCGAACCTGCGCTGGCCGGGCGGCTGTTTCGCCGACGAGTACCACTGGATGGACGGCATCGGCCCGAAGGCCGATCGGCCGGTGATGGTCAACACCCATTGGGGCAACGTCGAGGAGAACAACCACTTCGGCACGCACGAGTTCATGGCGCTGTGCGAGCTGCTCGGGGCGGAACCCTACATCAGCGGAAATGTCGGCTCCGGCACGGTGCGTGAGATGAGCGACTGGGTGGAGTACCTCACCCGCGCCGGCGACTCGCCGATGGTGCGGCTGCGCAAGCGGAACGGCCGCGAGCAGCCGTGGAAGGTGCGCTTCTGGGGGCTCGGCAACGAGGCGTGGGGCTGCGGCGGCCACATGTCCGCCCAGCAGTACGCCGCCGAGGCCCGCCGGTTCGGCACCTACTCCCGCGACCACGGCGACAACAAGCTCTACCGCATCGCCGCCGGCGCCAACTCCGGCGACTACGCCTGGACCGAAACCCTGATGAAGCAGCTCGGCGAGCTCGGCTGCGCCTACCGGCCGCAGCCGTTCATGCAGGCGCTGTCGTTCCACTACTACACCATCCCCGGCACCTGGCAGGACAAGGGGAACGCCACCGTCTTCGACACCGGCGACTACTACCGCACCCTGGTCCAGGCCGCCCGCGTGGACGAGCTCATCACCGGCCACGCCAACGTCATGGACTGCTACGACCCCGGCAAGAACGTCGGCCTCGTCCTGGACGAATGGGGCACCTGGTGGAACGTCGAGCCCGGCACCAACCCGGGCTTCCTCTACCAGCAGAACACCCTCAGGGATGCCCTCGTCGCCAGCCTGCACTTCGACGTCTTCCACCGCCACGCCGACCGCCTCGTCATGGCCAACATCGCGCAGACCGTCAACGTGCTGCAGGCGATGATCCTCACCGACCCCGGCACCGGGGCCCTCGTCCTGACCCCCACCTACCATGTCTTCGAGATGAACAAGGGGCACCAGGACGCCGCCTCGCTGCGCGTGGACGTCAAGGGCGCGCTTCCCGCGCGCGAGGTGGGGGAGACGACCCTGCCGACCTTGTCGCTGAGTGCCAGCAGCAAGGACGGCCAGGTGCTCGTCTCGCTGTCCAACCTGGACGCCGACGCCCCCGTCGACGTCGAACTCGACCTGCGCGGCGGCACCCTGGCCGACGTCGGCGCCCGCATCCTCACCGCGGGCAAGCTCCACGACCACAACACCCCCGATTCCCCCGCCACGGTCGCGCCGCGCGCCCACGACGGCGTCACGGCCACGGCGTCCACGCTCCGGGTGCACCTGCCCGCCCATTCCTTCGTCACCGTGCAGGGTCGTCTGGCCGGAGGCGGCGGGTCTGAGGAGTCCTAGGACGAGCCGGATGCGACTGGCCTGGGTGCTGCTCCCGCTGCTCGCGGGGTGTGCGCCCAGTGCCGGATCATCTGCCCGGACGCCTGCGGCGCCGGGTGGCTCGTGTGCCCAGGTCCCGCCTCCGCCCCCAGCCTCACCACCGCGGGCTGCGTCAGTACGGGACGGCCCGCGACGGTAGCGCGGTGGACCGCAGGACGGCGGCCGGGTCGTTAGACTCCTACGCCTTCGCAGGACGACGGGACGGGAGCGCTCTCGGTGGGCGTGGAGATCAATATTCTGGGACCGTTGGAGGTCACGGCCGACGGCGCCGTGCTGAGGCTGCCGGGTGCGCGGCGCGCGGGGGTGCTGGCCCGGCTGGCCCTGGGCGTCGGACGGGTGGTCTCCTCCGAGCAGCTGATCGCCGATGTGTGGGGCAGCAGCCCGGCGTCCACCACGAGCAAGCAGCTCCACATCGCGATCTCCAAACTGCGCGAGGTGCTGCCGGGTCAGGTCATCGCCACGGCGGGCGGCGGATACCGGCTGGACCTGCCGCCGGAGAGCGTGGACGCGCACCGGTTCTCCCGCCTGGTCCGGCGGGCCCGTGCCACCCGTGATCGCACCACCGCGATCGGCATGTACGAGCAGGCGCTGGCGTTGTGGCGCGGTGATGCCCTGCAGGGCAAGAGCGAGGGATGGGCGCTGATCGAGGCGACGCGGCTGGAGGAGGAACGACTCGCGGCGCTGGAAGACTGCGTCGAGCTGCGCCTGGCCGCCGGTGACCACCACGCCGTGTTGAACGAGCTGACCGCGCACGCGGAGGCGCACCCCTTACGGGAACGTCCGCGCGCGCAGTTGATGCTGGCGCTGTACCGCGCGGACCGGCCCGCCGAGGCGCTGGCGGTCTACCAGGAGACGCGCCGTGCCATGGCGGATGAGCTGGGCATCGAGCCGGGGGCCGCGCTGCACCGGCTGCAACATGCGGTGCTGACCGGCGACCCCGTGCTCGACCTGGTCACCGATCCCGCCCCCGCTCCGGCCACGAGTGTCGTGCCCGCCGAACTTCCGGCCGACACGCCCGCCTTCACCGCGCGGTCGGCCGAGATCGCCTGGCTCGACAAGGTGCTTTCCGGCACCGCGCCGAACTCCCCGGCGATCGCCGCGATCGACGGCCCCGGCGGGATCGGGAAGTCCGCCCTGGCGATCCACGCCGCGCACGCCGCCGCCGACCGGTTCCCCGACGGCGTGCTCTACGTCGATCTGCACGGCGCGACGGCGGGCCTCTCGCCGGCAGCTCCGATCCACGTCCTCGGCCGGCTGCTGCGGTCGCTGGGCGTCGGCGACTCCGCCGTCCCCTCCACCGTGGAGGAGGCGATCGCCCACTACCGCTCGCTCACCGCCACGCGGGCCCTGCTGATCCTTCTCGACAACGCCCTGGACGCGAGTCAGGTGCGCCCTCTCGTCCCCGCCGGGACGGGCTGCGCCGTCATCGTCACCAGCCGCGAGCGCCTGGCCTCCCTGGACGGCGCGGAACACTGCCACCTGACCGGCCTCGACCACCAGGACGCCACCGCACTGCTGGCACGCATCACCGGCCGCGAACGCGTCCACGCCGAACCGGCGGCCGCCGACCGGATCACCGCCCTGTGCGGTGGTCTGCCGCTCGCCCTGCGCATCGCCGCCGCCCGCCTGGCCGCCCGCCCCGACTGGACCCTGACGTACCTCGCCGGTCGGCTCGCGGTCGCCACCGGTCGCCTGGACGTGCTGCACTATGCCGACCTGGCCGTCCGCACCGCCATCGCCGTCAGCCATCATCACCTGCGGGAGGAGCCCACCGGGCAGGACGCCTCCCACCTGTTCACGCTCCTCGGGCTGCTCGACACGCCCACCCACACCCCGGCGGCCACCGCGGCCCTGGCCGACTGGCCCGATCACCGGGTCGAAGCGGCCCTGGACCGCCTGCTCGACGCCCGCCTCCTGGAATCGGCCGGTCTCGGCCGCTATCGGATGCATGACCTGGTCCGCCTCTACGCCCGGGAGGAGGCCACCCTCGGCTTCCACGAAGCCGAACGCCACGCGGCCGTCCGCCGCACGTTCCACCACTACCTGGCCACCGCCAAGAGCGCCAGCCTGCTGCTCGACCCCTCCTCAGCTCATGCCCTGGCCGACTACGACGGCGACCGCCCCGGAATCGCGCTCGCCACCGCCCAGGAGGCCGGCGACTGGACGGATCAGGAGCGCGACAACCTCCTCGCCGCCGCCCACCAGGCCGCGTCCGTCCGCGACGACCCGGTGACCGCGATCGGCCTGGCCTGCGCCCTCTACCGGCCGTTCGTCAGGATGTGCCTGAACCGCGAACTGATCGATCTCCACACCCGGACCCTGGAGATCGCCGTGGCGAGCGGGAACGCCGCCGCCCAAGGGCTGGAGCACCACCTCCTCGGCGACCGGCACCAGGCCATGGGGCAGTTCGCCCTCTCGGTCGAGCATCAGGAGCAGGCCCTCATCTGCTGGCAGCGGGCCGACCGGCCACGGCGCACGCTGTCGGCCTACAACGGCCTCGGCATGGCCTACGCCCAGCTTGAGCGCTACGACGAAGCCCTCGCCAGCATGGAGAACGGCCAGGCTCTCGCCGAAGCCGGCGGGCTGCCGGACTTCCAGGCCGTCTTCCTCAGCAACCGCGCGGTGATCTACGGCAAGCTGGACCGGCCGGCCGACGCGATCACCATGGCCCGGGCCAGCCTGGCCCTGTGGGCCGAGCTCGGCAACCCGTTCCGGGAGGGCATCACGTACGACACCCTGGCAAGCGCTCACCACAGGGCGGGGCAACTGGACGAGGCCGAGTCCGCGTACCGGACGGCCGTCACGCTCCAGCAGGAGGCCGGCTTCCACCTCGGCGCGGCCACGTCCAGCTGGGGCCTCGGCCGGGTCCACCACGACCAAGGGCGGCACGACGAGGCGTGGACCTGGTGGCGGCGGTCGCTCGGCATCCTGCGCGACGTCGAGCTGCTGACCCAGGAGCAGGTGGATCACCACCTGGCCCAGGCCGTGCCCGATACGCCCGCCCCGATCCTGAACGTCCTGTGAGCCGCACCGGAGAGACGCCGGCACGGCCCTGACCTCGGCCGGCGTCGCGCCGGTGGCTCACCCGCCGCCTCGGCGGCAGCGCCGTCAACGCCCGCCGCCCCGCTTGTTCACGACGGCAACCTCGGGCACGATCCGGCGGTGACGGTTCCGGTGGGCGCCGGTCATCGGGCGGTGCCATGTGATCGACCGCGCCTATTTAATGGTGGGATGACGCAGTACCGTCCCCCCGGCAGAGCCGGCCAGGCCGCTGTCATCGGTGCGATCGCCCTGGGCGCCGCCGCGGCCGCCGTGGTGGGAACCATCGGCCACGTAGCCCTCAACTTCCTGGTCGGCGGCCACGTGCCGGGCCACGAGACCAGCAAGATCATAGTGAAGATGCTCTTCGCCGGTGCTGCGTTGCTCATCGGGGTGATCGTGGGCGGCGCGGTGATGATGACCCGCCGGGCCGGGCCGCTGGCACCGATCTTGGCGGCGGTCGCGGCCGTGGTGGCGGGACGCCTCGCGAGCGCGTTCGGCTTCCTCGTCTGGCACCTGTCGCTGTTCTTCAGCCTCCCCTTCCAGGGCGACCTGGTCGCCATCACCGACATCGTCTTCAAGGTGCACGGGGCGTGGGGGTACACCCTCCTGGTCCTGCCCGCGCTGACCGCGGGCGCCATCGCCACCCTGCGGGTGCTGAAGCCCCGCGTCCACCGCCCACCGGCCCCGGCCTGGCCCGGCCCTGGCCCCGGCCCCGGCCGGCATCCCCACGGCGCTCCGCCACCTCCGCCTTCGCCACGGCCCGGCCCCTACCGGGAATGACATCACGTCGGACGGTGCACCTGGCCGGTACGAACGCCGCGCTCCGGATGTCGCCGCGCCGCACCCGGCGGCATCCGCAGTGCCGCCTCGCCGAATCCTGAGCCGGGGCCCGGAGGCGGTACGTGCTGGCGGGCCGCTCACGGCCCCACGCGACCTGGCGCGACGCTGTGGGATATTTGCCCTTTCGATCACGATTCGCCGAATTGGGTGCCCATGCTGACAGAGTTCTTGCGCGACCAGTGCTTCACGACGGCGTGGTTCGGCTTGATGGCCTTCGTGTGGTTCGGCTGGGCTCAGGAGGACCCGCCCCGCGGTTGGCGGATCTGGCTGGGCGCGGGGTCGGTGCTGGGCGTCGGGCTCGCCGTGGCCTTCGGGATGCTGACCGCCACGCACTGGGACCAGCCGAGCGCGCTGGAGGGAAGGTACGCCTGGTTCGGCGTCCTGGTCGCGGTTGAGGTCGTCGCCGCCGGAGCCGGATGCTTCCTGCTGGCCAGGCGCGGGGCGGCCCGCTGGATGGCCTGGTGGGTGGCGCTCGTCGTGGCCGCGCACTTCCTGCCGCTGGCGCTGTTGCTGAACGACGTCGGTGTGGCGGCCGTCGGCGTCGTCCAGCTGATCGCGCTCGCGGTGGTGGGCACCCGCCTGCGCGGCACCACCACGCCGAGCAGCCGGTCGGCCGCGCCGGTCATGGGCGCGACCCTGCTGCTGAGCGCGGCGATCAGCGCACTGGTCACAGCCACGGCACTGTGAGGACCCCGACGCCCCTCGCGTAGCTCGACGACGTCGAGCCGGGCACCGGTCCGGACACGGTCATGCCGAGGGAGAGGGCGGGATACGCTGCCTGCGGTGCCTCGAACCACGTGACCGGAGGAGTCGATGCTGGGATGACGGCAGGGCGACCGATGCCTGCACAGGACGACGTGCTCGGGTACTTCGACACGCTGTCGAACTGGGGACGGTGGGGCGACGACGACGAGCTCGGCACTCTTAACCACATCACCGACGACGTCCGGCTGGCGGCGGCCCGGGCCGTGCGCCACGGCCGGAGCGTGTCGTGCGCATGGGAGGTCGCCGTACCGGACGACATGGAGCGGTCGACGACGGCATGCCCGTGCGCCGCCGACATGCCGGGTGCCGAGAACATGCCGGCGCCCGGATTCCGTAACGACCGCCACTGGGGCTTTTCGACCGAGCGGCTCGGCATCACCTTCCACGGCAACACCCTCACCCACATCGACTCGCCGTGCCACATCTTCTGGGACGGCACGATGTACAACGGGCGGTCGCACTCGCTGGTCGACGCCGCGACGGGGTCGGGGTGGGCGGCCGTCACGGCGGCGGCGAACGGGATCGTCACGCGCGGTGTCCTGCTGGACGTCGCGAGCGTGCGGGATGTGCCGTGGCTGGAGCCGGGGCAGGGCGTGTTTCCCGGCGATCTGGAGGAGGCCGAGCGTCGCCAGGGTGTGCGGGTGCGACCGGGCGACGCCGTACTCCTGCGGACCGGCAATGGCCGCGTCCGGCACGAGAGCGGTGCGGTCAGCGGTTTCGCGCAGGCCGGCTGGCACGCGTCCTGCCTGCCGTGGCTGCACGAACGGGAGGTCGCGCTGATCGGCGCCGACACCCCCCAGGACGTTCTGCCGTCGGGGTACGACGACGTGCTGATGCCGGTTCACGCCGTGAGCCTCGTCGCGATGGGCCTGTGGATGCTCGACAACTGCGACCTGGAGGCGTGCGCGGCGACGGCTGCCGAGCTCGGCCAGTGGGACTTCCAGCTCGCGGTCGCGCCGGTCCGCTTCGCCGGCACGTCCGGCAGCCCGGTCAACCCGATCGCCACGTTCTGACCGCGGCGCACGGGAGGCGCGCCGCCGCCCGGGTCACCTCGCGGGGATGAGCTCTTCAGGCAGCCGGCCGCCCGTGACCCAGGCCCGGATCATGTCGGTGAACAGCCCAGGCTTCTCGCCGTTCCACGCGTGGCCCACTCCCGGCGCCAGGTATGCCTCGCCGCGGGGGAACGTGGCGGCGATGTCGGCCAGGGACCTCCGCGTGAGATCGTGTTCGTTCTCGCCGGCCACGGCCAAGACCGGGCACGGAGAGCCTGCGGCCTGAGCGGGCAGCCGGAAGCGGAGGGCTTCGTCGTTGACCAGGCGGAACGCCTGCCGGCTGGTGGCCCGGGCGGCGCTCTGATAGCCGTCGACGTCCTCCGCGGGAACGTTGAGCGCGCGAGCGTTGGCCCGCAGCACCGGCCCCCACTTCATGACCGGGGCCAGCAACGCGCCCATGAGCCGCAGCCGGCCCGGATGGGGGAACGGCAGCACGTTCACCCCGCTCATGATCGCGCCGATCACCGCCCCGGGGGCGGTCGCGGCCAGTTGCGCCACCACGTAGCCGCCCAGGGAGAGGCCGACCACATGTGCCCTGCCCTCCGGCACCCGGGCGGTGATCTCCTCGGCCACCAGGCGGGCGGTGTCGGCGATCGAGATCCACGGCAGCGTGTTGCTCCGCCCGTGCCCCGGCAGATCGACAACCAGCACGCGCATCTCGCCGGCCAGCGCCTCGGCCTGCTTGGCCCACATCCAGCCGCTCGTGCCCACACCATGTAACAGCACCACCGCCGGCGCCTCGGCGGCACCCACCTCTTGGACAAAGATCGCCATACCGATCATGCTGGCACAGCGTCGCCGGCCATGGCGAAATCGGTCGCAAACGCGTCGGAGCGCTATCGGTCTCGCGCCCCGAGGCTGGCCTGATCGGCGGCGGTACGGCCGGCCGCCCAGCCCTCCCGGTCCCAGGACGTGCGGACCGCGTGCGAGACCAGGTTCGGGAACATGCGCCCGACCGCCTGCTCCACCTCCTGTTCGCGGGCCGCCAGCACCGGCACCAGGTCGGTGCCCCGGCCGGCGCTCTCCTGCGAGACCGCGGCCGCCGTGGCCTCGGCGAGCCGCTCTCCGATCCGGGAGGCGAACGCCGACAGGAACGACTGGCGGAACGTCTTGTTCTTCGACTTGCCGCTGCCGTGCTTCTTGGTGCCCGAGTTCACCAGCGCGGTCTGCGCCTGCACCAGCAGCGAGGTGAACAGCTCCTCCGCCCAGGACAGGTCCGTCCAGAACCCCAGAACGGTGGCGAACCCCAGCTCCTTCGACCAGATCACCCGGCACCTGTTGGCCTCGGCGATACGGTCGAGCAGCACGACCTTGGGCTGCTCGTACGGCGCGTCGATGCCGACCCGGATGCCCGCCGGGGCCTCACCTCCGCCTGGCCGGGCGTCCAGCATGGCCACGTCGATGCTGTACTTCGCCATCAAGCTCTGCGCCGCCGACGTGAACGTCTCCGCCTCCGCCTCGTACGTCGTCGACTCCGCCTTGGCGAGCAGCGCCCGCACCCGCGCGAACGTCTTGGCGCTGACCGCGTGCGGTCGGGCCCGGACCGTGCGGCGAGCGGTTCCGGGCGGCGGGCCCAGCGACTCCAGCCGGGGCAGCCCGGTCAGCAACCCCAGCAGTTCCAGCACACCGGAGACGGTCGCCAGCCGGCCGGCCCCGTCGCGCGCCTGCCGCGCCGCCAGGTAGCCGCCCTTCCACCACACCGCGGCCCCCAGGCCGGCGAGCTGGTCACGCCAGCGATCGTCCACGGTGGCCGGCGCGTAGGCGCGCATCTCCCAGGCGATCAGGTCAGCCGCCGCCCGCCCGTGCCGGTCGGTCAGCCGCCTGGCCGCGATCCTGACCACGTCGGCGGGCTGCCAGCCGTCCCGCCACAACCGGGAGATCGTACGGATCGCGGCCTCCAGCAGCACGCGGTCGGCGTCGTCCCGGTCGGCCAGGAAGGCGGCGGCGGAGTCGAAGGCCGCCTGATCCTCGCCGGCGAGGGCCTCCATCGCCGCGCCGATCAGTTCGTCAGCCTTGTTCACACGTGCCGTCCACCTTGAGGAAAGTCCGCCAGAACTCTACCGTGACGGAGCCTGCCCCCCTGCGCGGCCGAAAGGCGGCGAGGTGCCGGAAAGAGTCAGCCGCGCACATCCCCGCCCTGACGGGTGTCCGGCCCCCGCGGGTCGGCGGATCCCGGAGGGGCCGGCCGGCACAGCGTGGGGCGTCCCGCCTGGCCAGCAGCCGGCCGCCCGGCGATCGGGTGAGTCCGGTCAGCTCTTGGGGGCGGCCGTGCTAGCCCGGACCACGAGGCGGGTCGGGACGAGATCGGTGCCGGGCTCCGCGGCCCGGTTGTCGCGGATCCGGCGCAGGACGTGCCGCACGCACCGCCGGCCCACCTCGGCGAAGTCCTGGTGCACCGTGGTCAGCGGCGGTATGAAGAAGGCGGCGTCGGGCAGGTCGTCGAAGCCGACCACGCTGACCTCGTCCGGCACCGGCCGGCCGCGCTCGTGCAGGGCGCGCAGCACCCCGAGGGCCATCTGGTCGTTGGCGGCGAACACCGCCGTGCAGCCGGGCTCGTCAGCGAGGGCGAGCCCGGCCGCGTAGCCGGACTCTGCCGACCAGTCGCCGTGCAGGGGCTCGGGCACCGGCCGGCCCGCGGCCTCCAGCGAGGCGCGCCACGCCTGGGCGCGGCGCCGGGCGGCGAAGGACGACCGCGGCCCTGTCACGTGCCAGACCGTCCGATGCCCCAGCTCCAGCAGGTGACTCACGGCCCGCCGGGCGCCGTCGGCCTGGTCGGTGTCGACGACGCTGTAGCGGTCGCTGGCGTCGGAGTCGACCACCACGACGTGCACGCCGGGCGGCAGCGTCACGGTGCCGGCGTCGAGCAGATGGACCTCCATGATCACGATCACGGCGTCCACGGCCAGCTCGCCCATCCGGGTGAACGCGCCCAGCACGTTGTCCTGAGTCGCCACGTCGATGGGCATCAGAGTGATCGCGTAGCCCTCCGCCGCGGCGTGGGTGGCGATGGCCTCGACCGTGCGGCTGTTCCCCGTCGAGGAGAGGGTGAACAGGATGACGCCGATCGTGTTGAACTGCCCGTAGCGCAGCGCGCGGGCGGCGCTGTTGGGCCGGTAGCCCAGCTCCCGCATCGCCGTCAGCACCTGCTCGCGGGTCGAGTCGATCACCCCGGGGTGGCCGTTGGAGACCCGCGAGACGGTCTGCGAGGAGACCCCCGCCAGGCGGGCGACGTCGGCCATGGAAACACGCTGTTTGCGCCGCTCGCCCGGCACGCCGGACCCTCCGCGCTGGACCCCCCCGGTGGATTGCATCCCTGCACACCTCCTTGACGGCCCATGTGACCGATGCCACGATACCGCAACGTACGTTTACGTAAACATAGCTGTGCGTACCTGTGTGACAACGTCACGCGTCCATGACGGCGACCGATGTTAACGTGAACAAATCTTCGAGGGAGTACCCCGTGGCCTTAAAACGATCATGGGCGGGCTGGCGGTTCGTCGCGCCGTTCATGGCGGTGTTCGCGCTCGTCTTCCTGGCGCCGATCGCGTACTCGATCTACCTCAGTCTCTTCCGCACCCAGCTGATCGGCGGCACCACCTTCGTCGGCGCCGGCAACTACGTCAAGGCGCTGAGCGACCCGCGGTTCTGGGCGGCCTTCGGCAATGTCGCGATCTTCCTGGTCGTCCAGGTGCCGATCATGTTGTTCCTGGCGCTCCTGGTGGCTCTCGTGATCGACAGCGGCCGGCTTTACGGGACGAGCTTCTTCCGCATCTCGGTCTTCCTCCCTTACGCGGTGCCCGCGGTGGTCGCCACGCTGATGTGGGGCTTCATGTACGGCACCCGGTTCGGCCTGATCGGCAACCTGAACGAGCGCCTCGGCCTGTCGCTGCCCGACCCGCTCTCCGCCGACCTCATGCTCGCCTCCATCGGCAACATCGTGACCTGGGAGTTCGTCGGCTACAACATGCTGATCCTCTACTCGGCGCTGCGCGTGGTGAATCCCTCGCTGTACGAGGCCGCGCAGATCGACGGCGCGGGCCAGCTCCGCGTCATCTGGGCGATCAAGCTCCCCGCCCTGCGCGGGGCCCTGCTGATCGCCACCATCTTCTCGATCATCGGCAGCTTCCAGCTCTTCAACGAGCCCAGCATCCTGCGCGTCCTGGCCCCGAACGTGATCACCACCTACTTCACGCCGAACCTCTACGCCTACTCGCTGTCCTTCTCCGGCCAGCAGTACGACTACTCGGCGACCGTCGCCATCGTCATGGGCGTCATCACGATGATCATCGCCTACGTCGTCCAGCTCCGCGGCATGCGGAAGGGGGCATGAAGTGACCGCCACGGCCAGGAGACGGCACAAGCCGCTCGTCGTACGCCGCCGCCCGGCGCGCCGCCACCGGCGGAGCGTCACCCTGACCCTGCTGACCTCGATCATGCTGGTCTACACGCTGCTCCCGCTGGCCTGGCTGCTGATCAACGCCTCCAAGACGCAGGAGGGACTGTTCGGCTCGTTCGGTCTGTGGTTCGCGGGAGACTTCGCGCTGTTCTCCAACATCGCCGACACCCTCACCTACGACGGCGGCATCTTCACCCGCTGGCTGCTCAACACGCTGCTGTACGTGATACTCGGCGCGGGCGGCGCCACCGCGCTGGCCACGATCGCCGGCTACGGGCTGGCGAAGTTCGACTTCCCCGGCAAGAAGGCCGTTTTCGCCGTCGTCATCGGCGCGGTCGCCGTGCCCGGCACCGCGCTGGCCGTGCCGACGTTCCTGATGTTCGCCGGCCTGGGCCTGACCGACACCCCATGGGCGATCATCATCCCGTCGCTGATCTCGCCGTTCGGCCTCTACCTCATGTGGATCTACGCCGCCGACGCCGTGCCCGACGAGATCATCGAGTCGGCGCGCGTGGACGGGGCGCGGGAGTTCCAGACGTTCTTCCGCGTCAGCCTGCCGCTGCTGTCGCCCGGCATCGTCACGGTCCTGCTCTTCACCGTGGTCGCGACCTGGAACAACTACTTCCTGCCGCTGGTCATGCTGCGGGACCCGGACTGGTACCCGCTCACCCTCGGGCTCGACAGCTGGAACGCCCAGGCCGCCACCGCGGGCGGCGAGGCCGTTTTCAATCTGGTGATCACCGGTTCGCTGCTCACCATCGTCCCGCTGATCGCGGCGTTCCTGCTGCTCCAGCGGTACTGGCAGTCGGGCCTGGCCGCCGGAAGCGTGAAGGAATAACCACCACCGAAAGGGAACACCTCCATGAGGACAACCCGCAGCGCCGCCCTCCTGCTGGGCGCCGCACTGATCGTCGCCGCCTGCGGCGGCCCGGGAGGCGGCACGGCGTCCGCCCCGCAGAGCAGCGCCTCCGGTGACAGCGTGCAGGCCGCGCTGGACGCCGGTGGCAGCATCACGGTCTGGGCCTGGGAGCCGACCCTCGAAAAGGTGGTCACCGACTTCCAGGCCAAGTACCCGAAGGTCAAGGTCAACCTGGTCAACGCCGGTACGGGCAACGACCAGTACACCGCCCTGCAGAACGCGATCAAAGCAGGCTCGGGCGTGCCCGACGTCGCCCAGGTCGAGTACTACGCGCTGCCGCAGTTCGCGCTGGCCAAGTCGATCGCCGATCTGACGCCGTTCGGCGCGGACAAGCTGGAGGGCACCTTCACCCCCGGCCCGTGGGGCTCGGTCCGCTCCGGCGGCGCCGTCCACGGCCTGCCCATGGACTCCGGCCCGATGGCGCTCTTCTACAACAAGGAGGTCTTCGACAAGCATCAGATCGAGGTGCCGAAGACCTGGGAGGAGTACATCGAGGCCGCCAGGAAGCTGCACGAGGCCGACCCGAAGGCGTACATCACGAACGACATCGGCGACGCCGGCTTCACCACCAGCATGATCTGGCAGGCCGGCGGCAAGCCGTACCAGGTCGACGGCACCAACGTCACCGTCAACTTCGCCGACGCGGGCACGCAGAAGTTCACCGCCGCCTGGCAGCAGCTGGTCAGCGGCAAGCTGGTCGCGCCGGTCGGCTCCTGGAGCGAGGCGTGGTACAAGGGCCTGGGCGACGGCACGATCGCCACGCTGGTGATCGGCGCCTGGATGCCCGCCAACCTCGAGTCCGGCGTCAAGGCCGGGGCCGGCAAGTGGCGGGTCGCCCCCATGCCGCAGTGGGAGGCCGGCGGCCAGGCCACCTCGGAGAACGGCGGCAGCTCCCTGGCCGTCCCCGAGGCGTCCGCCAGCAAGGCGCTCGCCTACGCCTTCATGAAGTACGCCGCCGTCGACGAGGGCGCGCAGTCCCGCGCGGACAACGGCGCCTTCCCCGCCACCACCGCCCAGCTCAACTCCCCGGCCTTCCTGGACAAGAAGCTCCCCTACTTCGGCGGCCAGCAGGTCAACCAGGTGCTCGCCCAGTCGGCCGGCCAGGTCGTCAGCGGCTGGTCGTACCTGCCGTACCAGGTGTATGCCAACAGCATCTTCAACGACACGGTCGGCAAGGCGTACGTCGGTGACGCGACCTTGCAGGACGGCCTGAAGGCCTGGCAGGACGCCTCCGTCAAGTACGGCCAGGAGCAGGGCTTCAGCGTGCGGTGACCGCAGGACTGCCTGCCGGACGCGGGCCGCCCCCGGAAGGGGGCGGCCCGCGTGCGTCAGGAGGTGACGCGGAAGGTGGCGTCGCCGCGGGCCGTCGCGGTGCTGATCTCGTCGATGCGGAGCAGGTAGTTGGAGTGGCGGAGATAGCGTCCGGGGAAGTTGTACGACTGGAACGACGACCAGGACGAGCTCGCGAGCCCGGCGACCTGGCGGAACGACGCGTCCGCGGCGAAGATCGAGCTGCCGTCGGAGGCCTCCAGCCGGAGATCGTAGTCGTAGTGGCGCAGGTAGTGGCCGGGGAAGTTCACCGACATGAAGGACACCGTGCCAGAGCCCGCCAGGCCGGGAACCAGGCGGAACTGCGCGTCCTGGGCCGGGCTGACGTTGGCGTCGATGCGCACGTCGTAGTCGATGTGCCGCACGTACCGGTCCTGGAAGTTGTAGGACTGGAGGCGGTTGATCGGCGTCGAGTCGCCCCAGCGGCCGAGCACCCTGTTCTCCTCCGCCTGGGTCAGGTTGAGAATGGACCCGTGGCGCTTGCGGGTGCCGCCCAGGCCGTAGCCGGAGACCGTGCGGAAGTTCCGCGTGCTGCCCAGGTCGGTGGAGGCGATGGGCATGTAGCCGCGGCCGGTGGCGAACTGGTCGAGCCACAGCGCCCACTCGCTGCGGCCGTTGAACTGCGCCCACATCGGGCCCTCCACGACGTTGCCGCCGCCGGTGCCGTTGGAGATGCCCATGTGCGACAGGTTCCCCAGCGTGGTCCACGAGCCGAGGATCGAGTTGCTCGCCTCGATCGTGATGTGGCCGTCGGCCGAGGCCCGGTAGTAACGGTAGCCGCCGGTGCTGCCGGCCACCTCGACGATCTGCGTGTCGATGATGCCCTGGCTGCCGCCGCGCTCGATGTAGAGCTGCGGCGTGGTGACGGTGCGGAAGTCGCTGGTGCGCGCGTACCAGATGCGGTGCTTGGTGACGCCGTTGCGCGCCGAGTTGGTCGCCCAGTAGAGGACGTAGTCACCGGTCGCGGGGTTGTAGATGGCCTCGGGGGCCCAGGCGTTGCCGGCGCCGGGGATGCCGCCCGCGACGTTCATCAGCCGCGGCGCCGACCAGTTCACCAGGTCGGTCGACTCCCACACCACGAGCGAGGTGCTGCCCCGGTTGGCGGCGTCGTTCCATGAGGTGCCGCCGGCGATCCGCAGGTCGGTGGCGATGATCCAGTAACGGTCGCCGCCGGGGGAGCGGACCAGGGCGGGATCGCGCACCCCGCGCGTGCCGACCGTGGAGCGCAGCACCACGCCGCCGTTGTTCAGGTCGGTCCAGTTGAGACCGTCGTCGCTGTGGGCGAGATAGATCTGCTCGCCGTCGGCCGACTCGCCCGTGAAGTGCGCCATCAGGTAGCCGGTGAACGGGTCGAGGGCGGCCGCCTTCTCCGCGGTGAGCGCCGACAACGACGCGAGTGTCAGGCACATGGTGGTCAGGACCGCGGCTAATCGGGACAACATGGGTGCACTCTTCTCTGTCAGAGGGTGGGGACGATCGGGCGTATGGTGCCGTCGGCGTTGAACTCCATCCGGTCGACGGTGGTCTCCCGGTTGGTGCCGTTGCCGGCCGGCACGGCGAAGCGGTGGTAGGCGAGGTGCCAGCCGTCCGGGCCCTGGACCACGGAGTGGTGGCCGGTGCCCTTGATGCCGGCGTCGAGCCGCTTCTGCAGCACGACGCCGCGCTTGGTCCACGGCCCGAGCGGCGAGGAGCCGGTGGCGTAGGCGACCCGGTAGTCCTCGCTGCGGGTGTCGTTCTCCGACCACATGAGGTAGTAGGTCCCGTTGCGCTTGAACACGAACGGCGCCTCGTTGTAGCCGGACGGCGTGATCACGCGTACCTGGGCGGGGTCGAAGGAGATCATGTCGCCGTTGAGCGGCACGACCCTGGCCGTGCCCTGCCCCCAGTACAGGTAGGAGCGGCCGTCGTCGTCGGTGAAGACCATCGGGTCGATCGCCTGGCCGGAATACTGCCCGCCCGCGATCAGCGGCCGGCCGAGCGCGTCGCGGAACGGCCCAGCGGGGGAGTCGGCGACCGCCACGCCGAGCTGCTTGGCGCCGCTGCCCTGCCCGCCGCTGAAGTACAGGTAGTAGCGGCCGTTCCGCGCGGCCACGGCCGGCGCCCAGGCCGAGTGCTCCGCCCACGACACGCCGGGCCCGAGGTCGAGGATCACGCCGTGGCCGGTCCAGTTCACCAGGTCCGGGGAGGAGAAGGCCTTGTAGTACGTGCCGCTCCAGCTCGCGTACCCGTCGGTCGTCGGATAGAGGTAGTAGCGGTCCCCGAACCTGGCGATGTGCGGGTCGGCGAACAGCCCGGGAACGATCGGGCCCTTGTTCGTCTTCGGCACCCACGGCGCCGCGATCCGGAACGAGCTGTCCGCCCGGAAGGCGGCGGTGTCCTGGTAGGTGTCCAGCCACAGCGCGAAGTCGCGGTGCCTGATCCGCCGGTCCGGATAGTTGTAGGAGGTCAGCGCGTACGAGCCGGCGCCAGAGCCGTCCACGGCGCAGAACGTGGCGTCCGCGCGGAAGGTCGCGTCCCCGGTGTTGGCGTCGATGCGCAGCCGGTAGTCCCTGTGCCGCAGGAACTGGCCGTTCCCGGCCTGGAACGAGAAGCAGTCCGGCGACGCCAGCCCGTTCACGATCGTGAACGTGGCGTCCTGCTTCGCCTGGGAGGCGCTGCCGGCGTTGATCGGGTCGATCCGGCCCAGGTAGTTCTGGTGCCGCACGTACCGGCCGGGATGGCTGACCGACTCCAGTGATCGCGTGCCGGTCGGCAGCACGGCCGCGTACGCGGGCGTGACCGCCACCAGGTCGGCGGCCAGGAGCATGCCGGCGAGGAGGATCGCCCGCTTCGGAAGCTTCATGGGTCTCTCCTGGGTGAGGTGCCCGCGCGTGATCGCCGGTGCTCTCGTCGACCGCGGCGTGCGATGGTGGCCGGCGGGAGGGGATTCGTCTCGATGAAAAGTTCATCCGTTCGATGGCGTGATGTTAGCGCTAACATGAATGCGGTGGCGGATCTCGGCACGGTCATGGCATGGAGTTCGAGCGGCACGCACCCGTGAAGGGGTGCGGGGATCACATCGGCGTAACAGCAGTGTTATCGCTCACATCGGAGGGGGTCAATACCCCAGTTTTCCCGGCGCCCCGGCAGCCTTCCAGGCGGGGGGTTGACAAGGCTTCTGTGAGCGCTAACACTCTGCGGAAACGCCACGAACGCCAAGTGATCTGATTGCCGCCCATCCTCGCCAGAGCTGGGAAAGCGCTTGCCTACAGCTTTTGCCGCGCGAAGTTTACGTAAACATCTCCCTGCCGCCGAGGAGCGCGTGTACGGATCCGATGGCGCATCGCAGGTGAGTGCCGACCCGGGAATCCAGATCGATCGATGGGAGTCTCATGAAACCGATCATGGCGTTACGCCGGTCGCTGATCGCCCTTGTGGTGACCGCGGTCGCCGCGGCCGCGAGCCTCGTCGTCTCCGCGCTGCCGGCCCATGCCGCCACCAGCCAGTTCCGGGGCATGAACTGGGCCGTGCTGGGTGACAACTTCAGCACCGGCACGCTCGTCCCGCAGGGCCTGAGCCAGTCCGACAGCAACGCGACGGTACGGGCCAAGGCCGACGCCCTCTACGACGACATGGCCTCCACCATGGGCGTCAACACCGTCCGGCTGCCCATCAACACGCACACAGTGGCCAACTCGACCTGGTGGAACGCCTACCGCGGCGCCATCGACGCCGCCACCGCCCGGGGATTCAAGGTCATCCTCGCCTATTGGGAGGACGGCGCCGCCTCCGGCGGCCGGATCACGAACCTCGCCGCTTGGAACACGATGTGGTCCAGCGTGACCAACACGTACGGCTCGAACGGCAACGTCTACTTCGAGCCGATGAACGAGCCGCACGGCTACAGCTCGGCCGAATGGCGTGACGTCGCCGCCGACTGGCTGGCCTACCACTACTCGGCCCCGGCGAACCGGGTGCTCATCGGCGGCACCGGCTACAGCCAGGACCTGCGGGACGTCTGCAACGACAGCCGCTTCAACTCGACGCTGCTGTCCTTCCACCACTACGCCTTCTTCTACGGCGCGATGACCTACGACGCCTTCCGGAGCCACATCCAGACGCGTCTGGGCAACTGCGCCTCCCGCGCGGTCGCGACCGAGTTCGGCGCGCCGATGTCCACCGGACTCAACTACGGCGACGCCAACAGCACCGACAACTTCGTGCGCCACATCCGCGCCATGGCCCAGGTCATGCGGGACAACCAGATGGGCGGCACCTACTGGCCCGCCATCGGCGGCAAGCCGGGCGACATCGGGTACGACTGGTACTCGATGTACGCCCTCAGCGGCAGCGGCACCGATCTCAACCTGACCGTCCGCAACACCTCCGGAGCTGACCGGATCCGCTATGCCTGGGGCGACACCGTCGGCGGCGGCCCCACCTCTCCGTTCTACCGGCTCACCGTGCGCCACAGCGGCAAGGCCATGGACGTCCAGCAGCCGAACACCGACAACGGCGCGCGCGTCGGGCAGTACGCCTACAACGGCAACGCGTGGCAGCAGTGGCAGTTCCAGGACGCCGGCAGCGGCTACTGGCGCATCATCAGCCGCCACAGCGGAAGGTGCCTCGACGTGGCGAGCGCCTCGACCGCCGACGGGGCCGAGCTCATCCAGTACACCTGCGGCACCGGCACCAACCAGCAGTTCCAGATGGTCGCCAACGGCAGCTACTTCCAGCTCCGGGCACGGCACAGCGGCAAATGCGTGGACGTGCCGTCCGCATCGACCGCGGACGGCGTGATCCTCAAGCAGTATCCGTGCAACACCGGCACCAACCAGCAGTGGTCGCGCGCGACCGTCTGACGCTCGTCCCACCGTGACCGCGGATCCGCGGTACGGCCCGCACGCCCCCGGCGCCGATCCCGTGCTGTGTGCCCGGCGCCGGGCAGCCGGGGCGTGACCCTCCGGCGACGACGTGGAGGGCGCGAGGGCGGCGCTGACGGGCAGATGGCAGAGGTCGTTCCGCGCATGGCCGCCTGAACGGGGTCTCACGCGGCTGGCGATGCGGAATGTGGCGCCGGTGTGGAGGCGGCGCTGCCGTCGTACCGCACCGGCGCGTAACGCCGCCGACTCGTCCGCCTGCTCCGAGGAACCGGCCCAGTGCTGGGCCAGGACTCAATCGCGGACGGCCCGCGGCGTCGGGTCGCCGGTGAGAGCGGCGGTCACGGCGCCGACCAGGTGCTCCTCGACGTCACCGGCGCTCCTGCCCCGGTCGGCCGTCAGCTGCTCCCACACGGGGATCGAGGTCATCGCCCATGCCAGGTCGGCTGCGACGTCCGGAGCCAGGCCGGCTCGCAGCCGCCCGGCGGCCCCCAATCGGTGGGCGGCGGCGAGGAAGCCCTCGTGAAGTTCGCCCATCCGGTCCGTCCAGGCGGCGGCGGCGTCGGGGTCGTCGCGGCGGGAGGCCAGCAGCACCGAGGCCACCGGGTGGATCGTCGCCACGTAGCGCAGCCAGACACGCAGGAAGGCGCGGAACGCCTCGACGGGCTCCTTCCCGGTCAGCGCCTTCTCGCAGCGCGAGCGGATCCCGTTCTGCTCGTCCATGTTCCGCACGACGGCCACGAGCAGGCTCTCCCGGGAGCCGAAGTGGAGGTAGACCGCCTGCCGGGAGATTCCCGCCGCGCGGGCCACCTCGGCCATCGAGACCTGGGGGCCCTGCTCGGTGATGAGCCGCCGGGCGGTCTCCAGGATGCTCGATCGCGTGCTTGACACGTGTCAAGCATACCTCTAGCTTGACACGTGTCAAGCTAGAGGTGCCTGAGGAGGACCAGATGGACACCACCCACCCGGCGGCCGTCGCCGCGCTCACCGCGATGAGCGCGGTCGGCGCCGGCGACCGGGACGCCTGGCTCGCCTGCTACGCCCCGGATGCCGTGCTCCACGACCCGGTCGGCGGCTCCCCGCTGGATCCCCGCGACGCCGGGCTGCGGGGGAGGGCCGCCCTCGAACGCTTCTGGGAGCTCACCGTCGCCTCCAACGAGGTGCGCTTCGAGGTCACGGCGGTGCACCCCGCGGGGGAGGAGGCCGCGGTCGTGGCCTCGGTCTCCGTCCGTTTCCCCACCGGCGCCTGCGCCGGCTACGACGGCGTCTTCGTCTACCGGATCGATGGCGACGGGCGGATCGTCTCGCTGCGCGCCTACTGGGACCTGGACTCCGTCCTGTCCGCGCTCGGCGGTTGACCGGCGCCGTCAGCGGCTGCCGATCGGGCGCGCGGCAGCGGTGGAGCGGGACGTCTGCCACCTGCCGTTCCTGAGCAGCCGCCGGCGATGCCGGGACGAGGAATCCGCTTGTATGACGGCCGGTCATATTGGGACATTGAGGCGATGAAAGATCACCGGACTTTCTTCCCCGCTCATGACCTGAAGCGGCTCGCTCCGCATGCCTTGGTCGTCGCCGGCCCCTTCGGCGATCTGCTGCCGGCGATGACCATCGGCCACCGGCAGCTCGCATCGGTCCCCGACCGGTGCTGGGAACTGCCGCGCGGCAGGATCGGCGCCTGGTCGCTGCCGGAGGCGGTTGTCGAGGTACTGGTCTCGCCGGTGACACCCCGTTGGACCCCGCGCCCCGTCACGGCGTGCTGGGGGATGGTGTGGCGGGTCACCGCGCAGGCGGAGGTGAGCGGTCTGCGGATGAGCGTGGGTCATGACACCCTTCCCGCCGGCGTCACGATCCGGCCTGACGCCGGGTACGGGCTGTGCGCGCTCGACGTCGGCGACCGTGACATCGAGCTGACGTTCGGCGGGTGGAATGAGAACTTTCTCCATCATGAGGCCACGATGGGGCGGTTGCTGCCGCGCCGATGGGCGGAACTGCTGGAGCCGGACCCTGACATCCCTTTCGTCACGTACAGCTCCGGTCACCGCCACGTGATCTGGGAACTGCCGGGGCTGCTGGAAGGGGAACGATGCGATGTCCACGCCGCGGTCTCCTGGGCGCCTCGGCCGGCCGACGGCGCCCCGTCGCACCACGTTGATTTCGTGTACGCGGGGGACATCATCGAGCAGGCGATGCTGTGAGCGGACAGCCGCGGCGTGCCGTCCGCGTCCAGCCGGCGGACCTCGGCTGGGCGCGTGACCTGACCACGCTGTTGGGGCCGGTCAGGGGCAGCAGAATCCCGGCCCAGGTGGCGTGCATGCCCGAGGCGGTTGCCGTCGCCCGACGCGCAGTCCGGCGCGCAGCCCGGCGCGCCGGAGCCTTCCCGGATCCGCCGGTCATCGCGGACCTCACGCTGGGCAGCCGCCTGTCCTTCGCGGTGCTCGGCTGGACGTTGTTCCTCGGGGTCGTGGCCGCGCTGCTCACCGCCACCCGTGACGACCCGCCGCTGGCCGCCCGTGAACTGCCCGCCTACCACCAGCTGACCGCCGCCGACCTGCGCGGCGACCCCGGCGACCTGCCGGGACGCTACACGTTGCGGAAGATCCCGGCGTACGGCAGGCTCCATCCGGCCCTGCTCGGCCCCAGCCTGTCCCCCCGCGCGCCCGGCGGAGCGGCGATCACCCTGAAGGGGCGGGTGGCGACCGTCGTCTCCGTCCCGGCCGGAGCCACCCAGTCCCTGCAGCGCGGCGACCACGCGACGCTGATCGCCAAGAAGGAGCCCGCCATCGACGTCCTCGTCCTGGACGTGCTCTCCGCGGACCGCGTCGTCCTCGCCATGCTTCCGGCAGATCTGTCCGGCTTGGCGAACATGCCCGCCCCGATCCAGATCGCCAAGCATCTGAACTGACACCCTGCCGGGAGGAAGGGGCTCCGGGACCGGGGCCCGCGAACCGAGGACCATTGCCGCGTCCCGGACCCGGGCCAGGTGAGGATGCTCTCGCCGGGGCGAGCGTGTTGACGCCGTCGGTGCGGCGTGTTGTGATCCACACATGCATATTTCGTACTTATTTAGTAGGAAATAAGGTGGTTATGGGGTTCCTCCAGCGTGCCGCCGCGGCTGTCATGCTCCTGGTGAGCGCGGCGGGCATCCAGGTCGTGCAGGGCGGACCGGCGCAGGCGGCTCTGCCCACCGCCGCCGTCGCGCTCGGCGACAGCTTCGTCAGCGGGGAGGGCGCGGGGGCCTACCAGCCCGTCGTCGACGCCTCCGGTACGGCACAGGCCTTCCCCGGCTGGTCGGCGGCCAACAGCAACGCCTACTTCTGTCACCGGTCGGCGAACGCCTCGGTGTTCACGGCGTCGCTCCCGGGCATCCAGCAGCGCTTCAACCTCGCCTGCTCCGGCGCCCAGCCCGCCGACATCGCCACCCCCGCGAGCGCCCGGCCCGAGGGCCGCGTCGTCGCCTCGCAACTCGATCAGCTGCGCGCCGTCGCCCAGACGCACGACATCGACGTCGTCCTCGTCGGTCTCGGCTCCAACAACACCCAGTTCACCTTCGGCGACGTGGCCACGCTGTGCGCCAACCGCTTCATCGCCGACGCCTGGACAGGCTGGTGGGAGTTCTGGGCCTATCTGAAGGGCGAGGTGCCGCAGAAGCCCTGCACCGCCTCGGACCTGGCCACCGACACCGAGGTCGCCGCCGCCACCACCGAGACCACCGCGGCCCTGCGCCAGATCCTCGACACCCTCGCCCAGGTCGACGCCGACGGCGTCCACCAGGTGGTTCTGCAGACCTACACCAACCCGCTGCCGCCCGACGTCGCCCCGCAGTACCACGACGAGGACGGCCGCACCGACACCCGCGACAAGTTCCGCGCCCTCGGCGCCGAGCGCTACGCCGCCGGGTGCCCGATCCACCGTGCGAGCCTCGCCCCGGGGCACGCGTTCTCCCAAAACCTCGGCTCTCTGGTCAAGAACGCGCATCACACGCTGGCAGCCGAACGCCCGGCGGCCGACCTGCGCGTACTGGACGTCCAGCAGGCTTTCGACGGGGCCAGGCTCTGCGAGAACCCCGGCAGCCCGGCGGGTGCGCTCGCGACGCCGGTCCGGGTACAGGACGGGCCGTCCGGCACGTTCGTCACCAGCCTGTCCGGCTGGGACAAGATCGGTATCCAGCGGGCGGCGAACACCTGCGTCACCTACTTCCAGACCTGCCAGGAGTCGTGGCACCCCAACGCCGCGGGCCACACGGTCCTCGGCCAGTGCCTGGCCGGCGCCTTCGCCGCGGCGCCCCGCGCTACCGTCACGTGCGCCCGTAACGCGAACGGCACGCTCACCATCTCCTGACGTCTCCTCGGCTTCGCGTCCGGCTGTCCGGAGCCGGACGCGTCGCGGGGCCGGGTGGTGCCGCCGGCACTGGCCCGGGTCGGCGATCGAACCGGCAAGCGGGCCCGCGGCGCCGGTCCGGGCCGTGCCCAACCCCGCCGATCATCGGAAAGTCAGATTCGGCCCGGGACGTCCTGCCAGCGGTAGAGGTCGCGCAGCAGGGAGATCTCGGCGCCGTGATGGATCAGCTCCTTGTTGACGTGCAGGACGATGCCCTCCATGGGAAACCGCTCGGGACCCACCGCGGGCGGACTCTCCAGGTCGGCGTCCGAGAGCTCCCGGACCCCCGCGTTCCATCTCCCGTACATCTCATCTAGCTGCTTCAGCGCCTCGTCGGCGGTCCCCGCGTAGGCGAACGTCCGGGAGTCGACGTCCTGGCCACCGAAGTGCCATCCGACCCGATAGCCCAGGCAGGAGACGATGACGTGCGCCAGCCGCCAGGCGATCGTGGTCACCGGCGCCGGCACCGGGTCAGGGGACGCGAAGTCCATCGTCCATTCCCCCGAACCTGCCGGCATCGGTGCGGCCGACGTGCCACGTGGGCGGATGCTCCAGCAGCCGCGCACCGGCTCCCAGAAGTACTCCTCATCGGCAAGACCGTGCAGCCGCGGCCGCAGGTTCTTGTGCCAGTGCCGGTCCAACTGGTCCGCGATCCGCTCGCTTCTTGTCATTTCGGCACACTACAGACATCGGAGATTCGGCTGCGTCCCAAGGGTGAGCGAGGGGCACGGCCCGGAACCATGCTGATCGAGGACGAGCTCGGGCACGTCGATCGTCTTCGTGTGCCGGATGTCGGCGCCGGACAGGCCGGGCAGAAGGGTGATCCCACCCGCTTCGACGCCCCGCCGGCCGTCCGGCCGGGCGTAGGCGAGGCGCTCAACCGGCACGACCATGCCGATGGCCGCGGCCCCGCGGCGGCCGGTCGCCGGAGATGCGCGTTCACTGATGGGTCCGGCTCAGCTCGATCATGTCCCGCACGGCCTCGTCCGGGAGTCGCACTCCCAACGGGCTGAGGAACTGGTGCATCGGCAGCGACTCGATCATCTTGAGCAGGTCCTCGTGCTCGGCTGCCACGGCCTGCTGCTCCTCGGTCATGGTGGCGGCGATGTGCCGCATGAGAACCGGCCCCACTACGGGGTGGCCGAACCATTCGCCGACGCTGGAATCCAGCGACAGCTCGCGGGCGATCACCTCGCCGGCGAGCTTGAGGATCTCCTCGGCGACGATCGCCGAGGCGTTCTCGCCGATCTGGATGGCGTAGTCGCCGGGGGCCACGAGCCAGCGGCCCTGGGCGACGTCCCAATAGGCGAAGGCCCGTGCGTCCAGGTCGAACGCCACCGTCGAGGACCGGCCAGGTTCGAGTGCGACCTTGGTGAACGCGCGCAGCTCTCGAACCGGGCGCCGGACGGGCCCGGCCTGAGTGGCGACGTAGAGCTGGACGACGTGCTTGCCGTATCGCTCGCCGGTGTTGGTGACGACGACCGAGACGTGCGCGGTGTCATCACCGGTGGCCGCCACCTTCAGATCGCCGACCTCGAACCGGGTGTAGGTGAGCCCGTGGCCGAAGGGGTAGCGGACCGGCCGCTCCGCGCTCTCGTGGTAGCGGTAGCCGATCATGACGCCCTCGCCGTACCGGACGTGGTCCTGTTCCCCGGGGAAGTTCAGGTAGCTGGCCGTGTCCTGCAGGCGCAGCGGGATGGTCTCAGCCAGCCGCCCCGAGGGCGCGGTGACGCCGAACAGCAGGTCGGCGATGGCGCCCCCGCCCGCCTGACCGAGCAGCCAGCCCTCCAGGATCGCGTCGACCTCGTCGTGCCAGCCCTCCAGCGACACCACCCCGCCGTTGGACAGCACCACGACCGTACGGCGCGCGGCTCGTGCGGTGGCCAGGATCAGCTCGATCTGCTCGGCCGGCAGGTCGAGCGAGGCCCGGTCGTAGCCCTCGGACTCGTCGGCGTCGGCCGGCCCGGTGAAGACGATCGCCAGGTCGGCGCCGTCCGGGTCGGTGGTGATGACCCGGTCTCCGGCGAGCTTCCTGATCTCTTCAAGGGGGATGTCGACGCGCGTGGGGGTGATGTGGGAGCTGCCGCCGCCCTGATAGCGCGGCGAGGTGGCGAAGGGGCCGACCACGGCGATGGTGCGGACGTCGGCCTCGACGGGAAGCACGTCGTGGGAGTTCTTCAGCAGGACGGCGCACTCGCCGGCCAGTTCACGGGCCAGCGCGTGATGGGCATCGGCGTCGAAGGCGGCGGCCTCGGGCCGCCACCGCTCGGTCATGGTCCGGACGCGGGAGACGCTGCGGTCCACGTCCGCCTCGTCGAGCTCGCCGGACAGCACGGCCTGCACGATCTTGGCGTCATTGGCGGGATTGCCGGGCATCTCCAGGTCCAGCCCGGCCTTCAGCGCGGCGACCCGGTCGTTGACGGCGCCCCAGTCGGAGACGACAACGCCGTCGAAACCCCATTCGTCGCGTAGCACCTGGGTGAGCAGCCACGGATGCTGGCTGGCATAGACGCCGTTGATCTTGTTGTAGGCGGCCATGACGGTGGCCGGTCCGGCTTGCTTGACGACGCGTTCGAAGGCGGGCAGGTAGATCTCCCGCAGGGTGCGCTCGTCGATCTCGGCGCTGATGCGCATCCGGCCGCTCTCCTGGTTGTTGGCGGCGAAGTGCTTGACCGACGCGCCCACCCCTTCGGCCTGGAGCGCCTTGACGTGCGCCGTCGCCAGGACTCCGGTCAGCAGGGGGTCTTCGGAGTAGTACTCGAAGTTGCGCCCGCACAAGGGCGAGCGCTTGATGTTCACCCCCGGTCCCAGGTTCACCTGAACGTCGAGCGCGCGGGCTTCGGTGGCCACGGCGGCGGCCAGGCGGCCGGCGACCGAGGGGTCCCAGCTGGAGCCGACCGCCACCGCGGGCGGGAAGCAGGTGGCGGGCAGGCTCTCGTGGATGCCGACGTGGTCGGCCTGCGCCTTCTGCCTGCGTACGCCGTGCGGGCCGTCGCTCAGTACGGCAGAGCGCACGCCGCCGACGGGTTCGGTGCTCCAGAAGTCCCGGCCGGACAGCAGGGAGGCCTTGTCCTGCAGGTTCATGCGATGGCTTCCTTCAGGTCGTCGCGCAGCTCGTCGGAGGCGCCGGGGATGAACTCGAGGACGGTGTTGAGTGAGAAGGCGGCGGCTTCGGGGGCGTTGCCGTCGATGGGGATGCCGGGAAGGTGCTTGGCGAACACCTCGGTCAGCTCTCGCCACACGGCCGGGTCCGCCGCCAAGGTCTTCAGGGAGGTGTCCATCGAGTACGGCTCGCGCGAGCCGTACGACCGAGGCGGTTCGCAGGTGAAGGTGTGGCTGCCGCCGGAGATCTCGGCCGTCTCGCCATCGGGCAGGCCGACCACGGCGTGGGTGCCGTCCGGGATGGTCACCTCCAGGACGAACCGCTCGCCGATGCGCCAGGTGACGCGGACGTCGCCGTGGACGGTCCAGTGGCGGAGCGTGGCGTGGGTGAGACCTCCGCCGGGCCTGGGGGCGATCAGCATGCGGCGGTAGCCGGGCTCCAGAGGGGACAGGCCGCCGACGGTCTTGTGCAGCCAGTCGCACACCGCGCCCAGCGCGTAGTGATTGAGCGAGGTCATGCCGGTGGAGTTGAGCGTGCCGTCGGGCAGGATCGCGTCCCAGCGCTCCCAGATGGTGCTCGCGCCCATGCTGACCGGGTAGAGGAAGCTCGGGCAGCCGGTCTCCATCAGCAGCAGATAGGCCTCGGTCAGGTGACCGGTCCTGCTGAGAGCAGGCAGGAGGAGCGGGGTGCCGGCGAAGCCTGTGGAGATCTTGTAGCCGGTCTTCGCGACCAGCTCGGCCAGCCTCTTTCCTGCTTTCACCTCCTGCGCGGGGTCGAGCAGGCCGAAGCAGATGGCCAGGGCGTAGGCGGTGGCGCTCTCGCCGGCGACGCGGCCGTGGGCGGTGACGTACTCGGCGCGGAAGGCGGCACGGACCTTGTCGGCCAGCGCCCGGAAATGCGCGACGTCGTCGCCCTTGCCGAGGATGCCGGCGGTGTCAGCCATCTCGCGGGTGGTCCTGGCCAGGTAGGCGGCGGCGACCAGGTGCCGGTCGGTCTTGCCGCCCGCGGGGTTGTCCGGCGGCGCGTCGGGGTCGAGCCAGTCGCCGAACTGGAAGCCGCTGCTCCACAGGCCGTTCTCGTCGAGCCGGGTCTCCACGTCGCGGACGAAGCTCGCCATGGAGTCGTAGCCGCGGCGCAGGATGCCGGTGTCGCCGTACTCCTGGTAGAGCGCCCAGGGCAGGCCGACCGCCACGTCGCTCCACAACGCGGTGGGAGAGGACGGGGCGGACAGCACGTCCGGCACGACCCAGGGCACGTAACCCTTCTCGCGCTGCTCGGCGGCCAGATCCTCCAGCCAGGAGCCGAGGACGGCGCGCACGTCGTAGAGGAAGGCGGCGGTGGGGGCGAAGGCGTTGAGGTCGCCGGTCCAGCCCAGGCGCTCGTCGCGCTGCGGGCAGTCGGTGGGCACGCCGACGAAGTTGCCGCGCATCGACCGGACGGCGTTGGCGTGCAGGCGGTCGAGCGGCTCGTGGGAGGTGTCCAGCCAGCCTGTGCGGCGCATGTCGCTGTGTACCACGACGGCTGCGACCTCGTCGAAGGGGCCGTCGATCTCGGCGTACCGGAAGCCGTGGAAGGTGAACCGGGGCTCCCACACGGCGGTGCCGCCCGCGTGGACGTAGGTGTCGGTGGCCTTGGCCGAGCGCAGGGTCTCGACGTCGAGTTCACCGTTTTTCAGGAGTTCGGCATGGCGGATCGTCACACTCTGCCCGGCCTCACCGGTGGTCCGGACCTTGACCCAGCCGGTGAGGATCTGCCCGAAGTCGACGATCGTCCTGGCGCCCCTGGTCTCCAGCGAGACGGGAGCGAGCTCCTCGATCCGGCGGATGGGGTCCGCGACCGTGGGAACGAGGGTGTCGAGGCTCCAGCCGAGCGGTTCGACCGGCAGCCAGTCGCCGGGGAAGCCGGGCAGCTGCCAGCGCTCCGGCTCCAGGCGGGCGTCGTAGGTCTCGCCGTCGTACAGGCTCGCCGCCAGCACCGCCCCGGTGCCCGCGGTCCACTGCTCGTCGGTGACGATGACCTCGGTGCGGGGGCCGTACGTGAGCTCCAACCGCATGTAAAGAGCGGGCCGATCGGTGTAGTGGCGGTCCTTGCCCTCGAAGCCGAGGCGTCCGGACGCCCAGCCCTCGCCGACGATCGCGCCGAGGGCGTTGCCGCCCGCCTTGATCAGTGCGGTCACATCGTAGGCGCTGACCTGCACGCGGTGCCGGTAGGAAGTCCAGCCGGGGGCCAGCACCTCGTCTCCGACGCGGGTCCCGTTCAGGTAGGGCTCCACGATGCCGAGCCCGCTCACCCGGAGCACGGCCCGCCCGGGCGGCTGGTCCGCGGTGAACTCGCGCCGGAAGTACGGTGCCTGGGCCGCGAACGGCGCTGTGACGAACGACATGGAACGGGCTCCTCAGCGGACGGATTTGATGCGAAGGACGATCAGGCCGCCGAGCAGCGTGCAGGCGGCGGCGACCAGGTAGAGCAGTGTGTAGTTCTGCTGCGCGCCGCTCGCGCCGACGGCGAGGAACACGGGCGCGACGAACGGGGCGGCGGACTGCGGCACCGAGGTCGCGAAGCCGAAGACGCCCAGGTAGCGGCCCGCGTCGGTGGCCCGCTCGGGCAGCACGTCCAGGGCCAGCGCCTGGTCCACGGCGGAGAACAGGCCCAGCCCGACCGAGCAGATGATCGACCCCGCGAACAGCGGCGGCGCGCTCGACGACAGCGCCATCGTGACCGTGCCCAGCGCGTAGACGGCGCCGGCGACGAGGACGAAGACGCGGCGGCGGCGCAGCTTGTCCGACAGGAAACCACCGCCCAGCGCGCCGCCGGCCGTGGCCAGCACGCCGAGACCCGAGATGGCCGCGAGGGTACCCGCGACCTGCTCAAGGGTGACCTCCAGCCGCGAGGCGAAGAAGAAGGCCGTGAACGTGGTGTTCAGAGTGAGTCCGAAGTAGAAGGCGAAGCGGCCCAGCCAGTTCCACGAGAAGTCCGGGAAACGCCGAACGTTCCAGGTGTACTTCAGCAGCAGCGACCGGACGGTCAGCGGCTCGCCGGGCGGCAGGTCACGGCTGTCGGCCTCGCCGGCCAGCCAGACGAACAGCAGCACCGACAGCACGCCGACCGCGCCCGGGACGAGGAACAGCAGCAGCGCGTCACCCGCGAGCGCCCCGGCCAGCACCACGCCCACCACGGGCGCGATCAGCGTGGCGAAGCCGGCCAGCCCGGCGACCTTGCCGCGCTGCTCCTCCGGCAGCCGGTCGGCCTGGGAGTTCATCAGGCCGCCCAGCGCGGTGCCCCAGCCCATCTGGGCCAGCACCCAGCCGAGCCCCAGCAGGACGACGCTCGGTGCCAGCGCCATCACCACCAGGGAGACCGTGCCGAGCAGCATGCCGCCGATCATGAACGGACGGCGGCGGCCCATCCGGGAGCGGGTGCGGTCGCTCCAGGTGCCCACCAGCGGCCCGGTCAGCAGCGGCACCAGGGCGCCGACGCCGGTGATGTAGCCGAGGTACTGCTCGTTGCCCGGGGCGAGCTGGTCGACGCGTATCGACAGGGAGATGGCCAGCGGCGTGATGAAGGCCATGAAGACCCCGAACTGGCCCAGGACCATCAGCCCGATGTATTGGGAGCTCACTCTGGGCAGAGCGGGGGTTGCGGGTGCGTTGCCGCCTGGATGCAGGCTCATGAGGACCCCACGGAGGGAGAGGAGGGTGTGATGTGTCCCGGATGCTAATGACACGTTACTAACACGTGCAAGTATTGGGCGCGATTATCTCGGCCGTTGAACCGGCTGGCTCAGGCGGAGGCGCGTTCGACGATCTGGATGTCGCCCGGAAGCAGATTCAGGTCCGGCGCCTGGCCCTCCAGCGTCCTCAGCAGGGCCTCGGCGATGCGTATGCCGAGCTCGCCGCTGTTCTGCGCGACGGTCGTCAGCGGCGGCGCGGCGAAGCGGCCGCCGGGGATGTCGTCGGCGCCGATGACGGCCAGATCGGCGGGCGCGGACAGGCCCAGCGTGCGCATGCCCGCCAGGATCGCCAGGGCTACCTCGTCGTTGTAGGCGCACACGGCGCTCACGTCGCCTCGCCAGCCTTCCACCACCCGGGCCGTGACCTCGGTGTCCAGCGCGATCGTGGTCACGGTCGGGGCCGCGAGCCCCGCTTGCGCACACGCCTGCGCCGCTCCCTCCGACCGCCCCCGTCCCAGGGCCGCGAGGCGGGGCTCGTCGCTCAGCGCGTACGCCAGGCGCGTGTGCCCCTTGCCGATCAGATGCTCGGCCTGCAGGCGCCCGACACCCCTGGCCCACAGCGTCGTGCTCACGTCGGAGCCCGGCTCCTCGGCCGCGGGCAGGACGGCGGAGATGCCCGCCCTGCGCATTCCTGCCAGCTCTCCGGAGGTGAACGGCCGCATGCCGAACACCGCCGCCGGAGTGAGCGCGGTCCACAGGCGTGCCAGCCCCTGTTCGTCACCGGTGTGCACATGGGTCACCAGGGTGAGCCCGGCCCGTGACAGCACCTGGGCGGCCCGCTCGACGAACGCGGCCATCGTGGGCCCCTGCGGCCAGTCGGGCAGCACGAACACCGCCACATCGCTGCGCCCGCTGCGCAGCGTGCGCGCCGGGGCGTAGGGGGTGTAGCCGAGCCGCTCGGCCGCCTGGAGCACACGCTGCCGGGTGGCCTCGGGGATGGACTGGCCGGGCGTGTCGTTCAGCACGAAGCTGACCGTGGCGCGCGAGAGCCCGGCCTCCCGCGCGACGTCCACGCTGGTGATTCGGCGCGTGGTCCTCTTCTTCTCCTCCGCCATCCCCTGTCCCTTGTTGCCGTCGTGCCGTCCCGATGCTAGCGTCTGCCCGTCGGCAGCTTACACGTGATAGTTCCGGGTGTTCGCCTCCATCGGGGACCGCCGCTGCCTGAGGCCGCCGGGGCCGTGGAGCGTACGGCGGCGTTCATCCCGCGGGCCGTGGCAGGGCGGGTGGTCGACGGGACCGCCGCGTCCGGCGGTCCCGCATCGTTCGAGGAGGTCATGTAAGTGGAACGGCTCGCCGACCGGAGGATTCTGATCACCGGAGCCGCCTCGGGCATCGCCCGGGCGACGACCTTGCGGCTGCTCGCCGAGGGCGCCCGGGTCGTGGCGGCGGACGTCTCCGAGGCCGGGCTGCAGGAGACGCTGGAGGCGGCCGGCACGGACCGGCTCACGGTCGCCACCGCCGACATCGCCGACGAGGAGTCGGTGAACTCGCTCGTGACCCGCGCCGCCACGGCGTTGGGCGGCCTGGACGCCCTGGTCAACGCGGCGGCGATCCTGCGTGGCGCGCACACCCACGAATGCTCGCTGGAGCTGTGGAACCGCGTCATCGGCACCAACCTGACCGGGACCTTCCTGATGACCCGCGCCGCCCTGCCGTACCTGCTGGCCGGCGGCAGGGGAGTGGTGGTGAACTTCAGCTCCACCGCCGCGTTCTTCGCCCACCCGTACATGGCCGCCTACTCGGCCAGCAAGGGCGGCATCTTCTCCTTCACCCACAGCATCGCCCAGGAGTACGCCAAGCAAGGGCTGCGCGCGGTGAACGTCGTCCCCGGCGGCATCAGCAGCGGCATCACCGACAGCATCGGCCGTCTCGTCCCCGAGGACACCGACTGGGACCTGTTCCTCAAGCTCACGCCCGCGCTCCCGGGTGGCATCCCGGGGCCCGAGAAGGTCGCGGGCGTGGTGGCGATGCTCGTCTCGGACGACGGCTCGTTCATCACCGGCACCGAGATCCGCGTCGACGGCGGCGCCCATCAGTGAGCGCCGTACGTCGGCGTCGATGACGGCGGGAAAGGACCGGGCGGCACCGGATCGCCCGGGTGAGCTTGCTCCGCTTCGGCGGACACCGTCGTTGTCGGCGGCGGGCATGTCCACCGCCCACAGGCCCGGCCCACGATCAGCCCGTTCGTGGTGTTCCGGGAGCCTCGGAGTTGCGGGCCGCGGCCCAGGGCATCAGCTCGGCCACCACGTGTTTGCTCCAGGGGCGCACCAAGGAGCACAGTTCCTGACAGCGATCGTCGCCGAGCGCGGCGTAGGGGGCCCTGCTCATCCGGTCGGTCGCCTCCTCGATCCCCTCACGCTCCCTGCGGCCCCGCACGGTCAGCGAGCCGTTACGGAGCCAGCCGCGTTCCTCCAGCCTGTTCACGGCGGCCGCCCAGTCGGTCTCGGTCCAGCCGCGTGTGACCCGGAGTGTCTCGGCCGGGACGGCACCGGTGGCGGCGTGGGAGACGAGGGCTTCGATTCCGCTGAGCTCGGCTGCCAGCAGGGCGGCCAGATGACCGTCACCGCGAAACTCGCGCAGCAAGGTCTGGGCATGCCAGAGAACCAAATGTGGAGCGGTGGGCCAGGGCAGTGACAGGTGAGCGGCATACAGAGGCCGTCCGCTCAACTCGCCTGAGATCGCTTGGGCCGCCTCCTGGGCCAGCGCGGCGGCGCGGGACATCTCCGGCGAATCAACCACGTCGCCGAGCACGCGGCGCAGTGTCGCATCGACTGCGCTCAGCCGGGCGTCCAGGATGTCGGCGGGGGAGGAGATGTGCCATGCGGCCGGTATCGCCTGACGTACCACCTGCGGATTGAAATTGTAGAAGGTGGCGATCACCGCCTCCGCGGGAACCGGGCCGAGTGCGGCCGCCCGGGATGCGAAGTATCCCATTCGGCCGGTAAGTCCGAGCTGCCGGTAAGCGGCATCCGCCTCCGGGGAGAAGTAGATCATGCCGTGCAACGGCTCCATCATCCGCCAAGTGCGGTGTTCCGGCGTCATGCAGGCGAAAGTACCGACCGGTTGGTAGGTTGTCCATCTTTCCGGAAGAACGGAACATGTGGTCCCAGAGGGGGAACTGTTCGGAGCTCAGGTCATGTGGTTGAGGTGAGGAGGATCAACCACATGATCGTCGCCAGACCTTGATCTTCTGGAAGCAGCCGGTGCGATTCGCCCGAACTGCGGCATGGAGCTGCGACCTTGGCTTCTGGCGGCGGGGACGGAGTTGAAGATGCCGGAGCGCACGCTGGGGCATGCCGGCATCGCGCTGACCGCCGGCACCTACGTCCCGGTGCGGGCGGTCAGCCGGGAGGTCGTAAGGCCCGGGAGGCGTGACTCACGATCAAAAGGCGCGACTGCAGATCCGCGTGAAGCGGCAGGTCGGTCTGGTAGGGCGGGTGGGACTTGAACCCACTACCCGCGGATTATGCGGTGCCGCTGCATGTTGATTTGTATGGCTGTGGCCGGGATACTTCCCGCCATTGTGTCGGCCGGTGTCGCCGCCTGTCGGGCTGCGGCGCGTACACGCGAGCAATCACCGAACAACCACGGTTCTTGACCGTCACCATTATGTGCCGTAACGAGCAACCGCCGAGCAGTCCTGAATAGACGATGTGCGGCCTTGCCAAGATGCTTTCCATCACTTCGAAAGCGACGCCAACCTGCTTTACGTGCAAAGTGAGGCTTTCCGTCGGCGCAACCCACGAGCTCGTTCAGTGGCGGGAATCGCCCGTGAAGTTCCGCGGGGCGGGGCGTGATCTGCTTGATGACGAAGTCTTCATTTGGACGATCGAGGCCGTCCACGGGGGAGCGCCGACACACCTGGCAGGAAGGTTCGCCGATGCCGGCCGCAGTCACCACGCCCGCCCGGGTCATCAAAGATCTCAATGAAATCCTGCCTTCTTCGGAGGGTGCAGTTTCTGGCGCCAGGTGGGCGTTCGGTAACGATTCGTGACTGAGTGTTGTTAGCGCAAACTTGAGCAGCCATCGATTCTCGGCCATTGACATGATGTGTCATTTATGCCCTGCGGTACGGCCTGCAGCGGATAGGGGCTAATGCCGGAGCTTGACATGCAGCATTGCGGTTCCGGTCAGAATCGGCCTTGACGGATCTCCCGCCGCAAGGGATTCTGACGGGGCGATCAAGGAGTTTTATTGTAACAGTCGTCACGCCTGACGGGAGATGCTTTGCGATCAGGGAAAAGGCGCTTATGGGTGGCGGGGGTCACCGCCTGTTTGATGGCAATCAGCACGCCGGCATATTCGGTCGCGGCACACGGTTCGACCGCGGACCTCGAAACCGATGCACGGATTTACCTTCAATCGCGAGTCGACCGGCTGACCGGTGGCTCGCGGGGCGTCGCACTCGATGCGGTGCCGGCGACCGCGCAGTTCCAAGACGCGCTCCGGGCCGACTCCGCGGCGATCGACGTGCGCCGCGAGAAGCTGAGATCGGCCAACGGCGGACACAGCCGGGGCCAGGTCACCGTCTCCGACACGAAGATATCGACCAGCGGGAAGACCGCGACGGTCCAGCTGACCGAGCACACCACGTTGTTCTACGCCCGCACGACGCCGGGCAGTCCGGACGCCGAGGAATACCAGCTACGTCACACATTGACGTACAACCTGGTCGGAAGCCAGTGGGTGCTCAGTCATGACGCGCCGGACATTCACGTGGGAGACCTCGCTCCCGACGCGTACCCGAGCAAGCCGGAAGCCGTATCGGAAGCCGCTCCATCCAGTAAGAAGATCAGCAGCACATCCCGGCCGCGGACGACCTCCCAGGGCGCGGTGCCCGACAAATCGTCGCCCACCTATCGTGCTCCCGGTAACTCCACGCTCGCCTACGACTACGGCGCAATGACGAGATACGCCCTGCAGTACTGGGACAACTACAACCCGAACTACCGAACCTACGGCGGTGAAGGCGGCGACTGCACCAACTTCATATCGCAGATAGTCAAGGCCGGAGGCTGGGCGGAGACCGGGTCCTGGCCGGGTGAGAACCGGACCCTCCCCGACCAGTGGTACTACGGGTACGAAGGGACCTGGACCACCACCTACACCTGGGCGGCGGCCGAAAACTGGTACTGGTTCGCCTCCCCCTTCAACTCCGGCAGGACAGAAGCCCTCGACTACATCTGGGAAATGGGCGTCAGCGACGTTCTGCAGATCGACTTCGACCGGAACGACAACATCAGCCACTCCATGTTCGTCACCGGCCGCGACGGTGCAGGACAGACAGCCGACGAGCTGTACATGACCTACCACAGCACCAATACTCGCAATAAGAGGCTGAGCAGCATCATCGCGGCGACCCCCGACGCATGGTTCTACGCACATCGGACGTGACACGGCAGACATGAGCATCATCTCCAACATCCGGTGGAGGCCGGCCTTGGTTTCGGCCTGGGTTCTGGCCTTCGCCGGATGCGCGCAGCTGCTCGGATGCGGCATCGCGGAGGCGCCCGGAGGCGCCGGCAGTCCCCGGGCCGCGGTGAACGCCTACGTGCTCGGGCTGAACCAGAATGACGCGGACGGGCTCGCTCTGCTGGCTCCGACCGGGAACGACCCGGCAGCCGACATCCGGCGGCGGCTGGAGGCGTACGGCGGCCGGCGGATCCGGCTGGAGAATGTCGACATCAGCCAGGAGATCTCGCCGGAGGTGGCGACCGCCCGGCTCGTGGGACGCGGCACCTCTGGCCGCTATCGCGAGACCCTGGTGCTCACTCGCCAGGAGCGGCGCTGGTATGTAGCCCTGGGGGAGCATCCCCATCCGGCGAAGACCCCGGCCTCGACGGCTCGCCCTGCGATGCTGATTTCCGGGCGTGTCCGGTGAACGGCTCTGGCCGCAGGCCGCGCGGGATCTCGGCCGCTGGCCACGCCGGGAGTCAGGATCTCGCGGCAGAGCGCGGTCCGGTACGCAGGTCTGCCGGGACCTGCACCCCATGGCCGCCGATCGCGGTTTCCCGATGACCGCCAACGTATGGCAACCCCGTTCCAGATAGTGGTGGCGGACGGTCGGCCTTCGACTGCGCGGGAACATTTGTCCAAGACCGGCGGCCGGGCGCGCGTGCATAGTCCTGGCATGAGTCAATACGACCTTGAACGTTCGCATGGGATGCACGTGGTCCATGACGGCCCTCGGCAGGCGCCGCCGTTGTTGCTCATCCACGGGTCGGGGGCCTCGGGCGGTTTCTGGGGTCCGGTGGTCCCGGCGCTGGCCGGTCACCATCACGTCATCCGGGTCGACCTCCCGGGGTGCGGCCAGTCCCCGCCCGCGCCGTCGTACGACGTGCCCGCGCAGGCGGGTCAGGTGGCGGCGCTGCTGGACGATCTCGGGCTTCGTCAGGTCGCCGTGGCCGGGCACTCCAGCGGTGGCTACGTTGCCACCGCGCTGGCCGAGCAACGTCCTGACCTCGTGGGTTCGCTCGCGTTGATCAGTAGTGGCCCGAGTCTTGATGCGCTCCTCCGGCAGCCGTTCATCCTTCGGGTGCTGCTGGCCCCGCCGCTGGGCCCGCTCATCTGGCCGAGGCGTTCGGATGCGCTGATCCGCAAGGGGATCAGCGCGACGGCCGTTCGCCCCGTGGATCTCCCGGACGACGTGGTCGCCGATGTACGGGGCATCACCTACCGCGTGATGAGGACGGTGCTGCGCCAGAACACCGCGTACATCGCCGAACGGAGCGTGCCCGAGCGGCTCGCCGCCCTCGGGCTC
This sequence comes from Nonomuraea sp. SBT364, assembly GCF_001083785.1. Classification (GTDB taxonomy): domain Bacteria; phylum Actinomycetota; class Actinomycetes; order Streptosporangiales; family Streptosporangiaceae; genus Nonomuraea. The sequence goes on from NZ_LAVL01000011.1 coordinate 50,821, forward strand.
CCCGTGCAGGTGATCTTCGGTGCCGCCGATCCCCGTTGGGAGCCGTCGTCGGCACACCGATACGACGCGGTGCCGGGCGCGCGGGTCGAGTTGCTACCCGGTGTCGGGCACCTGCCCATGCTGGAAGCACCCGAGACGATCGGCGAACTGCTGCTGGACTTCACGGCGGCGGGGCCGAAGACGACCCGTGATCCCTGATGCCTGGACCGGCCGTGTGTCGCCTGCCGGAATGCCGTCTGACCAGGCGTGGGTGGACATCTCCATGATCGTCTACCCGTCCGTCACCCTGCTCTCGCCCGCGCCTGCCTGGGCGTCACCGCCGCGACTGCCCCGAAAGCCCGAGCGGCCTGGTTCGCCTCAGACCGGCAGAAATCCGCCGTCAAGTGTCAGGAGGGCGGGGGAGGCTCACGCGCTGGCCGGCGCGCCCGGGATGGGCTAGGCCAACACCTTCGTGGTGGCCTACCCGGTGGAGCCGCGGACGACCAGCGGGGTGGGCAGGATCCGCGGCGGAGGGGTGACGCCTTCGTTGATCATCGTGATGACGGCCGCGGCCGCCGCCGTACCGAAGCCCGCCTTGTCCTGGGCCAGCGTCGTCAGCCCCGGCGGCACCAGCGCGGCCAGCTCGATGTCGTCGAATCCGACCAGCGCGATGTCCTCGGGCACCTTCAGTCCCGCCTCCGTCACGGCCCGCAGCGCGCCGATCGCCATCTCGTCGCCCGCGACGAACACCGCGTCCGGCCGCTTCTCCAGCTCCAGCAGGGTGCGCATCCCGGTATGACCACCGGACAGGTAGAAGTCGCCCTCGACAACCAGCTCCGGCCGGTGCGCCAGGCCGAGCGCGGCCAGCTCCTCCAGGTAGCCGCGCAGCCGCTCCGCGCCTGGCCTGGTGCGGACCGGGCCGGTGATGGTGGCGATGGCCCGGCGCCCGGTCGCGTGCAGGTGGCGGACCGCCTCGCGCGCCCCGCCCACGTTGTCGGAAGTCACGTAGGTGGTCCACGGTCCCTCGACGGGCCGGTCGAGGGAGACGCACGGCACCTCCGATCCCGCCAGCGGCTCGAGCGAGGGGTCTGCCCTGCCGTTGTCTATGAAGACCACGCCGTCGAGGTTGTGCCTGCGTACGGCACGAAGATAGCTGTTGGGCGTGCTGTCCTCGCTGGTGGCGAGCATGAGCAGGTGGTAGCCGCGCTCGCTCAGCGCGGTCTTCAGCCCGATGAGGATCTCTTGGAAGAACGGGTGCCGCCAGCCGGGGCGGCGGTGGTCGGTGTCCCAGACCAGGCCGACCATGCGGGATCTCTTGGTGGCCAGGGTGCGGGCCGACTCGTTGGGCAGATATCCGATGCGTGTCGCGGTGCTGAGAATGAGCTCGCGGGTCTGAGCGTTCACCACCTCGGGGTTGTTGAACACGCGGGAGACAGTGGCCGGCGACACCCCGCAGAGGCGCGCCAGCTCTCGAATCGTTGCCACGGACGTACGCTATCGCCATCTCGCTGAAACCGGTTTCATGTAACCGGTTGCATGGAAGTTATGAGAAAGCCCGGACCATGTCAACCCGTCGGCGCGCACTTTCGAGGCGTGATGCTTCTGTGACTTGACAGCGACTGGAGGCGTTCTGTGGGATAAGTCACTGACAGGCCGACGCCGGACCGTTGCCGCGGGGCTGGGCCTTGTCATCGCATCTCGCAGCCACCCTTCCTCTCCCTTCGAAGGAGTTCCAGGTGTCTGCTGGACGAATCCGCCTCGCCGCCGGAGTGCTGGCCGTGAGCATGCTCGCCGCCGGTTGCGGCGGCTCCGCCTCCACCGGCCCGACGCCGGCCGAGGGCAAGATCACCTTAACCCTCAACCTGTTCGGGAACATGGGCTTCAAGGAGCTCTACGCCAAGTACGAGGCCGCCCACCCCAACATCAAGATCGTCGAGAGGACGTCGGCGTACAACGACCACCACCGCAACCTCGCCGCGCACCTGGCCACCGGAAGCGGCGCCGCCGACATCGAGGGGATCGACACGGGTTTCGTGGCCCAGTTCAGAAGCCGGCCCCAGCACTTCACCGACCTGCGCCAGCACGGCGCCGACCAGCTCAAGGACCGCTGGCTGCCATGGAAGTGGGAGGCGTCGCTGGCCGCGTCGGGGGCTCAGATCGGCTACGGCACCGACGTCGGCGGCCTGGCCATGTGCTACCGCCGCGACCTGTTCGAGAAGGCCGGGCTGCCCACCGACCGTGACGAGGTCTCCAAGCTCTGGCCCGACTGGACGTCCTACTTCGAGACCGGCAAGCGCTACACCGCCAAGAAGCCCGAAGGCGCCGCGTTCTTCGACGGCGCCCCCCAGGTGTTCAACGCGATGATCGGCCAGGCCGAGACCGGCTACTACGACACCCAGGACAAGGTCGTGGTCGCCACCAACCCGGCCGTCCGCTCCGCCTACGACCAGGTGCTCAAGGCCGTGGCCGACGGTGAGTCGGCCAAGCTCGTCGGCAGCTCGCCCGCCTGGAACACCGGTTTCGCCAAGAGTCAGTTCGCCACCATCGCCTGCCCCGCCTGGATGCTCGCCAAGATCCAGGACCAGGCCAAGGCCTTCGCCGGGCAGTGGGACGTGGCCGCCATCCCCGGTGGCGGCGGCAACTGGGGCGGCTCCTACCTGACCGTCCCCGCCCAGGGCAAGCACGTGAAGGAGGCCGTGGAGCTGATCGCCTGGCTGACGGCGCCTGAACAGCAGATCGAGGTGTTCACCAAGCACGGCATCCTGCCCTCCACCCTCGCCACGTACGACAGGCCCGAGGTCACCGGGCTCAAGCACGAGTTCTTCAACAACGCGCCGATCGGGCAGATCTTCACCACCGCCGCCCGCAACCTCAAGCCGCAGTACCAGGGCCCGAGGGCCGGCGACATCCAGACCGCCATCCGCGACGCGATCAACCGCGTGGAGGAGGGCAAGCAGGACGCCGCCGAGGCGTGGACGCAGATGCTCGGGGACGTCGAGCGCATCAGCAAGTGACGCGCATCGACCCGTGAGAGCCGGGCGACGACGGGCGGTCAGGGCCCGCCGTCGCCCCTTCCCCCGAGGAGCCGACCATGACCTCCATCCGATCAGGGCCCCGGCGCCGCTGGGCCTACCAGCTCGACGTCAAGGGCTCGCCGTACCTCTACATCGCCCCGTTCTTCCTGCTGTTCGGCGTACTGGGCATGTTCCCGCTGCTGTACACCGGGTACGTCTCGCTCACCGACTGGAACCTGCTGGACCCGGACCGCGGATGGGTGGGGCTGGCCAACTACGCCGAACTGCTGACCGACGACTACTTCTGGAACGCGCTGTTCAACACCGTCAGCATCTGGCTGCTGTCCACCGTGCCGCAGTTGCTGGCCGCGCTGTTCGTCGCGCACATGCTCAATCGCAGGTTGCGCGCCCGCACGCTGTTCCGCATGGGCGTGCTGCTGCCCAACGTGACCTCGATCGTCGCGGTCACGATCATCTTCGCCCAGCTCTTCGGCCGTGACTTCGGCATGGTCAACTGGGCCCTCGAACTGGTGGGCCTGGAGGCCGTCGACTGGCAGGCAGGCACGCTCTCCTCGCACGTCGCGATCTCGATGATCGTCATCTGGCGGTGGACCGGCTACAACGCCCTCATCTACCTGGCCGCCATGCAGACCATCCCCGAGCACCTGTACGAGGCGGCCCGGCTGGACGGGGCGAGCCAGTTCACCCAGTTCCGGAAGATCACCGTTCCGATGCTCCGCCCCACGATCATCTTCACCACCGTCGTGTCCACCATCGGCGGCTTCCAGATCATCGCCGAGCCGCTGCTGTTCCAGGCCGGCACCGGCAACCCGACCGGCGGCTCGGACCGCCAGTTCCAGACCGTCGGCCTCTACCTCTACGAACAGGGCTTCAGCATGTACGAGTTCGGCTACGCCTCGGCGATCGCCTGGACCCTCTGCATGATCATCGTGGTCGTGGCGCTCGTCAACTTCGCCATCACGCGCAGGATCAGGAGCAGCTGACATGACAGCCGTCACCGCGCTCCGCCGCCGTATGAACCCCCGGGGTGCGGGGTTCTGGACCTACGCCGCACTCGTCGCCGTGCTGCTCGGCTCGCTGTTCCCCATCTACTGGTCGATGATCGTGGCCTCCCATGACAACGACGCCATCGCCAGCGTGCCGCCGGTCCTCGCCCCCGGCGGCCACCTGTTCGAGAACATCGCCCGGGTCTTCGACACCACCCCGTTCGCCCAGGCGATGCTCAACTCCGTCCTCGTGTCAGGCTCGGTCACCATCTCGGTCGTGCTGTTCTCCACGTTGGCCGGCTTCGCCTTCGCCAAGCTGCGCTTCCGCGGGCGCAACGTACTGCTCCTCCTGGCCATCGCCACCACTACCGTGCCGCAGCAGCTCGGCATCATCCCGCTGTACATCCTCATGGCGGAGTTCGGCTGGACCGGCAGGCTCGAGGCGGTGATCGTGCCCGGTCTCGTCACCGCCTTCGGCGTGTTCCTCATGACCCAGTTCCTTTCCGGCGCCATCCCCGACGAGCTGCTGGAGGCCGGTCGCATCGACGGGTGCAGCACGATCCGGCTGTTCTGGCACGTGGTGCTGCCCGCCGCCCGCCCGGCCGCCGCCGTGCTCGGCCTGTTCACCTTCATGCACGCCTGGAACGACTTCTTCTGGCCGCTGGTCGTCCTCACACCGGAGAACCCGACCGTACAGGTCGCCCTGTCCAGCCTGGCCAGCGGCTACACCACCGACTACGCGCTCGTGCTCACCGGCACCGTGCTCGCCATCGTGCCGATCGTGGCGGTCTTCGCCGCGCTGGGCCGTCAGATCATTGGGGGAATCATGTCAGGAGCGATCAAGGGATGACCCAGGAACATCCGGCCTTTCCTCCCGGGTTCGTGTGGGGGACGGCCACCGCCGCGTACCAGATCGAGGGCGCCGTGGACGCTGACGGGCGCGGGCCCTCGATCTGGGACACGTTCTGCCGCGTCCCCGGCGCGGTGGCCATGGGCCACAGCGGCGAGCCCGCCTGCGACCACTACCACCGCTGGCAGGAGGACGTGGAGCTGATGGACCGGCTCGGCGCCGGCGCCTACCGCTTCTCGCTGGCCTGGCCCAGGATCATGCCCGAGGGCGACGGCCGGGTGAACCAGCGCGGCCTCGACTTCTACCGGCGGCTCGCCGACACCCTGCGCGAGCGCGGCATCGAGCCGTACGTCACCCTCTACCACTGGGACCTGCCCCAGGCGCTGGAGGACTGCGGCGGCTGGCGCGACCGCGACACCGCCGAGCGTTTCGCCGACTACGCGGAGGTCGCGTACGAGGCGCTGGGCGACACGGTGTCACGGTGGACCACGCTGAACGAGCCGTACTGCTCGTCCATCGTCGGCTACGCCGAAGGCCGTCACGCGCCCGGCGCCCGCGAGGGTCACGGGGCGTTGGCCGCCGCCCACCACCTACTGGTGGCACACGGCCTCGCGGCGGCCAGGCTGCGGGCACGGGCGCGGCCGGGGCAGCAGGTCGGCATCACGCTCAACATGTCGCCCACGGTGCCCGCGACCGGCTCGGAGGCCGACGCCGACGCCGCACGCAAGATGGACCTGCTGGTCAACCGCCAGTTCACCGACCCGCTGCTGCTCGGCGTCTACGCCTCCGACATGGTGGAGACCTTCGGCGCGATCAGCGACTTCTCCTTCCGCCGCGACGGCGACCTGGAGCTCATCGCCGCCCCGCTGGACTTCCTGGGAGTCAACTACTACTACCGCATCCACGCCGCCGCGGCGCCGTACGAGCAGGCGGATCCCGCGTTGCGCTCCGCCTTCGACCTCGGGGTGCGCAGCCTCACCCCGGACGGCGCGCCGACCAGCGGGCTGGGCTGGCCGATGGAGCCGCACGGGCTCCACCAGACCCTCCTCGGCCTGGCCCGGCGCTACCCGGCGCTCCCGCCGATCTTCATCACCGAGAACGGCTACGGCGATGACGGGACTCTCGACGACACCGGCCGCGTCGACTTCCTGCGCGACCACCTGGCCGCCATCCGCGCCGCGATGAGCGACGGCGTGGATGTGCGCGGCTACTTCTGCTGGTCCCTGCTGGACAACTTCGAGTGGGCCCGCGGGTACGCCGCCCGGTTCGGGCTCGTCCACGTCGACTACGAAACCCAGGCCCGTACCGAGAAGGCGAGCTTCCACTGGCTGCGCGAGTTCATCGGGAACCAGGGATGAGGATCCTCGCAACCGGCCAGTGCGAAAGGTGCTTGGGGTGCGGTTTGCCGGGACTATAGAGTCTGGCCACACATCAGAGCGGTGCCGGGGTTGAGGAGGGGGATGTCCATCACGCCCTTGTCGCTGCCGCAGCCTCCTGCGAAGGTGCCGGAGTTCGGGCGGGACGCGCTGATCGTGTGCGAGAGCCTGGTGCGGATCTACCAGTCCGGGTCGGTCGAGGTGCAGGCGCTGCAGGGGCTGGACCTGGTCGTGGACAGCGGCGAGATGGTGGCCGTCGTCGGGGCGTCCGGGTCGGGGAAGTCGACGTTGTTGTCCATCCTGGCCGGGGTCGACGCTCCCACCGCCGGGCGGGTGCGGGTCGATCGGTGGAATCTGCTGGACATGTCGCGGGCCGATCGTGTCCGGTATCGGCGGCACACCGTGGGACTCGTACGCCAGCAGACGGCCGCCAACCTCATCCCGTACCTGACCGCGCGGCAGATGGTCGACCTGCCGATGACGGCGGCCCGCACTCCCGGCGGGGTCCGCCGCGGGCGGGCCGCCGAGTTGCTGGACCTGCTCGGCATCGCCGAATGCGCCGAGCGGCGGCCCGCGCAGATGTCCGGCGGGCAGCAGATGCGGGTGGCCATCGCGGTGGCCCTGGCCAACGAGCCCAGGGTGTTGCTGGCCGACGAGCCGACCGGAGAGCTGGACAGCGCCACGTCGGCCGCGGTGTTCGGGCTGTTGCGGGAGGTCAACCGGCGGCTGGGCGTCACCGTCGTCATCGTGACCCACGATCCCGCGGTCAGCGGGCAGGTGGAGCGGACGGTGGCGATTCGCGACGGGCGTACGAGCAGCGAGGTGTTGCGGCGTACCGCCACCGGAGACGACGGCGACCCGCGGGTGATCGCCGAGGAATACGCGGTGATGGACCGGGCGGGGCGGATTCAGGTTCCGCGCGACTACCGGGAGGCGCTGGCGTTGACGCGACGGGTCCGGCTGGTGCTGGAGGCCGATCACGTGGCGATCCGTCCCGACGGCGGCGAGGCCGGATGAACGGCGGACCGCTGGTCAGCGTACGTGGCGTTCATCGTCGCTACGGCAGCGGGGCGACCGCCGTGCACGCGTTGCGTGACGTGACGTTCGAGCTCGCGGCCGGCACCATGACCGCTCTCGTCGGGCGGTCCGGCTCCGGCAAGACCACGCTGCTCAACATCATCGGCGGCCTGGACCGCCCGGACTCCGGTACGGTCCTCGTCGACGGAACGGATGTCACCGCCCTCGACGAGGACGGCCTGTCCCTGCTGAGGCGGGCGAAGGTCTCCTACGTCTTCCAGACCTTCGGCCTGATCCCGGTGCTGTCGGCCGCGGAGAACGTGGGTGCCCCGCTGCGGCTGGCCCGCATGCCGCCGGTGGAGCGTGAGCGGCGGGTCGCACTGCTGCTGGAGCTGGTCGGACTGGCCGCCCATGCCGAACAGCTTCCCGGTGAGCTGTCCGGCGGGCAGCAGCAGCGGGTGGCGATCGCCCGGGCGCTGGCCGCCTCGCCCCGGCTGCTGATCGCGGACGAGCCGACCGGGCAGTTGGACGCCGAGACCGGTCTGTCGGTGATGGCGCTGCTGCGCGGGGTGGTGGAGTCCGAGGGGGTGACGGCGCTGGTCTCCACGCATGATCCGACGATGCTCGCGCTGGCGGATCGAGTGATCCGCATCAACGACGGGCAGCTCGGCGGGCGCTCGGACGGCCGGGGCGATTCGTGATCAGTAAGAGCTGTCCGTGCTGAGGCTGGTCGCCCGGCGAGCTCGCGCGCAATGGCCATTGCTGGCAGCCCTCCTGGCCGTCGCCGTGGTCGGCCCCACGTTGCTGGGCGCCTGCGCTCTCCTGCTCACCCGTACCGCCGAGCAGGCGCTGGAGACCGCCGCCTCCCGCGCCACCTCCGACCAGATCGACGTCACCGCCTACACCGTCACCGTGCGCGGCGAGTACGCGAAGTCCGTCGCCGACGACACCCGCGGCGTGCTGACTTCGGCCCTCGCCCCGTTCGCGACAACGACGGCCGCGCGCGCGTCGTCCGTGATGCGGTCGCTCCCCAGCGCCGGCGTTCCGGCTGTGGCGTACCTGTCGGGGGTGGAGGATCTGCCGGCCCGCACCCAACTGGCCGCCGGCCGCCTGCCGCGGGCGGGTGCCGTGCCGAGGCAGGCCGTCGTCCTGGAAAGCACCGCGCGGCAGCTCGGCCTGTCCGTCGGCAGCCGGGTCCGCCTCGGCATGGAGTTGACCGACGATCCCGACCACGGGATCGAGGTGAGCGTGGTCGGCGTCGTACGGCCGCTGCCGGGCACGGGCTGGGACCGGGACCCCCTCGCCGCCGCCGGATACGACCCGGCCTACCGCGACGGCCGCTCCGCACAGCCGGTTCACGCGTACGGGCCGTTCATCGTCGACCTCGCCGACCTGCTCGGCGGCGGTTCCGCCCTCGACCGGCTGGAGATCACCGCCCGCCCCGACCTGTCCGCCCCCGCCGGTCGTGACCTCGACACCGTCACTCAGGCCGTGCTCGGCGCCGACCACCGGCTGGGGCAGACGCTCGGCGACCGGGTACGGATCCAGCGCGTCGCCTCCCGATTGCCCTCGACCCTGCTGTCCGCCCACGATCAGCAGCGGGTCACCACGGCCGGCGTGCTCGCCGTCGCCGCCATCGGACTCGTCCTGACCGCGACCGCCCTCGCCCTCGCCGGCCGGCTCAGCGCCGGTGTGCGCGGCGACGAGACCGCCCTGCTGTCCGCGCTGGGCGTCGGCCGCGGTCAGCTCGCCGCTGCCGCGCTCGTCGAGGCCGGTACGCTCGCCGTGCTCGCCACCGCGGTCGCGATCCCGGCCTCGTCCGCCCTGCACGCCGGGCTGACCCGGTTGCCGCCCCTGGCCGGGGCCGGGCTCGCGGTGTCTTCCGGCGTGAACGCCGTGCAGGTGCTGTCCGTCGCCGGTGGCGCGCTGGCGCTGGCGGTGGTGCTCGTCGTGCCCTCGCTGCGGACCTCCTCCGGAGGTGTGCGCGGGCGACGGGAACTGCTCGCCCGGTCCGGCGCCGACCTGCTGCTCGTGGCGCTCGCCGCCGCCGGTTGGTGGCAGTTGCGCGATCAGCCGGCCGGTTCGGCCTCTCCCGTCGACGCCGTACGGGTGTTCGCTCCCGCGCTGCTGCTCATCGCCGGATCCGCGGTGGCGCTGCGTCTGGTGTGGCCCGCGTTGCGCGTCGTGGAACGGCTGGCTCGCAGGGCTCGCGGGTTGATGATTCCGCTGGCCGCCTTCGAAGCCGCCCGCAGGCCGCAGGCGGTCGCGGCGGGGCTGCTGATCTCGCTGGGATGCGCGGCGGCCACGTTCGGGATCGGGTTCGACGCCACATGGCAGCGCTCCCAGCAGGACCAGGCCAGGTGGTCAGGGCGGCCACCGGGGGAGAGGTGAGCCCGGCCATCGATCGTGGCGTCGCGGTCGGGCAGTGGCTCGGCGGCGCCGGTGACCCGCCGCGGCTGATCGCCGTGGACACCACTCGTGCCGAGACGCTGCTGCGCGGGAGGCTGAACGATGGCCGCACCTGGCACGCCGTCGGCGCCGGTCTCGCGCCACCGGCGCGCGCCGCTGGTGTTCCCGTCCCGGCCGGAGCCGCGCTCTCCCTGGTCGGGAACGCGACCGGTACGACGCCGCTCACCGTGACGCCCCGGCTGCTGTTTCAGGATGCGACAGGACTGCGTACTCCTTGCACCGGTGAGCCCATCCCGCTCGACGGCAGCACGCATCGCCTGCCGGACTGCGCGCCGGCCCAAGGGCTCCGGCTGGTCGCGGTGTCCCTTCCGGTCGCGATCGCGACGGGGAACGTGGGCACCGGCTACTCCGACGCCCTGGCGCAGTCCCCGGCGGGGGACAGCCGCGTGGCCGTGACGCTCACCGTGCCGGGACCGGCCTCCGGGGCATCGCCCTGGACCGCCACCTCGGCCGGGCCGGCCCCCGGGCAGCTCGGCGCTCCGGCCGTCGCCCTGACCGGCACCTCCTCGGGCACCGAGCTGAGGATGACCACGAACGTCGCGCTGAAGGGCCCGCCGGACGCCGCCAGGAACCTGGTCGCCACCGCTTTCCCGGCCCCGGGACCGGTGCCCGTCGCCGTCTCGTCCCGCTTCGCCGACGAGGTGGGCGCCCGGCGCGGCTCCCGGCTCGACCTCCCCGTCGGCCTCACCCCCGTACAGGTCAGCGTGGCCGAGGTGCTGCCGGCCGTGCCGTCCGCTCCGGGCGCGGCGGCCGTCCTCGCCGATTTCGACGCCCTCTCCCGTGCTCTCGCCGTCAGCGGCGACTTCGACGTGCCCGTGGACGCGTGGTGGGTCGGCCATCCGGCCGAAGGCGACGCGGCCGATCTCCGCCTCGGCAGCGTCACCACGCGCGCGTCCGAGACCGTCCGGCTCACCGGCGGCCCGTTGCGGGCCGGGCTGCCGGCCGTGCTCCGGCTGCTCGTACCGGCCGCGGTGCTGTTGATGATCGCCGGGATCGTGCTGCACGTGACGTTCGATCTGCGGGCCCGCGCGGTCGAGGTGGCACGATTGCGGGGTCTGGGGATGACCCGTCGCGAGATCCGTACCGTGCTGCTCGGCCAGCACATCGGCATCCTGCTGCCGTTGCTCGCGGCGGGCGCGGTCGTCGGCGCGCTGGCCACGCGCGTCGTCGCGCCTCTGCTCGTCCGCTCCGACGCCGGCGCGGCTCCCGTTCCCGAGGTTCTGCCCGTCTGGCCGTGGGCCGCCGAGGCCGCCCTGCTCGCCGGGCTGCCGGCCGGATGCGCGCTGGCGGTGAGCGTGGTGGTCGTCATCCAGGCCCGGCGTGCCGAATCCGCGCATCTGCGGGTGACACCATGAGGATCCCGGCACCGCACTGGCCCAGCGTCGCCGGCCGCGCCCGAGCGGACGCCGGGCCGCTGCTCCTGGCCGCCGTCGTGGTGGCGGTCGTCACGTTGCTCGCCGGCGCGGTGCCGCCAATGTTGTCCGCGACCGCCGACGCCGCCGTACGGGACGCGGTACGCACGACCGGCGCAGACCTCCAGGTCCACGCCCGCATGGAGGCCGACGACGGGCCGAGCGGCACCCGCGTCCGCCATCCCCGCCTCGCCGAGGACGTCGACGACTTCCGAGCCAGGGCGACCGACGAACTCGGCCCCGGCCTGCGCGCCGCCCTGCGCCCGCCCGTCTCCACCGTTACCAGCCCCACCCTCAAGATCACCGACGGCAGCGTGCTGCGGACGTTCCAGCTCGCCTATCTGTCCCGCGACGGCGGGCCGGACGTGACCTGGATCGCGGGCGACCCGCCCGGGCCCACCGCTTCCGAGACGGCGCAGATTCCCTACGGCGCGCCGCCGTGGCCGGTCCAGGTGGGCCTGTCGGAGGCAGACGCCGCCGCTCTCCAGGTACGTCCCGGCGCCCGCATCCCACTCGCCGACGATCAGGGAAACGTCAAGAAGGTCGAGGTCAGCGGCATTTTCCGGCCTCGTGACAGCGCCGATCCCGCCTGGCGGCTCCTTCCCTCGCTGCTGCGCCCCGTCTCCGGCGCGGGCGGTGCCGGTTTCACCCGGTTCGCCGGGCTGCTGTCACGCGACTCGCTGCCCGACGCCCGGCTCGCCTTCGGCCAGGACGAGTTGCGGCGTACCGTCTGGTTCACGCCCGACCCGGCCCGGCTCACCTGGCACACGCTCCCGTCGATCGCCGGGAGCGTGGTCGCGCTCAAGGCGGCCTCCGGCTCCTCCGGCGCCCGGGACGGCCGGCTGAAGTGGGAGACTCGGCTCGACGGGGTGTTGCGGGATGTGAGCTCCCAGGTCGACGCCGCGTCCGCGCAAGCGTCCGTCCTGCTCATCGCCCTGCTTGCCGTCGCGGTCCTGGTCCTGCTGCTCGCCGCCGACCTGCTGGTACACCGCCGCGCCCCCGCCCTGACCGCCGCCCGGCAGAGAGGGATGTCGCTACCGGTGATCGGTGGCGAGTTGCTGCTCGAATCCGCCGTGATGACGCTGCTGGCCGCGGCGGCCGGGCTCGGCCTGGTGCGGGCCGTCGCGCCGGGGGTGTCCTGGGAGTGGACGGCTCCCGTGGTGGTCACCGCTCTCGCCGCCGGACCGGTGTTCGGCACGCTCGCCGCCGCCCGCGCCACCAGGGATCGCCGCGTCCCGGCCAATCGGAGTGCGCGGCGGTGGGCGCGAAACACCGTACGGCTGCGGCGGGCCGCTCTCGAGACCGGGGCGCTGGTGGCCGCCTCCGGCGCCCTCGTCGCTCTGTACCAGAGGGGAATCGGTGGCGGGCTGCTGGCCGCGAGCGCGCCGGCCCTCGGCGCGCTCGCGGGCGCGCTCGTGTCGGCGCGAGCACTACCTCTCGGGACACGCTTCGCGCTCAACCGGCTCCTGCGATCGCGCCGGCCACTGGCGGTGTTCGGGGCCGCGAGGGCGGCGGCGACCTCGGCCCGCGTGCTACCGCCGCTGGTGCTCGTGACCTCCGTGGCCATGGCCTCGTACGCGCTCACCCTTGGTGCCGCTGTCGGTCACGTGACTGTGGATGGGCCGCTGTCCTCAGGGCTGCTGCGGCTGGCGTGGGTCTCGGCCGTGACCCTGCCGATTCTGGGCCTGCTGGGCCTCGCTCTCGGCGCGGCGGCGGGCGCGCCGGAGCGGTGGCAGACTCTGACCCGGCTGCGCACCCTCGGGCTGCGGCCCCGAGAGGCTCGCTGGGTCGCCGCGGGAGAACTGCTGCCGCCGGTGGTGGTCGCCGCTGTGGCCGGTCCGCTGCTCGGGGTGCTGCTCACCCGCCTGACGTTCGGCTCGCTCGCCCTGCGCCTGCTCACCGGCGCCGACCCGGCCCCGGCATTGCCGTGGTGGGGGCTCGGGCTGGTGGCGGCCGTGTTCCTGGTGGCGGTCGCCGTCGTGGTGTCCGTCGAGCCGGCGCTCCGCCGCCGCCGGCGGCTGAGCGAGGTGATCCGCGCGGGCGACATCTGAGCCGGGAGACTTCGGGGCCGGCGGGGAAGCCGGGGGACGTGCGCCGAGCGGGTGAGACCATCTCGCCGATCCGGGCGCCCACGTCGCTTCGGCCGGCGGATACGGGCATGACGCCGGTTCATCAGGTCGCGGTGCCGGCGCAGGACCGTATCCGGCCGGACGAGGAGCCGCAGCCGGCGCAGGACCTCGCGCGGCATCGAGGCCAGGAGAGCGGCGAGAAGGGCCCGGTCTTCAAGGACGGCGACCTGGTGACGCAGGCGGAGAATCTCCACGTCCTTGTCCCGATCGCCCACGGGGAGCAAAAGCAGCGCGGCGAACGCGTTCGTGCCGGTGAGGTAGGCCAGCCGAAGGCGCCTGGTGCGCATCTGCGAGCGCAAGCCCGAACATCATGAAGCCATGATCTGGTGGGCCACCGTGCACCGGATGAACCGCCGCCTGACCCGCGAGCCGGCCGGTCGGCCGACCCATGGCCACTGGAGTGACCCGCCACCGCTGCCCGACTTGTCCAGCCTCGACCAGCGCGGCAAGGTTCTGCAGCTCCTGCCTGCCCAGCCGTGGCGGGCCTGGCGAGTCCAGTTGTCCCAACGGTCCCACCAGGGCTACATCAACAAGATCGGACCTGCCCTCTACGGGCCCATGCCCGCCAGCACTCCGCAATCTCAGGGATCGGACGGGACACGCCCGACGGGGCAGGCCGCGTCCCTCCTACGAGTGCGTATGAGCCGCTTCATGAGCCGCTTCGAGAGAAGATCCCGCCAGGAGAGCCGCGACCCCACCGGCGAACTTGGAGCACTCGAAGATGTCCTCGTGCGGGCAGACCAGGCCATGGGCGATGGCCGTACGTGCCACCTGGGCCTGCGCGATCCGTTGATCCAGCTCGGCGAGCTTGCGCTGGTACAGCTCCCGCCAGCCGTCGCCGGCCGGCGAACGAGACGCGAGCATCGCTTTGATCTCCCGCAACGTGAAACCGACATCTCGCAGCGCCACGACCACGCCGACCAGTCCGACTGCCGACGGCGGATACCGGCGTTGGCCCGAGACCCGGGCCGGGGCCGGGAGCAGGCCGAGCTCCTCCCAGTAGCGCAGAGCGGAGGTGGCGAGACCGGTACGGCTCGCCAGCTCACCGATCGTCAGCTGCTCCTCCATTTGACTTCAAGCATACTTGAAGCCGTTGACTTCGATCATGCAGTCAACGGCTACATCTCTCAAGCAACGCGCGATCAGATATCTGGTGCGCCAGGCGCACCAGCCCCAGGGCCTCGTCGGGTGGGCGGTCGGCAGGATGTTCGCCCATCGGCCCTCCAACCGGCAGCGCAACGTCTGGGCGGTGTCGTTGCTGGACGTGCAGCCCACCGACCGGGTGCTCGAGATCGGCTTCGGTCCCGGCGTCGCCATCGCCGAGTTCGCCGCCCGCGCCACCCGGGGCCACGTCTTCGGCGTCGACCACTCCCAAGCCATGGTCCGGCAGGCCGCCCGTCGCAGCGCCGCCGCCGTCCGCGCCGGCCGGGTGCACCTCACGTGCGCCTCCGTGGAGCAGTTGCCGAGCTTCGGCGACCCCCTCGATGTCATCCTCGCCGTCAACTCCGTGGGGTTCTGGCCCGACCCGGTGGAACGGCTTCGCGAGCTGCGCCGCCTGCTCCGCCCCGCAGGACGCATCGCGATCGTCAGCCAGCCGCGCTGCCCCGGCGCCACCCGGGACACCACGGCCCAAGCCGCCCGAGAACTCCAGGGCCTGCTCACCCAGGCCGGCTTCACCCGTCCCCGGGTCGAGACTCTTGAGCTCGACCCGCCCGTCGCCTGCGTGATCGCCGACAATCCGACCGGGATGCCGTCATGACCGCGGACAAAACACCAACCGGCTTGCCCGCCGACATCCGGCTCGACGGGCTCGGACTCGTACTCCGGGAGGGGACCGCTGCCGACCTACCTGTGATGGCCGAGCTGTTCGAAGGCCGCCGCCTCCAGCTCGCCATCACCGGCCAGAACTTCGGACGATCCAAGAAATTCCGTGACGTTCAGGCGACGGGCCGCGCCGCCCTTGTGATCGACGGCGTGCTTCCACTCTGGCGGCCCCGAGATCCGCGGCCGCGCCGAGACGGCGCCTGCGCAGCTTCGTTCCGCCGGGTGCGACGGGACGGACACGTACGCTCGCGGCCCCACCGTCCAGTGCCGTCACTACCGCTGATGAGCTGCGTGAACGGGCTTGGCGTACGTTTTCGTTCCGCCACACTCCGACCCCCGTGTCTGAACCGCTGACCGATGACCGTCTGAATGACGGCCCAGCTCATGAGCTGGAACCCTTTCACTTGCGCGTGTCCCAAAAGCGGCAGTGGTGTTCGGTGGAGCCGTCGCCATTGCTTCGGGCCGAAGAAAGGGAGCGGACGTGGTTCGCGCTCTTGCTGGTCAGGGGCTTCCATCGGGGCAGGCCGCGGTCGTTGGGATTGCCGGTGGCGGCGAAGCGGGTCCAGTAGGCGATCATCTGGTCGGCCAGTCGGCGTTGGCTTGCTGAGAGGGGCTGGTCGGTGGCGGCGCCGGGGCCGTCGAAGAGGTAGGGCAGTTCCCCTCCGTGGTAAGCGCCTAGAGGGAAGGCTGCGGGGATGGGAAACCCGGCCGGTCTGGGGGCGCTGTCGTCGGCGAACTCGTATTGGTAGACGGGGGTCTTGCGGGTGAGCAGGCGGTTGCCCGCCTGGGTGGGGCAGGTCCAGCCGCGGTCGGTGGCGATGGCGGCCCATGCCAGGGAGGGGGAGCCGTGTGCGCTGACGGGATACCTGGCCGCGACCCGCCGGGCGTCCTTGCCGAAGGCGGTGCGCAGGAATTGCTGATAGGTCTGCCGGCTCAGGGGCTGGCCGGGCCCGTCGAAGTACATGGCCACGAAGTATCGGGCCTCGTGCGCAGTGGTGCCGACCATGAGTGGCACCGGGTGAACGCGTCCGTCGGCCACCGCCCGGCGCGGGTCGAGTGGCAGAGTGTCGCTTCCGTACGAGGGCGCCCAGGTGGCGGGAATCTTCTGCTGCGCGGCGAGCAGGGCTGATACCGGTGCCCGGCGCAGGCAGGCCATCGTCTGGGCGGCGTCCGTGCATCCGACCTGGTCAGCGGCGGCCGCGGCGATCCGTTCGCCGGACTGCCGTGATGGCCACACGGTGTCGCCGCCAGCTGGGTCGATGCCCATCTGACTCATCGAGCAGGTGCCGCTTTGGATGATCGCCTTGTCGAACAGCCCCGCCGCTGTGGGGGACGCCAGCTGGGCGCAGGTGCTGAACGCGCCAGCGGACTCGCCGAACAGGGTGATGTTGCGCGGGTCGCCGCCGAAGGCCGCCGCGTTGTGCCGTATCCAGCGCAGCGCGGCCTGCTGGTCGAGCAGGCCGAATGCGCCCGAGCCGTTCAGGGCGGGGTGGCCGAGGAAGCCGAAGATGCCCAGCCGGTAGTTGATGGTCACGACGACCGCGCCCGCGTCGGCCAGCCGCTGGGTGTCGTAGTCGCCGCCGGCGCCCTGGGTGAAGCCGCCGCCGTGCAGCCAGACCATCACCGGCAGCCGTTGTCCGGCGGGCACGGTCCGGGGGGCGGTGACGTTCAGGTACAGGCAGTCCTCGGTGGTGCTGGCCGGGTTGGAGTCGGCGGGATTGGCGTTCTGCGGGCAGCGCGGGGCCGTCCGGGTGCCGTCCTTGACGCCTTTCCACGCGTGGACGGGCTTCGGCGGCTGCCAGCGCAGCGTTCCGGTCGGCGGCGCGGCATAGGGGATGGCGTTGAACCGTTGCAGGTCCCGGCCGATGTGAGCGCCGGCGACGGCGCCGGACGAGGTGTGTGCGACAGGCTGGCGCGAGTTCGACGCCGGGCCGGTGGCGCTCGCGCAGGCCGCGACGACGGACAGGCCGGCCACCGCCGTGAACAGCCGCACGCGCGCCACCCTCCGCGCCATTCCTCGGAGCCTCACCGGCGCACCGCCCGATACGCCACGATGAGCAGGAACACGACTCCGACGGTTCCCAGAGCAAGATCGGCCCAGCCGGGGACGCCGACAGCCCGCAGGATGCCTGTGACTCCGAAGCTGGTGCCCCACTGCGCCTCGGTGATCGCCGAGCCGAACCCCTGAACGGCGAGCAGAACCCCGGCCAGCCCCAGCGCCTTGTCGGCTGTGCCGTTGCGTGTCTTCGAACGACTCATGCGGTCCTCTCTTGTTCCGATGCGTACGCATCAAATAAACCGGAAAAACTGATATGATGCAACCGCATCGAAAACGTGTGGAGGGCAGACTCATGCCCAAGCAGGTCGACTACGAGGCGAGGCGCCGCACATCGCCGAAGCGGTCTGCGACCTGATCGACCGGCACGGCCCCGAAGGCGCGCCCCTCCGGGACGTGGCGCAGCAGGCCGGCGTGTCCATGGGGGCGGTGCAGCGCTGCTTCGCCACCAAGGACGAGATGCTCCGCCTTCGCCCTGCAGCGCATCACCGCTCAGGGCCAGGAGGAGATCGGCGCCTCCGCCGCCAAGGAGTCGGCGGTGACCCTGCTCACCGCCACCCTGCGTACGCTCGCCCTGATCGAGCCGCACCAGCGACGCGACGCCAGGATCCTGGCGGCCTTCACCGCCCACGCCACGGCCATCCCGTCCCTGGCGGAAATCCTGCGCCAAGCCCACGCCAGAACGCGCGACCTGCTGGCCTGGCTGATCCGCTACGGCCAGCGAACCGGCGAGTTCCGCGACGACCTCGACGCCGACCTGGAGGCGGAGACTCTCCTGTCACTCGTGGAAGGGCTGACCTCGCTCGCCCTGCTCGGACACCGCCCCACCGTGCCCGCCCGCGGCGCGGGGCAGCTCGCACGAGCCGAACTCGCGCATGCTCTCGCCTTCTGGGCGGCTCGCTGCCGTGCCATCCCCGGTGCCACCGCGCCATCGGGAATCCTGAAGCCGGATCAGGCACTCGCCGGCATCCCCGCCTCGCCGACAAGTCCGGAGTCATCGCCCGCCGACTCGCCCGGCTGGCCGACGTACCCGGCTGGCCCGCCGCCCAGGCCGCCCCGCGCGCTCCGGCCCACGCCGGCGACGTGCCGGGCCTTCTGGACGAGCTGATCCATGCCGCTACGCTGCGCTATCTCAGCCATGCGCACGGCAGCCCCATCCTGCTCGTCCATACGGCCACGGCCCCCAACGCCATCAAGCACGTTCTGCCCGCCCTGCCCCGGGAGATGTGGGCGCCAAGCCTAGCCGCGGTATGGTCCGCCGCCGCCGCGATCGTGTCCGCCTACGAGCCCGACGACGCTGTCCCACAGGCGGAGCTGCCCGCAGTTCCGCGTGCGGACGATCCGATCGCCGAACTGCTCGAACGCGCCGTTGCCAACGGCGACGAACACGTCATCAAGTTCACCGATACCGCTGTGGACGTGTACCAGGCCAGCGGCAACCCGGACGCGTTGAGGGCCGCCATCCGAGCGCGGCACCTCATCGCCCCTGAGTGATGCGGGTGTCGGCGTACTCTCCGACATTAGGTGTGTACCGGGGAAACTACGTGCAGAGCTTGTCAGTCAATACGGGGAGTGGCTAGCCGGTGTGAAGCCGACTCGGGTCGACCGATGCACGCAGCGGTCTCATCGGGACCGCCGCGCGGGGTTCGGGCTCCGATGGTCGCTTGGGGCGGGTGCCGCGTAGTCGTTTGAAGGCCGCGCTCAGCGCGAAGGCGTTGGCGTAGCCCACCTTCCTTGCGATCGTGTCCACCGTGTGGTCGGTCTCGCACAGCAGGTGTTCTCCGTCGGCCGCGCCACCGTCTACCGCGTCTTGGACCGCGTCCCCGGCCGGCCCGACGAAGCTTGAACCGCACCCCTGTTCCAGGACTCATGAAGCCGTAGGGAACTGGGCCGGAAGGCCGTCCAGCAACTGGCTCAGCAGCGGATATCCGCCATCGACGGAGATCACCTGGCCGGTGACCGTGGCGAAGGCGCCATCCACAAGCGCGGCGATCGGGCGAGCCAGGTCGTGCGGCCGCAGCATCGTGCCGGTCACCGACCGGTCGCCGAAGTGGCGCCGGATGCCGTCGGTGAACACCTCGGCGGTGGCATCGGTGCCGACCCCGCCAGGGGCGACGGCATTGACGGTGATGCCGTCCCGTATGGCCTCGCCGGCGACCTGCTGGGTGAAGGCGTTCACGGCGGCCTTGGCCGTGGAGTGTGCGGCGCTGCCGATGATCAGCTCGGCGGCGGTGGCGGAGACGTAGACGATCCGTCCGGACCGCCGTCGGCGCATGATCGGCAGCACCCGACGGGTCAGGTGATAGACGCCGGCCAGCTCATCGCTCACCTTGGCCGCGAACGCCTCCCACGGCACATGCTCCAGCGGGCCGAACGGCGGCGCCGCTGTGTTGGCATTGCCCACCAGCACGTCGATCCGCCCGTGCTCGGCAACCACTCGGTCCACCAGCGCGGTCACCTGAGCCTCAACAGTCACGTCGGCCCGGATCGCCTGCGCGGCGCCGATCTCCTTGACCACCACCTCCGCGGACTCGGCATCGCGCAGATAGTTGACGATCACGTGATAGCCGAGCCGACCCAACTCGCGCGCGGTAGCGGCCCCGATTCCCCGGCTGGCTCCGCTGACCAGCGCCACCTGCTTGCCATTCATCTGTCTCTCCCGGCTCGTCGTACGAAGACGTGAGAAACGTTAGGTTCTGGGCTTACTCTTTGTAAGTACGTACCTAAAGGTAAGCCCTGGAAAGTGCGGTAGGTGAGCAGGTGGACGAGAACGACGCCCGGTGGATCAGTGACACATTCCACAGCGGCTGCCCCGGGCGGGAGGTGATGGAACATGTCACCGGACGGTGGGTGCCGCTGATCCTGGCCGCCCTGACACCTGGGCCGATGCGCTTCTTCGAGCTGCGCCAGCGCATCGATGGCATCAGCGAGAAGATGCTCTCCGCCAAACTGCGCACCCTGGTCCGTGACGGGCTTGTAGAGCGCACCGTGGAGCCGACCACCCCGCCGCAGGTCAGCTATGAGCTGACCGAGCTGGGGCAAGGCCTGTCCCGCCCCTTCGCCCAACTGGTCCGCTGGATTTCGGCGCACACCCCCGAGGTCGTCGCGGCCCAGCAGCGCTATGACCACAGCGTGAAACCGGCGGCTCAAGTGATTCTGAGCCCGTAACCCAGCTCGCGGCGATCTCCACCCGACGTCATCCGCCCGCTTGCCCATGGTCTTGCTGTTCGACGTCGGGAGGCGTCGTCATCGAGGTGCGCACGCCCACCGAGCGCGGGCCCACGCCCACGCGTCCGACCTGAGAAAGGGTCCAGCGCGTGGTCATCGGGCTGGCGCCACGGCACACTGAACGCGTGCTGGTGAGGAATATCCAGGAGATCGCGCACGAACCCGTGTCGCTCACGCCTACCTACCGCAAGGCCGAGTACGACAACACGCATTGGCTCAGCGCCACGGCGGAAGAGTGTTCCGGGCTTGCCACCGGCCAGGTGGTGTCTGCGCTGTTGGAGACTGCCAGAGCTATCCAGCATCAGATCAGGGCAGCGGACTACGACGGGCCGGCTACCTTCTACGTCTGGCACGACGAACAAGCCGGGCAGTTGCGGTGCTCGACGGCGTCCCTCGCTCCCACCGACCTGCCCTTTGGCGGGGCCTAACAGCCAACGGACGATCTCGATGGCATCGTCACGGGCTTCCTCACCGACGAGACGCCTGGACTCGTCCTCTGGGACGACCTCGCACCAGTCGCCATGGGCGAACCAGATGGGATCTTCCCGCCGTTTCCTGTGTGGGTCTTCGACCTCAGGCTCGGCCGTTGAAGCTTCAGCGGCAGTCCGGAGAGTAGAACGCGCATGCCCCACTCGCGTGGCCGCGCGCGCAGGGGCGGCCGGGTCCATCAGGTGCGGGCCGGTCAGGGTGTGGGGTGGGGGCCGGCGATCCGGGCGTTGTGGCGGTAGTCGGCGGCGGTTGCGGCGGGTGGTCCCGGAGAACCCGCGGTCGATGTAGATCCGGTCTTGCGGCACGCCGAGCGCCAGGAGCTGCTCGGTCTGGATGATGACGTCTTGTTCGTCGGTCGAGCATCGCGCGTAGCCGACCCGAGTCCCGTTCACGCGCTCAAAGTGTTCCGGATAGGGGGCCTTCACCGGAACAGTTCACGGAACGCCTATACGGAACACCCCGACCTGGGCGTCTATTCGGCCCGGGTGGTGTTCCGCTGAGGGATCCCCTAACGGAACACCGATCGCGTTCCAAGCTGGAGCGAGGCCAGTGTGGATCACGCTGAGCGGTCTGGGTCACGACGTGGTTCTGGGGCGGACATCATGTAGGAACGCAGCTCGGGAACTCGCCATGCGATCGCGGCGACGGCCACGATAGTCAGTAGACCTCCAATGCAAATCACTGTTCGGGGCCCGAGGAGCGACGCAGTGGTCCCGTGCAGCAAGTTCGCGAGCTGCGGTCCACCGATGAGGACAACAGTGAGCGTTCCTTGGATCCGGCCGCGCATGGCGTCGTCGGTAAGGGCTTGGGAGATGGCGTTGCGGAAGGTGCTGAGCACGAAGTTCACGGCTCCGCCGAGGACGAGTGCTATCAGCGCGATCCACAGCTGTGCCGCCAAGCCGAGTACGACCACAGTGATGCCCCACGCGGCAGCGGCGGCCGCCATGCAAGCGCCATGGCGGCGGGCGCGGGTGAAGGTGCCCGATAGGAGACCGACCGCGAACACCCCGGCTGGGTAGGCGGCGTAGAGCAGTCCCAGTGCCGGACCGCCGCCAGCCGGGCCGCCGTAGGTGCGCTGGGCCAGTTCGGGGAAAAGCGCGACCGGCATGCCGAAGACCATCGCCGAGAGGTCGACCGCCAACACTGCCACGAGCAGTCGGCTGGCGGCCAGGTACCGGAACCCAGCCAGGAGCTGAGCGATGCTCGGATGATCCCCGCAGCGCGGTTCGGCCAGAACGTTCGATGCTCGGGCTGGCTCCAAGCGGGGCAACTTGGCGACGGCCCACACGACGGCCAGCAGCGCGAGCGCGTCGAACAGGTACAGGGTGCCGAGCCCGACGAGCGGGATCAGAAGACCGGCGAGCACGGGGCCCAAAATCGACCCGGCGTAGCGAACCAGCGAGCTGAGGCTGTTGGCCGCTGGGAGCAGTTCGACCGGGACGAGGCGGGGCACCACGGCACCCATCGTCGTCATGATCGATCCGAAGGTCAGTCCCTGGCAAGCCACCAGCATCATCAGGATCGGGACGGATCGGGCGTCCAGCACAGACTGAGTCCACAAGGCCGCATAGGTCAACGTCAGGCCGCAGTGCGCCGCCAGGAGTATCGCTCGCCGGTCTCTGACGTCGGCGAGAGCACCTGTCCACAGAGCCGCCACCACCAGCGCGACGAACGACACGACGGCCGAGGCACCCACGACCGCCGATGACCCGGTCATGGTGAACAGCTGCGTCGGGATCGCGGCCAGGCTGAACGACCCGCCCACCGCGCACACCGCCGACGCCACCCACAACCGCCGGAATGCGTCGACCCTCAGCGGTCGACGATCGACGATGATGCCGCGCCCTGCCTTGAGCCTGGGGGCGCGCATCACCGGCAGGGAACGTTCCGGACGGCATCCGCAGCGTCCAGCGGTACCACGTCGGCGACGACACAGGCGATGTTGTCGGGAGCACCTGCGGCGTACGCTTGCGCGATCAATTCGTCGAGTGCCTGCTGCGGGCCGTCCTCCTCGGTCAGCACCTTCTGCAGGGACGCGGCCGAGACGACGGCCGACAACCCGTCGGAGCACAAGAGGTAGCGGTCACCGGCAGCGGCCTGGTGAAGTGACAGGTCCGGATGCGTCCCGCCTGTGCCGGTCAGTGCTCGTGCCAGCAGTGAGCGCTGCGGATGTGAGGCCGCTTCATCGGGAGTCAGTCGTCCTTCGTCGATCAGGGACTGGACGAAGGTGTGGTCATGGGTGATCTGGGAGAGCTCACCGTCTCGCAGGCGGTAGGCGCGGCTGTCGCCGATGTGCACTAGCGCCAGATGGGAGCCGGACCACAGCAGTGCGGTCAGGGTGGTGACGGCCTCGCCATCCAATGATGCTGCGGCGATCGTCCCGATCTCCGCGTCGGCTTCGTCGACCGCGTCAGCCAGCGCGCCGAGGAGGTCTTCGGCGGGCATGGCGAGAGCCTCCAGCGGTTTGAGTGCCTCGATGGCGGTCGCGCTCGCGAGGTCTCCGGCCCCGCCACGGACGCCATCAGCCACCGCCAGCAAGCGGGGGCCCGCATAGGCGGTGTCCTCGTTGCTCGTCCGCACCAGTCCCGACTCTGAGCGGGCGACGTAACGGATCCCGAACATGGTCACGGAATCGTCCACAGAGCTGCCTCTTCCCATCAGGTAGTCGACGAGGAAGGTTGCCAACCGGCCGCGAGCGGCGGTCTCGGCCAGGAACTGATCCCAGTAGCCGGCGATCTCCTCGGCCGCTGTCTCCGCAGGTAGATCACACACACGCCGGATACGGGTCAAGGGCATGCCCAGACGCCGCAGCCAGGCGATCAACCGGGCTCGCTCCAACTGCTCCGGATCGTAGAACCGGTATCCCGAATCGCCATCCACGGCGGCCGGCAGCAGGAGCCCGAGTTCGTCGTAGAGCCGCAGGGCCTTCGGCGACAGCCGAGCTGCCCGAGCGAACGCTCCGATCGTCAGCAGCTCCCGCACGACTCCTCCTCGTCCCGGCCATGACGACCGGTGTCAACGATGCTGGGGCTTCACCCAAGGGGAAGGTCAACAACATCACCACCCTTCCATGCGCCTTCCCATGACCGCTCCGAGCTCTCTGGCAATCGCTACACGCTGACCCCGAGATCGAGACCGGGGTTGATGCTGCGGACAGCCGTTGGCGGTACCCGGGAGTAACTTAGCCGGACGCTTCGGCAGAGCCCTCGGTCGGGATAGGCACGGGCGAGCGCGGGCCACGGTGGACCCGACCGGGGCCCGGTCCGAGGCGACCTACGACGATCTGGGCCGGCAGATCACCGCCACCCAGATCGAGCGCCACCCCACCACCGCGGCTTTCATCACGACGATGGAGTACGACGACGCCGGCCGCCTGACCAAGCAGGTCGCCCCCGGCGGGAAGACCAGCACGCTCGCGATGAACGCGGCCGGAGAGGTCACCTCCTCCACCGACCCGATGACCAGCACCACCACGATGACCTACGACCTGGCCGGACGAATGGTCAAGACGACCGACCCGCTCGGCAACGCGACCGTCGCCGAATACGACCTGGCCGGCCGCAAGACCGCCGCCAAGGACCTCAACGCCGGTGGCACAGTGCTGCGCACCGTCGGCTACGGCTTCGACGCGGCCGGCAACCAGACCAGCTCCACCTCCCCGAGGGGCACGTCACCCAGCAGACGTTCGACGCTCTCAACCGCCTCACCTCCCTGGTCGAGCCGGTCAGCAGCGGCGAGTCGATCACCACCAGCTTCGGCTACGACTCCACCGGCGCCCGCACCCGCATCACCGACGGCCGCGGCAACGCCACCTGGACCAGCTACAACAGCATCGGCCTGGCCGAGACAGTGACCGAACCGGCCACCACCGCCCACCCCAACCTGGCCGACCGCACCTGGACCCACCTGTACGACGCGGCCGGCAACCCGACGGCCACCGTCCAGCCCGGCGGGGTGCGCATCGACCGCACCTTCGACCACCTGAACCGGCTCACCCACGAGTCCGGCGCGGGCGGCGGCGCCACCACCGCGGAGAAGACCTTCGGGTACGACCCGGCTGGCCGCACCACCACAGCCGGTGACTTGACCGTCTCCTACAACGACCGCGGCCTGCCTTTGGCCCTCCTGAAAAGCGGGGTCCAGCAGACCGCCTACGGCTACGACGCCCTCGGTAACCCCACCCAGCGCATCGACGCCGCCGGAACTTCCGCGTTCACCTGGGACAACGCCAGCCGGCTGAAGACCGCCACCGACCCGGTCACCGGCCGTACCCTCACCTACGGCTACGACCAGGCCAGTCGCGTCAAGACCATCACCGCCACCAGCGGCCAGGCCAGCACCCAGTCCTTCGACTACGACCCGATGAACCGGCTCACCGGCCACACGCTGAAGAACGGCTCCGGCACCCAGCTCGCCACGATCACCTACGGGTGGGACGACGACGACAACCTCACCACCAAGACCACCACCGGCACCGCCGGAGCAGGCACCAACACGTACGGCTACGACCACGCCGGACGCCTCACCTCCTGGACCGCCCCCGGCGGCGCTGTCACTGCGTATGAGTGGGACGCTTCCGGCAACCGCACCAAGGTCGGCGACATGACCTACACCTATGACGAGCGCAACCAGCTGACCGGCGGCGACGGCAGCATCTACACCTACACACCGCGCGCCACCCTCGCCACCGAGACCAAGGCCGGAGCCACCACCCAGTTCACCTTCGACGCCTTCGACCGGCTCATCGCCGACGGCGACAGCCTCTACAGCTACGACGCCCTCAACCGCGTCACCTCACGCACCCGCGGCACCAGCAACCAAACCTTCAGCCACAGCGGCCTCGGCAACGACCTCGCTGCCATCAGCGCCGGCGGCACCGTCCAGGCACGCTACAGCCGCGACGCCTTCGGTGGCCTGCTCGGCCTGCAGGAAGGCACCGGCACTCCGGTGGCTGCGCTGTCCGACCTGCACGGCGACCTGGTCGCCACCTTCAACACCGCGCTGGTCACCTCCACCGCCTTCGACCCCTTCGGCACCGCCACCGCCCAGACCGGCACCATGACCAACCTCGGCTACCAAGGCGAATACACCGACCCCGACACCGGCAAGGTCAACATGCACGCCCGCTGGTACCAGCCGGGAACAGGCACCTTCACCAGCCGCGACACCATGCCCCTGGCACCGAACCCGTCCGTCCAGGCCAACCGCTACACCTACGCCAACGCCTCACCCCTCACCGGCATCGACCCCACCGGCCACGCCACCGTCGGCCGTGGCACCAGCAGCGGCGGCTCCATCGACTGGAGTCAAAAATCCACCGACTTCAGTTCCCACCTCAACCTGGGCGGAAGCGGCTTCGGGTGCGCCCCTACCTGCTTCAACACCCCCACCAGCTCCGTCTACTCGTGGGGAATAGGACGTCTTGGCGACGGAATCGATCCCGAATCCGCCGGCATCATCTGGTATTACGAAACTATGATCGTGCCGAGCCAGATCTGGGCCGACGACGAGGAAGCAAAGCGAACTGGCACGATGCCTAACGGCCTACGCGCACCGCTCGGCTTCTGGAATTTGACCCCCAAGGGGCGTGCAGGGTTTACGGAGTACGCCTCATGGCAGAACTTCATCAATCCATCGATCACCGAAGAGGAATTGCTCGGAACCGGACAGTCTCACTCGGTAAAGCTCCAGGCTGCAGGCGGCGCCATGAGTCAGTCAAAATCTTCTGGCGGTGGATGGTCGCATTATGAGCGATATAAGGACCTCCTGCCATGCTGGGATGACATTGAGAAGAATGCCAAAAGATTCGGTATTTTCAAGTACGTTCTCACTGCCGTCCTCATCTGAGAATCTGCGAATGCAGAAGAAGGCACGGGCGCTCTGGGCGCTTTGGCGGCGGTAGGGTGGACGAGACTCGAGAATGAAGACGCTTTGACGGCTTCGATCGGCATTGCTCAGCTTGAGATCTGTAAGGGTGCTTTTATGCTCGTTAAGCTTGAGGGGAATAAGTGGAAGAAAAAGACGGTAGTGCAGATTGCAGCGGAGCTTTTGAAGCCTGCCAGAGCCATAGAGCTTGCTGCGGCATGGATGGCTCATCTGAAGCAACATATCGTGATCAATGGCCGCAATATCGACGACTATGAAGCCGCTTATGCGTACTGTGGATGTTCCGGAGTCGTAACGGTGAGCAAGAATGGGGCGATATATTATCCAACTCCGAGCTATAAACACCTTGAGACATGGCTTAAAACGGGCAAGCTCCCTAATGAGGCGAACGAGGTCGAAGCCAATCGGAGGCGAAGAGAGCTGGATGCGATGTTCGACCTGAATAAGGGAGGAGATGGTGTCATGTGGGAATTTTGGCGCTGCGTAGATGCCAAACTGAAATGTGGATAAGGGCGCTGATCGGAGGATTCCTCTTAGCGGCGCTAGCTATCGTAGCCTTCCTAGTTTTCCGGGAAGATTTGCTCTCGGAGCCCACTCGCCGGCCACCCCGCGCCGCTCTTGAGGAGGTGCGAAGCGTGGGCACAGTGCAGGTGGAGGGTAGCTACGAAACTGCCCAGAATATCAGTGATAACGGGGGTGCATCTATTGCACATGCTTTTGTTCTCGACCTCGGAAGCGTAAACGCTCAGGAGGCGATGCGCAAAGCCATGCGCCTTCTCCAGGAGCGCGGCTGGCATCTCATCGAAACGGATCCAACAGGCGCATCGATGTCCTCCGCCAAATGGGGCACGTACTTGTCTGTAGATCCATTCGAGCCCAAAGCGCTCCAGGATACTCCCGACGTTCTGAACACGCTTCAAGGTAAGTCAGTTCATGCGGAGGCTCTTCTGATCGTCGACATGCGTTGGATCGGAGAGCCGAGAAAGTGAGCCCTTTTCATCCTGAGTAGCGGCCGTCTTCGACGAGCTGGAGGACAAGGATGGCCTGCACGAGTGCAGTCCCGCGATGCGGGCAGCAGCGCAGCTTGGTCAGGACCTTCCAGGCTTTCAAGGTCGCGACGGCGCGCTCGCCGATGGCGCGGATGCGGGCATGCGAGCGGTTGACGTCTCGCTGTCCACGTGACAGCCATGGACGGTGGCGGTGCCGCTTGAACGGTGTGCGGATGGTGCCGCCCGCGCCTTGATAGCCCTTGTCGGCGAAGGTCTTGACGCCGGCGTTGGTCAAGGCGTCGATCAGGCCGATCTTCCGTGCGGCGGTGATGTCGTGGACGGAGCCCGGCAGTGCTGGTGAGGCCCACACCAGCCGGCCCACCGGATCGGCCAGCAGCTGGACGTTCATCCCGTGCTGTTTTGTGTTTGCCGCTGTAGTACGGCCGCTCGTCGGCCAGGCGGTCCATCGGGATGAGCGTGCCGTCCAGGATGGCGTAGGCCAACCGAGCTGCTCGTGCCGTGGCGGCGTGCACATCGTCGGCCAGCGCAGCCAGGAGGTCGACGCTTTCGCGGACGTAGCGCCAGGCCGTGGCAGTACCGATGGAGAAGCCCGCGGCCAAGCGTGTGTAGGTATCGCCGTTGCGCAGGTGGGCCAGGACCAGCAGCGCTTGCTGGGCCGGGGCTAACCGCCGCCACCGGCAGCCTCGCTCGGCCCGCTGCGTGCGGATGAGCCCGGCCAGGCGGATCAGGGTGTGGTTGGACAGCGGAATCGAGGCACGATAAGACAGCAACGAGGCTCCCGGTTGGGGCATCGAATCTTGGTCGACTGCTGTCTTACCGGGAGCCTCCTCCCATCCGCCATAGCTCTGTGCAAACACCCCGTGACCAGCGCCGTCAGGATGAAAAGAGCTCAATGAGAAGGAGGCCAGAATAGGCCGACGGGGCGACGGAACCGATGGCTACTTCACAGGCCGCAGCAATTGGTGCGCCATTCAGGAGATCGCGGCAGGCGATGCCGAATATGGCAAGCAGGGGGTCATGGCAAATGGTCTCACCGGCGACGCTACAACCATCGGTTACACTTATGGAAACGGCTCAGGCAAGCCTACCGCCTTGCGCTACAGCCACTATCGCATCTCTCTGAAAAATGTGGCTCCCGTCCCGCCCAACGGCGTGTATAAGCTGCACGGAATGATCGCTTTCGGCGCCAAGGTAGAGGACAGCGCCTGCAGGATAGATGGAAGTCCCTACGTTGAAGGTAGCTGGGAGCAGTGGCGCGACGGAAAAGCGGCCGAATTCACGGTCATCTCAGAAGAGAAGAACGGCGTAGGTCCAGATAAGGTCGAGCGATGCCATCCTAGGTTCTATACCAAAATCTGGCTCAGCGAGATCCCCACAACCAAGGCGAGATATTACTGGTCGGATGCAAAGCCGCAAGTCCGATGCGACTCTGCCAGCTATCTCACGAAGGACTACGGCAGCGGATGCGTCTTCGACGCGGCTCAAGCGGTTTATGAAACAACCGAAACCCTGTCTGGCGACCCAACGAGCGACGAAGGTACCCCCGACGACGTCAACAAAGCCTACAGAAATGTGCCGAGTCACATCTGGACAGCTCTACACGCCAAACATCTGACACTCCCCAGCCGCCCAGGGAAGACTATTCCAGGACATCAACTAGATAGCGGTCCACTCACCCGGCAAAATAATAAAGAGTGGAAAAGGAAGAATAACGAAAAAACCCGCACTCTATGCAGGAATCTTTTCAAAGATTATGACCGCACGGATCCGATCCTAGGGGATAAGAGGTACCACAAAGTCTATAATTGTGACGAGTTCCCGTTCCAGTCCACCATGGAAGGGACCTGGGTATCGGTTGAGCGATTGAACAGCCCCGATGCCTACGCATATTCGGTCAGGCCGGTCTGGCGCACGCACAATACGGACGACGGAAAGCGACTCGGCACTTTTTACGGCACCCAACGCATCCTCGCCGAGAATGGCGGAACAAGGAAAATAACCTACGACCACTGGTTCGTAGAGGCACACGTGCCGGGCCGAAATCCGCACGGTAACTAAAACATGATTCTTATGTCCCCTAGGGCTCGCGGGTACGGTCCGCGCCCTGGGGGACGTTCTTAATTCGAGCTTGAAAGGCTGATCGACTCGTGTTTGATGAAATTGTTGCCCGTTATAATGCGGTGCTGGACGACCTCGACACCATCGCATACACGGTAACTCTTCCCGACTCCGGAACGCTCCTGATTGGGGATGCGGTGCGCCGCCTCGGATTCAACCCGAATACGCTGAAGAGTCCCGGACAATGGGAGCCCTCTGGCCTCCTTTACCTCTATCAAGTCGACAATGGCATCGTTACTCTGGACTGGGTGAATCCAGGGGAGGACCGTCAAAATATAACCGACCGATTGGCGGGCGAAGGGTTCCGACACTGGTATGTGTCTTTCGATATCGAAGGCAATACCAGCATGTACGTTCGATATGGGGAGATCGAGGGCGATCTAGATCATCCAGGGCCAATAGATATACCCTTCAGCCAGCGGTCAGACCGCCTCGGCCCGCTGAGCGGATACAGGGAACTGCTCACGGCAGGCTTCGACAGCGAGGTGGCTGAGGCCGAGGTTGACATCACTGCCGCCTGCCTGGCCATAGTCGAGTTAGAAAGCGGCATCCGCCTGGACGACGAGCTGATGAATGGCCCCTGTTCAAGGCTGTAGATCGCCACGTGATGCGCAACGCAATGAAAAACGGCGAGGGCGACCGCTGGATATAGCATGCCCTCGCTCCTTCCTCGGCCATAGACTGTCCGCCCAAATGCGGACGCAACTCCCAGGCACAGCCCCGGCAGTCGCACGGTGATGATGCGCCCTTCCTGATGCCGCACGAGGCCAGACGAGTGCGGACCTGTCCCCGCCGCTTTCGGTCGGCATGCTGGTCCGCGCGGAGCGGCGACGAGCCAGCAGCAACCGGATTGTGGTGTTCGGCCATGACCCAGACACCTGCCGCTGCTGGATGGCATTCGCCGGTCGCCGGATTCAGGACCGTGACAGAATTCGTAACCCGGCATTGAATGATGTACGACCGGATGACGTGAAGGGACATCTTGGCAGTGCTTGAGGGTTCCGGGATATGTCGGCTGGAGATCATCCTGCTCGACTGCCGCGGCTGACGTCGCGTCACCTGAATGCACATTTAACCCCAACAGCCGCAGAGGCTTCGCCCCAAACTCTACGGTCTTTCATCCGAGGGTTGTTTTATCTGGGCCATCACCAGGGCTGAAGCGATCTCACGTGGTGATACCCAGGGTTGAAGACGGTGGCCGGGATGTGCGCGGTAAGGGCCGATTGGTCCACCTGGGCATGCGGCCCAGCGAGAATGTGCTCTCATTCAGCGGGGCACCAAGGCGTGGCGGAGGATCGTCGTGTCCGGCGTGCGCGCACCGATGAGTTCCAGCTCGGTCGACGGTCATAGCCTGCAACGGTCAGTTCGAAGCCGGCAAAGGAGCAACACATGGTAATCGTCGCGGGGCATCTCGTCGTCGACCCGCAACAGCGCGAGCGCTATCTCGCGGACTGCGTGGGCATCATTGAGCTGGCCCGCCGCGCACCCGGCTGCCTCGACTTCGCCATCAGCGCGGACCTGGTGGATGTAGGCCGTATCAACGTCTTCGAGCGCTGGGAGTCGCAGACGGCCGTCGAGGCGTTCCGCAGCAGCGGCCCCAGCGACACGCAACGCGTTGCGATGCTCGGCGCCTCGGTTGCCGAGTACGACGTCGCGGACGCGCGCTCGCTGACCTGAACTGAGCTTCCCCCTGTTCTCCGGACACTTCACCTGAGGTCACCCTTGATCATCAGGAAGGATGTCCTCCATGCCCGCACCTCACCCTCCCGAGTTCCGGCGCCGGGCGGTAGAGCTCGCACGCCAAGGTGACAAACCGCTCCTCCAGCTCGCCGAGGACCTCGGCATCAGCCGCTCGTGCCTGCAGAACTGGCTGCGACAAGCCGACGCCGACGAAAACGACGGCACCGGTGACCGGCTGACCAGCGCGGAGAAGAAGGAACTCGCCGAGCTGCGCCGCCGCAATAAGCAGCTGGAGATGGAGAACGACATTCTCAAGCGGGCGGCGGCGTACTTTGCCCGGGAGAACGTCCTCCCAAAGTAATCTACTCGCTGGTCCGTGAACTCGCCGACGACCACATTCCGGTCGCGGTGGCCTGCCGAGTACTCCAGGTGTCGACATCGGGATATTACGACTGGCTCGGCCGGCCCGAGCCGCCGCGTGAACTCCGCAATAAAGAGCTCACTAAAATAATCCGACAGATACACACCGACTCGCGCGGCAGCTACGGCTCGCCGCGGGTGCATGCCGAACTCACCCTCGGGTTGGGTGAGAAGGTCAACCGCAAGCGCGTCGAACGGCTCATGCGCGCGGCCGGCATGCAAGGCGTCTACCGGCGCAAGGGCCGCCGCAACCTGGTCAACCAGGCCACCGAAGAGGACCTGGTGCAGCGCCGCTTCGACGTCGAGGCGCCCGACCGGCTCTGGCTGACCGACATCACCGAGCATCCCACCGGCGAAGGGAAGGTGTATTGCGCCGCCGTCATGGACGCCTATTCACGACGTGTCATCGGTTGGTCCATCGACGCACGGCAGGATACGGATCTCGTGGTGAACGCATTAGCGATGGCCGTGGCCCGGCGGAAGCCGGACACCCGCTCGACCATTCTGCATTCCGATCACGGCACGCAATATACGTCTTGGGCCTTTGGCAAGCGGCTGCGAGATGCAGGCTTGCTCGGTTTGATGGGAACGGTGGGTGATTGCTACGACAATGCGATGATGGAGTCATTCTGGGGAACGATGCAGCTCGAACTTCTCGATGCCAGAATCTGGAAAACCCGAGAAGAACTGGCCAACGCCATCTTTGAGTGGATCGAATGCTGGTACAATCCATACCGACGCCATTCCAGTATCGGAATGCACAGCCCCGTCACGTTCGAGGGCCTCTACAGGCCGTCAGACACCGCTGAGTGACCTCACCTCAGGTGTCCGTGCTACAGGGGGAAGCTCACCTTCAATTCAGACACTTGCACATGAAGCAATGGCGGCTATTCGTCCCAAAATGTCACAGCCTTGAAGTCGCGTATGGCAGGTGGCTATGCGGGCTGCTCTGCGCGAACTCCGATGCCGGTTTGGTCAAAGGCTGACCTAACGCGCTGTCCGATCTCAGCCCATCGGGCCGGTATTTGGATGGGTGACAGGGGAGTTCACCCACCAGATCGGGCGCTCGATGGTGACAGTACAGTCCAGCCGCCTCGCTGGACCTCTATTGCTCTGCCTTCGCGTCAGTGGGCCAGCCGCCGCCGCGTACCCAGCGGGTGACCATCTGCGCGAGGCTCGCCTCCTTCCAGCAAGCCATGCCGACGGCGCGTCCGGGCGGAGCGTGAGCGTGGCTGGGGACAGTGACCAGCGGATATCGCTTGACGCGGGGGGTGAAGGTGGGCGTCGATACCACCCCCGGCCAACCAGTAGCCCCGTGGTGTCCCGCTGCGGCCGTCCATGGCCGTGTGCCGGGCCGACAGGGACTGCCAACGCCCCCATGGGAACGGCGCCCGCATCCGCGCACGCCGGACGGCTGACGGCACCCCTGCGGAGCCAGGGCGGTGGCCCCGGTGGGGCCTTTGCGTGGGTGCACATCCCATGGACGGCGTCGTGCCGGTTGGGCGGGGTGTCGAAGGAGCGTGTCGTTGAGCAGCGACGACGCGGCCGAAGTCAACGAGGAAAGGCCAGACGACGCAGATGAACGGAACCACCTTCAAGACGTGTTCCTGCCGGGACGAGGCGAGCGGCAAGAGGCTGGGCAAGGCTTGTCCGAAGCTGCGCCGCCCGGGCGGCGGCGGTGAGCGATGGAGCAGTACCCATGGCCGGTGGGCCTACCAGCTAGAGCTGCCCGCGCACGCAGACGGCCGGCGGCGCAACCCGCTGCGCCGCCGGGGCTTCGCTACGCTGGAGGAGGTGGAGGCGGAGCTGGAACACGCCCGAGCGCTCCTAGCCCTGGACGAGGACCCGCACGTGCAGCGGAAGATCACCGAGCTGATGTTGTCCATGCTCAAGGACGCCAAGACATTGCCGCCGGTGGAAGAGGTGCGGCGCAAGGTCCGCACCCATCAGGACCTCAATCCGACGGTCACGGTCGCCGAATGGATGCAGGAGTTTCTGCGGCGCAAGCGGAAGATCGACGTCACCACCCGGCGCTCGTACGAGGCGCACATCCGCCTGTACTTCACTCCCTATCTGGGCGATATCCGGCTGGATCGGCTGCGCGTCTCCGATGTGGCCGGGATGTTCGACGCGATCGAGGAATTCAACGACGTCATCATCAACGCCCACGCCAGCGGCGATCCCGAGGAGAGGGCGAAGGTGCGGTACCGGCGGCCGGTCGGCCCGGCCACGATGCACCGCATCCGGGCCACGTTGCGGCACGCCCTGAACATCGCGATCAGGCAGGACCGGCTGATCGACTTCAACCCGGCGGCGGTGGTCGAACTCCCGGACGCCGAGCGTCCCAAGGCGCTGGTGTGGACAGACGAGCGGGTCGCCGCATGGAACCGCGACCTTCAGGACCGGCTGGCTGTGGAGCGGCGGCGGCGCGGGGCCCGGCTCAGCCGCGCCACCATGATCAACCTGTACGCATCCGTGCCGCGACCGTCATCGGTGATGGTGTGGACGCCCTCGCACACCTACGCCTTTCTGGCCCAGGCAGCCCCCCACCGGCTTTCGGCGCTGTACCGGCTGATCGCGCTGCGCGGGCTACGCCGAGGAGAGGCGGTCGGGCTGCGCTGGAAGGACGTCGACCTGACCGCCGGAACAGCCGGAGTTCACTGGCAGATCACCCAGCTGGGCTGGGAGACGGTGCAGGGCAAGCCGAAGACCGAGGCCAGCGACCGCACCATCGCCTTGGATGAAGACACCGTCACCGCGCTACGCATGCACCGCAAGCGCCAAGCCACCGAGCGACTGGCCGCAGGCGAGGCCTGGACGGACAGCGGATTCGTCTTCACCGACGAGATCGGCCGCCCGCTGCACCCGCAGCAGGTCAGCGACCACTTCTACCAGCTGGCCTTCCAAGCGGGGCTGCCGCCGGTGCGGCTGCATGACCTCCGCCACGGCGCCGCCTCGATCATGCTCGCCGCCGGAGTCGACCTGAAGGTCGTGCAGGAGACCCTCGGCCACGTCTCCTCCGCCTTCACCCGCGACACCTACACCAGCGTCTACCCCGAAGTAGCCCGTGCCGCCGCGGAATCCACCGCCGCCCTCGTCAACACCGCAGCCGGCAGCGCCCGGACCACCCGGCTGATCACCCTGCCGACCGAAACCAGTACGAGCACCAGCTGAACCGCCGCACGAACCCGGGGCAGGCCCGCCGATCCGTCGGCGGGCCTGCCTGCTTGTTCGCAACAGCTCCCTCGCACACGACGCAGCTCGATCGATGCTGTGCCTGGGGTGTCAAGGGCCCGAGCGGATCTCTGTGAGAGGCAGGGGATCTTTATCTGCTGGTCGCGAACGGCCTACTGGGCGAGACGAGCCAGCTTGGGCAAGGCTTAACTATGGGGGAGAGCAACGCTGACCAGCGACGCCGTGCAGGACTTCTTGCTTGGTCTTCTGTTGGTCGTCAGTGGGGTCTGAGTTGACGGTGGCGGTCTAAATGATCTACCGCGCTACACGATCCGTACACAAGAGCAACCACCGAGCAACCGGCCATGATCAACAACGAGATCAGAGGCCGACGAGAACCGAGAACTCCAGGTCGAACGCGGTATTGAAGAGTAGGGCGGGTGGGACTTGAACCCACGACCCACGGATTATGAGTCCGATGCTCTGACCGGCTGAGCTACCGCCCCTGGATTCAGTTTTCTGGCGTGCAGTCGCACAAGATCGTCTCATGGAAGACTTGTGAGCACACTAAGGCTAGAGCATACGATCCGTCGCCCGAGCCGGATTCGTCCCCGGCTGAACGGAGGCGCGTCCTCATGCTCCGAGGCCTCCGGAGACCACTCCCATCCCACTCCGGTTGCTGCTCGACTCCCGGGCTCTCGCCCTGGCGTCGGCCGGCCGACGCCAGGCGCAGTAGTCTCCTCCATGCTCACCGGCCGCCAGTCCTGTGACTGCCTCAATCATCATTCCATGCTAGACGCCGTCGATGGGTACAAGTCGATCACATTCGCCGCATCCTCGCCGCGTGTCTCGACAGGCGGTATCAAGGCGATGCGGCGGATCATCCGGAGGGCCGTCCGCTGAGCGACCAGTGCGGTTGGCCGGTTCCGGCCGCGGGCGGGGACGCCCCGCCTCCCTGCCGGCGCGCCAGCAGCGGGGAGGCGGGCTATCCGGCCTTCTGGCGGCGCTTCAACGTGCGCTCGTAGTCCTGGAACCGCGCCTTGGTGATGGTCTCGCGGCCGGGAGTTCGCAGGACGATGCCCTCGTTCAGGCCCGGCTCGCCGAACGTGGCGACCTGGGTGTGCCGGTAGGGCTCCATGAACTCGCGCATCCGCTCGATCGTCGGCGGCAGGGCGCTCGCGTCGATCTGGAACAGCCGCGGCGTCAGGTCCATCCCGTACGTCTTGACCGCGAGGTTCAGGGCTTCCTCGCCGGCGAACCTCTGGCCTTCGCGCTGCCGCCATGAGGCGATCCGCGGGAGGTCCCAGTCGTAGTGATCGAGCGGGATGTCCGCGATGTCGAACAGGCGCACCGCCGCGTCTCCCGCGCCGTACTGCTTCCAGGCCGGGAGCTGCTTGGACCCGTACACCTCCAGGTAGAACACCCGGATGACCTCGTCCGAACCGTGCTCGCGAAGGCTGTGGGCGAGGTCGCGCAAGGCGTCGACGATGCCGAGCGCCGGGTTGTGGACGACGTCGCCCGAAGCGGTCAGCAGGTCTTCGCGGGAGCCGATCAGCCACGTGCCGTCGGGCAGGAGGATGATCCGCCCGTTGGTGCCGTCCACCTTCTCCGTGCCGATCACGGGGCCCTCGTAGCGGGCCGGCTCCTCCAGCAGGCCGCCGTTCTTCGGGTCGAGCGCGTGGTGGGTCGGGATGCTGGGGTACTTCGTCAGGCTGTTCAGTTTTCGCAGGTCGGCGCTTCGCAGCGAGAACACGGTGCTCCTTCGACCGGGGGGACAGTACGCGAATCGAGACCCAGACGATCACATGGGGAGCCGTGGTGACCACTGATTTGTCAGCACACCCCGACGGCGACGCCTCGAACTCGCGTCCCATCACGCCGAACAGCCTCCGCGCCGACGACTGCGGCTCGTCACCGATGTTGGGCACCGTGACGCGCACAGGCAGGAACACCACCACCCCGACGACGCCGCCTGCCGGAAGGGCCGGGGAGCGGTGCTCCCCGGCCCCCGGTGGGTGAGGGTTACGGGCGGTTCAGGCCGAGGGTGTACGACCCGGAGCCGCTGTAGGCGTGGACGCGGTAGCGGTAGTAGCCGGCGCTGCCGTTGTAGCTGATGGACTCGTCGGCGTTCGGGCTGTCGCTCCTGGCCACGGTGCTCCAGGCGGAGCCGCTCCAGCGCTGGAGGTACAGGTCGAAGTCGACGCTGTCAGGGGCGTCCAGGCAGGCGGCGTGGGTGCCCGAGGTGGTGGTGCGGTAGTAGGAGCCGTCGGGCTGGTAGGCGTTCTGGCCGGAGCTGAGGGAACCGGTGTAGGTGTCCTCGAAGCCGTCGCAGCCGGTCGGCGGGTCGGGGTCGTTGCCGTCGCTGGTGACCAGCGTCAGGTTGCCGACCGAGATGATCTCGCCGATGGGCTGGAAGTACGTGGTGCCGCCGACGCTGCAGTTGCCCGAGCCGCCCGAGGTCATGCCCTGGGCCTGGTCGCCGGAGATGAACGAGCCGCCGGAGTCGCCGCCCTCGGCGCAGACCGTGGTGCGGGTGAGGCCGGAGACCGTGCCCTCGGGGTAGTTCACGGTGGAGTTGAGGGCCGAGACGGTGCCGCAGTGCCACTGGGTGGTGGAGCCGGAGCGGCACACGGAGCCGCCGGGCTGGGTGACGGCCGCGCCGCGCACCGGCAGGATGCCGGCGGAGTAGCCGTTCACCACGCCGGGGCCGGTCCAGTCGGCGTTCGTCTGTACCCAGGCGTAGTCGTTGCCGGGGAACGAGGAGATCTGGAACGTGCCCTGCGCCACCCGGTTGTAGCCCTGGGTGGCGTCGCCGGTCGAGCCGCAGTGACCGGCCGTGGTGTAGCCCATCTGGGTGCCGCGCCGGGCCGCGAAGCCGACCGAGCAGCGGTAGGGGCCGGTGTAGTAGGCGTCGCCGCCGCGGATGTCGTAGAAGAGTTTGGCCCGCTCGGCGGACTGCTCCAGCTTGACGGTCTTGGCGTCCACGCCGGCGCCGGACATCCAGGCGCGCGCGGCGTCGAGGTCGGCCGCCCACACGATCACCGAGTTGTCGGCGACGGAGAGGGACCAGGCGTGCACGGTGTCGGGAGGCGCGGCCTTGTCGAGGCGCTCCTTGACGGCGGTGAGGTCGGCCAGGGTCCTGGACACGACACGGGCCCGCGCGCCGGCGCGGGTGATCGCCGCGGTGTCGGCCGCGTCGACGGTGGCCACGACGAGGGCGCTCTCGGCGCCTTCGTACCAGATCCCGGCGAAGCGGTCGCCGAGTTTCTTGCGCAGGCCGGGGGCGGCCCGGTTGCCGCGGGCCTCGTTGGCCAGGCGGTTGATCGCCTGTTCCTCGGTGATGCCGAGGTCGCGCTGGATGGCGTCGATGACGCCGGAGGGTGGCTTCTCGGCGACGGCCGGGGTCGCCGTCACGAGTAACGCGCCGATCGCGATAGCGATGATGGCAGGCGTGCGGAGCATGATGTCTCCTTGCTGCTGGGGTGCCGTTAAGGTAACCAGCCGCCCGGAAAGCGAGGAGTACTACTTTGCCCCTATCACGGTGTTATGGTGCCGTGCCGAAACCCGGGTTGCGTACCAGCCAGTCGTGATAGACGACGCTGCGCCGTACCGCTTCCTGGTGGGCCTGTTTGGCCTGCACCATCACCCAGGGGGCGTCGGCGGCGCCGGGGTGCCGGCCGAGGAGCTGCCGCCAGCGGAGCGGCGCGTTCTTCAGCGGCACCACGACCAGGCCGGGCGCCGGCTGGTGGGTGGCCTGGCAGAGCACCACGGCCCGGCCCACCTGGGCCAGGTGCGCGCAGGTGGCGAGGTCCGTCTCGTACATCGTGCGCGGCGTGAACCCGGCGCGCGCGCACGCCGTGGCGAAGCAGTCGGTGAAACAGCCGTCGCCCGGCGTCGCGGCCCACTGCTCCTCGGCCAGGTCGCCCAGCTCCACCTCCTTCTCCCTGGCCAGCGGGTGGGTGTCGGCGACGAGCGTGAACACGGGGTCGAGGCTGATCGCGTCCCACACCAGCGTGCCGGTCGGCGCGCCGCTCTCGCCGCACGCGCCGGTCAGCACGTAGTCGAGGCGGCCGAGCTCGACCATCGTGGTGAGCTCGTGGGTCGACCAGCTCGTGTACGTGGTCACGCTCCGTTCGGCGGCGAGCCGGTCCACCAGCCCGCCGAGGATGGGGCCGTTCGTCGCGCCGATCCGGTAGCCGGGGGAGGGGGCGTGCGCGAACCGGACGGCCTCCTCCTGGAGTTCCTTGGCGGCGGGCAGGAGCACCCGGGCGCGGGCGAGCACCAGTTCGCCGAGCCGGGTGGGGCGGGCGCCGTGACGGTCACGCTCGAACAGCGCGCCGCCGAGCATGCGTTCGATGCGTTTGAGCTGGGCGGTCAGGGCAGGCTGCGCCAACCCGAGCAGGGAGGCGGCCTTGCTGACACTTCCCGCGTCCGCTACCGCGCGGACGATTCTGAGGTGCCGGAGCTCGAGGTCCATACCCGGAAGGTAAGGCGGTCCAATCTCCTGGACAATGCCTATATGTCAGGAATTGTGACATATATTGTTGCGCTCTTACGGGGTAGGGGGAACGCATGACGACGATGGGAATCGACCCGGCCGCGCTCAGCGACGACGATCTGCTGCGCGAGCTGCGGCAACTGCACGCGACCCGGACCGAGACGCTCATGCACGGCTCCGATGACGCCCTTGACCGCCACACCTCACGCACCAACGAGATGGAGGCCGAATACCTGCGCCGCTTCCCCGAGCGCGACGTCGACCCGAACCGGCTGCGGGAGGGGGCGAGGTTGCGCTGATGTCCGGCGATCATGACGTCCAGGTCCTGTCGGACGTGGACATCCACGTGTACGAGGCGGTCGCGGGCGAGGCCGTCGAGCACGGCTGGGTCGGCCTCGGCGCGCTGGTCCGCGCCACCGGCCTGGAGGAGGACGAGGTGCGCGCCAGCCTGCGCACGCTGATCGGCCAGGGGCACGTGCTGCCCAGGGGCGACGGCTACGGGCTGGGGCCGCACACGTTCGAGGTCGAATACTAGAGGCCGGGCACTAGAGAAGGGCGCGCAGGACCGACGCCTGCCCGGCCGAGACGCCGGCGGCGCGCTGGGCCGCGGCCTCCTCCGGCCCGAACCCGGCCGCGCACCAGACCGCCACCTCCTCCATCGGGACGGCGCCCCACCAGCCGGCCAGCAGCGCGACGGCGGTCCGCCCCGTCGCGGCGGCCTCGGCCGCGCTGAAGCCGAGCGCCCTGAACGCCCGCGCGTCGCCCTCGTCCACCCGCCGCCGCGCCCACGGCGCCGCATCCCCGCCGTCCCAGCCCGCGTCCACGTACGGCCGGGCCACGTCGGCGGGGATCCCGGCGCGCGGGGAAGCCGCCGGTGAACCCGTCGGCCACCGAGGCGGCGCTGATCCGCCACTCCAGGTGGACGAACCGGTTGGCCAGCGGCGCCGTGAGGTCCCAGCCGTCGGCGGCCTGCTCGGGCGGGTTGGCGGCGGCGACGACCCGCACGGCCGGCGGCAGCGTCAGGTCGCCGACCGCCCGTTCGAGCACGACGCGGAGCATGGCCGCCTGGACGGCGGGCGGCGCGGTGGTGAGCTCGTCCAGGAACAGGATTCCGTGCCCGGCCCCGGCCAGCCGCTCGGCCCAGCGGGGCGGCGCGAACCAGGTGCCGCCGTCGCGGATCACCGGCAGCCCGGCGAAGTCGCTGGGCTCCCGGACGGAGCCGACGACCACCTCGACGGGCAGCCCGAGCCGCCGGCCGAGGGCCTGCACGGCGGAGGTCTTGCCGGTGCCGGGCGGGCCCCACAGGATGACGGGCAGGTTGGCGGCCACGGCCGTCGCGAGCGCGTCCACGAGAAAGGTCCCCCTCGATGCGTCAACTTTGATTGACCCGATGAGGGTCAACATAGGTTGACGCCGGAGGGGTTGTCAAACCCGCCTAGATCCGCCTGACCCGCGCCCAGATCACGAACGCGCCGCCGAAGACGGCCATCGGCAGCCCGGTCCACAGGTTGATCGGGCTGCCGAACACGCCGGCGACGATGAGGATCACGCCGTAGACGAGGAACAGCCCGCCGATGACGAGTCGGATGTCGCTCACAGGATCACCCCGTACATGGCCGCGGCCAGGATCAGCGCGCCCGTGCCGAGCAGCACGGGCGAGCGGTACCACTTCTTGTCACCGGCGAGCGCGTCGTCCTCCAGGTCCACCGCGCTCAGCCCGTACACCAGCCCGCGCAGCTCCTCCACCGGCTTGGCCGTCGTGACCAGCGTGACCACCACCGACACGACCACGTCCACGGCGAAGGCGATGCCCGCGCCCCAGAAGCTGGCGTTCAGCTCGGTCCCGAAGTCCACCAGCCCGGCCTTGAAGGAGATGTACGACACGAACGCGGCCAGGGTGCCCGAGAGCAGCCCCCAGAACCCGGCCCAGGGCGTCATCCGTTTCCAGAACAGCCCGACGATGAACGTGGCGAACAGCGGCGCGTTGAAGAAGGAGAACAGCGCCTGCAGGTAGTTCATGATGTTGGAGTAGCCGGCGGCGATGAACGCCGTCCCCACCCCGAGCGCGACGCCCGCGACCGTGGCGATCCGGCCCACCCGCAGGTAGTAGCCGTCGTCCCGGTCACGTTTGACGTGCGCCTGCCAGATGTCGTTGGTGAAGACCGTGTTGAAACCGCTGATGTTGGCCGCCATCCCCGCCATGAACGAGGCCAGCAGCCCGGTCACCGCCACGCCGAGCACCCCGTTGGGCAGCAGGTCGCGCATGAGCAGCGGGATCGCGTTGTTGTAGGGCTGCCCGGGGCTGCCCAGGTCCGAGAACAGGACGAGGGCGATCATGCCGGGCAGCACGGTCACCAGCGGGATGAAGATCTTCGGGTACGCGGCCACGATCGGCGTGAGCCGGGCCGCGTTGGTGTTGCGGGCCGACAACGCGCGCTGCACCTCGGCGAAGTTCGTCGTCCAGTAGCCGAACGACAGCACGAACCCCAGGCCGAACACGATCCCGATCCAGTGCGCGTTCATCGGGTTGTCCCCGGACGTGCCTGCCCAGGTGTGCAGGCCGCCCTCGCCGAGCGCGCTCTGCCGTACCTTCTCGAACAGGCCGGAGACGCCGCCCACCTTCATCAGCCCGAGCACGGTCAGCGGGATCAGCCCGGCCAGGATGACGAAGAACTGCAGCACCTCGTTGTAGATCGCCGAGGACAGCCCGCCGAGCGTGATGTAGGAGAGCACGATCACCGCCGACACCACCACGGAGACCGGCAGCGGCCAGCCCAGCAGCGCCTCCATGACCAGGGCGAGCGCGTACAGGTTCACCCCGGCGATGAGGATCTGCGCGACCGCGAACGTGATCGCGTTCAGCAGCTGGGTCGCGCCGTTGAACCGTTTGCGCAGGAACTCCGGCACGCTGCGCACCTTGGAGCGGTAGTAGAACGGCATCATGACGAGGCCGAGGAACACCATCGCCGGGACCGCGCCGATCCAGTAGTAGTGCACGGTCATCGCGCCGTACTGGGCGCCGTTGGCCGCCATGCCGAGGATCTCGATCGCGCCGAGGTTGGCCGAGACGAACGCCAGCCCGGTGATCCACGCCGGCAGGCCCCGCCCGGCCAGGAAGAAGTCCAGGCTGGAGCTGATCCGGCGCCGGGCCGCGACGCCGATCCCGAGGACGGTGGCGAAGTAGAGCGCGATGAGGAGGTAGTCGAGGAGGTTCACGTCGAGGCGCACGGCAGCCTCGCTACCCCGAAAAATCATGGCATCACGCGTACTGTCGAAGAGTGGATGTCGCAGACCTGACCCCGGAGCGGGCGCGCGAGCGGTTCCGCGCGGGTGAGCGGGCCCCGACGGCTGGCTGGTGCCGGGGCTGGGCGCAGGCGAACCTCATCGCGGTGCCGAAGGAGCTGGCCTACGAGCTGCTGCTGTTCGCGCACCGCAACGCGCGGGCGTGCCCGGTGCTGGACGTGGGCGAGCCGGGGTCGGTGCGGACCCGGCTGTTCGCCGGCGACCTGCGCACCGACCTGCCCGCCTACCGCGTCTACCGCGACGGGCGGCCGGTCGCCGACGTCGACCAGGTGGTCGAGGACTGGCGGCCGGACCTGGTGCCGTTCCTCATCGGCTGCAGCTTCACCTTCGAGCGCGCGCTGCTGGCCGAGGGCGTCCCGGTACGGCATCTGGAGCAGGGCACGAACGTGCCGATGTACCGCACGAGCGTGCCGTGCGAGCCGTCCGGATCGCTGTCGGGGCCGCTGGTGGTGTCGATGCGGCCGGTGCCGGAGGCGCTGGTGGCGACCGCCGTCGAGGTGAGCGGCCGCTACCCGATGGTGCACGGCGCGCCCGTGCACGCGGGCGACCCGGCGGAGCTGGGCATCGCCGACCTGTCGTGGCCCGACTTCGGGGACCCCGTCGAGGTGCGGCCGGGCGAGGTGCCGCTCTTCTGGGCCTGCGGGGTGACGCCGCAGGCGGCGATCATGGCCAGCGGCGTCGAGTTCGCCATCGGCCACCTGCCCGGTCACATGGCGATCATGGACGTCCGGGACGACGACTATCGGGTGACCCCAGCCCCGCCGCCGTGAGCTGCGCCTCCAGCGCGGGCGCGCCGGGCCGGTTGTCGATCTCCACGTGGGGCACCGCGGGCGGCTCGTCCGCCTTGATCCGCGCCAGGTAGGCGTCGAACGCGGCCAGCTTGCCGGCGTCACGCGCCAGGCCCCTGGCCGTCAGGCGGGCGCGCAGCGTCGGGCCGTCGGAGCGCACCCACAGCAGGCGCACCGGCTCGCCGCCCAGCTCGCCGACCCAGCGCGCCCACCGCCCGGCGTCGTGCACCTGGCCGGTGAACGGGCCGTCGAGCAGCACCGGGCAGCCGTGCGCGCGGATGTGCGCGGCCGCCCTGGTCAGGCCGTCGTACTCGTGATGCTTGACGTGCTCGTCGTACCAGGGGCCCTCGCGCTCGCCGGGCGGTCGGCCGTGGCCGCGCAGGATCTCCGCGACGATCCCGCCGTACACCGTGTCCTTGTCCAGGACGGCGGGGACGGGGGAGAGGCGGGCGAGCAGCGCGGCCGCCACCGTGGACTTGCCCGCCCCCGGCGGCCCGCTGATCACCCACACCGTCGCCCGCACCCGATCAGCGTACGCGGATCCGCGTACGGGACAGCCGCGGCTGGGCGGACGACCGGGACGGGGTCGCGCGGCCAGACTCCTTGCCATGCTGACCGTGTTGACCAGGGCGTTCCGGGTGCCGGAGCTGCGCAGGAAGCTGCTGTTCACGCTGGGGCTGCTGGCGCTGTTCCGGCTCGGGCAGGTGCTGCCGTCGCCCGGCGTGGACGTGGTGGCGGTGCGGGAGTGCGCGGGGGCGGCGCGCGGCGGGCTGTTCGACATGGTGCAACTGCTCAGCGGGGGCGCGATGCTGCGGCTGTCGGTGTTCGCGCTGGGCGTGATGCCGTACATCACCGCGAGCATCGT
The DNA here is from genome assembly GCF_001083785.1 of Nonomuraea sp. SBT364. Classification (GTDB taxonomy): domain Bacteria; phylum Actinomycetota; class Actinomycetes; order Streptosporangiales; family Streptosporangiaceae; genus Nonomuraea. The sequence goes on from NZ_LAVL01000011.1 coordinate 95,413, forward strand.
CATGCAGTTGCTGACCGTCGTGGTGCCCCGGATGGAGGCGCTGCGCAAGGAGGGACAGGCCGGGCAGACGCGGATCACCCAGTACACCCGCTACCTGACCGTCGCCCTGGCCGTGCTCAACGCCACCACGGTCGTCGCCCTGGCGCGTGCCGGGCAGCTGCTGCCCGGGTGCGCCAGGCCGCTGCTGCGCGACGACGGGCCGCTCGTCGTGGCCGTCCTGGTCGTCACCATGGTCGCCGGGGCGTGCGTGGTCATGTGGGTAGGCGAGCTGATCACCGGGCGGGGGATCGGCAACGGCATGTCGCTGCTGATGTTCACGCAGGTCGTCGCCGTGTTCCCGGCGTACATGTCGACGATGCTGATGGTGAGCCCGTTCGCGTTCGCGGTGATCCTGGTGTCGGGCGTGTTCGTGGTGGCGGCCGTGGTCTTCGTCGAGCAGGGACAGCGCCGGGTGCCCGTGCAGTACGCCAGGCGGCTGGTGGGGCGGCGCATGTACGGCGGGAGCAGCACCTACATCCCGCTCAAGGTCAACCAGGCCGGGATCGTGCCGGTGATCTTCGCCTCGGCGCTGCTCTACCTGCCGGCGCTGGCCGCGCCGATGCTCGGCGGCGAGGCGGGCGCGTGGGTGTCGCGCCACCTCACCTCCGGGGACCATCCGCTCTACATGACGGTGTACGTGCTGCTCATCGTGGGATTCGCGTACTTCTACGTGTCCATCACCTTCGATCCCGCCGAGGTGGCCGACAACATCAGGAGGTACGGGGGATTCGTCCCGGGGGTGCGGCCGGGCCGCGCCACCGCCGGCTACCTGGCCCACGTGCTGTCCCGGCTCGTCCCGGCCGGGGCCGCCTACCTCGGGGTGCTGGCTCTGGTGCCGCTCGTGGCGTTCGCGATCCTGCGCGACCCGGGCACCCAGCAGAACTTCCCGTTCGGCGGCACCAGTGTGCTCATCATGGTCAGCGTCGGCCTGGAGACCGTCAAACAGGTCGAGGCGCAGGTGCAGCAGCGCGCCTACGAGGGATTGCTCAGGTAGGGAGCGTCAGGCCGGCGCGCATGGCGTACACCACGAGCTGCGCCCGGTCACGCGCGCGCAGCTTGACCATGGCCCGGCTGACGTGCGTGCGTACCGTGTCGGGGCTGATCACCAGCTCGCCGGCGATCTCCTCGTTGGACATGCCGGTCGCCACCCAGGCCACCAGCTCGCGCTCCCTCGGCGTCAGCGAGCCAAGGCCCTCCACCGGGGCCGCGCCCGGCCTGCCGAACAGGCCGATGACCTTCCTGGTGATCGCCGGGGACAGCAGCGCCTCGCCCGCCGCCACCACGCGCACCGCGGTGACCAGCTCCTCCGGCGCGCCGTCCTTCAGCACGAACCCGCTCGCGCCCGCCTGCAGCGCCTGGAAGACGTACGCGTCCTCGGCGAACGTGGTCACCACCACGACCCTGGTGCCGGTCAGCTCCCCGTCGGCCGCGATCGCCCGCAGCGTGTCGAGCCCGTCCATGCCGGGCATCCGGATGTCGAGCAGCAGCACGTCGGGGCGCTCGCGCCGCAGCAGCGCCAGCGCCGCCTTGCCGTCGGCCGCCTCGCCGGCGAACTCCAGGTCGGGCTCGCGCTGCAGCAACGCCCGCAGGCCCATCCGCACCACGGCCTGGTCGTCGGCCACGGCCACCCGGATCATGCCCGCCCCGGCCCTGAAGAGGGGGCCCGATCGGGCTCGCCGGCGTGCGGCCGGTCCGGTTCGCCGGCGTGCGGCCGGTCCGGTTCGCCGGGGCAGGGGCGGTTCCGCGGGAAGCTCGCGACCACCCGGAAGCCGCCGCCCTCGCGGGGGCCCGCCGTGAGGCGGCCGCCCGCGCCGGTCACCCGGGCGCGCATCCCGGCCACACCCCGGCCCTCGGCCGCGCCCGTCCAGCCCACGCCCCGGTCGGCCACCTCCAGCACGAACGCGCACGGGTCGGCGGCCACCCGCACCACCGCCCTGGTCGGGCCCGCGTGCCGCAGCACGTTGGTCAGCGACTCGCGCACCACCCCGTAGACCGCGCCCCGCAGATGAGCCGGCACGTCCGGCCTGGCGGGCTCCACGTCCACCGGCAGCCCGGCCGCCCGGACCCCGGCGATCAACCCCGTCAGGCCGGTCAGCCCCGTCAGGTCCGTCAGCGTCTCATGGTCCGTCGGCCCCGCCTGGTCATCGGTGCGCGCGCCCGTGGGGCCGCCGCCGTCCAGGCGGTCGAGGGCGGCCCTGAGCTCGGACAGCGCCCGGGTGCTGGTCTCCCGGATCGCCTCCAGGGACCGCCGGGCCTGCCCGGGGTCGTCGTCGAGCGACACCAGCGCGACGCCGGCCTGCATGGCGATCGCCGCCAGCCCGTGACCGGCCGCGTCGTGCACCTCCCCGGCCAGCTCCGCCCGCAACCGCGCCGTCCGCAGGGCGTCCGCGGCCGGCCCCGGCTCCTGCGGCACGTCCTGCAGGAAAGCGCCAGGCCGTACGTCCCGCGGCACGTCCTCAGGAGGCGCGTCGTGCCGTGCGTGGAGGGGCGTGCTGGGGCGTACGTCGTGGTAGGGAGGCGGTGGGGGCGGGCCCGCGGCGGCGGCCGCGGCGGCGCGCGCCTGGGCGAGGCCGTTGAGCGACCACGGGACCGCCAGCCAGCCGGCCCACGCCAGCATGACCACCACGGGGACGTCGCCCAGCCGCGTCAGCCGGGACAGCGCGGCCCGCGCCCCGCGCGGACGGCCGTGCTCGTGTTTCCGCGTCACCATCCCCCACCCGGCCTGGCTCGTGTCGCCCCGATCCTAGCCAGTCGCGGCGGACACGACGCCCGAGCCCGCGGCGGCGAAGAACGGACAGGGGGGTCCGTGAGGCGGCCGGGTCAGTTCATCCCGTCGGTGAGCCAGCGCAGCGGGTTGTCGTGCGTGATGCCGCGCAGCGTGTCCTCGTCCACTCCGGCCTCGCGCAGCGCGGGCAGCAGCGTGCGGAACAGCTCGCCGTAGCCGGGGCCGTCGTAGCGGCGCAGCTGCGCCACCCGGTTCACGCCGGTGCTGAGCAGCAGGCGGCCGGCGTGGCCCTCCTCGATGAGGCCGAGCGCGATCCTGGCCGCCTGCCCGGCGCCCAGGCCGAGCGCGCCGAGACTCACGTACGCGCCCGTCTCGGCGATCTTGCGGGCCACGGCCGGGTCGGCGCCCGCGTAGCCCACGGCCACCCGCGAGCCCGGCAGGCCGCGAGTCAGCAGGATCTCCAGCATGCCCAGGCCGTCCTGGCCGTAGGTGGCCACCGACAGGCGGGAGGCCAGCGAGGCGCGGGCGGCGGCGGCCAGCGCGCGCTGCTCGGCGGCCGTCGGGCGGGCGCCCCAGCAGCCGACCTCGCCGATCACGCCGGGGAAGACGCCGGTGCCGTCGAGGCCGTCAGAGATGTCGATCATGAGCAGGGCGGTGAGCTCGTCCACGTCCCGCTCGCCCGGCTGCGCGAACGGCTCGGCGAACAGCCCGGTGGCGGCGATCACGGGCACCCGGCTGCCCGCCGCGACGCGGGCCAGCCCGGCGGCGTCGCGGCCCATGCCCAGGCAGGTCAGGTCCACGATCAGGCCGAGATCGTCGGACTTGCGCAGCTCGCGGACCTCGGCGGTGACGGACTGCTCCTCGTCGAGCCAGCGGTAGGGGTCGGAGTCGACGCCCACCGCCCAGCGCATGTCGGTGCGCAGGTGCTCGTGGGGGAGAATGGCACCGGTGACGGCGGCCGCGCGGATGGGGCCGGTGACGGTGCGTAGCATGACCTCGGGCATACCAGACAATATCCGACGATTGTTCGGAGTTGCCTGATCAAGCGGGAAATTTTACTGTGTAGCGCGTTTAGTGGGTGTCTGGTGCGTTGTCCGGGTTCGGACACACCCGGCCGGGCGCCGGGCCCTATCCTGGAGACCACACCGAGCAGTCCGGGGGGACCGTGCCGACGCAGAATTCCGAAACCGGTGACGCCGACATCGTCAAGGGCGAGGCGGCGCGCCGATCGAGCATGCCCGCGCACCGGTCCGGCATCCGGGGGTGGCGCGACCGGGTGCGGTCGACGCCGGCCGGGGCGCTCACGCTCAAGATCGTGGTCGGCGTCATCGGCGCGCTCATGGTCGGCGGGGGCCTGGTCATGGTGCCGTTCCCCGGGCCGGGCTGGCTCGTGGTGTTCGCCGGGCTGGCCGTGCTGGCCACCGAGTTCCACTGGGCGCACCGGGCGCTGGAGTTCGGCAAGCGGACCCTGCACGCCTGGACGGAGTGGTACAAGCGGCAGGGCTGGACGGTCAAGATCCTGGTGGCGCTGGTCACCGTGATCGCCGCGACCGCGATCGTCTACATGGGCCTGCGCACCCTCGGCCTGGACGTCATCGAGCTCGCCCAGCAGTACATCCTCCGCTAGACCGCTTCGCTATCGCTTCCCGGAATCCCGGGTCCGGGTGTCTATTCTTCGGGCGTGATCGCCCATATCGCTCTCGCGTTGTCGCTGGTCGTGACCGCTCCGGCCGCTCAGGCGGACCTTTCGCTGCCGGGGGCGAACGTGAAATATCACGAACAGTCCGGCGATCCGGTGCGGCTCACCGCCTACGGGCTCGGGACCACCGGCGCCTACCTGCGCACCGGCGACCGGTTCGCCCGGCAGCGGGGGCTGTCGGAGGCGGCGCTCTCGCCCGACGGGCGCACCGTCGCGGGCGTCCCGCGCGCCTACCGGTCCGGGCATGACGCCCTGCTCCTCACCGACCGGGCCACCGGCACGACCCGGCGGATCCGTACCGTCAAGAAGCCGCTCACCGCGTCGTACGTGTCCTGGACCCGCGACAGCCGGCGGGTGGCGCTCACCGTCGAGCGGAAGACCGGCGGGCGGTGGCGCGCGGCCGGGTTCACCGTCGTGGACGTGAAGGCGGGCACCGCCCGCACCGTCACGGTCGCGGGGATGGGCGCGGCGGCCGGGTTCTGGTGGACGCCCGGCGGCAACCTGATCGCCACGTACGGCACGGGCCTGCGCGTCTACAGCGCGGCCGACGGGAAGGTGCTGCGGACCCTGACCGGCGTCGGCCCGCCCACCGGGCCCGAGGACTCGTTCTCGCCGTCGGGCAGGCGGATGGCCCTGTGGTGCCCGGCGCGGTTCGCCGGGCAGATCTGCCTGGCCGACACCGCGACCGGGCGGATCGCCGGCCGGATCGCCGTCGAGCCGGAGGCGCTGTTCGGCTGGTGGGACGAGAGTCACGTGATCGCGGTCATGGCGCACCGCGGCGCCTACAGGCTGGCCGTGGTCGGCCTGGACGGGAAGGTGGGCCGCGTGCTCGCCGCCGTCCCCTATCGCACGTGGGCCGCCGGGCTGTGGCTCTCCTTCACCCGTGCGGCCGCGCGTCAAAGATAGAGACCGGTGCCGTGGTCGGTCTCCTGGGTGGCCACCGCGTGCAGGTCGCGCTCGCGCATCACCAGGTAGACCTGGGTGTGCAGCTCGACCTCGAACTGGTCTTCCGGGTTGAGCAACACCTTGTCGCCGACCTTGACCGAGCGCACGTTCGAGCCGACGCCGCAGACCTCGCCCCACGCCAGCCGGTTGGCCAGCTTGACCGTCGCGGGGATGACGATCCCGGAGCCGCTGCGGCGCTCCTGGGCCTCCTGCTCCAGCCGGATCATCACCCGGTCGTGCAGCATCTGAATCTCGAACTTGGGCTCTACCACGGGGCCAAGTTTACGTTCCGCGCCGGGACGGAATCTCACCCAGAGGAACACTCCTTACACGGCATGACCGATCATGGCAGGATAAAGCCATGATCATGGCCTTCGGCGCGACCGGCTGGCAATGGACGAATCCTCCCCGCCAGTGGACGGCGGACGACGGCCTGAGCCTGTTCTGCGAGGCGGGCACCGACCTGTGGCGGCGGACGCACTACGGCTACACCTTCGACACCGCCCACCAGTTCGGCCGCGTGATCCAGGGGGACCTGCGGCTCACGGTGACCTTCGGCGGCGACTACGCCGCCCAGTACGACCAGGCGGGCGCGCTGCTCAGGATCGACGAGGGTACCTGGATCAAGGCCGGCGTCGAGTACGTCGACGGGCGCTTCCACCTGAGCACGGTCGTCACCCGGGACCGTTCCGACTGGTCGGTGCTGCCGCTCGGCACGACGGCGGACCAGGTCACCATCGACCTGGAACGCCAGGGCGACGCCGTGACCGTCCGCTACGGGCTGGCCGACGAGGCGCCGCAGCACCTGCTCCGCCTGGCCTACTTCCCGCCGGACGCGCCGGCGCTGGCCGGGGTCATGGCCGCCGCGCCGGCGGGCAAGGGCTTCGCCGTCCGCTTCACCGACGTCCGCCTGGCCGGCTGCTGACCGTCAGGGCCGGGCTCGGGGCAGGGTGAGCACCGCGAACACCGGACGGTGGTCGGTGCCCTTCAGCCCGTGCACGCCGAACTCGCGCACTCCCATCCGGGCGTCCGCCAGCACGTGGTCGATGGCCACCCCCGGCAGCCGGCTCTGCGGCCAGGTCGCCGCCAGCCCGTGCCCGGTCACGTCCGCCGCGTCCCGGTAGCCGGAGGCGAGCAGGTCGCGCATCCCGAGATGGTCGAGCGTCGCGTTGAAGTCGCCGGCCAGCACCCGCAGCGGCCCGCCCGCGCGCGGCAGCGCCTCCAGCCCCGCCTTCCAGCACGGCTGCCTGCCGTACCGGCGCGGCGCGCACGGGTGGACCGAGACGACCTCCACCCGCGTCCCGCCCGGCGCCGTGAGCACCGCGCCGGCCTGCCGGAACCCGCCGAGTTCCAGCAACGGCCCGGCCGTGAGCGGGTGACGCGCGTACACGGCCGAGCCGCCCGCGCCCCGCTTCGGGCTCGTCACCGCGTACGGCAACGCCCGGCGCAGCCGAGGGCCGAGGCGCTCCAGCGCGTCCGGCGTCAGCTCCTGCAGCATCAGCACGTCCGGGCGCAGCCGCGTGACCAGCGCCTCCAGATCGGCCGCGTCGGCCAGGCCGTACATCAGGTTGGCCGCCAGCACCCGCAGCGCGGGCCCGTCCGCGACCGGCCCGCCGTCGGCGATCCCCCGGGGCGCCACCGCGCCGCCCAGCGCCACGGTGGCGGCCAGCGCCACCAGTGCCGCCGCCCGCCGCCTCGACAGCGCCGCCAGCAGCAGCCCCGCCCCCGCCACGACCGCCGCGTACGGGGTGAACGCCACCAGCGGCACCCACGGCCAGTCCGGCTCGAAGCCTGACACCCGTATCGCTGCCCACGCCGCGAACGGCGCCACCACCACCCACACCAGGATTCGCACGACATGTATCGCCACTGGCACCCATAGGGGTTCGCGTCCGGACATGAGAAGGTGTGCTCCATGCGCGACGCCGAGACCAGAGTCCTCAACGCCATCGACGAGGCGGAGACCGTCAACCTGCTGGCCGACCTCGTCCGGGTGCCCAGCGTGACCGGCACCGACGCCGAGTCCGAACTGCAGCACCACGTCGCCGGCCTGCTCACCGAAGCGGGCCTGGACGTCGACGTCTGGAAGTTCGACGTCGAGGACCTGCGCGGCCGCGACGGCTTCCCGGGCACCGAGGCGCCCCGGGCGGAGGCGTACGGAGTGGTCGGCGTGACCGGCGGCGACGGCGTGCCCGCGCTGGCGCTGCAGGGGCACGTGGACGTGGTGCCGACGGGCGACCTGGCCAAGTGGGAGGGCAGCGACCCGTTCGCCGCCCGCATCGCCGGCGACATCCTGCACGGCCGGGGCGCGTGCGACATGAAGGCCGGGCTGGCCGCCAACCTCGCGGCCGTCCGGGCCCTGCGCCGGGCCGGGATCACCCTCGAACGGCCGCTGGCCGTGCACTGCGTGGTCAGCGAGGAGGACGGCGGGCTCGGCGCGTTCGGCACCCTGGCCAGAGGGCACACCGCCGAGGCGGCGCTCATCACCGAGCCGACCGCGGGCACCGTCATCAGCGCCTGCGCGGGGGCGCTGACGTTCCGGATCGAGCTCGCCGGGCGGGCCGCCCCCGGCGCCACCCGCCTCGAAGGGGTCAACGCCATCGAGGTGTTCTGGCCGGTCTTCGAGGCGATCCGGCGGCTGGAGGCCGAGCGCAACCGTCACGTCCCGGCCAAGTTCGGCGGCAACGCCCTGCCGTACCCGATCGAGGTCGGCACCGTCCACGCCGGCGACTGGGCGAGCACCGTGCCCGACCTGCTCGTCGCCGAAGGACGGCTCGGGGTGCTGCTCGACGAGGACCCGGCCGAGGCGCGGGCGGCGTTCGAGGAGGCGGTGCTGTCGGCGGCGCACCCGTGGCTGCGGGCCAACCCGCCCGTGGTGACCTGGCCCGGCGGCCAGTTCGCCAGTGGCCGCCTGCCCGCCGGTCATCCGCTGCTCGCCGAGGTGCGGCAGGCGGCCGCCGACACGAGCGGGGTGGCGCTCCCCGAGTCCGCCGCCCCGTACGGCAGCGACCTGCGCCTCTACGCCGGGGCCGGGATCCCCACCCTCCACTACGGACCCGGCGACGCCCGCTACGCCCACGCGCCCCGCGAGCAGGTGCCCATCCCCGAGCTCCTCGCCGTCACCCGCGCCGTCGCCCTCCTCGCGGTCCGCCGCTGCCTCCCCGCAGCCTGATCCCTTCCCGCGCCGTGGCCGGGCCGGCCGGCGGGTGACGACGATGGCCTAGAATCCGCCGAACGGATCAGCCTGTCATGTCCGAGCGCCGGCACGGTCATCGCCACCGTGGACGGAGCCGATCAGGAGCTGAGCGGGGCCGGCGACGTGCACATGGTGTTCTGGCTGGCGGACCAGCCGAACGAGACCACCGTCGCGGGCCGCTGCGTCGACGACCGGTTCTGGGCCTTCCCGCCGAGGCACATCATGGAAGCGGGTCTCCTCCTCGCCCACTGACGTGCCGGCGGGGCGTCAGGCGGGGGACGTGACGCGGCGCCGGTGTTCGGGGACGACGAGCGGGGTGCCCGACTGGGGGTCGGGGATGATCTCGCAGCGCAGGTCGAACACCCGCTCCACCAGGCCGGGCGTGATCACGTCACCCGGGTCGCCCTCGGCCACGACCTGGCCGTCGCGCATGACGATGAGGTGCGTCGCGTACCGGCACGCCTGGTTGAGGTCGTGCAGGACGGCCACCATGGTGCGCCCGGCCTCGTGCAGGTCGGCGCACAGGTCGAGCACCTCGATCTGGTGCGCGATGTCGAGGAAGGTCGTCGGCTCGTCGAGCAGCAGGATCGGCGTCTCCTGGGCGAGCGCCATGGCCAGCCACACGCGCTGCCGCTGCCCGCCGGACAGCTCGTCGACGATCCGGTCCGACAGCTCCGTCACGCTGGTGGCGCGCATGGCCTCGGTGACCGCCGCCTCGTCGGCCTTGGACCACTGCCGCATGAGCCGCTGGTGCGGGTAGCGGCCGCGCGAGACGAGGTCGGCGACGGTGATCCCGTCGGGCACGATGGAGCTCTGCGGGAGCAGGCCGAGCCGCCGGGCGACCTCCTTGGACGGCAGCGCGGTGATGACGCCGCCGTCGAGGTGCACCGCGCCGGTCTTCGGCTTGAGCATCCTGGCCAGGGCGCGCAGCAGGGTGGACTTGCCGCACGCGTTCGGGCCGATGATCACGGTGAACGACCGGTCGGGGATCGCGACGCTCAGCTCGGTGGCGACGACGCGCTGGTCGTAGGCGAGGGTGAGGTCGCTGCCGTACAGGCGGGCGTCGGCCATCAGTATCGATCCTTCCGCAGGAGGAGGGCGAGGTAGGTGCCGCCGATCGCGGCGGTCACCACGCCGACGGGCAACTGGGTGGGCGCGAGCACGCGCTGGGCGGCCAGGTCGGAGACGGTCAGCAGGACGGCGCCCATGAGCGCCGAGGACGCCAGGGTGACGCCGGGGGAGCGGGTGAGCCGCCGGGCCAGTTGCGGCGCGGCCAGCGCGACGAAGACGACGGGCCCCGCGGCGGCCACGGCCACGCCGCACAGCAGCACGCCGGTGACGACGGCGGCGGCGCGTACGCGTTCGACGCCGATGCCCATGGAGCGGGCCGCGTCGTCACCCATCTCGATCATGCGCAGCGGCCTGGCGAGTGACGCGCCCACGGGCAGCAGCACGGCCAGCGCGAGCGCCACGGGGATCGCGTGCTCCCAGCCGCGCCCGCCCAGGCTGCCGGTGAGCCAGGCCCCGGCGGTCGCCGCGTCGTTGATGTTGGCGCGCGTCAGCAGGTACGAGTTCACGGCCAGCAGCAGGGCGTTGGCGCCGATGCCGACCAGGACCAGCCGGTAGCCCTGCACGCCGCGCCGGAACGCCATGCCGTACACGAGCAGCGCGGTGATCACGCAGCCGGTGAGCGCGCCGCCGGCGACGGCCATCGCCGAGCCGCCCGCGACGACGGCGATGATGCCGCCGGTGGAGGCGCCGGCGGTGAAGCCGATGAAGTCGGGGCTGCCGAGTGGGTTCCTGGTGAGGCTCTGGAAGATCGCGCCGCTCACCCCGAACGCGGCCCCGACCAGCAGGCCGGTGACGACGCGGGGGGCGCGCAGCTTGCCGACGATCAGCTCGGCGACCGGGGTGCCCTCGCCGAACAGGGCGGCCAGCACGTCGGGCACGGGCACGGTGAACTCGCCGGTCGAGATCGCCACCACGGCCACCGCGCACGCCACGAGAAGCAGCAGCACACCGGTGAGCAGGGCCCGCGGCGCCAGCCGGACGGACCAGGGGCCGACACGTACGGTCATAGCGCGGCCAGCCTCCTGCGCCGGGCCATCAGGATGAAGACCGGCGCGCCGATCACCGCGCACATGATGCCCACCTGGACCTCGCCGGGCCTGGCGATCAGCCGCCCGGCCACGTCGGCGCCCAGCAGCAGCACCGGCGCGACGAGCACGGAGTAGGGCAGCACCCAGCGCTGGTCGGGGCCGACCACGGCACGCACGGCGTGCGGCACGGCCAGCCCGACGAACCACAGCGGCCCGGCGGCGGCCGTCGCCGACCCGCACAGCAGCGTCACCGCGACGGCGGTCAGTGCCCGGGTCCTGGTGACCGCCACGCCCAGCGACCTGCCGGCGTCGTCGCCCAGCGCCAGCGTGTTCAGCGGCCGGCCGAGCAGCAGGCCCAGCACCAGCCCGGCGACGAGGAACGGGGCCAGCCGCGCCGCCGTGTCGGCGCCCTGCCCGGCCAGCGACCCGGCCAGCCAGAAGCGCATCCGGTCGAACGTCTGGGCGTCCAGGCGCAGGATGGCCGAGCACGCCGCGGTGAACACCATGCCGACGGCGATCCCGGCCAGCGCCAGCCGTACCGGGCCGCCTCCCGAGCGACCGGCCGAGCCGAGCGCGTACACCACCACGGAGGCGACGGCGGCGCCCGCGAACGCGAACCACACGTACACGGCCGGGTCGGAGAGGCCGAACACGCCGAGCGCGAGCGTGACGCCGAGTGCCGCCCCCTCGTTGACGCCGAGCAGCCCCGGGTCGGCCAGCGGGTTGCGGGTCAGGCTCTGCATGAGCGCCCCCGCCAGCCCGAGCGCCGCGCCGACGCCGAGGCCGAGCAGCGTGCGCGGCACCCGTACCTCGCGGATGACCGTGTGGTCGGCGCCCCCGCCGGGGGCCAGGAACGCGTCCAGCACCGCCGACCAGGGCATCGACCGCGCGCCGAGCGCGATGCTCGCCATCGCCACCAGTACCAGGACACCGGCCGCCACGACGAGCCCGGCGGCCAGTGCCGCGCGGCGTCCGCCGGCGCGTGCCGGGGCCGGGGCGGTCCCGGCGCCGGGCGGCGAGATCTGCTCAGCCGGGCGCACCCGACCCCCTTCCGTCAACGTCAAGCTTAGGTGAGGCTAATCTAAAGCCTTGCTGGGAAGGCAAGCCTAACCTTAGGAGTGACACATGTCGGGACCGGTCCTGGCCCGCAGGGGCTTCCTCGCCGCCACGGGCGCGCTGCTGCTGTCGGCCTGCGGCACGGGTGAGGGCACGGGTGAGGGCACGGGCAGCGGTACCCCGGCCGCCGCGCCGTCGTCGGCCCCGGCCGCCGGGGCGTGGACGTTCACCGACGACCGCGGCAAGAAGATCGACCTGCCCGCCGCGCCCTCCCGGGTCGTCGCCCAGGTCGGCGCGGCCGCCGCGCTGTGGGACTTCGGCGTCCGCCCGGTCGCCGTCTTCGGCCCGCACAAGCTCAAGGACGGCGCCAAGGACCCGCAGGTCGGCAACGTCGACATCGGCCAGGTCGTCGGGCTGGGCAACGCCTGGGACGAGTTCAACGTCGAGCAGTACATCGGGCTGCGGCCCGAGCTGCTCGTCACCGGCATGTACGACGCGGACACGCTCTGGTACGTGCCCGAGCGGTCCAAGGAGACGATCGAGCAGGTCGCCCCCACCGCCGGCATCAAGCTCACCGGCCGCTCCGCCACCGCGATCATCGGCCGCTACGAGGAGCTGGCCACCTCGCTCAAGGCGGAAATGGCGGGCGTGGCCGAGGCCAAGGCCCGGATGGAGGCCGCCGGGAAGGAACTGGCCCGGTTCAAGGACCTCAAGGTCCTCGTGATCTCCGCCGGCCCCGACGGCATGTGGGTGGCCAACCCGCCCCACCACCCCGACCTCACGCACGCCGCCGGACTCGGCCTGAACGTCGTCACTCCGGACAAGGTGGACGAGGCCGGCTTCTTCCAGAGCCTGAGCTGGGAGAACGCCGACACCTACGACGCCGACGTCATCCTGCACGACACCCGGACCCAGGCGCTCAAGCCCGAGGAGATGCTCAAGAAGCCGACCTTCGCCGGGCTGCCCGCGGTCAAGGCCGGGCAGCTCTATGCATGGCGGGCCGAGGCGCCGTTCAGCTACCAGTCGTACGCGGGGGTGCTGGAGGAGCTGGTGGCCAACCTGGGCAAGGCTAGTAAGCTCCCCTGACCTCGACGATCTCGGCGAGAGGGAACTCCAGGTAGTCGCCCGCCTCCTCGCACCACGCGTCGAGCGCGCCGCCGCGCAGCTCGCCGTGGCTCACGGTGGCGGTCAGGCCGCCGGTCAGCGTGATGCCGGCCCGCACGCCCCGGTCGACGACGAAGCCGAGCAGTGACTGCTGGGCCGTCGGCAGCCTGGTGGCCATCCTGCCGATCACCGCCCAGGTGCGCCCGCCCTGCTCGGCGGCCGACCGGCTGTCGGCGATCAGGCGGCGGGCGTGCTCCTGCGGGTCGGGGGCCGGCTCGGCGAGCGCGTGCGGCGCCCGGTCCAGCTCGGCCACCTGGCCGCCGGGCAGCAGGATGAGCTTGCCGCCGTGCGGCTCCTCGGCCCGGGTGCGGCGGATGGCGATCTCGCCGGTGTCGGCGACGGGAACCGGCGCGTAGCCATGTTCGCGCAGCGCCGCCAGTGTCCGCCCGGCGTCGGCCGAGGCCACCAGCACCGTCGGGGCGAGCAGCCGCAGCCCCAGCCGGGACAGGCGGCGGTGCGCGGCGATCTCGGCCAGCAGCGACGGGTCGGACGCCTGCACCACGCAGCCGACCGTGGTCACCGTCACCTCGCCGTGCCGCCGCGCCACGTCACGCACCAGGTAGTCGAGCGGCTGCGGGATCGTGCCGACGCCGGACAGCTCCTCCAGCAGCTCGTCGGCGTCGTATCCGCGGTCGAGCGCCCGCCGTACGCTCTCGGTGGTGAAACGCCACACCGAGGCCGCGCCCCGCGACTCGCGCTCGGCCACCCGGTCGAGCAGCGCGGCCAGCTCCGCCGACGGCGGCCCGGTGACGACGGCGGTCAGGTCGGGCCCGAACAGGGCGCTTCTGCGCACGCTCGCCAGCGCCCTGGTGGACGCCTCCACCAGCGCCGGGTCGTGCTCCACGAGCGGCACCGAGTCGTCGCTCTCCTCGCCCGCCCGGTCCGACAGCCCGGCCAGCGCCCGCCCGAGGTCGGTGAGCGCGTCGTTGGCCAGCAGGCCGAGCAGCCGCGCCTCGTCGATCACCGCGGACGCGCACGCGCCGAGCAGCTCGCGGTCGAGCAGCGGGGCGTGCCAGTGCACGCTGGCCACCAGCCCGTCGCGGCCGGCGAACGCGGTGCCGGACGGCAGCTGCGCCAGCACCGAGAGCACGGCGCGGCGCACGCGCGCCACGGCCGGGCCCGACTGGTCGTCGCCCAGCAGCGTGCCGTAGCGGCCGTCGATCTTGCGCAGTGAGGATCGCTCCATCCGCCACCAGGCCGACAACAGCACCCGCAGCCGGGCCGCGCCCTCGTCCAGGCGCCACCGGTCGAAGCGCTCGGTCGGCACCAGGCCGCCCGACGGCTCGTCCCAGGCCAGCAGCCGGGCCACCGCGCAGACCTCCAGGAGCAGCCGCGTCTCGTCCTCGTCGCAGCCGGTCTCCTTGGCCACCCTGCGCACCTCGCGCACGCCCACGCCGCCGGTCTTGAGCAGCGGCAGCGGCGTCTTGGCGGTGTTGTCCAGCAGGGCCGCGCAGCGTTCGACGACGTGCGGCGCGGCCAGCGTCATCAGGTGGTCGACCTCCTCCGGGTCGACCGGCAGCGTGGCCAGCTCGGGCGCCCGCGCCGCGAACGGCGGATGGTAGCCCGGGCCGCGCAGGCACAGCGCCACCTCGCGCGGCATCTCGGCGACGTGCCAGCTCGGCCGGTAGAGCAGGCCGTGGTCGGCCGACCACTTCTCGGGCGTGCCGGGCGTCACGAACCCGCCGCCGTCGACGTCCCGTACGGGACCGTCCCAGGCGAAGGCGGCGAGCAGGTCGCGGGTGCCGGCGGGGGCGTGGCGCAGCAGCGCCTCCACGCGGGACGGGTCGGCGAGCGCCTCGCTCACCCGGGTGATCGTGCGGCGCTTGTTGGAGTGCGGCGGCAGGCCCAGGTTGCGGGCCAGCGCGCGCAGCGTGTCGGTGCTGATCGTCCAGGAGTTGAGGTAGTGGTCGAGCGGCTCGCCCAGGCCGAGCGGCGTGTTCCACCAGCGCGCGACGGCCTCCGACAGATGGATCTCGCCGTCGTCGCCCGGCCAGGCCAGCGCGTGGTCGTAGAGGCGGTCGAGCCAGGGGCGCAGCTCGCCCGGGGATCTGCCGAGCAGCCCGGCCAGCAGCTCGGTGGTCGGCCGGCGCGGGACCAGGCAGGCCTCTGCGAGCTGGAGGCACGGCAGCGGCAGGCGGCGCAGCGCCTCCATGGCGGCGAAGCCGTTGCTCAGGCGCTGGGCCAGCGTGTCGAGGCGGCGCGGCCACGGTGCGGCGATGGCGTCAGGCCGGTTGGACAGGATGCGGCAGAGCCTGTCCTCGTCGAGGGTCCGGAGCCAGCCGAGCAGGTGATCGTCCATCGGTCAGCACTCTCATGGGTCGCGCGTAGGACTCACCGTGAGCCATGACCATCCACGGTAATGCAGATCACTCCCGGTCAGGAGAGAACTGCCCAGACGATCTTCCCGTGGGGGGCGAGCGCGGACCAGCCCCAGCGGAGGCTGAGCGATTCGACGATGTGCAGACCGAGGCCGCCGGTGTCAAGGGGGCCGGGGTGGCGCAGCACCGGCACGGAGGCGCCGGGATCGGTGAACGCGCTGGTCACCAGCGGCCCGCGGCGCACGAGCGACATGTGGACGGGCCGTTCGCAGCGGGGCTCCTCCAGGCGCAGGCCGTGCCGCAGGGCGTTGGTCGCCAGCTCGGAGACCACGAGCTCCAGGTTGTCGGCCACTTCGGGAAGGTTCCAGGCCGACAGGACCCCGGCGGTGAAGCTGCGGGCCGCGTGGACGGAGGAGGCGGTGGCGGGGAGCACGAACGTGGCGCTCGAGGCGGGACCGGGCACCAGCAGATCGCGCGCCGCCTCGGGCCACCAGCCGACCGGAGGCCACCAGTCGAACGTGGTCCACGGGCCCGTCGCCAGGGTGGATTGCACGTGATCATTCTGCGTCAGACTCTCGTGCAGGTGCAAGAGCGAATGCACGTGCAGACAACTCGTGCAGCCGCTACGGTTGTTCGTCAAAAGGTCAATCAGTGGGAAAGGGGATCTTGTCCGCAGCCCATGATCTTTGGGTTGTGAAGTGACACACTGTGTGGCAAGGAAACGACCAAGGAGCACCACGTGTCCATCGATCCGCCCGGTTCCGGTTCGACCGTTCGGCGCATCATGCTCGGTGCAAGCCTGCGGCGGCTGCGCGAGGACAGCGGGCTGACCCGCGACCAGGCCGGCTTCCACATCCGGGCCTCCGAGTCCAAGATCAGCCGGATGGAGCTCGGGCGCGTCGGATTCAAGACACGTGACGTCGAGGACCTGCTCACTCTCTACGGCGTCGTCGACAACGCCGAGCGGCGTGCTCTGCTGGAGATGGTGCGCGAGGCCAACACCCCGGGATGGTGGCACAAGTACTCGGCCGAGCTGCCGCACTGGTTCACCACGTACGTGGGCCTGGAGGAGGCGGCCAGCGTGATCCGCACCTATGAGGTGCAGTTCGTGCCGGGCCTGCTGCAGACCTCCGCCTACGCGCGGGCGGTGTTCCAGCTCGGCAACCCCGACCTGTCCGCCGACAAGATCGAACGCCGCGTGCATATGCGCATGCAACGGCAGGAGCGCTTCACGAGGAAGGACGGCCCGCGCCTGTGGGCCGTCATCGACGAGGCGACGCTCAAGCGGACCATCGGTGGCCGGAGGGTCATGGCCGAGCAGCTCCGGCATCTGCTGGAAGTCGCCGCCCTGCCCAATATCACCATTCAGGTGATGCCCTTCAAGTACGGCATGCACGCTGCCGAGGGGGGCGCGTTCAGCATCTTGCGGTTTCCCGAGTCCGACCTGTCGGACGTCGTCTACGTCGAACAGCTCTGGGGTGCCCTCTACCTGGACAAGCGTGAGGACATCGACCCGTACCTCACCGCCATGGAGCAACTGTGCGTGGAGAGCACCACGCCAGGGGGCACCGTCGAGCTCATCGGCGGCCTTCTCAGAAAGATGTAGATGAACCAGACCTACAACGGCATGCCCGCCACCGACCTCACCCAGGTCGCCTGGCGCAAGAGCCGCTACAGCAACTCGCAGGGCAACTGCGTGGAGCTCGCCGAGCTCCCCGACGGCGGGATCGCGGTCCGCAACTCGCGCTTCCCCGACGGCCCCGCGCTGATCTACACCCGCGACGAGATCCGGGCGCTGGTGCTCGGGGTGAAGGACGGGGAGTTCGACGGCCTGCTCGTGTAACAGCGTGTTTACCTCCGGCGTGCTCGTTTAACCGGGGTGCGCCGGAGGCGTAACCGGTCAGGCCACTCAGTTCCGGAGGATCGGGGCATGCTCGACCAGATGACCCTGTACCCGATCGCCGACGACGTGCTGTTCGCGCCGGGCGGCAAGGTCGTGATCCGCACCTACGGCGTCGCGCCGGCGGCCGCCGGTGGCTCCATCTCCTACCGCACCTGGGTGACGGGCATCCGGGACCATCCGCGCTACTGGCACTGGGGGCACTTCGAGGACGCCGCCTCCGGGCACCGCCGCGTCCTGGAGTGGCTGACCGGCCGGGGGCCGCAGCCCGCCGAGGCGCCGGCGTCCTGACGGGGGAGCCGCCCGTCTGGCGCCGGGGGGCGTGCCGGGTTAGCGTCGGAGCGGAGGCAGCCAATGACCGACGCGTACCTCTACGACGGGCAGGGCCAGAGCGAGCAGGGCCAGAGCGGGCAGGGCCAGGGCGGGCACGACGGCTACGGTGAGCATGTGCGGGCCTGTCCCGCCTGCAGCGCGGCCGTCGCGTTGCTCGGGTGGCCGGGCCCCGCCGTCGCGCCGCCGGACCGGCTGCGTGAGGCGGTCCTGTCCGGGGCGCGCCGCCGCCGGGCGCCCGCGGAGCCGCTCGTCGCCGAGGTGGCCGCGCCCTACGCCGAGCAGGTGGCGCTCATGGACGACCTGCTGGCCGGCCTGACGGCGGCCCAGTGGGAGGCCCCGATCGCCCGCCACGGCACCGTGCGCGGCATGATCGAGCATCTGGCGGCCAACGACGCGCGGGTGGCCGTCTTCATGGGAGTCCCCGGACCGGCCGCCGCCCTGCCCGCGCACCGGCGGTGGCGGACGCAGGCGGGATCCCTGCTGGAGCGGGTCTCGGCGGGGCGCGAGGCGCTCCTCGGCGCCGAGGTGGAGCTGGCCGGGGCCCGGCGCGAGCGCGGGCCGCTGCGCCACGCGCTGGTGCAGCGCACGTTCGAGACCTGGACCCACGCCGACGACATCAGGGCGCTCACCGACCGGCCCGCCGCCCCTCCGCCGGACCGGCACGTCCGCATGATCGCCGAGTTCGGGCTGGCCGTGCTGCCCGGCGCGGTGCGCGGCAAGCGCCGCGACGCGGCCACGTTCGTGCTGACCGGGGCGGCGGGCGGCACCTGGACGGTCCCGCTCTCGCCGGCCGCCGACCGGGTGACGGTGCTGATCTCGGCCGACCTGGTGGCCTTCTGCCGGCTGCTGGCCGGCCGGTGGCCGCCCGGCTCCTTCCCGTACGCGGCCGAGGGCGACCCGGCGCTCGCCCGCGAGCTGGTCCGCGCCGCCGCGACGCTGGGCTGCGACGGGTGAGCGGCGACGCGGCGCTGGCCGCCCGGCTCGTCGCCGGCGACGCCGGGGCGCTGGCCGACGCCTACGACGCGCACAGCCCGTACGTGTACGGCGTGGCGGTCAAGGTCACCGGGAGCCCGGAGCACGCCGCAGAGGTCACCCGGGAGGTGTTCGCGGCGTTGTGGGAGCGGCCGCTGTCCTACGATCCCCGGCTCGGCTCGCTGCGCGGCTGGCTGGTCAGCCGGGCGCTGCACGAGTCGGCGCCGCGCTCCGGCGTCAGCTGACCGGCGCGTTCCACGTCATGATCACCGGCTCGCCGTGCTCGAAGCCCAGCCGCGAGTACGTGCCCGTGTCGAGCTTGAACAGCCGCCCGTCGGCCGGTTCCAGGCCGAGCCAGCGGGCCGTCAGCACGCGCAGGATGTGGCCGTGCGCGACCAGCGCCACCCGGCCGCCGGCCCGCTTTGCCCGCTCGATCACCCGGTCGGCCCGCGCCCCCGCCTCGGCGGCGCTCTCGCCGGGATGCTCCGCGTCGCCCGGGATCACGCCGTCACGCCACAGGTACCAGCCCGGCCTCGTCTTCCTGATGTCGGGCGTGGTAATGCCCTCGTAGCCGCCGTAGTCCCACTCCCACAGGTCGGGATCGACCTCGAAACCCGTCAGCCCCGCCAGCTCGGCCGTGCGGCCCGCCCGCAGCGCGGGGGAGACCACGACCAGGTCGAACGGACGATCCTTGATCAGCGGCACGAGCGCCCGCGCCTGCTCCTCGCCGCGCGGGGTCAGCGGCACGTCGGTGCGGCCGGTGTGCCTGCCCGTACGGCTCCACTCGGTCTCGCCATGCCTGAGCAACACCATCTCATCCATGGCTCCATCATCCCGGGGCCGGGCGGGCACGGAGTACGCGGCCCGGCGAGCGCACCGCGTCGCGCTTCAGGACGGCTCCGCGGCGGCGTGGTGGCGTGGTGGCGTGCCAGGAACAGCGGCACCGCGCAGGCCGGCACGCCCGCCGTGCCCAGCAGCACGAACAGCGCCGCCCCCGCCGGTCCGAGGCGGTGCTCCGCCACCGCCGCCGCCCACTCCAGCAGCTGGCTGACGATCGTTCCAGGCCCACGAGCAGGTGAGCATCGTCAGCACGCCGATGCCGGTGTATCCGGAACAGGCCGCGACCATCCCGTAGGCGCCGCCGGATCCGGCTGCGGTCATCGCACCGAAGATGATCAGTTGACGTCGGCGAACAGCCCGGCCCGCAGGATCAGGCCGCCGGCCACGAACAGGCCGAGCCGGGGCCGTAATCCAGATGGGATCATCGTAAGATCGTATATATGGAGCCAGTGGCCGTAGGACTGATCGGGGCGGGGCCGTGGGCCGAGATGGCGCACGCGCCGATGCTGGCCAGGGGCCCGCACACCAGGCTCGCCGGTGTGTGGGCGCGGCGGCCCGAGTCGGCCGCCCGGCTCGGCGCGCCGGTGTTCGAGCGGGTGGAGGAGCTGTTCGACGCGTGCGAGGCCGTCGCGTTCTGCGTGCCGCCCGCCGTGCAGGCCGAGCTCGGGGTGCGCGCCGCCCGCGCGGGCAAGGCGCTGCTGCTGGAGAAGCCGCTCGCCGACTCGCTGGAGGGCGCGCGGCGGCTGGCCGGCGTCGTGGCCGAGACCGGCGTGCCCACCCAGATGGTGCTCACCCTGCGCTATGCCGCCGGGACCAGGGACTTCCTGACCCGGTGCGCCGAGATCGACCCGTTCGGCGGGCACGCCGCGAACGTCTCCGGCTCCCTCATGGGCGATCACCCGTTCGCCACCCCGTGGCGGCTGGAGCGGGGCGCGCTGCTCGACGTCGGCCCGCACGTGATCGACCTGCTCGGCGCCGCGCTCGGCCCCATCACCGGCGTGCGCGCCCACGGCGACCCGCTCACCTGGGTGGGGCTGCTGCTGGAGCACGAGGGCGGCGCCGTCAGCGAGGCGTCGCTGTGCCAGGCCGGGGTGGGCGAGCTGCCCCCGCCGAGCTTCGCCGTCTACGGCAGGAAGGGCACCGCCGTGCTGCCCCATGACGACGACGACCCGCTGGCGGTCATCGCCGAGGAGTTCGCCCGCACCGTCCGGCAGGGCGGCGGGCATCCGCTCGACGCCGCGCACGGACTCCGGCTCCAGGAGATCATCGCCGAGGCGGAGTCTCAAGTCCGCACCCCTTGACTTCGCCGCCGTTCCAAGGGATTGATAACGTTTGTCCGACGCGCAGTGCTGCAGCGAAGTCCGGTGCGAGTCCGGCGCTGTCCCGCAACTGTCATAGCCAGGTCGCCTGCCTCTGCGTGACGTCATCAACCCTCGTGGAAAAGGGTGATCCGTCGCTCTTAGCGGGTCTCTCGGTTCCGTCAGTGTGAAAGGACTACTCGTGAGGCCCGTACGCACGGCCTTCGCGGGCGCGCTGCTGGGAACGCTCCTCCTGGCCGGTTGCGGCCAGAGTGGCACGACAGCCACCCCCGCCACCCCTACGAGAGGACCG
>NZ_LAVL01000120.1 GCF_001083785.1 Nonomuraea sp. SBT364
ATACGAGATTTAGCCGGTTCTGGGGGGCGCGGAGAGGTGTAAAAGAGACAGGACGAAGCAACCCGCTCCTGCCCGACCCCCGCCACAGGCGCGCCCGGCACCGGCTCCTCCCACCCCGGAGGCGCGCCCGGGACCGGTTCCTTCCCGGCAGTGGGCGCGCCCGGCGGCGCCTCCCTCCCGGCCGGCGGTCCGGGCAGCGGGCCCCCGCAAGCCGGCGGACCCGGCACCGGCCCCTTCCCGGGCGCCAGCCCTTCGCAAGCCGGCACCTCCGGCGGGCCCCTTCCAGGCAGTCCCTCCGGCGGTGGGCCAATTCCGGGAGGCGGCACCGCCAGTGGGCCCTTCCCGGCGGCCGGAGCGGGTGGTGGAGCGCTTCCCGGCGCCGGTGAGCGCACCGGTACCGGGTCGTTCCCCGCAGTGGGCGAGAGCGCTCCCCAGCGCGGCACCGGATCTTTCCCCGCCGTCAACGAGAGCGGGTCGCCGCTACCCCAGCGGCCGGGTGCGTCGCGCCCCGGCGTCCCCACCACGGGCCCGGGCCACCCCGGCGGCCCGGGAACCCCCGGCGCCCAGGGCGGGCCGAACACCCCCGCAAACTCCGGCGCCCCCACCGCATCCACTACCGCGCCCGGCGCCCCAGGACTCCCCGGGACCCCCGGGACCGCGGCCCCCGGGGCGGCGCCGCGCCAGCGGGAGACTCCCGCGCTGTCCGACACCGACCACGCCATGGTCCGCGTCGTGGACGGCCTGTTCCGCGGCCTGAACAAGCTCGAACTGGCCGTGGCCGTGCACCGCCTGTTCGCCGAGGACCCGGTCAGCCTGCGCACCCTGGCCCACAAGATGCTCGTCGAACGCGACGTCCTCTCCCAGGCCCAGCGCACCGCCGAGGAACGCGTCCTGCACTGGCTCCGCTCCTCCGAGTCCGCCCCGGTGACCGGCCACATGTTCCGCCTGACCGAGTGGCTGGGCGCGGCCGCGACCCAGGATCAGCTGATCGGCGCCGACCCGGCCCACCCGGTGACGGTCCCGTCGCTGCGCACCCCGCTGTGGCGGGTGCTCGTCACGCTCATGCCCGACCGCCGCCTCCAGGACGGCTGGCTCGTCGTCGGCGACATCCACGGCCTGCAGGCCCGCACCCGGCAGCTGCTGGCCGCCGCGCCGGCCGACGCCGACCCGGTGGAGCTGCTGTCGGAGCTGGGCATCCGCACCCACTCGGCGAAGGCGTGGCTGGACGCGCTCCCGTCGGAGTCGGCCGACCCCATCGCCGCCGCCTCGGCCCCGGCCCAGCCGCTGCCACGCCGTACTCCCGGCGCGAACGGCCACCACCATCGCGGCGGCCAGCCCATCCCGACCGCCCCGGCCGGAGCCATCGACCCGTCGGCCGCCCTGGCGACCCTCTCGGCCCTGTCGGGCGGCCGTTCATCGGCGCTGCCCGCCGGTGGCCTGGCGGGCGGCGGTCTGCCCGGCGGCCTGGCGGGCGCCCCGGCCACGCCGTCGCCCCCGCTGCCCAGCCCGTCGTCGGACCCGCGCCGCTGGCAGCGCATCGAGGTCACCCCCGAGCACCTGCGCGGCGGCCCCGTCCCGGTGCCGGAGGGGTACGCGGCCCAGCTCGGGATGCGGCCCGGCACCCTGCTGTCGGTCACCGGCCCGGGCGACAACGCCATCGTGCTCGTCTGGCAGGGCCACCAGCCGGTCTTCGACTCGCTCCAGCCGGTGCTCATGCGCCTGAACGCCCGCCCGGGCGACCAGGTGTACGTGACGGTCGACGGCTACCGCCTGGAGGCCCAGCTCACCGGGTGACCCGGCGGCTAGGCGTCGAACACGCGCATCGCGTGGGCCATGGCCGCCGCCTCGCCCCGGGTCGAGGCGCCGAGCTTGGCCAGGATGTTGGAGACGTGCACGCTGACCGTCTTGATCGAGATGAACAGCTCGCCGGCGATCTCCCGGTTGCTGCGCCCGCGCGTCACCTGCTGCAGCACCTCGAGCTCGCGGGCCGTCAGGCCGAGCGGCTGGCTCCGGTCGGCGGCGCCGTCGGCGACGGCCAGCCTGGCGCGGCGGGCGAACGCGTCGAGCTCCTCCAGCAGCGGGACGGCCGCCAGCCGCTCGGCGAGGTCACGGGCGCGGCCGAGCCGGGCGCTCGCCTCCTGCCGGTCGCCCAGCGCCAGCGCCGCGTGCGCCGCCCCCAGCGACGACCTGGCCTCCGCGTAAGGCTGCTTCAGCGCCGCCCAGGCGGCCACCGCCGCCTCCCACGCCGCGAAGCGCCAGGAGCCGGGCACGGCACCGTCCCCGCCGGAGCCGCCGACCGGGGCGTCCGCGCCGGAGTCGCCGTCCGGGGCGTCCGCGTCCGGCTCGGGGCCGGTCAGGGCGAGGAAGGTCAGGCGCTGGGCGGCCTGCAGGTCGCCCTCGACGGCGACCCAGCGGGCGATCGAGCGCAGCTCCGGCAGGAACGGCCCGCCGAGCTGGGCCAGCGTCAGCAGCAGGTGCCATGAGTAGCGCGAGTTGACCATCAGGTCGTGCTCGCGCAGCGCCCGCCCGGCCATCTCCCGTGCCTCGTCGGGACGGCCGCGGGCCCGCAGCAGCTCGATCTCGCGGCAGGCGTGCGGCAGCACCGACTGGGCGCGGAACTGGCCGCGCGACAGCACCTTGCGCGACCCGGCCACCAGCGCCTCGGCCCGGTCGAGCTGCCCGCGGGCCAGCGCGATGTCGGCGGCCAGGCCCTGCAGGCTGGCCTGGTGCGGGGCGGGCGGCAGCAGGGCGAGGGCGTGCTCCACCACCTCCAGCGCCTCGTCCCAGCGGCCGAGCGAGACCAGCGGCTCGACCAGGTTGATCGCCTGGAAGGTGCCCGAGGCGCGGGCCATGCCGTACTGCTCGGCCAGGGCGATGCCCTCGCGGGCCACGCGGGCGGCCTGCTCGTGCCGGCCGGCGCCTTCGAGGGAGTCGGACTCGGAGATGGAGCCGCGCATCAGCGCGGCGTAGGCGTCCGCCCGGGCGGCGACGCGCCGCGCCTCGGCGAAGCCGGCGATCGAGTTGTCGATGTCGGCGTAGCGGCAGCGGGCCCAGGTGAGGCTGATGAGCGCGTGGGCGTGGGTGGCGGCGTCGCCCACCTGGCGGGCGATCTCGATGGCCTGCTGGGCGGTCGCGATCTTCTCGTCGAGCTGGCCGGGCTCGTGCAGCATGCGGGCCAGGGTCTCGAGCACCTGGCCGCGCAGCCTGGTGGGCGGGTCGGCGGGCACCAGGGCGGCCGCCTCGCGCAGGTCGTCGACGTAGCCGGGGCGGCTCAGGTCGTAGCGGATGAGGCCGCGGTGGCGCAGCAGGCGGGCTGCCGTGATCGGCTCGGCGTGCCGGTCGATCTCGTCGAGCGCGGCCGACGCCAGGGCGACGCCGCGCTCGTACTCGCCCGCCTGGTAGGCGGCGACGGACGTCAGGCGGAGCACGTCGGACTGGCCCAGGCCGATGCGCTCGGCGGCGTCGGGCACCCGGTCCCACAGCTCCAGCACCCGCGACAGCATGCGGAGCTGCTCGTCGTAGGCGGTGGAGGTGCGGGCGGCGTCGGCGGCGCCCCAGGCGCTGACGAGCGCCCAGGTGCTGTCGCGGGCGGCGTGCCAGTGGTGGGCGAGCTCGATGGCGCCGCGCGGCGCGGGCAGCATGGTCAGGTCGCGGCTGATCGCCTCGGCGTAGCGGGTGTGCAGGCGGGCGTGCTCGCCGGGCAGCAGGTCCTCGTGCAGCGCCTCGCGGATCAGCGCGTGGCGGAAGGCGTAGCCCTCGCCGTCGACGACCAGGACGTTGCCGGCCACGGCGGGGCGCAGCGCCCTCGACAGCGCCGCCTCGTCGAGGCCGGCGACGGCCGACAGCAGGTCGTGCTCGATGCGCTGGCCGCCGGCGCTGGCGACCCGCAGCAGCTCCTGCGTCTCGTCGGGCAGCCGCTCGACGCTCGCCAGCAGCAGGTCGCGCAGCGACTCGGGGAGCGCGTCGCCGCCGGTGTCGCCGAGCAGCGCCTCGACGAACAGCGGGTTGCCCTCGCTGCGGCTGTAGATCAGATCCAGGTCGACGGGGGACGGCTCGCGCTCCAGGATGCCGACGGCCTGCTCCAGGACCTCCTTGCGGGTGAGCCTGCCGAGCTCCAGCCGGGACACCCAGCCGACCCGGGCCAGCTCGGCGAGCAGCGGGCGCAGCGGGTGGGCGCGGTGCAGCTCGTCGGAGCGGTAGGTGACGACGATGAGCAGGCGGGCGTCGCCGCGCTGGTAGCGGACCAGGAAGGAGAGCAGGTCGCGGGTGGACCGGTCGGCCCAGTGGGCGTCTTCGACGACGAGCACCACCGGCCGGTCGTCGGCGAGCAGCTCCAGCAGCCCGAGCACCTGCTCGAACAGCCGCGCGCGGGCCTCGCCGCCCTCGGGGCCGGGCGTGCCGAACTCGGGCAGCAGCCGGGCCAGCCCCCGTGTGTCGCCGCCGGGGACCAGCGCGGCGACCTCGTCGCGGCCCATCCGGCGGACCAGGTCACGCAGCACGGCGGTGAACGGGGCGAACGGCAGGCCGTCGGTGCCGAGCTCCATGCAGCCGCCGACGAGCACCAGCGCGTCGGGGGCGGCCGCGGTGAACTCGCCGACCAGTCGCGTCTTGCCGACCCCCGCCTCGCCGCCGACGAGCACGGTGCACGCCGCACCGGCGCGTGCCTCGCCGAGCGCGCTGCCCAGCGCGGCCAGCTCGTGGGCACGCCCGACGAACAGGGGGCTCACGGTATGGATGCTCACGCCCTCAAGCATGCCATCCTGCTAGGACAGCTTTACTTCAGCACCTTGCGGTAGAAGGTGGCTGACGCCTCGTAGCCGAGTGCGTGGTAGAACTCCGGGGCCCGCCGGGTCGCCATCGCCACGTAGCGGGCGTCCCGCGAGCGGGCCCACGCCTCGAACTCCACCAGCAGCGACCGCCCGATCCCCTGCCTGCGTGACCCGCTCTGCACCATCGCCTCCTCCACCCAGGCGACGGGCCCGTTGGCGAACAGCGTCAGATGCACGTAGCCCAGCAGGTAGCCGTGCACCCGCCCGTCGACGACGGCAGCGAGCAGCATGGTGTCGTCGTCCTGCAGCAGGACCGGCAGCGCCCGGTCGAAGGCGTCGCGCTCGGGCCTGAACGTCAGCCCGAACTCGCGCGCGAGCGCGAACACCTCGTCCGCGTCCGCCTTCTCGACCCGCCGGATGAGGAGATCGTCAGCCGTCATGCCGGACGACCCTAGGTCCTGGTGCAATGCCACGTCCAATCCCCCACCTCACCGGCGCCCGGAGGGAGCCGGCGCCGACGCGTTCCAGTGTGCCCTGCCGGCCGCCCGCCCGCAGGTCAAAGGTCGCCGAGACCGAGCTGCCTGGCGATGAGGATCCGCTGGACCTCGCTGGTGCCCTCGCCGATCTCCAGGATCTTGGCGTCGCGGTAGAAGCGGCCGACGGGGAACTCGTTCATGAACCCGTAGCCGCCGAAGACCTGCGTGGCGTCGCGGGCGTTGTCCATGGCGGCGTTGGAGGAGACGAGCTTGGCGATCGCCGCCTCCTTCTTGAACGGCACGCCGGCCAGCATCTTCCCGGCCGCGTGGTAGTAGGCCAGGCGGGCGGTGTGCGCGCGGGCCTCCATGTCGGCGATCTTGAACTGGATGGCCTGGTAGTGCCCGATCGGGTGGCCGAACGCGCGCCGCTCCCTGACGTACTTGAGGCACTCGTCCACGCACCCCTGGGCGAGGCCGACGCCGAGCGCGGCGATGGCGACGCGGCCCTCGTCGAGCGTCTGCAGGAACTGGGCGTAGCCGCGGCCGCGCTCGCCGAGCAGGTTCGCGGCGGGCACCCGGCAGTCGGAGAAGGACAGCTCGCGGGTGTCGGAGGCGTTCCAGCCGACCTTGGAGTACTTCTTGGAGACGGTGAAGCCCGGCGTGCCGCTCGGCACGAGGATCGTGGAGATCTCGCGCTCGCCGGTGATCGCGGCCACGCCGACCACGCCGGTGATGTCGGTGCCGGAGTTGGTGATGAACGCCTTCGTCCCGTTGATCACCCAGTCGCCGCCGTCGAGCACGGCGGTCGTGCGCATGCCGCCGGCCACGTCGGAGCCGCCGCCCGGCTCGGTGAGGCCGAACGCGCCGAGCATCTCGCCGGAGGCGAGCTTCGGCAGCCACCGTTCGCGCTGCTCGGGCGTGCCGAACCGGTAGATCGGCATCGCGCCCAGCGACACGGCCGCCTCCAGCGTGATCGACACGCTGGAGTCGACCCTGGCCAGCTCCTCCAGCGCCAGGCAGAGCGCGAAGTAGTCGCCGCCCATGCCGCCGTGCTCCTCCGGGATCGGCAGCCCGAACAGCCCCATCGCGCCCATCTGCCGGACGATCTCGTACGGGAACTCCTCCCGCTCGTAGTAGCCGCCGATCACGGGGGCGACGACGTCGCGCGCGAACGCCTCGACGGTCTTGCGCAGCTCTTCGTGTTCAGGGGTCAGCATGGTCAGCGTGGTCAGCATGGTCAGCCTTTCGAGAGGGCCTGGACGACGCGCGAGGGGCTGGGCCGGCCCAGCCGGCCGGCGAGCCAGGTGCTGGTGGAGACGAGCTTGTCCAGGTCGAGGCCGGTCTCGATGCCGAGCCCGCGCAGCATCCAGACGAGGTCCTCGGTGGCCAGGTTGCCGGTGGCGGACTCGGCGTAGGGGCAGCCGCCGATGCCGCCGGTGGAGGCGTCGACGGTCGTCACCCCGGCCTTCAGCGCGGCCAGCGTGTTGCCGAGCGCCTGGCCGTAGGTGTCGTGGAAGTGCACCGCGAGGCGTTCCGGGGAGCCGAAAGCCTCGACGAGGGCGCTCACGTGGCCGGGGGTGCCGACGCCGATCGTGTCGCCGAGCGAGAGCTGGTAGCAGCCGAGGCCGAGCAGCCGCTCGCCGACCGCGACCACCTGGCTGACGGGCGTCGGCCCCTCCCACGGGTCGCCGAAGCACATCGACACGTACGCGCGCACCCGGACCCCGTTGTCGATCGCGGCGGTCACGACCGGCTCGAACATGTCGAACTGGCTCTCCAGGCCGCGGTTGAGGTTCTTGGCGGCGAACGTCTCGGTGGCGCTGGCGAACACGGCGATCTCCTCGACGCCGTGGGCCAGCGCCCGCTCCAGGCCGCGCTCGTTGGGGACCAGCACCGGGTAGCGGACGCCGGGCCTGCGGCGCAGCTTGCCCAGCAGTTCCTCGGCGTCGGCCAGCTGCGGCACCCAGCGGGGGTGCACGAAGCTGGTCGTCTCGATCACCTTGTGCCCGGCGTCGGCGAGGCGGTCCACGAACTCGGCCTTGACCTCGACGGGCACGACCGCGGCCTCGTTCTGCAGCCCGTCGCGGGGACCGACCTCGTACACGGTGACCTGCCGCGGCAGGCCCGCCATCGGATACGTCCGGCTCATCGCTCCTCCTCGGCGACCACGGCGAGGACGGCGTCCATGTCGACCGGCTGGCCCGCGCGCACGGGCAGCTCGGTGACGACGCCGTCGCGGGGCGCGGTGACGGTGTGCTCCATCTTCATGGCCTCCACGATCAGCAGCGGCTGGCCCTCGGCGACCCGCTCGCCGGGCTGCGCCTTGACCACCAGGACGGTGCCCGGCATGGGGCTGCGCACCACGCCGTCGCCCGCCTGGGCCGCGCCCGGCCGGTCGCCGGGGTCGCCGACGCGGTGCCGGGTCAGCGCCCAGGCGTGGCCGTCGCGGCCGAGCCAGAGCGTGTCGCCGTCGTGGGCCTGCTCGTACCGGGTGGTCCGCCCGCCGATGGTCACCTCCAGCAGGGAGCCGGTGGCGCGGATGACCGCGTGGCTCTGCGGGCCGTCGCCGGTCCGGACGTACGCGGACTCCCCCGGCAGCCCGCTGACCTGGACGGTGTGCACGCCGTCGCGCGCCTCGACGCGCCAGGTGGTCCACGCGGGCGCCCCGACCCGCCAGCCGTCGGCGACGTCCCACGGGTCGCTGCCGCGGGGCCGGTCGTGGAAGACCAGCGCGGCGGCGGTCGGCACCTCGGGGGGCGTGGCGGCGTCGAGGTCCAGCTCCGGCAGGGCTCGTTCGACGAGGCCGGTGTCGAGGTCCCCGTCCCGTACGGCGCGGTGGGCGAGCAGTGACCTGAGGAAGGGCACGTTCGTGGTGACGCCGAGGACGACGGTGCCGGCCAGCGCCCGGTCCAGGCTCCGCAGCGCCCGGGCCCGGTCGGGGGCCCAGGTGACGACCTTGGCGAGCATCGGGTCGAACTCGGTGCCCACGACCCCGCCCTCGCGGATCCCGGAGTCGACCCGTACGGACCTGCCCTCGGGGGTTCGCAGGGCCAGGACGCGGCCGCCGGTGGGCAGGAAGCCGCGCGCCGGGTCCTCGGCGTAGAGGCGGGCCTCGACCGCGTGGCCGTCGAGGCGCACGTCGTCCTGCGTGAGAGGGAGCGGCTGCCCGGCGGCGACGCGGAGCTGGAGCTCGACCAGGTCGAGTCCGGTCACCATCTCGGTGACCGGGTGCTCCACCTGCAGGCGGGTGTTCATCTCCATGAAGTGGTGCTCGCCGGTGGTGCCGTCGACGATGAACTCGACGGTGCCGGCGCCGGTGTAGGAGACGGCGCGGGCGGCCTCGACGGCGGCGGCGCCCATGCGGGCGCGCAGGTCGGGGCCGACGAACGGGGACGGCGACTCTTCGATGATCTTCTGGTGCCGCCGTTGCAGGCTGCACTCGCGCTCGCCCAGGTGGACGACGCCGCCGTGCGTGTCGGCGAAGATCTGGATCTCGATGTGGCGCGGGTTGGCCACGTAGCGCTCGATGAGCAGGGTGCCGTCGCCGAACGCGGCGGTGGCCGTGCGGCGGGCCGACTCCAGGGCGTCGGGCAGTTCGGCGGCCGAGCGGACCAGGACCATGCCCTTGCCGCCGCCGCCCGCCGACGGCTTGATGAGCGCCGGGAAGTGCTGCCAGTCCAGGAGGGAGTCGTGCGGCTCGGCGGCGCCGGGGACGACGGGGACGCCGGCGGCCGCCACGGTGGCCTTGGCGCGGATCTTGTCGCCCATCGCCTCGATGGCCTCCGGCGGCGGGCCGACGAAGACGAGTCCGGCCGAGGCGCACAGGCGGGCGAACGCGGCGTTCTCGGCGAGGAACCCGTAACCGGGATGCACCGCCTCCGCCCCGGCGACCCGGGCGACCTCCACAATCGCCTCCATGTCCAGATATTTCGGGACCTGGTGGGCCATGTCGGCTTCGAGGACGTGCGGGGCGTCCCGGTCCGAGGCCGTGTGAACCGCCACGGAGGCGATGCCGAGCGCCCGGAGGGTGCGGATGATCCGCACCGCGATCTCCCCCCGGTTCGCGACGAGCACGCGGGAGAACAGCGAGTCAGCCATGATCACATCCGGTAGACGCCGTAGCCGATGGGGTCGAGCGGCGCGTTGGCCGCCGCGGAGAGCGCCAGCCCGAGGACGGTGCGGGTGTCGACCGGGTCGATCACCCCGTCGTCCCAGAGCCTGGCGGTGGAGTAGTACGGGTTGCCCTGGTGCTCGTACTGGGCCCGGATCGCGTCGGGGTCGGCGTCGCCCACGGTGGTGAGCACGTTCGCAGCCTGCTCGCCGCCCATGACGGAGATACGCGCGTTCGGCCACATCCACAGGAACCGGGGCGAGTAGGCGCGCCCGGCCATCGCGTAGTTGCCCGCCCCGAACGACCCGCCGATCACCACGGTGAACTTGGGCACCCGCGCGCACGACACCGCCGTGACCATCTTGGCGCCGTGCTTGGCGATGCCGCCCGCCTCGTACGCCTTGCCGACCATGAAGCCGCTGATGTTCTGCAGGAACACCAGCGGGATCCGCCGCTGGTCGCACAGCTCGATGAAGTGCGCCCCCTTCATGGCCGACTCGCTGAACAGGATGCCGTTGTTGGCCACGATCCCGACCGGGTGCCCGTGCAGATGGGCGAACCCGGTGACGAGCGTGGTGCCGTACTCGGCCTTGAACTCCAGAAAGCGCGACCCGTCGGCCAGCCGCGCGATGACCTCGCGCACGTCGTACGGCTGCCGCGTGTCGGCGGGGATGAGGCCGTAGAGGTCGTGCGGGTCGTGGCGGGGCGGCTCGGGGACGACGGTGTCCCAGGGGCGCTCGGCGCGCGGGGCGAGCGTGGCGACGATGCCGCGGACGATGGCCAGCGCGTGCGCGTCGTCCTCGGCGAGGTGGTCGGTGACGCCGCTGACGCGCGCGTGCAGGTCGCCGCCGCCGAGCTCCTCGGCGCTGACCTCCTCGCCGGTGGCCGCCTTCACCAGCGGCGGGCCGCCGAGGAAGATCGTGCCCTGGCCGCGTACGATCACCGCCTCGTCGCTCATGGCCGGCACGTACGCGCCACCGGCGGTGCACGAGCCGAGCACGGCGGCGATCTGCGGGATGCCGCGCGCCGACATCGTGGCCTGGTTGTAGAAGATGCGGCCGAAGTGCTCGCGGTCGGGGAAGACCTCGTCCTGCCTGGGGAGGAAGGCGCCGCCGGAGTCGACGAGGTAGAGGCACGGCAGCCGGTTGTGCAGCGCCACCTCCTGGGCCCGCAGGTGCTTCTTGACGGTGAGCGGGTAGTAGGTGCCGCCCTTGACCGTGGCGTCGTTGGCGACCACGACGCACTCGCGCCCCGAGACGCGGCCGACGCCGGTGATGATGCCGGCGGCGGGCGCCTGGTCGTCGTAGAGGCCGTTGGCGGCCAGCGGCGACAGCTCCAGGAAGCGCGATCCGGGGTCGAGCAGGTTGTCGACGCGGTCGCGCGGCAACAGCTTGCCGCGTGACACGTGGCGTTGCCGCGACCGCTCGGGGCCGCCCGGCGCGGCGGCGGCGAGGCGGTCGCGGAGCTCGGCCGCGAGCCGCTCGTTGCGCTCGGCGTTGCTCTTGTACGCCTCTGTCCCCGGGGCGGCGGCCGACTTGAGCACCGGCCAGTCGCTCATGTGTCCCCTCTCGTCATGGCCGCGATGTTAGTCATCATTAACGTAACCGTCTAGCATGTGAGACGTGACGACTGCTCCGACCCCTACCCGCAATCGGGGAAACAGGCGCGCGGAAATCCTCAGGGCCGCCGCGGAGCTGTTCGCGGCGCGCGGATTCCACGGCGTGCCGATCGAGGACATCGGCGCCGCGGTGGGCGTCTCGGGCCCCGCGC
Organism: Nonomuraea sp. SBT364; assembly: GCF_001083785.1. Classification (GTDB taxonomy): domain Bacteria; phylum Actinomycetota; class Actinomycetes; order Streptosporangiales; family Streptosporangiaceae; genus Nonomuraea. The sequence goes on from NZ_LAVL01000120.1 coordinate 11,127, forward strand.
TCTACCGCCACTTCGCGGGCAAGGAGGCGCTGCTGGCGGAGATGCTGCTGGACGTCAGCTCGCGGCTGCGCGAGTCGGCGGCGGCCGTCGTCACCTCCTCGACCGGCCCGGCGGAGACGCTCGACGCGCTGCTGCACGTGCAGATCACCTTCGCCATCGAGCAGCCGGCGCTCATCACCGTGCACGACAGGGAGCTGGGCAACGTGCCCGAGCGCGAGCGGCGGCGGATCCGGCGGCTGCAGCGGCTCTACGTCGAGGAGTGGGTGACGGTGCTGTCGGAGCTGCACCCGGCCTGCCCGCCGGTCCGGCTGCGCGCCGCCACGCACGCCGTCTTCGGCCTGCTCAACTCCACCCCGCACAGCGCCGGGGAGTTGCCGGGCGAGGCCATGCGGCCCCTCCTGCACGCCATGGCCGGGTGCGCGCTGGAAGCCGCTGTTAACGCTCGTTAACACTCTTGTCTGGCCACATATCTAGATATATCGTCACGCTATCTCGATAGTCAGCGAGGCGGCGAAGTGGCTGCGAGGTGGCTGCGATGCGCGAGAACGCCCGGGGCCCGGAGAGCGCGCCGAGGAGCCCAGCAACGGCTACCGGATGATCCAGGACATCGAGGCCCGCAGCCGGGGTGTGTGGCGGCCCGGCCCCGGATCGGTCCACCCCGCCCTCCAGCAGCTGGAGGACGAGGGCCTGGTGGCCGGCGACGACAGCGGCGGCAGCCGTACCCACCGGCTCACCCGGAGCGGCAGGCGGGAGGCCGCCCGCCTGCACGGCGGGGCCGCGAACTGCTCAGGCGGACACGCAGGTCCGTGTTCCAGATCTTGCGAACCCCGCCGCTCAGGTCAACTGACAGGGGCGAGGCCCGGGACCACCGTGGTGGTCCCGGGCCTCGCTCGTCGGTCGTCCGGCGGTCAGCGCTTGACGCGGACGTAGTCCGTGCCGCTGGTGTCGCCGTAGGTGTCCCCGTCACCCGCGTAGACGAACTTCCAGCGGCCCGACTTCCAGGCCTTGACCTTGGTGTAGATCTTGCCGCTGCTGTTGGCCCAGGTGGACTTGACGTAGGAGTACTTGCTCGACCCGGCCGGCTTGAAGTACAGCCGCACCTTGCCCTTGTAGCCGTCCCAGTCACCCTCGTCGTCGACCTGCAGCTTGGCCCTGAATCTCAGGTACTTGCCGCGCTTGACGGGCTCCGGGTAGGCGTTGAAGGAGATGAGGCGGGTGTCGGCCTTCTCCGCCTCCGGCGGCGGGGTGGGCTCGACGACGCGGACCCAGTCTGTGCCGCTGGCCGAGCCGTCCACGCCGCGCGTGCCGTTGAACTCGGCGCGCCACCAGCCGGAGTCGTGCGCGGTGGCCCGCGCCCAGAAGCGGCCGTGCCTGTCGGTCACGTCGCTGGTGACGTACCGCCAGTGGCTGGAGCCGTGCTCCTTGAACATGATGGACACGCGCTGGCCGGGCAGGTCACGCCAGCCCTCCACCTGCAGGGTGCCGGTGAGGCTGAGCCGCTCACCGCGGGTGACGGGCTCGTGGTAGGCGTTGAAGCCGGTGATCCGGCTCTCCCGGTCGCGCCACCGCACCGAGACGCGGTCGGTGTCGCTGACCGAGGCCCGGGCCTCGGAGTTGCCGCCGAACTCGGCCCGCCACCAGCCGGTCGCCCCGGCCCTGACGTACGCGGAGAACCAGCCGCTGCGGCGGGTGGTGACGGTGGTGATGTGCCGGTAGGCGTCGGTGCCACGGGCGCGGAAGGTGATGGTCACCTTCTGCCCGCCGTAGGCCTTGCCCGCGGCTTCGAGCTTGCCGGAGACCCTGAGCCGGTCACCCTTGTCGACCAGGTCGGGGTTGGCGTCGAACTCCACCACCTTGGTGTCGAGCGCCTTCTTCACCTCGAAGGTGCCCTTGGTGGAGGCGTCGCCGTCGGCGAGGGCGAGGAAGTTCCAGGTGCCGGCGGAGGCCGCGGTGAACTCCTTGGTGGCCGTCCACTTGGTCTCCTGGCCGTGGGGCGACGGCTTGACCTCGACGGGCGTGAAGACACCGGCGTCGCCGGGAGCCTTCAGCTGGAACTCGGCCTTGCCGGCGCCCTTGGTGGTGAAGGTGAACGTCGCCTTAACGGGCTTGTCGAAGATCACCACCGGCGACGGGCTGACGTCGACCTTGGAGATGGTCGGCGCCGCGGTTTCGGCCACCGCCGACGCCGTCGGTGTCAGGGCCAGAGCCCCGGCGCCGACCGCGAGCGCGACAGCGGCCACACGGAAGCGTTGTAACATTCGGGTTCCTTTCTGGACACCCCAGTGGTTTCAACGCGGCATTGAGGGTGCCACGTGTTTCTCCAGTAGACGTGGAGACGGCGCCACAAGTTCAGAAATCTGACAAGCTGTTATAGAACGGGGTCAATCGGACCGGTCCAGAACCTGTCACGCCCGACTGGCAGACGGACGCGACCCGGACAGACATAATCGGCTTTGTGGCGCGCGACACTGTTGAGACTCATTTCATCCAGGCGGTAACGGCTCTCGAGGGCGGCGCGGCGCGAGATCCCGCCGGTCCCGTACGCGACGGCACCACGCTCACCGGCGAGGAGTGCCGCAGGCTCTACCAGAGGCAGGTCGACAGCCGCCTGCTCGACATCGCGGCCCGCTGGCTGCGCGAGCAGGACGAGGGCTTCTACACGATCGGCTCGGCCGGCCACGAGGGCAACGCGGCGGTCGCCGCGGCGCTGCGACCGGGCGATCCGGCCCTGCTCCACTACCGCTCCGGCGCCTTCTACCTGACCCGGTCCGAGCAGGCCGGGCGGTTGCCCGAACAGGGCATCCGCGACGTCCTGCTGGGGTTGACCGCCTCGGCCGAGGAGCCGATCGCGGGCGGGCGGCACAAGGTGTTCGGCCACCCGGACCTGGCGGTCATCCCCCAGACGTCCACCATCGCCAGCCACCTGCCTCGCGCCGTCGGCGTGGCGTTCGCCATCGAGCGGGCCCGCGCGCTCGGCGCCGCCGGCGCCTGGCCGGACGACGCGATCACGGTGTGCAGCTTCGGCGACGCCTCGGCCAACCACGCGTCGGCGCTGTCGGCGTTCAACACCGCCGCCTACGCGACCTTCCAGGGCCAGCCGCTGCCGATCCTGTTCGTCTGCGAGGACAACGGCATCGGCATCAGCGTGCGCACCCCGAAGGGCTGGGTGGAGGCCGCCGCCCGGCGTCCCGGCATCACCTACTTCGCCGCCGACGGCTGTGACCTGGCGCAGGCGTACGACACGGCGATGCTCGCGGCGGAGCACGTACGCACCCACCGCTCCCCCGCCTTCCTGCACCTGTCCACGGTGCGGCTGATGGGGCACGCCGGCTCCGACGTCGAGCAGGCCTATCGCACGCAGCGGGAGATCCGCGCCGACCTGGAGCGCGACCCGCTGCTGCGCACGGCGCGGCTGCTCGTGGAGGCCGGTCTGGTCACCCCCGAGGAGCTGCTGTCGCGCTACGAGCTGTCGCGCGAGCACGTGCTGCGGATCGCGCTGGAGACCACGCGCACCCCGCGCCTCGGCTCCGCCGAGGAGATCATGGAGCCGATCGCGCCGCGCCAGGCCGACCTGATCGCCAAGATCAGCCCGGTGGCGGCCGAGGCGTCGGTCAGGGAGAAGGCGTTCGCCGGCACGCTGCCGGAGTCCGAGGAGGGCATGACGCTCTCCCAGGCGATCAACCGCACGCTCGCCGACGCGCTGGCCGTCTACCCCGAGATGATGGTCTTCGGCGAGGACGTGGCCAAGAAGGGCGGCGTCTACGGCGTCACCCGCGGGCTGCAGAAGCGGTTCGGCCCCGGCCGGGTGTTCGACACGCACCTGGACGAGCAGGCCGTGCTGGGGCTGGCGCTGGGCTCGGGGGTGTCGAGGATGCTGCCGGTGCCGGAGATCCAGTATCTGGCCTACCTGCACAACGCGCTCGACCAGATCCGGGGCGAGGCGGCCACGCTGTCGTTCTTCTCCCAGGGCGCCTACCCGAACCCGCTGGTGGTGCGGGTGGCGGGTTACGCCTATCAGAAGGGGTTCGGCGGGCACTTCCACAACGACAACGCGGTCGGCGCCCTGCGCGACATCCCGGGGCTGGTCATCGCCTCGCCGTCGCGGCCCGACGACGCCGCCTCGATGCTGCGCACCTGCCTGGCGGCGGCCCGCACCCAGGGGTCGGTGTGCGTCTTCCTGGAGCCGATCGCGCTCTACCACACCAGGGACCTGTTCGACGAGGGCGACGGCGGCTGGCTCGCGCCGTACGCGCCGCCGTCGCGCTGGCCGGAGACGCACGTGCCGATCGGCCGCGCCCGCTCCTACGGCGAGGGGCGCGACCTGACGATCGTCACGTTCGGCAACGGGCTGCGGATGAGCCTGCGGGCGGCGGTCCGGCTCACCCAGGAGGGGTTCAGCTGCCGGGTCCTCGACCTGCGCTGGCTGGCCCCGCTGCCGGTGGAGGACCTGCTGCGGGCGGCGGAGCTGACGGGCAAGGTGCTGATCGCCGACGAGACCCGGCACACCGGCGGCGTGTCGGAGGGCATCGTCGCCGAACTGCTCGACGCCGGCTTCGACGGCAAGATCGCCCGCGTGACCTCGGCCGACAGCTTCATCCCGCTCGGCGAGGCGGCGAGGCACGTCCTGCTGTCGGAGGAGGAGATCGAGCAGGCAGCCCGCAAACTCCTCAGCTGACCCCGGGCGTTGACGAGCGGCCCGGCCGGTGTAGCAGCACGTCCCGCCTAGAGCGGTTCGTCGGCCAGGTAGGGCGGGGCGGGGTCGTACTGGATCTCGCGGCGGACGGCGCGCGCGTGGTCGCGGCCGTGCAGGCGGCCGACTAGCCACAGCGCGCTGTCGATCCCGGCGGAGACCCCCTGGCTGGTGAGCAGGTTGCCGTCCACGACGTAGCGGGCGTCGCGGACGACGGTGACGTCCCCGCGCGCCTGCAGGGCGTCCTCGTAGTTCCAGTGGGTGGCCACGCGGCGGCCGCGGGCGGGGCCGGCGGCGTGGAGCAGGAAGGCGCCGGTGCAGACGCTGACGACCCAGGCGGCCCGCTCGGCGGTCTTGGCGATCCAGCCGGTGATCGCCGGGTTGTGCGGCTGGGTCTCACGGGCGCCGCGGCCGCCCGGCACCAGCAGCACGTCCAGCGGCGGGTGGTCGCCCAGGGTGCGATCGGGCCCCACCTGCATGCCCTTGCTGCAGCGGACGGGGTCGGGGTGTTCGGCGACGAGCAGCGCGGTGTCGGCGCCGCCGCGCAGGATGGCCGAGGTGGTGAAGACCTCCCAGGGGCCGGCGAAGTCGAGCTCTTCGACGGCGTCGAAGATCAGCAGTCCGTACGTGGTCACAGGGGTTCTCCCGTAGTGGATCGGAAACGGTCTCGATAGTCGGAGGGGGTGATCCCCAGACAGCGGTGGAAGCTGCGCCGCAGGGTCTCCGCGGTGCCGAAGCCGTAGCGGCGGGCGATGACGTCGAGGGAGTCGCCGCCGTTCTCCAGGGCCCGCTGCGCCGCCTCCACCCGGACCCGCTCGACGTAGGCGGCAGGCGGCAGGCCGAGTTCGGCGGTAAAGCGGCGCTGCAGGTGGCGGGGGCTGAGCCCGGCGTGCGATGCCAGCCCGGCGATGTCGTGCCGGCCGCCGGGGTCGGCGTGGACGGCCGTGACGGCCTGCCGGATGGGGTCGGAGGAGGGCTGCATCGACCACAGTCCCACGCTGAACTGGGACTGGTTGCCCGGCCTGCGCAGGAACAGGACCAGGTGGCGGGCCACCTCGAGCGCCACCTGCTGCCCCAGGTCCTCCTCCACCAGGGCCAGGGCGAGATCCATCCCCGCGGTCACCCCTGCCGAGGACCAGAGGTGGCCGTCGCGGATGAAGATGGGATCGGGCCGGACGGTGACGGCCGGGTACTCCCGGGCGAGCCGTTCGGCCCTGGCCCAGTGGGTGGTGACGCGGCGGCCGTTCAGCAGACCGGCCTCGGCCAGCAGGAACGCTCCGCTGCAGACGGAGGCGACCCGCCGGGCTCCCCGGGCGGCGGCGGCGATCCAGCCGGTCAGGCGCGGGTCGCTCCTGGCGGCGTGGACGCCCTCACCCCCGACGACGACCAGCGTGTCGATGCCGGTCGGCGGCAACGTGGTCACACCGTGCCCGGCGTGCACCGGCAGGCCGCTGTCGGCGCGTACCGGCCCGGGCGCGGGGGCCACGACCGAGCAGTCGTAGCCGCCGGCCCGCTGGAACACCTCGTACGGGCCGACCAGGTCGAGCGACTGGAAGCCCTCGTAGATCACGAAGGCGATGCGGTGTGCGTGCACGCCTCCACGTTCCAGCCCGGGGATCGATGGCGTCAACGACGTGCGTCCAACAGATCGCGCCATGCGGACCTCCATCGGGCCCGCGCGGCCGGCGATTCAGGGGTTGAGTGACGCGGTGGTCGCCATCGTGGTGCAGGCCATGGTGAAGCCGCCGCCGATCGCGTCGATGGCGGCCCCGACGCCGTCCAGCACCTCGGCCAGCCGGTCTGGCGGGAGTTGGGTGAGCGCGCCGGTGGTGGGCAGCAGGTCGAGCCAATCGTCGCGGCTGTAGTACCGCTCCCAGTCGAACCGCCACTGCTCCGGCTCGCCGAACCCGGCCGTCTTCCGGATGCCGTCGGCGAAGGTGGCGAACATCGCCTGGTAGAGGTCCTGGGCCGGTCCCGGCCGTCCGGCGTTGAGCGGCGAGCCGGGCACCACCTTCCCGAAGACGGCGGCGAACGCCTCGGCGACGGGGGGCGGCGGTTCGTACGCGTGCGCGAACACCGCCAGCAGGCCGCCGGGACGCAGCACCCGCGCCGCCTTGGCCGGGCCCGCGACGGGGTCCACCCAGTGCCAGGACTGCCCGGCGACGACCGCGTCGAAGGTGCGGCCGGCGGCGTCCCAGTCCTCGAACGTCGTCACCTCGACCTCGACCCCGGTGCGGCGGGCGAACTCGGCCATCCGGGCGTCCGGCTCGACACCCAGCACGTCGCACCCGGCGGCCAGGAACTGACGGGCCTCTATGCCGGTGCCGCAGCCGACGTCGAGGATGCCGGGGCCGGGACTGAGGGTGATGATCTGTTGCACCAGGGCGTCGGGATAGCCGGGCCGGGCCCGGTCGTAGCGCTCGGCATCGACCCCGAACGACTCCGCCATCCGCCTGGCCTTGTGGGGTTCGGGGCGCGGAGGCTCCGGTTGCTGCTGCGATAGAGTGGGCATGCGCCCAACCATAGTGGGCACGTGCCCACTTAGTCAGCGGCGTTCGCGGTGAGCGAAGCGCGGAGGCATGTCGAGGAGGAACGGGCGATGCCGACCGGAGTGGCCCTGCGGGATGTGCGACAGCAGTTGTTCGACGCCGCCGAGCGCGTCCTGCTCCGCGACGGGGCGCACGGCCTGACCAGCCGGGCGGTCACGGCGGAGGCGGGCGTCGCCAAGGGCGTCCTGCACCGGCACTTCGAGGACTTCGACGCCTTCCTGGCCGAGCTCGTACGGGACCGGATCGCCCGGCTCGACGGCCAGGCCGCCGCCCTTCGCGCCTCGGCCGGGACCGGCGACGTCGCGGGCAACCTGACCGGGGCGCTCGTCGGCCTGTTCGACCCGGTCGCCGTGGCGATCGTCGGCCTCGTCATCTTCCGGGACGAGTTGCGCGCCCGGCTGCGTCAGGCCCGGCCGGCTCCCGGCGTCCCGATCCTGACGGACGCCGCGGCCATGCTCGCCTCCTACCTGAACGAGGAGTGCGAGATGGGCCGCATCGCGGCGGACGCCGACGTGGAGGCGCTGGCGCTGTCCCTGATCGGGGCCGGGCACCTGCTCTTCGCCGGCCGGGAGGGAGTCCCGCCGGAGCCGGAGGAGGTCGGCAAGGTGGTGAACGCCGTCATCGCCGATGTCGTGCAGAGACGCCTGCTATGAGCTGACGCCGCTAGCACCCGTGGTGTAGCAGAATGACTCACCGTGATCGCTCGCTCACCGTCGCGCGCCGCCGGATATCGCTGGGTGGTGCTCCTGCTGTGCTGGGCGTCGTTCACGATGACGTCGGTGGATCGTTCCACCTGGGGGCCCGCGGCGTTCGCCGTGGGCGACACGCTGGGGGTGTCGCTGGCCGGGCTCGGGGTGTTCGCGACCGCCTACTACGCCGGCTACGTGATCTCCAACGCCGGGGGCGGGATGCTGACCGACCGGCTGGGGGCGCGCGGCGTGCTGTCCGGGTCGCTGTTCGTGGCCGGGGTGGGCATGGTGGCGTTCGGGTCGAGCCCGTCGGCGGGTGCGGGGATCGTCCTGCAGGGGCTGATCGGGCTGTTCGCGGGCGCCGACTACGCCGCCGGGATCAAACTCGTCGCGACCTGGTTCCCCGGCCGGGAGCGCGGCACGGCCGTGGGCGTGTTCATGACCGCGACCTCGCTCGGCACGGTGATCGCCAACGTCGTGGTGCCGCGCCTGATCGAGCGGCACGACTGGCAGGTCTCCTACCGCCTGTTCGGCGGCGCCTCCATGGCGCTGGCGGTGGTGTGCGCGCTGTTGCTGCGCGACGGCACGGCCGGGGCGGAGCGGGTGGCCGGGCCCGACCCCCGGCCGCTGCTGGCCGACCGCGACCTGCTGCTGCTGGGGCTGGCCGGGTTCGGCGCGCTGTGGGGCACGTACGGGTTCATCACCTGGTCCAACACGCTAATGATCAAGGGGAGCGGGGTCGATCCGGTCACCGCGGGCACCGTGGTGGTGATGTTCGCGGTCGTGGCCGTGCTGTGCAAGCCGCTCGTCGGCCTGGCCACCGACCTGCTGGGCAAGGGGCGCAGGCGGCCGGCGATCGCCGTGCTGCTCTACTTCGTGGTCGTGCTGCTGGTGTTCGGCCAGTTGAGCACGCCGGTGGAGTTCCTCGTGGTGGCGCCGTTCCTGGGGCTGGGCGCCTACCTCTACAGCCCGCTCTTGGTGGCGATGGTCCCCGACCTGTCGGGCACCCGGCTGGCCGGCACGGCGGCCGGGGCCGCGAACGCCCTGTGGCAGCTCGGCAGCGTCACCGTGCCGGTGGTGATCGGCGCGGTGTTCCAGGCCACCGGCTCGTTCGGCGCGGCGTTCGCGGCCCTGGCCGCGGGGCCGCTGGCAGGCGCGATCCTGCTGTGCTTCGTCCGCGAGCGCGATCAGGCCCCGTAGCGCCGGCCGCGGCTCAGAGCCACCGCCCGATCTCCGGCGCGCCGTGCGGGGCCGGGCCGCGCCCGGTCACCCACGCGGCCAGCTCGGCGGCGCTCCCGCGGACCTCGGCGGCCCCGGAGCCGGCTCGCCACACCGTGTCCCTGTCATCGGGCGCGAGCGTGAGCCCGGCCGGGTCGCCGTCCCGCTCCCACAGCCCTGTCACGTCCGTGAGCAGCGCGTCGACCATCGCGGGCGGGAAGTCGTCGTACGTGCCGCCCGTCGCCAGGTCGACGCCGTGGATCCAGACCTCGCGGCAGCGCATCCAGACGATCTCCGTCGCGGGCACCTCCCTGCCCTGCGCGGTCCGTACGCGGGCCTGCCATCGCGGGGCGGGCAGCGCGGCGAGGGCGTCGCGCAGCTCGGCGGCGGTCCGGCCGGCGAGCTCGGTCAGCGCGGCGGGAGCGAGCTTGGCGAGCTCCTCGATCTCGTCGTCGCGCGCCCGCCGCGAGGCGTACATCGGGGTCTCGTCCCCGGTGCGGGCCCAGTGGACGAGACGGCCGAGCGCGCGGGCGTTGGCGGCGACGTGCGCGACGACGTGACGGCGTGTCCAGCCGGGCAGCGCCGAGTCGTGGTCGAGGTCGGCGCCGGCCAGCCGCCCGGCGAAGTAGGCGGTGCCCGCCTCCAGCCAGGCCGTGGTCTCAGCCATGCCGGCGCGCCGTGTTGACCTGCTCGCCGAGGCCCGCGATGCGGGTCACCAGCTTGCTGCCGTCGGTCAGGTAGCGCGGCGGCCGGCGGGCGTGGCCCACGCCGCCGGGCGTGCCGGTCGCGATGACGTCGCCGGGCCGCAGCGTGACGATCTGGGAGATGTAGGCGACCAGCTCGGCGGGCGGGAACACCAGGTCGGCGGTGTCGGCCTGCTGCATCACCTCCCCGTCGACCTCGCACTGCATGCTCAGCCCGCCCTCGTCCAGCTCGTCCGGCGTGACCAGGTAGGGCCCGAAGGGCGTGGTGGCCTCGAACGTCTTGCCCTGCAGCCACTGCAGCGTGCGGTTCTGGTAGTCGCGCACGCTCACGTCGTTGAACACCGCGTAGCCGGCGATGGCCTCGCGTGCCCGCTCGGGCGTGGCGTGCCGGACTTCCGCGCCGATGACGACGGCGAGCTCGGCCTCCCAGTCGACGGCCTCGGAGACGGCCGGCAGCTCGATGTCGTCATACGGGCCGACCAGCGCGTCGGCGAACTTGGCGAACAGCGTCGGGTAGGCCGGCAGCTCGCGGCCCATCTCCAGGATGTGCGCGCGGTAGTTGAGCCCGACGCAGATGATCTTGCCGGGCTGGGGCACGACGGGCGCCAGGTCGGCGGTGGTCAGCGGATGCCGGGGGCCGTCGGCGGCCGCCGCCCGCTCGCGCCAGTCGTGGTGCGCGAGCAGCGCGCCGACGTCGGGCGAGCCGACCTCGACGGCGAGCTCGCCGTCGATCCGGACGGCGGCGGTACGGCGCGGCAGGCGCAGGGTGGCGAGCTTCACGCCAGTTCCTCCCGATAGTGATGCAGTCCCTCGAAGACGGGCGTACGGGCCCACGCTAGGGCTCGGATTCCGCATGCCGCACTAGCATTCTGGTATGAAGAACAGGCCGGCCTACGCGCTCGGCTCGGTCGACAACGTGCTGCTGGTCCTGCACATGCTGCGCGACCGGGGCCGCCTCAAGGTCAGCGACGTGGCGCGGGAGCTGGGCATCGCCCGATCCACCGCGCACCGCCTGCTGGCCATGCTGGTCTACCGCGACTTCGCCGTCCAGGACGAGCATCATACGTACCTGCCGGGGCCCTTCCTCACCTCCACGCAGCGTCACTGCGGCGACTCGGCGCTGCGCGAGCTGCGCGCCCGGGTCAGGCCCGCGATGGCGGCCCTGTGCGCACGGGCCCAGGAGACGGTCAACCTCATGATCAGGGTCGGCACGGAGGCGCGCTTCCTGGACAGCGTGGAGTCGTCGCAGATCCTGCACGTGGGCGACCGGAGGGGCACGATCCTGCCGGCGCGCGGCGCCTCCGGCGGCAAGGCCCTGCTCGCCGCCCTGCCCCGCGACCGCGTCCTCGACCTCTACCCCGGACTGCCCGGCCCCGAGCGCGCGGCCCTGCACCGGGAGCTCGACGAGATCCGGGCACGCGGCCACGCGCTCAACGTCGAGGGCACCGAGCAAGGGGTCTCCGCCATCGGCGCCGCCCTGCGCAACGGCAACGGGACGGCGGTGGCGGCGCTGTCGATCTCGGTGCCGTCCACCCGTTTCGGCGGCGAGCGGGTGCCGGCGCTCGCCGCCGAGCTGAAGGCGGCCGTGGCCGAGGCCCAGGAGGCTCTGACGGACTTCCCCGACTAGAGCCAGTCGCGCTTCTTGAAGATCAGGTAGAGGGTCACGCAGACGGCGACCATGAGGCCCATCGCGAACGGGTAGCCGAACGCCCAGTGCGTCTCCGGCATCACGTCGAAGTTCATCCCGTAGACGCCGCCCACCACGGTCGGGGCGAACAGGATGGCCGCCCAGGCGGAGATCTTCTTGACCTCCTCGCCCTGCTGGATGCTGACCTGGGTCATCCTGGCCATCTCCGCGTTCTGCGCCTGGCTCACCAGGGTCGAGTTGACCAGCAGGATGTTCTGGAGCTGCTGCTTGAAGGAGACGATCCGCTCGTTGACGGTGATGGCGTGGTCGGTCACGTCGCCCAGGTAGCTGCGCAGCTCGTCGTTGAGGCCGTACTTGGCGGCGCCGGCGATGAAGCCGTCGATCATCCGGGCCAGCGGCGCGGTGGCCCGCTGGAACTCGATGACCTCGCCGGACAGCTCGTAGACGCGGCGTGAGACGGCCGGGTCGCCGCCGAACACCTGCGCCTCGATCTCCTCGATGTCGGTCTGCAGCCCGGCCACCACGGGCGCGTAGCCGTCGACCACGGCGTCCAGGATCGCGTACAGCACGGCCTGGGGGCCCTGGCGGAGCAGGTCGGGGTCGGACTCCATGCGCTTGCGCACCGCCTGGAGGTCGGGCGCCTCGGCGTGCCGTACGGTGATCACCACGTTGTGGCCGACGAACACGTGCAGCTCGCCGAACGCCACCTCCTCGACCTCGTCGAGGTAGCGGGCGGCGCGCAGCACCACGAACAACGTGTCGCCGTAGCGGTCGGCCTTGGGCCGCTGGGAGCCGACGATGGCGTCCTCCAGCGCCAGCTCGTGCAGCTCGAACTCCTCGGCGAGCTTGACCAGCTCCCACTCCTTGGGGCGGTAGAGCCCGATCCAGGCCATGTCGCCGGGGTTTTCCTTGAGGTGGGTGAACGCGTCGGCCAGCGAGCCGGGGCAGGCGACGATCCGCCCGTCGCGGTAGATCGTGTTGTTGATGACCGTCGGCTGGTAGGGCGGTTCCTCGGCGGCACGCGGATCCATCGAGTGCTCGGGCGCCTCCTCACGGCCCGCTCCACGTATGAAAGCCTTCACCCTCGCCATGCCACCTCCTAGGTCCGCAGGTTGTCGAGCTCCTGCTGGGCCCGGTCCCTGATGGTCTTGCGCCACATCGGGGTCCAGCCGAACAGCAGGCCGTGCGGCCGCCCGAGCGCCATCCTGGACCAGCGCCTGAAGTCGAACTCGTCATGGTGCCGGACGATCAGGTCGTCCTCGAACCGGAACAGCGCGTCGATCTCGTTGACCACCTGCCGCCCGGTGCGGTGGAAGGTGTAGCGGGCGGTCCAGTGCGCGGAGCCGGAGAACCCGTCGGCCTTCACGTCACGGTAGTCGGACGCCAGGCCGTCGCGCACGCCGAGCTGCAGGCGCCACATCGCCATCACCCTGTCGCGGCCCTCCACCTCCTGGAAGATCGGGTCGCCGAAGCTCACGTCAGGGTGGTAGCAGCGCTCCATGGCCGCGTAGTCGGCGCGGCCCAGAGCCTCGTAGAAAGCGCTGATCAGCGCCACGTGCGGATCGTTCACCTTGATATCAGATCATGGCCAGGCCGTTGCTCCAGCACACGGCCCTCAACCAGTCGTCGCCGAGGTCGAGCCGGTCGAGAGCGTGAAGCTGGTGGGCGTACGGATGGGGGATGGTCGGGAAATCACTGCCGAGCACAATCTTCCCAGCGATTCCCAGATCACGCAGAACCGGGAGAAGTCTTCTGGGGAACGGCATGCCCAACTCCGAGAAGTCCGTCAGCGCCATCGTCGTGTCCAGCGCGACCCGCTCGTAGCGCCCGGCCAGCTCGAAGAACGCGTCGTAGTCCGGCATGCCGAGGTGCGCGATCACCACCCGCAGCCGGGGATGCCGGCGCAGCACGCCGCCGATCGGCCCCGGGCCGAGGTGGCCACCGGGCACCGGGACGGCGCTGGCGTGCACGACCACCGGGACGCCGGCCTCGGCCAGCAGCCCCCAGATCGCCTCCAGCCCGGGGGCGTTCGGGTCGAAGCCGCCGACCTGGAGGTGCACCTTGAAGATCCGCGCCCCGTCCTCCAGGGCACGCCGCACGTACTCCTCGGCGCCCGGCTCGGGGTAGAAGGTCGCGGACGGCACGCAGCCGGGGGTGCGGCGGGCGAAGCCGAGCGTCCAGTCGTTGAGGTCGGCCGCCATGTCGGGGCGGTGCGCGTAGGCCAGCGCCGGGAAGGCGAGCAGGCCCAGCTCGCGCAGCCGGGCCACCCGCTCGGCCACCGGCCAGGCGTACTCGATCCGCCAGCCGCGTCCCATCAGCGGGCCGCCGTGGGCGAAGTGGTGCCAGACCCGGCGCTCCATCCGCTCGGGCAGGAAGTGCACGTGCAGGTCCACCAGGCCCGGCAGACCCAGCGCCCGCCACCAGTCCGGAACCGCAGAATCTTGTTCTGTGAGCACAGTCGTGACCATACATGGATAGGGTTTTACCTCGATGGACAAGCTCTGGGCTCAGCTGATCCAGGTCCAGGACGCCCCCGATCCGTGGATCGTGGCGGTCTCCGGGCTGGCGGCACTCGCGATCGTCACCTTCACCGCGCCCTGGCGCCTGTCCCGGGGGCTGATCACCATCGCCCACGAGGGCGGGCACGCCGTGATGGCGCTGCTCACCCGGCGCAAGCTGGAGGGCATCCGGCTGCACTCCGACACCTCCGGCGTGACGCTGACCAGGGGGCGGCCCACCGGGCCCGGCATGGTGCTCACCGCGCTGGCCGGCTACCTGGCGCCGTCGCTGCTCGGGCTGGCCGCCGCCTGGCTGACCGAGCAGGGGCGGATCACGCTGCTCGCGTGGGGGATGCTGGCGTTCCTGGTGTGCATGCTGCTGCTCGTCCGCAACCTGTACGGGGCGCTCATCCTGCTGGTGACGGGCGGGGCGGTGTTCGCGCTGGTCATGTACGCGCCGGCCGACGTGCAGCAGGGGGTGGCGCTGGCGGTGTCCTGGTTCCTGCTGTTCGGCGGGGTGCGGCCGATCGTGGAGCTGCAGCGCAAGCGGCGCAGGCGGCAGGCGCGCGACTCCGACGCCGACCAGCTGGCACGGCTGACGTTCCTGCCCGGCGGGTTCTACGTGTTCTTCTTCCTCGTGGTGGCCGGGGCGTCGGTGGTGGCCGGCGGGTACTTGATGAATCCACTCTGAGTCCCGAAATTTCACACTAAACTCTCCCGTGACAGGGGGGAAGGTTGTGCTGCCAGTCGAGGACGCGCCCGGCTACCGGGTACTCGATCAGGCCGGCCAGGGCGGGTTCGCCGTCGTCTACCGTGCCTACCAGGAGCGCCTCGACCGGGTCGTGGCGCTGAAGGTGCTGTCGGTCGACCGGGTCGACCAGCGCACCATGCGCCGCTTCCAGCGCGAACTCCAGCTCACCGGCCGCCTCACCGGCCACCCCAACGTGGTGACGGTCTTCGACACCGGTGTGACGCGCTCCGGCAAGCCGTACATCGCCATGGACTTCTTCGAGAACGGCTCGCTGCGCGACAAGCTCCGCAACGAGGGCCCGTTCCCGGTGGCGGAGGTGCTGCGCACCGGCGTCAAGCTGGCCGGCGCGCTCGCCGCCGTCCACGAGGCGGGCGTCCTGCACGGCGACATCAAGCCGCAGAACATCCTCATCTCCCGCTACGGCGAGCCGGCCGTGGCGGACTTCGGCGTGGCCAGGGTCGTCGACGCGGCGGAGATCTCCGCGACGTCACAGGCGTTCACCCCGTTGCACGCCGCCCCCGAGGTGCTGACCGGCCAGCCGCACTCGGTCTCCACCGACATCTACTCGCTCGGCTCGACCCTCTACCACCTGCTGGCCGGGCAGCCCGCCTTCCACAGCCCGACGGACCCGTCGATCGCGCCGCTCATGTACCGGGTGCTGAGCGTGGAGCCGCCGCCGATCAACCGGGCCGACGTGCCGCCGGTGGTGTCGGAGACGGTGCTGCGCGCGATGGCCAAGCAGCCGGAGCTGCGCTACGGCTCGGCGCGCGAGTTCGGGCAGCGGCTGCGGCAGGTGCAGGCCGAGCTCGGGCTGCCGGTGACCGACCTCCTCGGCGAACCCGCCGCCCAGTCCCCGTCGTACGCGCCCACGCCGGCCGGCCCGGCACCGGCGGTGTCGGGCGGGACCCTTATACACATCTCCGCGCC
>NZ_LAVL01000121.1 GCF_001083785.1 Nonomuraea sp. SBT364
CGCGGACGACGTCGGCCACGGTGTCGGCGGCGCCGCGCAGGCGGTCGACGAGCGTGGGCAGGTCGAGGTCGGAGGCGAGGAGGAACTCGGTCATCTGGGACCGGACGTACTCGCGCGGCCAGGAGCACCGAGAAGTCGCCCGCCTCCGGGTCCGCCTCCAGGCCCGCCCGCACCACGTCGGTGTAGCCCGCCTCGGCCAGCAGCTCGGGCCACCGCCACGAGGACGGCGGCGGCGAGCCGGGCCGCGCGTCAGGGTCGCCGGCGTCCCAGAACTCCGGCGCCAGCCCGAGGAAGGGCAGCAGCGGCTCCACCCGGTGCGGCCCGGCGGCCAGCAGCTTGCCGCCCGGCGCCAGGAGCGGGGCCAGCCCGCGCAGCGCGCCGGTCACGTCCCGCGCCAGGTGCAGGCACCCGGCCGCCACCACGAGGTCGTACCCGCCCGCGCGGTGCCCCTGCGCGACGGGGTCGGCGTTCAGGTCGAGCAGGCCGAACTCGACGACGTCCGTCCCGGCCAGCCGCTGCCGCAGCCGGGTCAGCACCGGCTCGGCCACGTCGGTGACCGTGTAGCGGACGCGGCCGGTGGGCAGGACCGCCAGCAGCGCCGCCGTGGTGCCGCCCGTCCCCGCGCCCACCTCCAGGACCCGCAGCGGCCGGTCCGCCGGCCACCCCTCGACGACCTGCTCCACCAGCGCCCGCGCGATCCTGTTCCCGAACAGGCTCACCGGGCCCACGTCGTGGTACTGGTCCAGGAGCTCGCCGGCCCCGTCGGCGCCGAACACCTCGGCCGCCGGGACCTCCCCGGCCAGCAGCTCGCGCGTCCGGAGCGCGGCCCGCACGGCGAGCGCGGTCTGCGCCGCGAAGGCCGCCCCCGCCTCGGCCAGCTCCCGCAACTCGGCCGCGTCCGCCGCGGGCGGAATCAGCCGGACCCCCTCCTCGCCCCGGCGCTCCAGCACACCGTGCCGTTCCAGCAGCGGCAGTGCCGCCCGGACCGTCCTGCGATGACCCGCCTCCCGGCAAACGGCCACCAGCCCATCCACCGTCAGCCCGTCCCGGCCGCCGGTCAGGTCGGCGAGGGCTGCCGCCAGCGTGTGGGCGAACGTCTTCTCGAGCCGGGCCGCGTACGCCGGAGAGCGCAGCTCGGCCCAGGCGGAGCGCACCTCGGTCAGCCGCCGGCCGGCGGCGGCGAGGATGCGCGCCGGATCGGCGCCCGGCCAGGCGCCCGCCGGCTCGCCGGGACGGGGGGCGGCCCGCAGCTCGACGTGATACCGCTCGGCCCGCGTGGTGTGGGTGCCCGGCGTCCGGCGCAGCCTGACGCCCTCCATCTCGGCCGCCACCCGGCCGTCGGCCCCGGCGACCGTGATGTCCCAGCACACCTCCTCCAGGCTGCTGGAACGTTCCCGTACGTGCACGAAGCCCTCCGGGTCGGGCCTGCCCCACACCCGGACCGCGCCGATCGCCGCCGGCATGTAGCCGGTGCCGTCCACCAGCGCGTCCACCAGCCACAGCACGCCCGCCTGCAGGGCGCTGTCCAGAAGCACCGGATGCGCCTGGTAGCGCTCGTCCCGCTGGCCGGGACACGCGTACGCGCCCAGCACCTCGCCCCGCCCCCGCCACAGCCCGGTCAGCACCCGGAACGCCGGCCCCCACACCATGCGCCCCTCGGCCGCCCGCGCGTAGTAGGCGGGCACGTCCACCGGGTCCGCGACGCGGCCGCGCAGCTCCGCCAGGTCGAGCGGCGGCGGGGCAGCGCGCAGCAGCGGACGCACCCGCGCCCGGAAGTGCTCGCGCGCCTGCTGCCCGCGCGCCGTCGTGCTCGCCACCGTGATCGTGCCCGTGTCGGCGGACAGCGACGTCTGCGCGCAGACCGGCTCCGCGCTCGGCCCCGGCACCACCAGCGCGCGGGTGATCTCCGCCCGGTCCACCTCGACGGCCTCGGCGGCGTCCGGGAGCGCCTGCCGCCCCGCCGCCAGCGCCATCTCCACGTACCCGGTCGCGGGCATCACGGCCGCCCCGCCCGCCCGGTGATCGGTCACCCACGGCACCCGGACCTGGTCGATCTCCCCGTACCAGGTGGGTTCGAGCGTCGGCAGCCGCTGGCCCAGCAGCGGGTGCACGATCGCGGGGTCGCCGATCGTGCGCGCCCAGGTCAGCGGGCCGCCCGTCCAGTGCCGCTGCCTCTGCCACGGGTAGGCGGGCAGTGACCGCACGGCGCCGGCGTGGGGGAAGTGGTGGTCCCAGTCGATCTCGCCCCCGGCCGCCACGACGCCCGCCACCGCCGCGTCCACGGCGGCGGGCCCCGCGACCGCGTCGTCCGCCGCTCGCGCCCCGGGCCGGCGCAGCGTCGGCACCACGGCCGCGCGGACCCGGGCGGCGCCCGAGACGCGCCGCAGGTACGCCTGCAGCACCGGGTGCGGGCCCACCTCCACCAGCACGTCGAACCCCTCGGCGAGCACCCGTTCGACCGCGGCCGCGAACCGCACCGGCCGCCGCACGTTCTGCCACCAGTACGCCGCGTCGAGCTCCTCGCCGGTCAGGACCTCGCCCGTCACCGTCGACACCATGGGAATGCGCGCCCGCGACGGCCGCAGCCCGTCGAGCGCCGCGGCCAGCGGCTCGCGCACCCCGTCCATGGCCGCGCTGTGGAACGGGTAGTCCACGTCCAGCTCGCGGAAGAACACCTCGCGCGCCGCCAGGTCCTCGCCCAGCAGCTTGAGCGCCTCCTGCGGCCCGGCCACCGTGACGTCGCGGCCCGAGTTCACCGCCGCCACCTCCACGCCGGGGTAGCCGGTCAGGAGCTGCCGGGCCTCCGCCTCCGGCAGCCCGGCCGCCGCCATCCGGCCCTGCCCGCGCGTCACCGACTGCGCCTGGCCGCGCCCCGCGATCACCTGTGCCGCCTGAGCCGCCGACAGCGCCCCGGCGGCGTACGCGGCGGCCACCTCGCCGACGCTGTGCCCCAGCACGGCGCCCGCCCGCACGCCCGCCGCCTCCAGCATCCCGGCCACACCGGCCTGGACGGCGAACAGCAGCGGCTGCGCCGCCTCCGTCGCGGGCAGCCGCCACCGGTCCGGCGGCAGCGCCAGCTCCTCCAGCACCGACCAGCCCAGCCGGGACGTCAGCTCGCCGTCGACCGCCTCGACGGCCTCCCGGAACGCCGGCTCGCCCAGCAGGCCGGCGCCCATCCCCGCCCACTGCGACCCGTTGCCGCAGAACACCAGCGCCACCCGCCCGTGCTCCACCGCCTCGCCGGTGACCGCCTTCGGCGCCCCTCGCCGGGTACGTGGCGCGCCCCCGGCGGCGTCCGCCTCCGGCGCCTCCTCCCGCGTACGTGGCGCGTCCCCGGCGGCGTCGTCCGATTCGGCGGGATACAGGCGCGACAGGCCGGCGGACGCCTCCGCCGGGGTGGCGGCGAGCACCACGGCGCGGTGCCGGTGCAGGCCGCGCCGCCGGGCGGCGGTGTAGGCCACGTCGTAGAAGGCGTCGTCGTCCACCGACGCCAGATGGCCGGCGGCGCGGGTCACGGCGTCCGCCAGCGCGCCGGGCGAGCGCGCCGACACGACGAAAGGCACCGGCGCGGCCCCCTCGGCCCGCGCCGGCGCCGCGGGCGGGGACGGCGCCGTGGGCAGGGGCGGCGCCGCCACCGCCACGTGCACGTTCGCGCCCCCGAAACCGAACGAGTTCACCCCCACCACGGTCCGCCCGCCCGTCTCGGGCAGCGCCTGGGGCCGGGTGACGACGCTCAGCCCGAGCCCGTCGAAGTCGATGTCCGGATTGAGCACCGAGGCGTGCAGCGACGCCGGGATCGTCCGGTGCCGCAGCACCAGCAGCGCCTTGAACAGCCCCGGCATGCCCGAGGCGGGCTCCAGGTGTCCCAGGTTGGTCTTGACCGAGCCGATCGGCAGCGGTCCGCCCGATCGCGCCGTGCCGAGCGCCCGTCCCAGCGCCCCGCACTCGGCCGGGTCGCCCGCCTGCGTGCCGGTGCCGTGCGCCTCCACGTACGCGACCTCGTCCGGGCCGACGCCGGCCTTCCAGTACACCTGCCGCAGCAGCGCCTCCTGCGCCTCGCTGCTGGGCAGCGCCAGCCCCACCGTGCGGCCGTCGTTGTTGGCGGCGGCCCCCACGATGACGCCGTGCACCCGGTCGCCGTCGGCGAGCGCGGCGTCCAGCAGCTTGAGCACGACCACGCCGCCGCCCTCCGCCCGGACGAACCCGTCGGCGCCGGCCGAGAACGCCCGGCACCGCCCGGTCGGCGACAGCATCGACGCCTGGCTGAACCCGATGAACCCCATCGGGTTCAGCAGCACGTTCACCCCTCCGGCCAGCGCCGTCCGGGTGGAGCCGTCGGCCAGCGCCCGGCAGGCCCGCTCCACCGCCTGCAGCGCCGACGAGCACGCGGTGTCGATGCTCATGCTCGGCCCGCGCAGGTCGAAGGCGTGCGACAGCCGGTTGGCCGCGATCGACAGCGCCATCCCCGACATCGTGTACGGGCCCATCGACCCGGGCTCCAGCGCCTGCAGCACCCCGTACGAAGGATCGGAGACCCCGACGAACACGCCCGTGTCGCTGCCCGCCAGGCGCGCCGGGTCGATGCCCGCGTCGTCGAACGCCTCGGCCGCCATCTCCAGCAGCAGCCGCTGCTGCGGGTCCATCGCGGCCGCCTCCTTGGGCGAGATCCCGAAGTAGGCGGCGTCGAAGCCGGTGACGTCACCGAGGAAGCCGCCCGCCCGCGTGTAGCTCCGGTCGGGCCGCGGGATGGACTCGTCGACGTACCGCTCGGCCTCGAACCGGTCCGGCGGCACGGTGCCGACCAGGTCGTCGCCGCGCAGCAGAGCCTGCCACAGCTCGTCGAGGTCGCGGATGCCGCCGGGGAGCCGGCACCCCACGCCCACGATCGCCACCGCCCGACGAGGCCACGCCTGCCCGTTCCCGCCTGCGCTCATACCGTCACCCTTCCGCTCGTCCGCGCACCCATGGCACCACAGCAGTAGGTGACCGAACAGCGACTGTTCGTATTCCTCCCCGGTGACGGTGGTGACTCCCGTTAAGGGATGGTGTGGTGGGCTTCGGAAACATAAGCGGTGTCGCAAAGAGTAGTCAATTGTGCGCGAAGAGTCTCTATACTCTGGCGTGCCGGTTCGCCTGTTCCGGCTCCCATGTCCGCCCCCGGAGCGAAGGCGAGGCGCCATGTCAGCCGAGACGGAGCCCGGGCGGGAGAGCGGTCCGGCGCCGGGCGGCACGCGATGGCCGCGCTTCGCGGCCGTGCTCGTCCCCGCCCTGGTGGCGGCCGCGCTCCTGGTGGGCCTCACCGGCACGGGCGGCGTCGCGGCGTCCTTCGCGCTGTCCGGCGAGCGGTTCAAGGTGTCGGCCGACCGGCTCGTGGGGCAGGGGTTCGCCCAGTACGGTGACGTGGCCACGACCACCGGAGGGCGGCGCCCGGTCCTCACCTCGGTGATCGGCCGCGCGCGGATCACCGGCCTGTGCCAGTCGGCGCTCGTGCACACCCCCGTCGGCCCGGCGACGTTCCTGGTCAGGGCGGGTGACGGCAAACAGCCCGTCGAGGCCACGAACCTGGTCATCGACCTGCACCAGCTCTCCGGCGACGCCGAGTTCGACGACATCGAGATCGGCCGCGACGCCGCCACCCTCGACACCCCCGCCGGTCTGGCAGGCCGCCCGGGCGACATCGGCCAGCAGGCCGCCACCGTGCGCATCACCGGCCTGAGGCAGATCGCGTACGCCGTCAACGCCGGCACGTTCCGCCTCCACGGGCTGCGGCTCAGCTTCCAGCCCGGCGACCACGAGTGCTTCTGACCCATGCCGAAGAGCCGATTCCGCCGCTGGCGTCAGAGCCGGCCGTTCTGGGGCGGACTGTGGGTGGCCGGCGGCGGGGGCGTCATCCTGCTCGCCCCGCTCGCCCCGCTCCCGCTCCTCATCCACCAGGGCTTCGCCGGGATCTCCGGCTACCTGGCGGGGGTCCTCCTCATCGCGGCCGGCCTGCTGAGCTGGTGGCAGCCCGGGCAGCGGGTGTTCCTCGGCGTCGCCGCCATCGCGCTGTCGCTCGGCTCATTCGTCACGTCCAACCTCGGCGGCTTCGGCGCCGGCATGCTCGCCGGCCTCACCGGCGGCGCGCTCCTGTGCGCCTGGGCACCCCCCGGCACCCGCACGGGCCGCACGGGCCGCACGGGGCGCGGCGCGGGTGGCGGGCGGGGGGCGTTGCAGGCCATCGCGGCTCTTCCGGTGGCGCTCACGCTCGCCCTGCCCGCCTCCCGGCCGCACGCCGCCGAACCGGCCGATTCCCGTCTCACGGCCGCGCGGCTCACCCTGTGGGGCGGCCGGA
Source organism: Nonomuraea sp. SBT364 (assembly GCF_001083785.1). Lineage (GTDB taxonomy): Bacteria > Actinomycetota > Actinomycetes > Streptosporangiales > Streptosporangiaceae > Nonomuraea. The sequence goes on from NZ_LAVL01000121.1 coordinate 6,332, forward strand.
TCGACGGGGTGGTGCGCCGGCCCGCCGGCCCCCGGCTGAAACTGTCCATGTCCGCCGTCGAGATCGCCGACGGCCTGCACTGGACGCCTGGCCCCGGTCCGGCCGTCCACCAGCGCTTCTCCCGGTTACGCCTGTCGGGCGGCGTCGTCATGTACGTGACGCGGCTGCGCGCCCGGATCGGCGGCGTCGCCCTCACGCTCACCCCCGCGCTGCCGCTGCCCCCGCTGCCGCTGCCGTCCATGACCGTCACGGACGTCGAGGCGTACGGGCTCCTCGTCCGTGCCCGCCACGCCGGCGTCGCCGGGCTGACGCAACGCGTACGCGCCTGACCGACGCCCCTGCCCTCACCGGCCGCGGTCCAGCGCCGGTCAGGGGCCGGTGTCGGCCTCCTGCGGCGCGGCCGGTCCGTACAGCTCGCGCAGGCACTCGCGGGCCAGCTGCAGCTCCTCGTGCACCTCGACGACCAGCACCGGGACGGCCGCGCCCGCGGGACTGACCGGCCCGTCGTCGGACCGGTTGCCGCGCACCGGCGGCTCCACCCCGAGCAGCCCCAGCCTGCGGCAGACCGCCTCGCGCACCTCCGGCTGGTCCCAGCCGATCTCCCCGGTGAACACCAGCGCGTCCAGGCGGTCCAGCGACGTGGCCGCGGCCGCGATCTCCCTGCTCACCCGGTGGCAGAACACCTCCAGCGCCAGCCCCGCGGCCCGGTCGCCGTCGCGCTCGGCCGCCACCAGGTCGCGGGTGTCGCCCGAGCGCCCGCCGGACAGGCCCAGCAGCCCCGACTCCCGCTCCAGCCCCCGGCGCAGCTCGTCCCGCGTCAGCCGGCCCTCCTCCAGCAGCCACAGCAGCATCCCGGGGTCGACGGCGCCCGACCGCTTGCTCATCGGCAGCCCGTCGAGCGGCGTGAACCCCATCGAGGTGTCCAGGCTGCGCCCGCCCGACACCGCGCACACCGACGCCCCGCCGCCCAGGTGCGCCAGCACCAGGCCGAGGTCGGCGACCGGGCGGCCGAGCAGCTCGGCGGCCCGGCCCGACGCCCACGCGTACGACAGGCCGTGGAAGCCGTAGCGGCGCAGCCCGTACCGGTCCCGCCAGGGCGCCGGCAGCGCGTAGACGGCGGCGGCGTCGGGCAGCCCGGCGTGGAAGGCGGTGTCGGGGCAGAGCACGTGCGGCACGGCGGGCAGCAGCTCGCGGGCCGCGTCCAGCAGCGCCAGCGCGGGCGGCAGGTGCAGCGGCGCCAGGCTCGTCAGGCCGCGCAGCCCGCGCACCAGCCCGTCGTCGGCGACCGCCGGGGCGCGCACCAGGTCGCCGCCGTGCACCAGCCGGTGCGCGACGGCCGCGACGTCCCGGTCCAGGTGACGGCCGAGGAAGCCGGACAGCTCCTCCCGGGCGGCGTCCGGCTCCATGGCGCGTTCGGCGTGCGCGCTGTCGACGACGCTGCCGCCGTCGACGAGGTCGAGGCGGAGGCTGGACGACCCCGCGTTCACCGTCAGCACCGCCGCCGGGCCGTCCCATTCCTGCGCCGTCATGTTCCTCCCTGCCCATCGCGTCCCCCGTCGGCGCTACCCGTGGGGCATGGCGTGACACATGGCATGGCGCGCCCTTTACGCTGCCGGGGGAGCACGTCGCCTGGGAGGGCCGCGAATGATCGAGTTCGGGTATGCCGGCACGCCGTTCGGACAGATCCACTACGCCGAGTGCGGGCGGGGCGAGCCCGTCCTGCTGCTGCACCAGACACCCCGGTCGTGGGACGAGTACCGGGAGGTGCTGCCGCTGCTCGGCCGCACCCGCCGGGCCATCGCCATGGACACGCTCGGCTTCGGCGCCTCGGCGCGGCCCCCCGAGCACAGCATCGAGGCGTACGCGCGGGGCGTGCTCGCCCTGATGGACGCCCTCGGCCTCGACACCGCCGCGATCGCCGGCCACCACACCGGCGGCATCGTCGCGATCGAGGCGGCCGGCCTGGCCCCGGGCCGGGTGAGCCGGCTGGTGCTGTCGTCCACGCCGCTGATCGACGCCGAGGCCAGGCGGGCGCGGCGCGACAGGCCGCCCGTCGACCACGTCGAGGAGGGGGCCGACGGGTCGCACCTGACCGCGCTGTGGGCGGGCCGGGCCGGCTTCTACCCGCCGGACCGGCCCGACCTGCTGGCCCGGTTCGTCCGCGACGCGCTGGCGGTCTGGCCGGACGTGGAGCTCGGCCACCGGGCGGTCGCCGCCTACCGCATGGAGGACCGGCTCGGGCTGGTCCGCTGCCCGGTCCTGTGCGTGGGCGCGTCGGCCGACCCGTACGCCTTCCCCGAGCTGGAGGCGCTCGCCGGACGCCTGCCGGGCGCGCGGACCGCGGTGATCGAGGGCGGCATGGTGCCACTGGAGTACCAGGCGGCCGAATTCGCCAGGGTCATCCAGAATTTCCTGGACGGTTAGCTTGTCCCCGGCGCCGCCCGGGTAGTCGAGCGCCCATGGAGATCACCCTGCGCGTGAACGGGGACGAGCGCACGCTGCCCGTGGATCCCCGCACCTCGCTGCTCGACCTGCTGCGCGAACGGCTCGGGCTGACCGGCTCGAAGAAGGGCTGCGACCACGGCCAGTGCGGCGCGTGCACGGTGCTGCTGGAGGGGCGGCGGGTCAACGCCTGCCTGCTCCTGGCCGTGGCCTGCGACGGCCTGGCCGTGACCACGGTCGAGGGGCTGGCCGGCGACGGCGCGCTGCACCCGCTGCAGGAGGCGTTCATCGCGCACGACGCCTTCCAGTGCGGCTACTGCACGCCCGGGCAGCTCTGCTCGGCCGCCGGGATGCTGGCCGAGCGCGGGCCCAGCGCCGTCACCGAGGACCTGGCCGCCGAACCCGGCCTGACCGCCGGGGAGATCCGCGAGCGGATGAGCGGCAACCTGTGCCGCTGCGGCGCCTACCAGGGCATCGTGGCCGCGATCGCGGAGGTGGCCCGGTGAAGCCGTTCGAGTACACGCGGGCCGGCGCCGCGGCCGGCGCGGTGGCGCTGTTCCGGCCCGGCGACATGTACCTGGGCGGCGGCACGAACCTGGTGGACCTCATGCGCCTCGGCGTGGCCGAGCCGGAGCGCCTGGTCGACGTCAGCCGGCTGCCGCTGGACCGCGTCGAGGCCGACGGCGACGGGCTGCGTGTCGGCGCCGCCGTGCGCAACAGCGACCTCGGCGCGCACCCGCTGGTCCTGGCCCGTTATCCGATGCTCGCCAGGGCGGTGCTGTCGGGCGCCTCCGGGCAGATCCGCAACATGGCGACCGTCGGCGGCAACCTGCTGCAGCGCACCCGCTGCCCGTACTTCCAGGACGTCTCCAAGCCGTGCAACAAACGGCTGCGGGGCTCCGGCTGCCCGGCGATCCCCGGCGACCACGCCCACCTGGCCGTGCTCGGCCACTCGCCGGCGTGCGTGGCCACCCACCCGTCCGACATGGCCGTCGCGCTCGCCGCGCTCGACGCCCGCGTGCACGTGACCGGCCCGGCCGGCTCGCGCGAGGTGCCGATGCCCGGCCTGCACCGGCTGCCGGGCGACGAACCGGACCGCGACACCGTGCTGGAGCCGGGCGAGCTGATCACCGCCGTGGCGCTGCCGCCCCCGCCGCCCGGCCGCGCCACCTACCGCAAGGTGCGCGAGCGGGCCTCGTTCGCGTTCGCGCTGGTGTCGGTAGCGGCCGCGCTCGACGTCGGCGCGGACGGCACCGTCGCCGGCGTCCGGCTGGCGCTCGGCGGCGTCGCGCACGCGCCCTGGCGCGCCACCCGCGCCGAGGCCGCGCTGCTCGGCGCCCCGGCCGGCGAGGAGGCCTTCGCCCGCGCCGCCGAGGCCGAGCTCGAACAGGCCGTGCCGCTGCCGCGCAACGCCTACAAGGTGCCGCTGGCCCGCAACCTGATCGTGCAGACGCTGAGGGAGCTGACGCCGTGAACCGCGTCGAAGGGCACGACAAGGTCACCGGCCGCGCCCGCTACGCCGTCGAGTACCCGGCGGGCGACGTCGCCTACGCCTGCCCCGTCCAGTCGGAGATCGCCAAGGGCCGCGTCACCGCGATCGACTCCGCGGACGCCGCCGCGATGCCCGGCGTGCTGGCGGTGCTGTCCAGCGACGACCCGCCGGACCTGGCCGAGGACGCCGACCCCGAGCTGCGCCTGTTCCGCGGCAGGGAGGTCGCCTACCGAGGGCAGTTCGTCGCGGCCGTCGTCGCCGACACCTACGAGAACGCCCGCGCCGCCGCCCGCGCCGTCCGCGTCACGTACGCGGCCGAGGAGCACGACGTGCTGCTGCGGGCCGACCATCCGGAGCTCTACCGGCCGGACAAGGTCAACCCGGGCTTCCCCGCCGACACCGAGAAGGGCGACGTCGCCGCCGGGATCGCCGGGGCCGCCGTCACCGTGGACGTCACCTACCGGACGCCGGTGCTGCACAACAACCCGATGGAGCCGCACGCCGCGCTCGCCGCCTGGGACGGCGGCGACCTGACCGTTCACGACTCCACCCAGGGCGCCGCCGCCGACCGCGACACCATCGCCCGCACCCTCGGCCTGCCGCCCGGCCGCGTGCGCGTGGTGTCGCGGCACGTCGGCGGCGGCTTCGGGTCCAAGGGCACCACCCGGCCGCACGCGATACTCGCCGCGCTCGCCGCCCGGGCCGCCGGCCGGCCGGTCAAGGTCGCGCTCACCCGGCAGCAGCTCTTCGACGTCACCGGCTACCGCACGCCCACGATCCAGCGCCTGCGCCTCGGCTGCGACGCCGGCGGCCGGCTGACGGCGATCGAGCACGAGGTGCGCGAGCAGAGCTCGACCCTCGTCGAGTTCGCCGAGCAGGCCGCCGTGCCCGCCCGCACCATGTACGCCACGCCGGCGCTGCGCACCGCGCACCGGCTGGTCCGGCTGGACGTCGCCACCCCGTCGTGGATGCGCGCCCCCGGCGAGTGTCCCGGCATGTACGCCCTGGAGTCGGCGATGGACGAGCTGGCCGCCGCCGCCGGGATCGACCCCGTCGAGCTGCGCGTGCTCAACGAGCCGGACGCCGAGCCGGCGGGCGGGCTGCCGTTCAGCTCCCGCAACCTGGTGGCCTGCCTGCGCGAGGGCGCGCGCCGGTTCGGCTGGGACCGGCGCGACCCGGCGCCCGGCGTCCGCCGCGAGGGCCGCTGGCTGGTCGGCACCGGCGTCGCCGCCTCCACCTACCCGGCCAAGCGGCGGCCCTCGCAGGCCACCGCCACCGCCGAGGACGGGAAGTTCGTGGTCAGGATCGCCGCCGCCGACATCGGCACCGGCGCCCGCACCGCGCTCACCGCCATCGCCGCCGCGACCCTCGGCGTGCCCGCCGCACGGGTACGGGTCGAGCTCGGCGACAGCGACCTGCCCGCCGCCCCGCTCGCCGGCGGCTCGATGGGCCTCGCCTCGTGGGGGTCGGCCGTCGTCCGGGCCTGCGAGGAACTGCTGCGCGACGGGAGGCACGGCACGGCCGACACCACCGCGGAGATCCAGGCGGGCGGCGGCTACGCCACGCACGCGTTCGGCGCGCAGTTCGCCGAGGTGCGGGTCGACCCCGCCACCGGGGAGACGCGGGTGCCCCGGCTGCTCGGCGTCTTCGCGGTCGGCCGCGTCATCGACCCCGACCTGGCCCGCTCCCAGTTCGTCGGCGGCATGACCATGGGGCTCGGCATGGCGCTCATGGAGGAGAGCGTCACCGACGAGGAGTTCGGCGGGTTCACCAACCACGACCTCGCCCAGTATCACGTGCCCGCCTGCGCCGACGTGCCGGACGTGCGGGCGTACTGGATCGACGAGGACGACCCGCACCTCAACCCGATGGGCGCCAAGGGCATCGGCGAGATCGGCATCGTCGGCACCGCCGCCGCCATCGGCAACGCCGTTCACCACGCCACCGGCCTCAGGGTCCGTGACCTGCCGATCACCCCGGCCAAGCTGCTCGCCGGGTTTTGACCCGCTTCACCAAGGAAGAGGAGATCCTCAGCAAGGACGAGGCCGGGAGGACGCGCATGGAGCAGGTGCCGGAGTCGGACAGGGAAACGCGGCAGGAGCGGGCCGACCGCAACTTCGTCGAGCTGCTGCAGGGCGCCCGGGTGGCGGTCACCGGGGTGCAGGTGCTGTTCGCGTTCCTGCTGACCGTGCCCTTCTCGCAGGGGTTCGTCCGGCTGAGCGCGTTCGACCGGTGGCTGTTCTACGTGGCGCTGGTCAGCGCGGCTATCGCGTCGATCTGCTACATCGCGCCGGCCAACCAGCACCGGGTGCTGTTCCGGCAGGGCATGAAGGAGAAGCTGGTCCGGCGCTCCAACCTCTACGGGATCGCCGGGGCGCTGGCGCTGGCCATGTCGATGACGGCGGCGACGATGCTGGTGACGGACTACCTGTTCGACTCGGCGCTCGCGTGGGGCACCGCCGGGGCGATCGCGGCGCTGGCGGCGTGGTCGTGGTTCGCGCAGCCGGCGTTCGACCGGCAGAGCTCCTCCGGCGAGGAGGAGGCTCAGCGGCGGTCGCGGCCGGGCGGCACGGGAGGGTGATCGGGCGGGAGCGCGGTGCCGTCGTCCTCGTCCGGGGCACGGCGGTAGGCGGCCCTGGCGATCACGTACGCGGCCACCGAGACGGTGATCACCTGGGAGACGCCGACGATCAGCAGCGGCCCGGCGACCTGCCACGTGGGCTCGCGCAGCCACATCGCCAGCAGCACCAGCAGCACGCTCAGCACCTGCGGCTTGGTGCCGGCGTGCATCCGGTCCAGGGTCGTGGGGAAGCGCATCAGCCCGGCCCCCGCCGACAGCGCGAGCCCGGCCCCGGCCAGCAGGCACACGGCCGCCGCCACGTCCGGCGCGCTCACCGCGACCTGCCGGGGAAGAACCGGGCGACCGACACCGACCCGACGAACCCGAGCAGCGACAGCACCAGCAGGATCGGCATGTCCGAATAGTCGCCCGTGGTCGCCGCGTACGCCCCCAGCCCGCACATCGCCAGCGACGTCACCACGTCCAGCGACACCGCCCGGTCCAGCATCGACGGCCCCCGCGCCACCCGGTAGAGCGCCGCCCCCGCGCCACAGGCGAGCAGCGCCAGCGTCACCACGTAAACCGCGTTCATCCCAGCTCCCTCCGGTCGGCCGAGGTGCCGAACGCCGCGACGATGCGCGACTCCAGCCCGGCCACCTCCTCGCGGCCCAACTCGGCCAGGTTCCCGCGCCGCCCCAGGATGTGCACGACCAGCTCCCGCCGCTCCCGCTGGAACTCCAGCACCAGACTCCCGGGCACGGTCGACAGCGCCACCATGACCATCATGATCATGGACTCGGACGAGGTGCGCAGCGGCACCCGGACCACGCCCGTCGGCGGCCGCCCCGGATGCAGCACCCAGAACACCACCCGCGCCGTCGAGCTCACCAGGTCGAGCGCGAACCACGCCAGGAACGCCGCGAACGGCACGGGCCGGAACCTGATGCCCGGGTCGAGCACCGGCAGCGGCAGCAGCCACACCGTCAGCGTCCCGGCCAGCACCCCGCCCACCAGCGTGAGCGCCGACACGCTGCCCCACAGCATCACCCAGATCAGCGTCAGCCAGGCCACCAGCGGCACCGGCACCGGCCTGCCGAACACCGTCGGCGTGAGCAGTTTCGGCATCATCGGCCCCTCCCCAGGACCGCGGAGACGTACGGCTCCCGGGCCATGAGCTCGGCGGCCGCGCGGTCCGTCAGCGCCGACAGCGGCCCGGCGAGCACGGTGAACGACAGCCCGAGCACCACCAGCGCGGCCGTGGAGCCGACCAGCGCCAGCGGCATCGTGGTCGTGGTCACGACCGGGTCCTCGCCGGTGGACTCGTCGCTCTCCACCACCGTCCCGGCCACGGCCGGCTCCGGCGCCCGCCAGAACGCCTTCCCCCACACCTTGGCCACCGCGTACAGGGTGAGCAGGCTCGTCACGAGGCTGCCCGCGACCAGCAGCAGCGCCAGCGGAGCGCCGTCGGCGAGCCCTGCCTGGATGAGCGCCAGCTTGCCCAGGAAGCCCGACATCGGCGGGATGCCCGACAGGTTCAGCGCCAGGATCAGGAACAGCAGCGCGATCAGGGGCGTGAGCGTCATCAGGCCGCCGAGCCGCTCCACCCGCGTGGTGCCGGTGCGCCGTTCGATCAGCCCCGCCACCAGGAACAGCCCGGTGGTCACCGTGATGTGGTGCACCACGTAGAAGATCGCCCCGCTCAGCCCCTGCACGGTCGAGAGCGCCACGCCGAACACCATGTAGCCGATGTGGCTGACCAGCGTGAAGGAGAACACCCGTTTGATGTCGGTCTGCGCGACCGCGCCGAGCACCCCCACGAGCATGGTCGCCAGCGCCACCCACATGAGCAGCGTCGCCACCGGCCCGCCGGGGAACAGCAGCGCCTCCAACCGGATGATCGCGTAAACGCCGACCTTGGTGAGCAGCCCGGCGAAGACCGCGGTGGCCGGCGCGGGAGCCGTCGGGTAGGAGTCGGGCAGCCACGCCGACAGCGGGAAGATCGCCGCCTTGATCGCGAAGGCGAGCAGCAGCGTCAGTTCGATCAGCAGCTTCACGTGCGTGTCCAGCGGCCCGAACCGCTCGGCGAGCTGCGCGAACGACAGCGTGCCCGTCGCGGCGTAGGTGACGGCCAGCGCGATCAGGAACAGCATCGACGAGGCCAGCCCCATCACGGTGTACGTGGCCCCGGCCCGGATCCGCGACTGGGTGCCGCCGAACGTCAGCAGCACGTACGAGCCGCTCAGCAGCATCTCGAACGCCACGAACAGGTTGAACAGGTCACCCGACAGGAACGCGTCCGCCACCCCGGCGACCATCACCAGGAACGCCGGATTGAAGATCGCCATGGGCGCGTCGTGCTCCTGGTCGGCGTACGAGCCCACCACCGCGTACGCCATCACGCACAGCGTCACCAGCGTCGAGACCACCAGCATCAGCGTGGACAGCCGGTCGGCCACCAGGCAGATGCCCAGCGGCGACTCCCAGCCGCCCAGCTCGGTGACGACCGGCCCGTGCGCGTCCACCTCGAACAGCAGCACCAGCGACACCACCGCGGTGATGGTCAGCGTCCCGATGCTGATGAGCGACTGCAGGTGGCGCAGCCGCGCGCCGATGGCCAGCTTCACCCCGGCCGCCAGCAGCGGCAGCAGCACCGGCACCGCGATGAGGCTCTCCACTAGTCGTCGCCCTCCAGCTCGGGGTCGAGCGCGAGCGCCTGCCGCGCCCGCTCCTCCCGGATGGCGTGCCGCATCAGCCTCAGCGCCTCGCGCCGCCGCAGCCGCAGCCGCCGCCGCGCCTCCTTCTCCGTGGGCCGCTGCACCCGTTCCTCGGCGAGCAGCCGCCGGTACTCCTCCTGCCTGCGGCGCACCGCCTCGCTCAGCTCGCCCGCCCGCGCGCGCAGCCGCACCCGCCGGTCCTCGGTGTCGTCCTGCACCTCGTCGCTCCCGGTGAGCTGCCACGACCGGTGCACCATGGCCAGCAGGAACGCGGTCACGCCCAGCGTGATGACGATCGCGGTGAGCACCATCGCCTGCGGGAGCGGGTCGGCCATCTCCTCCGGCGCGAACCGGCCCAGGATCGGCGGGCTGCCGGGGCCGCCCCCGGACGTGACGATGAGCAGGTTCACCCCGTTGCCCAGCACCACCACGCCCGCCAGCAGCCGGACCAGGCTCCGCTCCAGCAGCAGCGTCACCCCGGTGGCGATCAGCGCGCCGGCGGCGGCGAACGGCAGCAGTGTGATCGTCATGACGCGTCCTCCGTCTCGATCTGCCGGTCCAGCTCGGCGCCGAGGGCGCGCAGCACGTCCTGGACCATCCCCACCACGGTCACGTACACGCCGAGGTCGAACAGCAGCCCCGTCGACAGGTGCAGGGTGCCGAGCAGCGGCAGCGTCACGTCGGCCGCCAGCATCGTCAGCGCCGCCCCGCTCGACAGCAGCCCGGCCAGCGCGGTGCCGGTCGACAGCGTCAGCCCGGCGCCGAGCAGCACGCCCGCGTGCACCGGCACCGCCGCGGCCAGCTCGTACCGCCCGCCCGCCAGATAGCGCACAGTGATCGCCAGCCCGGCGACGATGCCGCCGGCGAACCCGCCGCCCACCTTGCTGTGCCCCACCAGCAGCAGGTACACCGACAGCACCAGCACCGTGTGGAACGTCAGCCGCGCGGCCACCTCGAACGCCAGCGCCCGCTCCCCCCGGGGCAGCGCCGAGCTCAGCCAGTGCGGCCGCCCGGCCGGCCGCGTCCCGCCGCCCTCGTCCCGCTCGATCGTGTACGAGGTGCGGCGCAGGAACACCAGGCTGGTGACGCCCAGCGTGAGCACCACGAGCACGGTGCTCTCGCCCATCGTGTCCCAGGCGCGGATGTCGAGCAGCAGCGCGCTGACGATGTTGTGCGCCCCCGCCCGCTCGGCCGCGCCCGCCATGAGCCCGCCGACGGGCTCGGCCTGCCGGGCCTCCATGGCCAGCATCCCGGCGCCCACCGTCACCGCCCCGACGACCACCCCGATCCCCAGCCGGAACGGGAACCGCAGCCGGGCGGAGACCGGCTCGATCGGCAGCCGCCGCAGCACCAGCGCGAACACGACCAGGCTCAGCGTCTCGGCGAGGAACTGGGTCAGCGCCAGGTCGGGGGAGCCGTGCGACAGGAACAGCAGCGCGGTCCCGTACCCGGTGAGCCCGCACATCACCGCGAGCAGCACGTACGCGCGGGCGGCCAGCGCGAGCGCGGCCCCCGCGATCATCAGCACGACGATGAACGGCTGCTCGGGCCGCTGCCAGGCGACGATGTCCAGGCTCAGGTCCGGCGGCGTCACGTACAGGAAGGAGAACAGGCCGAGCGCGGCCACCGACGCCAGCGTGAGCAGCAGGTAGTCCGGCACCGAGCCGCGCTGGATGATGCCCGTCGCCTGGATCGCGAACAGGTCCAGCCGCCGCATCACCGACCAGAACAGCGTCGCCGAGTCGACCAGTTGCAGCGCGGCGCCGATCCGGGCCACCGGCCGCCGCGCCCAGAACAGCAGCCCGCCCGAGGCGAACGCCAGCAGCGACAGCAGCAACGGCACCGCCGCGCCGCTCCACAGCGCCAGATGAGTGCCGTGCCCGGCGTCGCGGAAGGAGCCGGTGTAGCCGGCCATCGCCGCGTCGTACACGCCCGCCAGCGGCGCGAGCACCACCCCCAGCACCGCCAGCAGCGCCGCCGGGGCGAACATCGCCGCCGGCGTGCGGTGCGCCGGCGTCGGCGGCAGCCCCGGCTTGGTGGCGAAAGCGCCCCACAGGAAGCGCAGCGTGTAGCCGACGGTCAGCGCCGAGCCGAGCACCACCCCGGCCAGCGCCGCCGTGTCGAAGGTCTCCCAGGTGAGCAGCGACTCCAGCGCCGCCTCCTTGCCGACGAACCCGGCCAGCGGCGGCAGCCCCGCCATCGACGCGCCCGCCAGCACCGCCGCCGCGCACAGCCACGGCGCCGACCGCCACAGCCCGCTCAGCCGGTTCAGGTCCCGCGTGCCGGTGGCGTGGTCCACCGCGCCGACCACCAGGAACAGCGCCGCCTTGAACAGCGCGTGCGCCAGCAGCATCGCCACCCCCGCCAGCGCCGCGTCGCGGGTGCCGATGCCGAACAGGATCGTCAGGAAGCCGAGCTGGCTGACCGTGCCGTAGGCCAGCAGCCGCTTGAGGTCCGTCTCGCGCAGCGCCCGCCAGCCGCCCAGCACCATCGTCAGCACGCCCAGCGGCACCGCCACCGCCCGCCACACCGGCACGTCCCCGAACGCGGGCGCGAGCCGGGCCAGCAGGTAGACGCCCGCCTTGACCATCGCGGCGGCGTGCAGGTACGCCGAGACGGGCGTCGGCGCCGCCATCGCGGCTGGCAGCCACGTGCTGAACGGGAAGATCGCCGACTTCGCCAGCGCCCCCGTCAGCACCAGCGCCAGGGCCGCCACGACCGGCCCGCCCTCCGGCGGGTCCGCCACGATCGCGGAGATCCGGTACGTGCCCGCCGCCTGCCCGATGATCACGAACCCGGCCAGCATCGCCAGCCCGCCGAACGTGGTGAGCATCAGCGCCTTCATCGCCGCCCGCCTGCTCGCCCGGCTCTCCGGGTCGTAGCCGATGAGCAGGTACGAGAAGACCGTCGTCAGCTCCCAGAACACGTACAGCAGGAACAGGTCGTCGGCCATGACCAGCCCCAGCATCGCCCCCGCGAAGGCCAGCATGAAGCCGCCGAACCTGGCCAGGCCCGCCTCGCCGGCCGGGAAGTAACGCGAGCTGTAGACCATGACCAGCAGCCCGACGCCGGTGACCAGCGCCATCATGAGCACGCCCGGCTCGTCGGCGCGGAACGACAGCGACAGCCCGAGCGCCGGCGCCCACGGGGTGCTCGACCGCTCCGGCACGCCCGACACCAGCACCCACAGCGAGTAGCAGAAGCCGGCGGCCGGGGCCAGCGCGAGCAGCGGGAAGGCGTCCCGCCCCAGGAGCCGGGTCAGCCATGGAGCGCAGATGGCGGCTGCCGCGTGCAGGATGAGCAGCGACTCCATGGTCTCCTCGGGCGGGCGTCGGCACTGTCACCCACTGTCACGGCCCCCGAGGCCGGCACGGCGCAGGCGCGGCACGGGTTGACCGGAACCTCACCACCCCATGAGGCGTAACAAACCGGATGACCTGCCCATAAGCGCATGCCGTCCGCCGCTCCGGGTATCGGAGAGAGGCACGACGACCAGGGGAGCAGCGCCATGACGACGCAGAACCAGCCCGTCGGTGGCCTGGCCACCACCGACCACGAGGTGATCCGCAAGTGGGCCGACGAGCGCGGCGCCGTCCCCGCCACCGTGTCGGGGACCGAGCACGACGAGCGAGCGTGCGTGCTCAGGTTCGACTTCCCCGGCTTCGGCGCGGACGACCTGGAGGAGATCTCCTGGGACGACTGGCTGCGCGTCTTCGACGAGCACGAGCTCGCCTTCGTCTACCACGAGCACGGGGACGACGGCAGGACGAGCAACTTCTTCCGGCTGACGAGCCGGCAGCGGGCGGACGCCTGAGGCTCAGCCCGCGTCCGTGACCCGCCGGCCCACCTCGTCGGCCAGGCGGCGCAGCGAGTCCTCCAGCATGCCCTGCACCTCGTCGGAGCGGTCGCGCGAGGTCTTCTCGCTGGGCTCGTCCATCAGGGAGATGTGCACCGTCACCTCGCTGGTCCCGCTCTGGCCGTCGGCCACCTGCAGCCAGCCGGCGTATCCGGGGTGGTCGCGGCCGCCCCACTCCACCCGGAGCTGCTCGGCCGAGGCGCTGAACAGCCCTTCGTGCCTCCCCTCGCCGGGCACCACCTCGCCGCCCGCCTCCAGGGTGTTCGGCCCGCTGTCGCGCACCCACAGGCCGTGCGGCAGCCACCGGTTCACCAGGTCGACGTCCGACGCTACGCCGAACACCAGCGTGCTGTCCGCCGGCATCCCGCGCGTGGCCTCGTACTCCGCCATGACCAACCCCCGTTCGTCCCGTGCCGTCTGCCCGCACGCCCGGGCGGCAAACCGGGCGCCCCGGCGGCGAACCGGCGGCGCGTGCGGCACGCCGGGCATGGCACAGTGAGGCCATGCCCGACCCCCTTCCCCCCGCCGCGCCGGGCCGAGGTCAGGTGCGTGAGCTGCTGCACCGGGCCACGCGGCTGCTCGGCGAGGCCCGCACGCTGCGGCAGGAGCACGACGGCGCCCGCGACGCCGTGCACGCCGCCCTGTCGGTGCTGCGCGGGCGCCAGGCCAGGGCGGGGCTCGCCGCCATCCCGCTCACCAGGCTCAAGGACGCCACCGGCGGCCGGCTGCGGCTCGGCGCGCTGGAGGCCGCCGGGTACGCCACGGTCCTCGACGTCCTGGACGCGACCCCGTACGAGCTGCAGCGCCTGCCCGGCATCGGCCCCCGCACCCAGGCGCAGGCGCACGCCGCGGCGCGCGAGATCGCCCGTGCGGCGGAGGCGGCCGAGACCGTCCACATCGACGTCGAACGGCAGGACCCCGAGACCACCGCGCTGCTCGTCGCGCTCCACCGGCTCGTCGCCGCGGGGCCCGACCTGGCGCGCGCCCGCCGCACCGCCGACACGGCCGCCGGCGTGCTCGCCGAGCTCGTCCCGGCGGCGCGCCCGGCCGCCGGCTGGTGGCGCGCCCTCCTGGCCGGGGCCGGGCGCCGCGCCGCCGCGGCCGAGGCCGTCCAGCGGATCATCGGCCTGCTCGACGGCGAGGCCGGCACGCGGCTGCTCATCACCCAGGCCACCACCGACCTGCTCCGGCCCGCGCCCGGCGGCGCCGAGGCGTGGATCGACTACGAGCTGCGCGCCGCCGAATACCACAACCTGCTGGCGGAGATCGCCGCCATCGAGCCGCGCGACCGGGCCGCCGCCGAGGGATTCCTGCCCGACGACCTGTCCGCCCGCGTGCGCGGCCAGGAGCTCGACGACACCCACCTACGCGTCTCGCTCCGCGGCTACCAGGCGTTCGGGGCCAGGTTCGCGCTGGCGCAGCGCCGGGTCGTCCTCGGCGACGAGATGGGGCTCGGCAAGACCGTCCAGGCCATCGCGGCCATCGCGCACCTGGCCGCCCGCGGCGAGACCCGCTTCCTCGTCGTCTGCCCGGCCAGCGTGCTGGTCAACTGGGTCCGCGAGGTCGAGGCGCGCAGCACGCTGCGCGCCTACCGGCTGCACGGCGGCGAGCGCGCCCTCGCCGAGGCCGAGTGGGCCGAGCGCGGCGGCGTCGCGGTGACCACGTTCGAGGGGCTGCGCCGGCTGGCGGACGCGCCACCCGTCGGCATGCTCGTCGTGGACGAGGCCCACTACGTCAAGAACCCGGAAGCGCGGCGCTCGGTGGCCGTCGCCGGCTGGTGCGCCCGCGTCGAGCGGGTGCTGTTCGTCACCGGCACGCCCATGGAGAACCGGGTCGAGGAGTTCCGCGCCCTCGTCGGCTACCTCCAGCCGGGCGCGCTCGCCGGGCTCAGGGACAGCGACGCGGTCGCGGGCGCGCGGGCGTTCAGGCGCGCCGTCGCCCCCGTCTACCTGCGGCGCAACCAGGAGGACGTGCTCACCGAGCTGCCCGACCTGGTGCACGTGGACGAATGGGAGGAATTCAGCGCCGCCGACGCCACCGCCTACCGCGAGGCGGTCGAGGCGGGCCGGTTCATGGCCATGCGCCGCGCCGCCTACGCGGTGCCGGAGAAGTCGGCCAAGCTCGAACGGCTCCGCGAACTCGTCGGCGAGGCCGCCGCCGGCGGGCACAAGGTGGTCGTCTTCTCCTACTTCCGCGACGTGCTCGCCGCCGTCGGGGGAGAGCTCGGCGCCTGCTTCGGGCCGATCTCCGGCAGCGTCGCGGCCGAGCGCCGCCAGGAGATCGTCGACGCGTTCGCGGCGGCGCCCGGCCACGCGGTGCTGCTCAGCCAGATCCAGGCCGGCGGCGTCGGGCTCAACCTGCAGGCCGCCTCCGTGGTGATCCTCTGCGAGCCGCAGATCAAGCCCACCCTGGAGAGCCAGGCCGTCGCCCGCGCCCACCGGATGGGCCAGGTGCGCCGGGTGCAGGCGCACCGCCTGCTGTCACCGGACAGCGTGGACGAGCGCATGCTGCGCCTCCTGCACGCCAAGTCGGCGCTGTTCGACGCCTACGCCCGCCGCAGCGAGCTTGCCGAGTCGACCCCCGAGGCGGTCGACGTGTCGGAGCGGGCGCTGGCCCGCCAGATCGTCGAGGAGGAACAGCTGCGCCTGGCTACGGGCGCAGGCCCGTGAACAGGTCGTCCTCGTGCGCCGGCGCGTTGACGCTGCTCCGCACCCGGATGAACGCCTCATGGGAGAACGCCTGCTGCTGAGCCTCCTCCGGCATCCGCAGCAGGAAGATGTTCTCGCCCTGGCTCTCGTGCGAGCGCAGCGCCTTGAGCTTGCGCTCCACGAACGCGCTGACGTCGACGACCGTCGTCACCAGCTCGTCGGGGGTGCCGAAGTCGCCGGACGGCTCGAAGCCGGTCTCCAGCCCGCTGGAGCGCATCAGCTCGAACATGCGCTGGATCGCGGCCCGGGGGATGGCCGTGTGGTAGAGCTTGGCCGGGATGCCGGTCGCCTCGGCCGCCGCCATCGTGATGCGGTGCGCCTGCACGTGGTCGGGGTGGCCGTAGCCGCTGCCGCCGGTCTCGTCGTAGGTGACCACGACGTGCGGCCGGTAGCGCTCCATCAGCTCGGCCAGCCGCGCGGCGGCCACGTCGACCGCGACGTTGGCGAAGGCGTCGGGGTGCTGGTTGGTGTCCCAGCCCTGCATGCCGGAGTCGCGGTAGCCGAGCAGCTCCAGGTGCTCGATGCCGAGGTGCTCGACCGACTCGCGCAACTCGGCCAGGCGGCGCTCGGCGACCGCGTCGGCGTCGTGGCCGGGCTCGCCGGGCTTGACGCCGCCCGGGCCGTCGCCCTGCTCGCCGTTGGTGCAGGTGACCAGCACCGTGCGGACGCCCTCCCCGCCGTAGCGGGCCAGGACGCCTCCGGTGCTGAGACACTCGTCGTCGGGGTGGGCGTGCACGGCCATGAGGGTGAGCTGCTGATCCATGCAGGGAACCCTACTCGCCGCCTCCGACAGCGCGGCGGGCGACCACGGCCCGGCCCATCCCCGGGTCGTCGCAGAACGCGCCGTCCACGCCCGCGTCGAGCAGCTTCGACAGCCAGCCCATCACGTCACCGGTGGCGCGCCCGTACACCGGGCTGGCCGGGTCGCCGAGCCGGTGGTCGGCGGGAAGCTGGGAGTTCTCGTTGCGCACGGTCCACACGTGCACGTCCAGGCGCCTGCGGTGCGCGTCGGCGACCAGCGTCGTGGGGGCCTGGAGCCTGCCGTCGGCGCCGACGGGGATGACGCGGCGCGTGTCGACGCCGATCCCGTCGGCGTAGCGGGCCACCTCGCGCAGCCCGCCGGGCGTCACCATGTCGTCGTAGGTGCGGCTCTCGCCCGCCGCCACCCAGTCGTACGGCGCGCCGCCGTGCGTGATGAGCTGGATGAGCGGCAGCCGCGTCCTCCCGCTGAGGTCGCGCAGGTTCGCGGTCTCGAACGACTGGATGTAGGCTTTGCGCACCCGGTGGCGCTCCAGCACGTCGAGCAGCGGCTCCTCCAGCGACAGGCCGATGGAGTCGAAGTAGCTCGGGTGCTTGGTCTCCGGGTAGACGCCCACGCCGTGCCGCTGCGCGAGCCGGACGACCTCCTCGAACGTGGGGATCTCCGCCAGCCCGTCGAAGGCCGTGTTGCCGGGCCGCAGGTCGGGCACCCGCTCCTTGGCCCGCAGCGTCTTCAGCTCGGCCAGCGTGAAGTCCTCGGTGAACCAGCCGGTGACCGGGCGGCCGTCGATCGTCTTGGCGGCCCGCCGGGCGGCGAACTCGGGCCGGGACGCCACGTCGGTCGTGCCGGAGATCTCGTTCTCGTGCCTGGCCACCAGGACGTGGTCCTTGGTGGAGACCAGGTCGGGCTCGATGTAGTCGGCGCCCATGGCGATGGCCGCCTCGTAGGAGAGCATCGTGTGCTCGGGCCGGTGGGCGCTGGCGCCCCGGTGCGCGATGACAAGGGGGTCGTGGCCGCGGCGCTCGGCGGCGGCGGGAGTCGTCTGGAACACCACGACGGCGACCGTACCGCTGGACAGCACCGCCAGCACACTGGCGATCAACCTGCGCATCTTCATGGGCGTGACGCTAGAGCGCCGAGGTGGCCCGCGGGTTACGGGACGGGGAACGCCGGAGCGCCGCCAGGACGGCGATCAGCGCCAGCAGGAGCCAGCCCGCGATCAGCGCGACCAGCGCCGTCCAGCCCGCGTGCCCGTACACGGCGGTGCCCGCCGTGCCGCCCGCGCCGCTGCCCAGGTAGTAGCAGAGCGTGTAGAGGCCCGCCGCCCGGCCGCGCGCCCTCGGCGGCGCCTCGGCGGCCACCCACGCGCTGGCCACGGCGTGCGCCGCGAAGAACCCGGCGGTCAGCACCGCGAACCCGGCGGCCATCACGGGCAGCCGGTCGGGCAGCGTCAGCGCCGCCCCCGCCGCCGTCGTGACCAGCGCCGCCACCAGCGCGGGCCCCCGCCCCAGCCGGTCGACCAGCCGCCCGGCGGCCGCCGACGACACGGTCCCGGTGGCGTACGCCAGGAACACCAGCGACGCCACCGCCGGCGCCAGGTCCAGCGGCGGCGCGGTCAGCCGGAACCCGGCGGCGTTGTAGACCGCCACGAACGCCCCCATCCCCAGCGCCCCCACGGCGTACGGCACGACCAGCCGCCGCACCCACCCGCCGGCCGGCTCGTGCGCGCCCGGCCCGGGGGCGTGCCCGCCCCGCGCGGAGCGGGGGAGCGTGGCGGCCGCGAACACGGCGCAGGCCAGGGACACGCCCGCCACCACGAGCAGCGCCCCCTGCCAGCCGAGCGGCTCGGCGGTGAATCCCGCGCCGAGGCGTCCCAGCATGCCGCCCACCGAGTTCCCCGCGATCATCGCCCCCACGGCGGCAGGCAGCCGGGCCGCCCCCACCTGGTCGGCCAGGTACGCCGCCGCCACCCCGGGGAACCCGGCGATCGCCACTCCCTGCAACGCCCGCATGGCCAGCAGCACCCGGTAGTCGGGCGCCAGCGGCAGCAGCAGCCCGAGCACCGCGGAACCGATCACCGACCAGATGATGATCTTCCGCCGGTCGACCACCTCCGACAGCGCCGCCAGCGGCAGGACGGCCAGCGCGAGCGCCGTCGTGGCCACCCCCACCGTCAGCGAGGCGCTGCCCGGATCCAGCTCGTAGGCCCCCGCGAGCTGCGGCAGCACCGCCTGCGGCGCGTAGAGCAGGGCGAACGACGAGACGCCCGCCGCCGCGACGGCGGCACTGACCCGGCCGGTGGCGGCGGGAGCGCGAAGATCGGTGACCACCCGCCAAACGCTAAGCAAGGCTAATAAATACGTCCAATACCGTCGTGAGCGATAATTCATACTGTGCTGGATGAATTGATGGACGAGTCCGCCGACGACCGGCTCGCCGCGACGCTCGCTCCCGCCCTCGCGCTGCTGGCCGCCGTGGCCGAGACCGGCCACGTCACCCGGGCCGCCGAACTGCTCGGCATCCCCCAGCCCACCGCCAGCACACGCCTGGCCGCCCTCGCCGGCGCGGTCGGCGCGCCCCTCGTGATCCCCGCCGGTCGCGGCATCCGGCTCACGAGCGCCGGGCGCACCCTGGCCGCCTCCGCCGCCCGCGCGCTCGCCACCGTCGCCGCCGGCGTGCGGGAGGTGCGCGAGGAGGCCGACCCCGGCAGCGGGCACGTCAGGCTCGGATTCCTGCACCTGCTCGGCCGCTCACTGGTGCCGGGGCTGATCCGGCGCTTCCGCCGGCGCCACCCCCGGGTACGGTTCACCCTGGTGCAGGGCTCACGCCAGGACATGCTGCACGGGCTGCGCGAGGGCGAGATCGACCTGGTGTTCGTCGCGCCGCTGCCCGAGGGCGACCCCGCCCTGGCCGGCCGGGCGCTCACCGAGCAGGAGCTCGTCCTGTCGGCGCCGCGCGCGCACCGCCTCGCCGGGCGCTCCCGGGTACGCGCCGCCGAGCTCGCGGGGGAGGAGCAGATCATGCTGGAACACGGGTACGGGCTCCGCCAGATCGTCGACGACCTGTGCGCCGAGGCCGGGTTCGAGCCCCGGATCGCCTTCGAGGGACAGGAGTCGGAGACCGTGCGCGGGCTGGTGGCGGCGGGGCTCGGCGTGGCCGTCCTGCCCAGCACCGGTCCCGTGCCGCCCGGCGTGGTCGAGATCCCGCTGTCGCCGCCGGTCTACCGGACGATCGGCGTCACCTGGCGGGCGGACGACCCGCTCACCCCGGTCGTCCGCGCCTTCCGCGACCACGCGTGCGCGGCCCACACCGGCCGCGGCCCCCGCCCCCGGCAGTAGACCGGACGCTGTGACCGGCCGGATGGTGTGATCGGCCGGTTTCTGTCGGCGGCGCACGGCAGACTTGTCGGCCATGACACACGACGGTGACGCGGGGGTGCCCGGCTCGCTGGCCCGGGTGCTGGCCGAGGTGGCGGCCGAGCGGGCGGCGCAGGACGCGAGGTTCGGCATGCAGGCGCTGCCCGACGGCACCGGCGGCGCCGCCTCGGCCGGGGCGGCCGGCGCGGCCCGGCGCGAGACCGACGAGGCGGCCCGCGCAGGCGCGCTGACCTGGCGGCACATCCTCATGGAGGAGGTCC
>NZ_LAVL01000122.1 GCF_001083785.1 Nonomuraea sp. SBT364
GGTGAGGGCGTCGGCGATGGTGTCGCCGGACAGGACCGGGCGTTCGAAGGCGTACCCGATGGCCCGGCGCAGCGTGCGGCGGGGCAGCTCGGTGAGGGGGACGCCGTCGAGGAGCACGGCGCCGCCGGACGGGTCGGCGAGGCGGGCGGCGAGCGCGGCCAGGAGGGACTTGCCCGACCCGGAGCGCCCGACGACGGCGGTGACCGTCCCGCCGGTGATCACCAGCTCGGGGACGGCCAGCCCGGCGGCGGTCACGGAGCGGAACTCGACGGTGCCGGCGCCTTCCGGCAGGGCGCGGGTCCCGTACCGGGGGGTGCCGAGGGCGAGCACCTCGGCGACGCGGGCGGCGGCGGAGCGGGCGCGGGCGAGGCCGCCGAGGTAGCCGAGCGCCGTGCTGAGCGCGGCGCCGAGCACGGCGTAGCGGGCGGCGGCGTACAGCTCGCCGATCGTGAGGTCGCCCGCGGCGAGCAGCAGCCCGCCGGCGGCGAGTACGGCGACCTCGACGAGCGGCACGACGAGGCCCGCCTGGACGCCCGCGGTGGCGTTGGCCCGCCACAGCCCGAGGCCGCGCTCGCGCAGCCGGGGCAGCGGGCCGAGGATCCGGCCGGCCTCCCGGTCGGCGGTGCCGGCGGCGGCGATGGTGCGGGCGCCGCCGAGCGCGTCCACCAGCCGGGCCGCGATCTCGCCCTGGACCTCCTGGTAGCCGCCCGCGACGACGGTGGTCGTGCGCAGGAAGGCGCGCAGCACCAGCAGGATGGCCACCACGCCGGCGGCCAGGGCGGCGGCGAGGCGGGGGTCGATGAGGACGAGGGCGACGAGCGCGCCCACGGTGGGCACTAGCGGCGCCAGGGATCCGGTGACGGCCTCGGCCGCGCGGCCGACCTCTTCGGTGTTCAGCCCGGTGCGGGTGACGAGCTCGCCGCCGGGGAAGCGGCGGGTCACGGGCAGGCCGGCGCCGAGCACGTGCCGGAGCACGTTCAGGCGCAGGCGGGCGGCGCCGGCGGCGGCGCCGGCGCCGCGCGCCCAGACGCCGAGGCTCTCGCAGAGCATGACGACCGCGACGACGCAGGCGCTGAGCGTCAGCCAGAACAGCTGCCGGGGCCCGGCGTCGACGAAGGCGTCGACGGTCCGGCCGATCAGGTAGGGCAGGGCCAGCTCGCCCGCGGAGCCGGCGATCGCGGTGGCGGCGAGGATCGCGGGCCAGGGCCCGCCGCGCCGTACCGTGTCCAGCACCAGCCGGTCTCCGGCCTGCATCGGTCCTCTCCTCCGGGGGGAAGAATGAAGCGGGTCCCCGCGCCGGCACCTGCGGTGCGGGGACCCGGAGCCACAGGATCTAGTGGCAGATGGCGACACTCAGGTTGCTGGGCTTGCCGGAGTGACACGTGAGAACCGTCAGCGTGCTGCCGCCGCTGGCCACGTCACTGGCCGCGGGAGCCTCAAGACCCTGCAGGTCAAGAAGAACCATGTGATTGCACCTCCTTCCGAAGCTCGTCGGGGACAGGCCGCTCGGGTGCGGCCTCAAGGAACGGCAGCCGGACGGTTCGCTCTCCCGGCCCGGTGCTGAGCACCGTGCCGAGAGCGAACAGGACGCCCGCCGTTCCGGTCGCGAAATCCATGGACAGCCGCAGGAGCTGGTCGCCCGGGAACGCCAGCCCTCCGGCGTGGGGCAGGGCGTGCCAGCTCAGGGCCCTGAGGTGAACGTCCGCCAGAGGGTCGCCGGCCAGCGCGGCGACGATGCCGGCGCGGCCGGTGAACAGCCCTGACTGGACGAAGAAGCCGGAGCGCGCGACGAGCCGCAGCGCGGCCAGTTCGCCGGCCAGCTCGTCGTCGTGGCGGTGCGCGAGATAGCGGGCCAGCACGAGGGCGATGCCGACGGAGCCCTCGTCCAGGTAGGGCAGCAGCCGCCAGCCCTGGTTCACCTGGAGGGAGCCGTCCTCGGCGCGCCGGCAGCGGCGCAGGTCCTGGCGGAGCGCGGTGCCCGCCAGGTCGAGCAGCGCCGGGTCGCCGGTGCGCTCGTAGGCGTGCAGGAAGAGCAGCGCGGGCCCGGACGAGCCGTACATGAGGCCGGCTCTGGGGTTGCTGCCGCCGCTGAGCTCGGGCACGTCGCCGGGGCCGCCGAGCCGGTCGGCGCACAGCTCCACGGCCCGGCGGGCCTCGTCGGGGAAGCCGAGGTGGAAGAAGTTCAGGCCGAGGCCGGACAGGCCGGAGTGCAGCGCGGGCTCCAGGTTCTCCCAGTTCTCGCGCAGGCTGATGGCGACCGCGTCGAGCGCCGTCTGGCGGTGGCCGAGCCGGTCCAGGACGTAGGCGATGCCGTGCAGCCCGTCGTACAGGCCGAGGCCGGAGCCGGATGCGGGCCGCAGCGCCCGGGCGAGCAGCCACTCCTCGTACTCGGGGAAGCGGCCGGCGCCGGTGGCGTCCAGCGCGTACAGGACCCCGGCGGCGCCGGTGGCGAGGTTGAGCCCGCCGCCGGGCTTGAACTGGGCCACGTCGCCGGGGAAGAGCCGGTCGTCGCGCTCGGGCGTGGCCGAGGCGCGGATGGCCTTGACCATGGCGGCGCGCAGCTCCGGCCACGGGGCGGCGCCGGGCATCGGCGGAGGCGGGGTCTCGGGCTCGGTCGCGGAGTCCGGCTCGGTGCCCAGGATGGTCGCGACGGCCCCCGCCACGCTCTCGCGGGGCACCGGGAAGGCGTCGGTGACGAGCTCGCCGAGGTGGGCGACCTTGGGCCGGTGCAGCGGCAGCATGATCGTGCACTGCGGGGCGAACAGCCCCAGCCGCAGGCAGGCCAGCGCGTACCGGTCGACGTCGGCGCCCTGCCGGTCCGGCGGCGCGGCGAACGCCGGGTGCGCCAGCGCCGCGCGGGCCCCGTCGCCGGTGAGCGTCGCCACCTCGTAGTCGATGAGCACGACCCGGCCGTCGTCGGTGAGCAGGATGTTGTCCGGGTGCAGGTCGCCGAAGACGACGCCGCGCCCGTGCAGCTCGCCCACGGCCCGTTCGACCTTGTCGAGGGTGTCGAGCGCCCAGCG
Source organism: Nonomuraea sp. SBT364 (assembly GCF_001083785.1). Classification (GTDB taxonomy): domain Bacteria; phylum Actinomycetota; class Actinomycetes; order Streptosporangiales; family Streptosporangiaceae; genus Nonomuraea. The sequence continues at coordinate 3,024 of NZ_LAVL01000122.1, forward strand.
GGTGTACTCGGCGAGGTCGGCGTCGGTGCAGGTGGCGCGGGTCAGCGGGTAGCGGTGCACGAGCCGGCGCTGCAACGGCGTGCCGTCGACGAACTCCTGCACGAGGAAGTGGTGCTCGCCCAGCGTGAAGTAGCCGCGCAGGCCCGGCGCGGCGGCCAGCCCGGCCAGCCGCTCCAGGATGTCGCGTTCGTGCTCCAGGCGGGCGACCGCGTCCCGGCCCGCCGCGTCCAGCCCGGCGTGCGGCCTGGCCTCCTTGAGCACCACCCGCTCCCCGGTGTGCCCGTCGCGTGCCAGGTAGACGCCGCCGCCGTTGGAGAAGTGCAGGACGTTCTCGATCGTGTACGGCAGGCCGGTGGTGGTGACGGCGTTGCGCGCGGCCAGATGGGGTTCGAGGAACCCGGGCAGCGTGGTCCACGCGGGCACCGTGAACGTGGCGCCGCGCACGTCGGGCACCAGCCGTCCGCCGCCGTCCTCGATCGCCAGCACGCGCTCGCCGGAGGCGGACAGGCAGTGCCGCTCGGCGAACCCGCCGTAGCGCACGAACAGCGGGCCGTCGCCGTAGCGCAGGTCGCTCAGGATGTACGGGCCGCTCACCCCGCGCAGCAGCTCGTGCAACTCCTTCAGGACGAGTTCGAGCTGCCCCTCGTCGCGCGGGTAGATCGTGACGAGCTTGCCGCTGGAGGCGCGGGAGGCGGCCTTGGAGTTCATCATGATGAGCACGGGCGCGCCGCGGAGGAACTTGAACGCGATGCCGCGCGGGACGCAGTAGTCCCAGACGGCGGCTATGGCGCGCTCGGCGTCGTCGGCCCGGGCGGAGACGTGGATCTTCCAGCCCTGGGCGGGAAGAGGCGGCTCACCAGTGGGGGCGTAATAGCACCAAGTATCGGTCTTGTCGTGAAACCAGCCCTCGGGAACGGGCCGGCTGGGGAATTCCGCGCCATCGGCTGTGCTGTGGTCGAGATTGTCGTAGAACAACGGATCTGCCAGGCAGTACAGCTCGTATTGGTCCATCGCGGCGACCTCCGGTGCGGCTCTGCGTTAGAGACTGCCCGTCGGGTCACCTTTGGCGCTAGTAACACATACCATGACTGATGTGTGTTGAATAAATGGCCAATAGTGAAATTTTCACTATAAGGTGCGCGGTAGATATACGGTGAATGTGAATTCGCCGTTGCGGAGCGCCGTCGCCTCCAGCCAGCCGCCCAGCACCGACACCCGCTCGGCCAGGTTGAGCAGGCCCTGGCCGGCGTCGCCGGGCCTGCGGGGCGGGCCGACGCCGTCGTTGCGGATCGACAGGCGCACCAGGCCGTCACGTTCCAGCAGGTGCACCACGCACTCGCGGGCGCTGGCGTGCCGCAGCACGTTCGTCACGCCTTCGCGCAGCGCGTGGGTGAGCGCCTCGGCGACCTCCCAGGGCAGCTCGCGGCACGACACCTTGACCTGGCAGCGCACCCCGACCGACTCCAGCAGGGCGCGGGCCGAGCTCAGCTCCCGTTCCAGCGAGGAGCGCCGTACGCCGTGGGCGACCGCGCGGACGTCGGCGGCCAGCCCGCGCGCCAGCGCGAGCGTCTCGCCCACCTCGCTCTCGCACTTGTCCAGATCGTCACGCAGCAACCGCTGGATGAGCTGGACCTTGAGCACCAGGACGGTGAGCCGGTGGCCGACCAGGTCGTGCAGGTCACGGGTGAAGCGGCGGCGCTCGAACGACACGGCCTTGCCGATCATCTCGGTGCGCGCCTCCGACAGGCGGTGCGCCCGCACGGCCAGGCTCACCACCGCGAACTCCGCCAGCCCGACCACCGGCGCGGAGACCGCCCAGCCGAGATCCACCGACGCCTCCTCGGGCGCCGCGAGCAGCAGCGGCCCGGCGACCAGCGCGAGCGCGACCAGCACCAGCGACCGGACCCGGTCCGCGGCCAGCAGCAACGCCCCGGCGAGCAGCCCGCACACCGGCGTCCACGCCGCCCCGAACAGCGGCAGCGGCAGGTAGGTCAGCCACGACTGCAGCCCGGCGGCCCACCACCCCGGCCTGCGGCCGGTGAGCATCCCGAGCACGAACCTGGCGTGCACGGCCAGCAGCACGAGCAAGGTCACCGACCCGGCCAGCTCCCGCCCGGACCCGGCCAGGCTCGACTGCACCGCCACGGAGACGCCGAGCAGCCCGGCGGTCAGCCCGATGCCGCCCGTCCACAGCGGGGACGAGGGACCGGCCGTCCAGGAGCGCGACCTGCGAACGCTACGTGTCTCTTCCACCCGTCCCCCGCCATGCGGCTGACCCGACAGGACCGTACCGTCGCGAGAGTGCCCACCACCCTCCCGCCTCTTATCCATCGGACCCGATCGGGCCGCTGTTGCACACCCCTGTCGTTGTAGACGGACGACACGGCCGGAAGGTTGGCCGTCACGGCACACGAGCCCGGCCCCGCGCGACGGCGCGGCCCACGACGGCCGCCGGACCTGGCAAGTAATATGCGCTCTTTGTCCCTTTTATCGCTGTCATTTCTGATGAAATGCCGCACATAATCGTCCCGAGGAAACCCGGGGGCGGTGTTGTTTTCTCGGCTCCCGCGTGCCTCGGGTCGTATCGAGGTGAAGGGACAGCATGAGGACCAGGACAGCAACACTGCTCGCCGGAATCGCGCTCGGCGCAACGCTCGCGTCACCGGCGGAGGCCGTGACGCCATCGCCCAGCCCGTCTCCGGCCGCCTCCGCGTTCACCTCGGTGGACGACGCCGACCTGACGAGCAAGATCGAGGGGTACATCGCCAAGTACGGCGGGAAGCGGCAGGGCGCGAACCAGATCGCCTGGGCGGACCGGGGCGTGGTCATGACGTTCCCCCCGCCCGCCCGGACCGGCGCGACGACCTACGCCCGGATCCACTGCGGGTACGGCAACTACTGCCTGTACCAGCACGCGCTGTGGGACCGCGACGGCGGCGCCATGATCGCCTTCTACGACTACAACCTGTACGAACTGGCCGACTACGGCTGGCAGGACATCGTCAGCGCCCTGGAGAACAACCAGTCCGGCCGGGCGGGCGGCACGATCTACGACGGAACCGCGACCCTGAACAGCTCCCGGGCCTGGTACAAGGCGGACGGCCTCGCCTCCGGCAACGACCGGGCCGACTACGTGAACGTCTTCCCCTGATCGCTCACCCCTTGAGTTCGGGGAACTGGTCGTCGCGCCACTCGCCGGGGGTGGCGCCGCCGCCGGCCTCGCGCGCCCGCAGCTCGACGCGGCGGATCTTGCCCGAGACCGTCTTGGGCAGCTCCGCGAACTCGATGCGCCGGACCCGCTGGAAGGGGTTCAGGTGGTCGCGGGCGTGCTTGAGGATCGAGTACGCCGTCTCCCTCGTCGGCTCGTGGCCCGGCGCGAGGGCGATGTAGGCCTTGGGGACGGCCGTGCGCACCGGGTCGGGAGCCGGGACGACGGCGCTCTCGGCCACCGCGGGATGCTCGATCAGGACCGACTCCAGCTCGAAGGGGCTGATCTTGTAGTCGCTGGCCTTGAACACGTCGTCGGTGCGGCCGACGTAGAAGATGTAGCCGTCGTCGTCGACGGTCGCCACGTCACCGGTGTGGTAGTGCCCGCCGGCCATCGCCTCGGCGGTGCGCTCGGGGTCTCCCTGGTAGCCCTTCATGAGCGACACCGGCCCGCGCGCGAGGTCCAGGCAGATCTCGCCCTCCCCCGGCCCGTCCAGCGGCCGGCCGGTGACGGGATCCACCATCACCACGGGGACGCCGGGCAGCGGGCGGCCCATCGAACCCGGCTTCACCGGCGCGCCCGGGGTGTTGCCGACCTGCGCGGTGGTCTCGGTCTGGCCGAAGCCGTCGCGGATGGTCAGCCCCCACGCCCGGCGCACCTGCTCGATGACCTCCGGGTTGAGCGGTTCGCCGGCCCCGATGACCTCGCGCAGGCCACTGGGCCGCTCGCCCAGGTCCGCGTTGATGAGCATGCGCCACACCGTCGGCGGGGCGCAGAAGGTGTTGACCCCGCGCTGCCGCAGCTGGCCGAGCAGCGCCGCCGCGTCGAAGCGGCCGTAGTTGTAGACGAAGATCGTCGCCTCGGCGATCCAGGGCGCGAAGAAGCAGGACCAGGCGTGCTTGGCCCATCCCGGGGCCGAGATGTTGAGGTGCACGTCGCCGGGCCGCACGCCGAGGAAGTACATGGTGGGCAGGTGGCCGACCGGGTAGGAGACCTGGGTGTGCTCGACCAGCTTCGGCCGCGACGTCGTCCCGGAGGTGAAGTAGAGCAGCACCGGGTCGCCGGTCGAGGTGCCCGGGTGCGGGATCGGCTCCCACGGCAGGCCGGCCGCCTCCCTGAGGTCGGCCCAGCCCTCGGCCGGGCCGACGCTGATCCGCGTGTAGTCGCCGGGCACGTCGTCGAAGCGCCGCACGTCCGCCGCGTTGCAGACGATGTGCCGCGCGCCGCTGCGGGCGATCCGGTCGGCCAGGTCGGCGGTGTTGAGCGCGGTGGTGGCGGGCAGGATGACGGCGCCCAGCTTCATCACCGCGAGCATCGACTCCCACAGCTCGACCTGGTTGCCCAGCATCAGCATGACCGCGTCGCCCTTGACGACCCCGCGCGCCGCCAGCCACGACGCCAGCCGGTCCGAGGCGCGCGACATCTCGGCGTAGCCGCGCTCGGTGGAGCTGCCGTCCTCCTCCACGATCACCAGGGCCGGCCGGTCGTTGCCACGGGCGACGGCGTCGAACCAGTCGACCGCCCAGTTGAACCGGTCGCCCAGCTCCGGCCAGCGGCCGTCGGCCACCGCCCGCTCGTGCTCACCGCGCAGCGACAGCAACTGGTCCCGGCTCGCCCTGTATGCCTCGGTGACGTCCATCGGGCACTCCTTCAGATCGATCAGCGCTGCGTCCCATCTCATACCGCGGACCGGGGATCTGTCACCCGTGTCCCGTCCGGACGCGGGACGGGCGGTCCGGGATGATCCCGGACCGCCCGCTCTCACCGGAGACGTCAGGTCAGTATCGTCGTGCACTCACCGGCGGTCACCCACTTGTGCGAGGTGATCCTGTCGTTCACGATGACGCCGTTGCTGAACCGGTTGTCGGTCAGGTTGTCGGCGTACAGCTCACCCGCCAGCAGGCAGGTGTGGCCGCCGCCATGGTTGATGTTCTCGTAGAACTTGACGGCGTCCCTGCCGCCGGTGAAGCCCCGGTTCATGACGGACGAGGCCTTGTCGGTGGCCGAGGCGCCCCAGTAGGAGCTGTTGCCCGGCGTGCTGATCAGCAGCGTGCCCTCGCAGTTCAGGTCCTGCCAGGCGTACATGTTGCCGTTGCGCGGGCCCCAGTCGTCGTCGCAGCCGCCGGCGACGCTGGTCCCGGCCGCCTGCGCGGCCGTGACGGGGACGGTGACGCCCAGGGTGGCGAGCCCGAGGAGCATCGCCGTGACGGTGAACTTGCGCATGATCGTTTCCTCTCTTCGGTGTTGCGGTGGTGTTGCGGTAGTGGTGTTGCGGTGGCGGGGAAGGGTCAGCGGCGTTCCGGGACGACGCGCACGGCCCGCTCGTAGGCCCGGTGCCCGAGGCGCCGGTAGGTGTCGACGTCCTCGCCGAACCGGTCGCGCAGGCGGTCCTGGTAGTACGCCTCCCTCGCCTCGGCCACGGCACGCAGGGAGGTCTCGCGGGCGCAGGTCGCGTCCGCGACGGCGGTCCTCCGCTCGGCGGCGAACCCCGCGTCGGTGCCGGCCCGGACGGCGTCGCGGGCCCGCTGGGGGTTCTCGTAGGGCTCCCCGGCGTTCCGCATGCACCGGGACCAGGCCCGTATCGCCGCGGTGAGCTGGGGGTCCGCCATGAGCTGCGCGCTGTAGAGCGAGCTGACGCCCATCGCGACCTTGCTCGTGCGGAACCACTCGGCCGGGTCGCCGTAGAGCTCGCGCTCGGCCTCCTCCGTGCAGCCGCCGAGGCGTCTGCGGATCTCCCCGCCGGCCGGCGACGCAGCCCTGAGCACGCGCGCGCCGTCGCCGCCGTCGAGCGCCGCGTCGAAGGCGGCGCGCCGGGACGGCGAGAGGCTCCGGCGATAGGCGCCGTTGGGGTCGCGCTCGCTCCCGGCGCCGATCCTGCTGCCGTACCCGTACGTACGCGCCCACGCCACGTCGTCCTGGACGTAGCGCACCGGGCGGCTCTCCCGCAGGGTCAGGCCGCGCTCCTCCCGGTAGCCGAAGCCGTGACGGTTCATGCACAGCCGCGTCAGGCGCTGTCGCGCGTCGGCGACGCGCAGCTCCTGCTGCCAGGTCAGCGCCCGGGGACGCGGCTCCTCCTCCGCCGCCGCCCGGCCGCCGGCACATCCGGTCGCGGTGGCCGCCACGACCGTGCACAAAGCGATGAACGCGCCTTTCATGTGGTCCGATCCCCCGTATGCGTTGGTGTCCCGCTTCCCCGTTCTCCGTTCCGGTCCTATCGCGGATGTGCCTGTTCGCTGTCGGTGGCGGCCGCCGAACAAACAAATGACGAACAAACGTTCCTGATGCAGAATGAGGTGACCGGCTCTACGGGGGTGGGGCGTGCCACGAGGGGAGCTCCCGCTGCCTCCCGGCGACGGCCCGCTGGTGAGGTTCGCGGCTGACCTGCGCGACCTGCGGCGGCGCGCGGGCGGTCCGACATATCGCGACATGGTCAAGCGGGCGCACTACTCGCTGGCGACCCTGTCGGGAGCGGCGAGCGGGCAGCGGCTGCCGAGCCTCCCGGTGACCCTGGCCTACGTCGCGGCGTGCGACGGCGACACCGCCGCATGGGAGAAGCGCTGGCACGCCACCGCGGCCGAGCTGGCCGCCGGAAGCGACCCCGAGCCGGAGCGGCGGGCGCCGTACGCCGGCCTGTCGGCGTTCCGGCGCGAGGACGCCGACCTGTTCTTCGGCCGGGAGCGTTTCGTCGGCGAACTGACCGAGCGGCTGGCCGGCGACCGGCTCGTCGCCGTGTTCGGCGCGTCGGGCGCGGGCAAGTCCTCGCTGCTGCGCGCCGGGCTGCTCGCGCGCTGGCCGCACCGGTCGATGATCCTCACGCCCGGCGCGCATCCGCTGGAGGAGTGCGGCGTCCAGCTCGCCCGCCTGACGGGCGCGTCCCCGGCGCGCATCCGCGCCGACCTGGCCGCCGGGCCGCGTGCCCTGCACCTGTTGGCGCGCCAGGTGGCCGCAGACTCACCCGGTGACCTGCTGGTCGTGGTCGACCAGTTCGAGGAGGTCTTCACTCTGTGCCGGGACGACACCGAGCGCACCCGGTTCGCCGAGGCGCTGGTCACGGCGGCGCGGGCGGACAACTCCCGGTGCCGGGTGGTGCTGGGCGTGCGGTCGGACTTCCACGCCCACTGCGCCGGGCACCCGGCCCTGCGCGACGAGCTGGCCCGCCCGCTCGTCCTCGGCCCGATGACCATCGACGAGCTGCGGCGCGCCATCACCGCGCCCGCCGCGCGGGCCGGCTGCGTGGTCGAGCAGGCGCTGCTGGTCGACCTCGTGGCGCACGCCAACGGCAGGGTCGGCGTCCTGCCGCTGCTGTCGCACGCGCTGCTGGAGACCTGGCGGCGGCGGCGCGGCAACACGCTCACGCTGGCCGGCTTCCAGGCCGCGGGCGGGATCGACGGCGCGCTCGCGCACACCGCCGAGCACGTGCACGCCGGCCTCGGCCTGGCCCAGCAGACGCTGGCCAGGGACCTGTTCCTGCGGCTCACCTCGCTCGGCGAGGGCACCGAGGACACCAAGCGCCGCGTGACGCTCGCCGAGCTGGACACCGACGACCCCGGCACCGAGGTCGTGCTCGGCCGCCTGGCCGGGCAACGGCTGATCACCGTCGACGGCGGCACCGTGGAGCTCACCCACGAGGCGCTGATCCGCTCCTGGCCGCGCCTGCACCGGTGGCTGACCGAGGACCGCGACGCGCTGCGCGCCCACCGCCGGCTCACCGAGGCCGCGCAGGCCTGGCAGGAGCTGGACCGGGACGACAGCGCCCTCTACCGGGGTGTCCGGCTGGCCACGGCGCCCGAGGCGAGCGGCAGGCTGAGCGGGCTCGAACGCGAGTTCCTGGCCGCCAGCGAGGCGGCCGAGGCGGCGGAGCGGGCGGCGGCCCGGCGGGGCGTGCGGCGGCTGCGCAGGCTGGTGACGCTGCTGAGCGTGCTGCTGGTGCTGGCCGTCGCCGCGAGCGCCGTCGCGGTCGTCGCCCAGCGCCAGGCGACCCGCGAGCGCAACACCGCCACCTCCCAGCGGGCCGCCGACCGGGCGGACGCGTTGCGCGTCACCAACCCGGCCCTCGCCGCGCAGCTCAGCCTGGCCTCCTACCGGCTGTCGGCCAACGAGGTGACCCGGGGCAGCCTGCTCAGCGCCTTCGGCACGCCGTACGCCACGCGGCTGACCGGGCACGGCGACGCGGTGACGGCCGTGACGCTCAGCCGGGACGGGCGGCTGGCCGCCACGGCGAGCGCGGACGGCACGATCAGGCTCACCGACACCGGCGACCGGCGCCACCCGCGCCCGCTGGCCACCGTGACGGCGGACACGCGCTCGGCGGCCCTGAGCCCGGACGGCCGCACCCTGGCGGCCGGCGCGGAGGGCGCGGACGGCGCGGTGCTGCTCTGGGACACGAGCGACCCCGCGCGTCCCACGCCGCTGCCGCGCCTCGCGGGCTCCGGGGGCGGGGTCGGGGTCGGGGCGGTGGCCTTCGGCCCGGACGGCCGTACGCTGGCGGGCGCGGGCGCCGACGGCACGATCCGGGTCTGGGACCTGGAGGGCGGCGAGCCGGAGGTGCTCACCGGGCACACCGGCGCGGTGCGGTCGCTGGCCTTCAGCGCGGACGGGCGCACCCTGGCGTCCGCCGGCGCCGACCGCACCGCGCGGTTATGGCACCTCGCGAGCCGGACGCCGGTGGTGCTGGCCGGGCACACCGGCGCGGTGAACGCGGTGGTCTTCACCGGATCGGGGCTCGCCACCGCGAGCGACGACCGCACCGTGCGCCTCTGGGACCGGGCGGGCCGTCCGCTGGCGGTGGCCGAGGGCCACACCGACGCCGTGCGCGCGCTGGCCTTCACCGGCGACGCGCTGATCTCCGGCGGGGCCGACGCGTCCGTGCGGGTGTGGGACGTCGCCGACCCGGGGCAGGTGCGCGAGCTGGCCGCGTTCGCCGGGCACACCGGCGCCGTCACCTCCGCCGCGTTCGCCGGGCACACCCTGGTCACGGCCGGCTCGGACCAGACGACGCGGCTGTGGGACCTGCCGGGCGACACGCTCATCGGCCACCGCAGCTCCGTCTACGGGGCGGCGTTCAGCCCGGACGGCCTCTGGCTGGCGACCGCCGGCTACGACCGGACCATCCGGCTGTGGAACGTACGCGACCGCACGTCGCGCGTCCTCGGCGGGCACACCGGCCCGGTCAACGCGGTGGCGTTCGGGTCCGGCGGCGCCCTGCTGGCCAGCGCGAGCGCGGACGGCACCGCCCGGCTGTGGAACCTCCGCGAACGCACCTCCGTCGTGCTCGCCGAGCACGGCGACGCGGTGGAGTCGGTGGCGTTCGGCCCCGGCGGCCGCCTCCTGGCCGTCGCGAGCGCCGACAGGACCGCCGCGCTGTGGGACGTCCGGGCCCGCACCCGGCTGACCACGCTGCACGGGCACACCGGGCCGGTCAACGACGTGGCGGTGACCCGGAACGTCGTCGCCACGGCGAGCGCCGATCACAGCGTGCGGCTGTGGGACGCCGGCGGGCGGCTGTTCTCGGTCATCCAGGGCCACGAGGACGCGGTCAAGTCGGTGGCGTTCAGCCCCGACGGCCGGACGCTGGCCAGCGCGGGCTCCGACCGCACCGTGATGCTGTGGGACGTCGCGGCCCCCGCCGCGCCCACGCGCCTGGCGGTGCTGAACGGCTACACGGACGCGGTCAAGTCGGTCGCGTTCAGCCCGGACGGCCGCGTCCTGGCCACGGCGAGCTCGGACCGGACCGCCGTCCTGTGGGACGTGGCGAGCCGGACCAGGCTGGCCACGCTGCGCGGCCACGGCAAGCCGGTCGACGCCGTCGCCTACGCGCCCGACGGCCGCACCGTCGCCACCGCCGGCGAGGACTGGTCGGCCAAGCTGTGGCCCACCGACCCGGCGCGGACGGCCGCCCGCGTGTGCGAGGTCACGAGCCCGCCGATCACCAGCGACGAATGGTCCCAGTACTTCCCCGGAACCCCCGCCGAACCGCTGTGCCCCCGGCGATCACGTCCAGAGTGAGCCCGTCAGGGATCTGTCGGGCAGCCCCATGGCGACCCAGGCGGCTTACCCGGCCGACGTGCTCGACGCCGTCCCCGATCCCCGCCGCCGCCGCGGACGCCGTTACCGGCCGCCTCCGCGCCGCGCCGCCGGTCACGGTGTGGCCGTGCCGCCGTCCACGCCGATCGCCGGGAGCGGCCGTGCCGCCCTGGTCGCCGCGCCCGCGTCAGGCCCGCACGCCGCCTCCAGCAAGTGGTTCCCGAGCGCGAAGTCGATGGCGTGCGCGACAGGACTACCGTTCTCGTCGACCTGCTGGTAGTTCCTCAGGTTGGTGCCGAACGCGAACTGGCGTCCGCCGCCGGTGCTGGAGAACGCGAAGGTCTGCATGCCGGGGACGCTCCCGTCGTGCCCCCAGAATCTTCCGCATGGCAGGTCGAGGGGGAAGGTCCCGAGACCGTAGTCGATCACGGCACCCGAGAAGGACCGGATGGGCACGGTCTTCTGCATCTCGGCGAGCAGAGTCGCGTCGAGCAGCTCGCCGCGCAGCAGCAGCCGGAAGAAGCGGTTGAGGTCGTCCATCGTCGAGGCGACCGCACCCGCCGTCCAGGCCCAGGACATGTTGTAGACGCTGTAGTCCTTGGGCGGGTCGAAGTAGCCGAACAGCGCCTCGTACGCCTTGGAGTTCGGCCCGGGCAGGTACGGCGTGCGCGGGAACGACGTGTGCCGCAGCCCGGCCTTCCGGAAGACATGCTCGGTCAGGTACCGCTCGGCACTCGTGCCCGTCACCTTCTCCAGCAGCAAGCCGGCGATGACGAAGTTCGTGTTCGAGTACGACCCGGGTGCCACCCCCGGCTGCCCGGTCGCTGGTGCGCCGAGCCCCGCCCGTGCCAGATCCTCCGGCCGGAAGGCGCGGAAGCGGTTGGCGTCCAGGCTCTCGATCGTCGGGAAGATCACCCCGGTGTGGTCGGCGATGTGGCTGGTGTGGTTGAGCAGCATGCGTACGGTGATCTGCTGCCCGCGCTCACCCGGGATCAGATCCGGCAGGTAACGGCCGATGGGGGCGTCGAGTTCGATCGTGCCCTTGCCGACCTGCTGTAATACGCCCACGGCGACGAAGGACTTGGTGATGCTCCCGGCCCGGTGCACCATCTCGGGCCGCATCGGACGGCGGGTCTCGACGTCGGCGACGCCCGCGGCTCCCTTCCAGCTCCGCCGGCCGTCCACGACGTTCGAATAGGTGCCGTACATGCCGGCCTCGTGCATGGCGTCCAGCGTCTGGCGCAACCGCTGCCGGTCGAGGCCGCCGTCCTCGGCGGCGGCCACGGGTCCCGCCGCGAGCAGCGCGGCGGTCAGGGTCGCGGCTCCCAGCCGCGAGGCGAGCGTGCTGAATCGACGAATGGTCATGGCACTCAGCATGAGCCTTCCGCTCGGCGGAGGTCAGTGCGCTGTGTCACAGCTCCCGCATGACAGAAGTCAGCTCTCACGCCCGGACGGCCGCGTCCTGGCCACGGCAAGCCGGTCGACGCCGTCGCCACCGCCGCCGAGAACTGGCCGGCCGAACTGTGGCCCGCCGACCGGCGATCACGTCGAGGGTGAGCCTGGCCGGATTCGGGTCTCAGGCAAGCCGCTGATCATACAGATCGGCCGCCAGATCAGCCGGCGCGTCGGACCCCAGCAGCTCGATCGCCTCCAGACGGCACAGAAGTTCGAGTACCGAATCCTCCGCGAGGTCCATCAGCATGGTGCGCGACATGCTCTTGTCCCATTCTCCTATCTCGACCGCGATCTCCACACGCGTCCAGCCGTCCAGATTCGGGTTTCGGGCAAGGCGCTCCAGAGCTGCCAGCCCGAGCGAGGCATCGAATTCCAGAAGATAACGCGCGGCCCGGAGGCACTCCCCGGAGCCGGCCGATGTGCTGGCGTGAGTCAGATCCATGAGCAGCCTGACCCCGAGACCGAAATCGAGTTCCACCAGTTGCCTTGCGGCTTCGATCCGATCAAAACGCGAGCCGCGCGTATTTTCGGCGATACGCACGAGCGGGGCCAATCCCTTCTCCGGCGAGAGATAGAAAAGTTCGTGAGCCGCCGCGATACGCAACTCAGCAGCGAGGTGACCCGATTCCGAGGAGACTGCGATCCGGCTGAGCCGGTTCGCAGCGGCTGCCCGGACCGCCGCACCCAGTTCCACACCGTCACGCAGCAACGTCGCAACAAACATCGCATCGCCCGGCTTCCCGTTCTGGAGCGCGTGCAGCGCCCCTCTCTCAAATGAGACGCCGGATCTGACGCACGCGTGCGCGAGGAACTGCCGATATGACTGCTCATCGCGCTGGAGGAACACCAGATAATTCGCTACGTCCGGCGTCAGTTCATATGCTGCGTACTGGGCGGCCATATACTCTTCCACGGTCATATGGACGAAGACGAATTCCCCCCTTCGCTGCGTCATGACACCGCTCTGCCGCAGCAGATCCTGGAGGATCTGAATCCATTCGCCTTCCGGCATGCATCGGGGCCATAAAGACGCGGTCCATGCCTGCAGCAGCTCGATCAAAGGCCGCTGATCACCACGATGGCGCATGGCGGCAAGGCGCTCGAGCAAGGGCCGAGCCCTACGCACCAGGATCTCCACAGCCCGGCGGGCCGCCGGCCCGTACAACTTCGCCCGTCGATCCAGGCGCTCATAGATGTCAACGTGCTGATATTGCTTGGACATCAGCAAAGTGATGTAGCGCTCATAGAGTTCGCCCCGGCTGTGAGGTAGGCCCTGCGCGGGGTTCCCGGCAAATACGACACAAAGCATCGTGGCGAGCAGAGGGACACGAGCCAGATGCGCGATCCTGCTGCGCTCGAGCTCCGCTCGGAAGCGCTCGGCCAGCGGGCGTGGCCGATCGAGATCCAGGGCGTCGAACCACAACTCCGCCAGCGTCAAGAGCTGATCAGGAGAGAAAGGCAGGATCTCGTACGCGCCCGCTCCCGCCTCCAGCAGCTGATCGATCTCCTGCTGTGGAAGTGGTCGGCTGGCGATGAGGAATCGATAGTCTTCCGCACCACGTCGATGCGTGATCGAGTTGATCGCTTCGCGCCTGCCGTCGGCCGTGAGGATTTCGTCGATGCCGTCCACGAGAAGAAGCCACGGCACTCCGGGTATGGGCTGTCTGGCGAACCACTCATCAGGCAGGCTGACGTCGAGCCACGTCCCCAACTCCCGGTTCACAGCGGCAGCCAGGGTCGCGCTGAAGCTGGTCCGGCTTCTCAGTGCCCTGGCCGGCACGTACGCAGGGACGAAAGCCCCGTCCTTGACCGACGACCAGTCCCGGGCCGCCATCTCGGCAACATATCTGAGCAGGCTGGACTTGCCCGCTCCCGGGCGGCCGAGGATGAGGGTGTTCCGGTGCCGGGTGAACAGCTGCTGCGTGCCACTCGTCCCAGGGTCAGCCGATTCGGGTCCTGGCAGGTGGATGAGTGAATCCTCCTCCCCTACACGCTGCAAGCTCACGCCATGCTGGCGAAGGTAAACCGTGGAGAGCGGCGGCGTGTTAGGCATGGAGACCGCATACGGGTGGGACCGCACAAAACCACGCAGTGCTTCTAGATAGGCCAGCAGCTGACGGCTTGGATAGCGCCATCCTCCGGCACGTAGCTGTTCATCCTCGAGGAGGTCCAGCCAATCGATGTTGGTGTGCGGAGGCAGATGGTGACGCGACAGATCCGGATATGCATCGAGGATCTTGTCAGCCGGGATCAGTCGACTGACAGAGTCGTTTCGGTCGCCCAGCCTGACAACCCCGCACACGCCGCCCGTACGTCGGTTGAGCACGGGGGCGCCGCTGAATCCGGGAGTGAGGCGCGCACCACTGGCGCGGATCAACTCCCCGTCATGCCGCTGCGAGGGACCGTCGTACTTCAGTGCGACTGAGTCCCCCGATGAGTACGAGCCCTTGGGATAGCCCCAGGACCACAGGTCGTCGCCGGGCGAGACCAGCGGCGCCAGAGCAACGAAGGGGTGGTCAATGGACGTTTCCCAGTACAGCGCCGCGAGATCCGGCGAGTCCTCGTCGCGAGACCTCGTATTCACCCGGAACTCTATTTGGCGGCCCTGCCACTGCCCGCGCACCACGTTTTCCCCGGCCACCACGTGAGCACAGGTCAGCACCACCCCGGGCGCTATGAAGAAACCGGTGCCCGTGCTCGCCCCGGAAGAGAGCGCGACCGTGGCTGACTTGAGAGCGAGAGGCAGAGGATCGGCAAGAACCATGTCAGCTGCCCGGGCGCGTCCATTCAAGTGTCACTTTCACAGCCGACTTACCGGTTCCCTTGCCGATGAAAGCCACCAGGGAACCGCTCTCGACAGCGAATTCACAGCCGAATTCAACGGTCATCTTGCTTGTCTCCAGCTCACGCAAGGTTTCTACCAGATCGCCGGCGAATCCACTGAGCGCCGACAGGGCATCCTTGAGTTTGTCGTCACGGGAGGACAGTTCAATCTCGCCGTCGACGGGAGCAGAGATGGGCGTGGCGGAGATATGGACCAAGTCACCTGCACTGGTGCGTACAGGAACAATCACACTGTCCGATTCCAGGGGCATGGCGCTCCAAAGGGGTGTGGATCGGGATGCACTCCCGATTATCGCACCACGAACGCCCGCCACCCGCCTCTTCGCATAGCACAACAAATAGACCTATTTGAGGACAAATAGGCGAGCGGATCGATCTATCATCCCCACCACATGCGCGCCGCTGGCCACCCTCCAAACCGCGTTGCCGTGGCAGCCGGAAGCGGAGCAGAGTGCCTTCTCGACGTGCCGCCGAACGACTGGGGCCGGGCGGTGAATGGCGCGGTGTGGAGTGATGGCCGGCCCGCTCGGGGGCTCTTGAGGAGCTCACCGGCCATCCCGTGCGCAGGTGAAGATCGGGACGGTCCCGGATCGGGGACTCGGCCTGGTCCGGCCCGGTTGGCCGTCGACGGCAGCCGGGCGGCGGGTCCTAGGGTGGGCGTCATGGAGTACATGCGACTGGGTAACAGCGGTTTGCGGGTTTCGCGGGTGTGTCTGGGGATGATGAGCTACGGCGACCCGGCCCGCCAGGAGTGGGCGCTGACGGAGGAGCAGGCCGAGCCGATCGTGCGCCGGGCGGCCGACGCCGGGGTGACCTTCTTCGACACCGCCGACGTCTACAGCGCCGGGGCCAGCGAGAGCGTGACCGGCAGCCTGCTGCGTGGCATCTTCCGCAGGCGCGACGACTACGTGCTGGCCACCAAGGTCTACTTCCCGATGGGCCGCGGCGCCAACGACCGGGGGCTGTCGCGCAAGCACATCCACGCCGCCGTCGACGCCTCGCTGCGCCGCCTCGGCACCGATCACGTCGACCTCTACCAGATCCACCGCTGGGACGACGAGACGCCGATCGAGGAGACGATGGAGGCGCTGCACGAGGTCGTCAAGGCGGGCAAGGCCCGATACCTGGGCGCCTCCAGCATGTGGGCGTGGCAGTTCGCCAAGGCGCAGCACGTGGCGGAGAGCAACGGCTGGACGAAGTTCGTCTCGATGCAGAACCACTACAACCTGCTCTACCGGGAGGAGGAGCGGGAAATGCTGCCGCTCTGCGCCGACCAGGGCGTGGGCGTGATCCCGTGGAGCCCGCTGGCGCGCGGCGTGCTGGCGCGCGCCGGGTCGGCCGCGACGACCGCCCGTACGGGATCGGACGAGCGCATCGGCTACCTGTACGAGCCGGACAACGACCGGGTCATCGTGGAGCGGGTGGCGGAGGTGGCGCGCGGGCGCGGGCTGCCGGCCGCGCAGGTGGCGCTCGCCTGGCTGATGCGGCAGCCGGGCGTCACGGCGCCGATCGTGGGCGCCACCAAGGACGCGCACGTGGACGACGCGGTGGCCGCCGTGGACGTCGAGCTCTCGGACAAGGAGCTGAGCTTCCTGGCCGAGCCGTACCGTCCTCGGGAGGTGCGTTTCTAGCCGCGGGCCTGTCCGGCGTTCTCCGCGCCGGTGCGACGCGTGCCCTGACGTGGCCGGGACGTACAAGACCGCAGGTCGCGGACGTAGCAGGATGCCCGTATGACCTTCGACCGTTCCGTGGCCGCCGCGTTCATGGCCGGCCACGCCAGGATTCTCGACCGGCGCCGCTTCGACCTGCTGTGGGGCGACGGTGACGCCGGCGGCGTGCTCGCCGCGCTGGACGCCTACCGCAACCCCGGCGGCGGCTACGGGTGGGGGCTGGAGCCCGACCTGCGCTCGCCCGAGAGCCAGCCGGGGGCCGCGCTGCACGCCTTCGAGGTGTTCGGGGAGATCGCGCCGGACATCTCGCCGCGGGCGGCGGAGCTGTGCGACTGGCTGGCGTCGGTGACGCTGCCCGACGGCGGGCTGCCGTTCGCGCTGCCGCTGACCGTACCGGCGGCGACGGCGCCGTGGTGGTCGGGCGCTCCCCAGGACGTCTCGTCGCTGCAGATCACCTCGGTGTCGGCGGCGGCCGCGTATCGCGTCGCCGCGCACGACCCGGCCGTGGCTGCCCACCCGTGGCTCGCACGGGCCACCGACTACTGCCTGCGGGCGATCGAGGAGCTGTCCGACCCGCACGCGTACGTGCTGTCGTTCGCGGTGCGCTTCCTCGACGCCGTGTACGAGATCCGCCCGGAGGCGGCCCGGCTGCTGGAGCGGCTCGGTGGGCACTTCCCCGCCGAGGGCGTGCTGCCGGTGGCGGGCGGTGCCGAAGGGGAGGTGCTGCGCCCGCTGGACGTAGCGCCGTACCCGGACCGGCCGGCCCGCGCGCTGTTCTCACCCGAGGTGATCGCCGCCGACCTGGACCGGCTGGCGGCGGGACAGCGGGACGACGGCGGGTGGAGCGTCGACTACGCGCGGATCTCGCCGGCGGGCGCGCTGGAGTGGCGCGGCGTGGCCACGGTGGGGGCCGTCGACGTCCTGCGGCGCAACGGCCGGATCTGATCTCCGGATCTGTCGGTGCGGGCTTCTAAGCTTGGGGCCATGGCACGGGCAAACGAGGAGGCTGCGGCCGCCCTCCAGGAATACGCGGAGCTGTTCGCGCTCACCGGGGGCGACGCTTTCCGGGTGCGCAGTTATCAGAAGGCGGCCAAGGCGATCGCCGGCTTCCCCGACGACATCGCGGCGGTCGACGTGCGCGGCGTCCCCGGGGTCGGCGAGGCCATCGCGAAGAAGATGGAGGAGTTCCTGCAGCGCGGGAGCTTCCGGCAGCTCGACGACCTGCGCGGGCGGGTGCCCGAAGGGGTGCGGCGGCTGACCCGGGTGCCGACCCTCGGCCCGAAGACCGCGATCATGCTGTTCGAGGATTTCGGCATCGACTCCCCCGCGTCGCTCGGCGAGGCGATCGCCGCCGGCCGCCTCGACGGCGTCAAGGGCCTGGGCCCCAAGACGCTGGCCAACCTGGCCAAGGGCGTCGAGCAGCTGGAGCAGTCCGGCCGCCGGGTGCACATCGGCGTCGCCATGGCGCTGGCCGAGCAGGTGATGGCCTCGCTGGAGGCCGAGCGCATCGGCTACGCCGGCTCGCTGCGCCGGATGAAGGACACCATCGGCGACATCGACATCCTGGCCGTGGCCGACGAGTCGATCATGGCGGCCTTCCGCGCCCAGCCCTACGTCGCCGAGGTGATCGCGGCCGGCGACAAGAAGACGTCCGTGCGCACCACGTCCGGCATGCAGGTGGACCTGCGGGTGGTGCCGGCGGGCTCGTGGGGCGCCGCGATGCAATACTTCACCGGCTCCAAGGAGCACAACGTGGCCATCCGGGAGATGGCGGTGAAGAAGGGCTGGAAGCTGTCCGAGTACGGGCTGTTCGAGGGTGAGCGGGTGATCGCCGCCGAGTCCGAGGAGGAGATCTACGCCGCGCTCGGCATGCGGTTCGTCCCGCCGCCGATGCGGGAAGACGGCGGCGAGGTGCAGGCCGCGCTGCGCGGCGAGCTGCCGGCCCTCCTGCAGCTGTCCGACCTGCGCGGCGACCTGCACACGCACACCGACCTGACCGACGGCATCGCCACGCTCGAGGACATGGTGGCGGCCGGCGCCGCCCGCGGCTACTCCTACTACGCGGTCACCGACCACGCCCCCGACCTGGCCATGCAGCGCATGACCCTGGACAAGGCGCTGGAGCAGCGCGAGCGGGTGGCCAAGCTGCAACCGCGCCATCCCGGCATGCGCATCCTGCACGGCACCGAGCTCAACATCGCGCCCGACGGCTCGGTCGACTGGCCCGGCGAGGTGCTGCGCACGTTCGACGTGTGCGTGGCGTCGGTCCACTCCCACTTCACGATGCCGCGTGAGGAGATGACCCGGCGGTTCATCGCCGCCTGCGAAAACCCGTACGTGGACATCATCGGCCACCCCACCACCCGCAAGATCGGCAAGCGGGAGCCGGTCGACGCCGACTGGGACGCGATCTTCCGCGCGGCGGCGCGCACGGGCACGGCCATGGAGATCGACTCCTATCCCGACCGCTCCGACCTGCCGTCCGACCTGGTGCGGCTGGCCAAGCACCACGGGGTCAAGTTCTCCATCGACAGTGACTCGCACGCCATCCCGCACCTGGCGCACCAGCGTTACGGCGTCGGCATCGCGCAGCGGGCCTGGCTCACCACCGACGACGTGATCAACGCCTGGCCGCTGGAGCGGCTGCTGGCCTTCATCGGGCGCTGAATCGGGCACTGGGTCGGGCGCTAGAGCTGGCCCGGGTCTGACGCGGCCGCCCGGCCTGGTCAGCTCGGGGTCTGCTCGTCGCAGAACACCTCCTGCAACAGCTTCTCCTGCGGCTTCACGTACGCCTGCGACGGGTCGATCGCGGCGTCTCCCATGGTGAGCGAGCCGGTCAGGGTCTTCTTGCCGTCGGGGGTGCTGTACATGATCGCCGCATACCCCGCCAGGGCGCTCCCGTTGTGGTGGATGACGGTGCCGCAGTTGGGGCCCAGGTCCTGCACGAACACTCCCAGGCCGTAGCCGAGCGCGCCGCTCTTGGGGTGCGGCTTGCGCATCTCCGCCATCAGCCTGGCCGGCAGGAGCTTGCCGCGGTTCAGTGCGGAGAAGAACGTGGCGAGGTCCCCGGAGGTCGAGATCATGCCACCGGCGGCGCCCAGATAGCTGGGGTTCTGACGGGTGACGTCGACCACCTTCCACTGGCCGGCGTCCTCGTAGCGGTAGTAGCCGTGGGCGTGCGGCCCGGGGATCGCCGTCCGGGTGCTCGGTGGCAGGGTGTGCTTCAGGCCGAGCGGCCGCAGGATGCGCCGCTGCATCTCCTGGGCGAACGAGTGGCCGGTGATCTTCTCGATCAGCAACTGGGCCAGCGTGTAGTTGGTGTTGGAGTAGCTCCAGTTCGTCCCCGGCTCGAACCGCGCCGGCTTGGACAACGCGAACCGCACCAGATCCTCCTGCCGGTGGCTGCGCAGCCGCTTGTCCACGAGGTCCTGCCCCGTCCCGATGATCCCCGGCACGAACTTCCCGTCGGAGTCCAGCTCGCCGGTGTAGTTGTACACGCCGCTGGTGTGCTGCAGCAGCATCCGCACCGTGATCCGCCGGTCCAGCCCGAACCGGGGCAGGTGGCCGGCCACCGGGGTGTCCAGCCCGATCTCGCCCTCGGCAACCAGCTGCAGCATCATGGTCGCGACGAAGGTCTTGGTGACGCTGCCCACCCGGAACAGCCCGTTCGCCGGCGGCTTGGCGGCGCTGCCCAGCTTGCGCACCCCGGCGCTGCCGGTCCACTCGCCCCGCTCGTCGTTCACGCGCATGTGCGCCCCGGCGAAACCGGCGTCGACGAACGCCTGGACGGCCTTCTGCGTCTCCGGGCGGTCCTGCCGGGCGACGGCCTTCCGGACGGCCTTCTGGACGGCCTTCGAGACGGCCACGCGGCTGTCCGCGGCGGCCACCGCGGGAGTGACCGTCCCGGCCAGCAGCCCGGCTGCCAGGGTCGTGACCGCCACCGGCCGGAAGATTCTGGATGCACTCATGATCGGTTCTCGCAATCGCGATAGTACGTGTTTCGGGCAGCTCGAAAGCTACGTTGCGTTCAAGTTCGAGTCAATCCGCGAAAGGGTGTTTGCGCACGTCAGCCCGGCAATATTGGCGCAATGGCGCTGCGCTCGAAAGCAACACCGTGTTGCAATGGTTTGCCCGCTAAGGCAACACTGACAGGCGTGTCACGACGACGATTGACCCAGCAGGAACGCCAGCGCATCGCGGCCGGGCTCAGCGACGGGCTCACCTACCGCGAGATCGCCCGGCGGCTCGACCGGCCCACCTCGACGATCACCCGGGAGATCGCACGCAACGGCGGCCCCACCGGCTACCGGCCCCAGCAGGCCCACCAGGCGGCGATCCAGCGTTCCCGGCGCGGTACACCGGCACCCCTGCCCACGGCCACGCCCACGGCCACGGCCACGGCACCGACACCGGTCGCCCTGATGGAACAGGAGATCATCGAGATGGCGGTCAGCGCGGGGATGCCGAGGACGGCCGCGCGCGTGCACCATGACCTGATGCTGTCCGAGGACGGCAGGCGCACCGCCGCCGACCTGGCCCGCAGACTGAACGTCAGCCCCGCCTCCGTGTCCGTGGCCGTGAACTACCTGGTCCAGGCGGGATACGCGCGGCGCGAACGCGATCGGCGGCACCGTCGCGACATCTATGCGATCGACGACGACGCCTGGTACCACTCCGTCGCTATCAGCAGGCGGCAGACCCTTGAGACGGTGCGGGCCACGAGGGCGGTGGCCGAGACCTACGGACCCGACAGCCCGGTGGGGCGACGCCTGGCCAAGACGGCGGCGTTCCTCGAACATCTCAGCCTGGACATGATCGAGTCGGCCGACCGCTGGCGCCACCTCCTGGCGTGACCGCCCGGCGACACAGCGCAGGGGAATGTTACGCACCGTCACGTCAGGGCAGGATCGGCGGGGGCGGGTTCGGCTCACGACGGGGACAGGGTCTTGCGCGAGAGCTCATTACATGGTTTACAGGTAGGAAATAGGGAAAGGACCATGCGGGGAGGTCGGGCATGACGCACACGCTGGTCACGATGGTGAAGCCGGTGCCACGGAGTCTGTTCGTGCTGCGCGGCGTCAGTGCGGAGATGCGCTGGGAGGGCATGGCGGGTCAGGGCTACCACACGCCCACCGACCGGTTCTTCGTACGCAACCACACCCGCACGCCGCACATCGACGCGGCCACGTGGCGGCTGCGGGTGCACGGCGAGGGGGTACGGCAGGCGGCCGGCTGGTCCTACGAGCAGCTGCGCGCCATGCCGTCGCGGACGGTCGACGCCGCCATCGAGTGCGCCGGCAACGGGCGGCGGTTCTACGGGACCCAGCAGGGCGAGCCCGCGCCGGGGACGCAGTGGGGGCTCGGCGCCATCGGCGTGGCACGGTGGCGGGGCGTGCCGCTGCGCGACCTGCTGCGGGCGTCGGGGATCCGGCGGGAGGCGGTGGACGTGCTGGCGCGGGGGCTCGACGCGCCGTTCGAGGACTACGGGCGGGTGCGCCGGCCGCTGCCCGCCGGCAAGGCGATGGACGACGTGCTCGTCGCGTACGAGATGAATGGCGAGCCGTTGCCGCCCGACCATGGATTTCCGGTGCGCCTGGTGGTGCCGGGGTGGGCGGGAATAGCGTCCATCAAGTGGCTGGGTGACATTCAAGTTTTCACCAGGGAGATATTTACGCCGTGGAACACCGAGTTTTACCGGGACGTCGCCGAACAGCCGGTGAAGAGCGCGTTCGAGCTCGCCTGGGACGCAACGCTGCCGGCGGGCGGCCCGTACGTGCTGCGCGGCAGGTCGTGGTCCGGGCACGGGCGGATCGTCCGCGTGGAGGTCAGCACCGACGGCGGGGCGACCTGGCGCAAGGCCGGGCACCATGGGCAGCACCTGGTCAGAGCCTGGCTGCCGTGGCACGTGGAGTGGGCGCCGAGCCGTCCTGGACAGCACGTGCTGATGGCCAGGGCGACCGACGAGACCGGCGCTACGCAGCCCGCGGCGACGCCGTGGCATCCGCAGGGCTACGGGTTCGACGCCGTCGTGCGCCATCCCGTACGGGTGCCACTCGGTTAGGGAAATGTCACTGACCGGGGCTGAGCTGGCCATTCGGGGAACGGGGTGCGCGAGGCCGCCGAATTCATCTGTAAGACTTTCGCGGAAACGTACGGGAAATCCTTTTGTGTGATCGTCGACCCTGTCCCCGGGAGAATGGGAGAGCAGATGCGCCAGCTGACCGCGCTCGACGCGCAGTTCCTCAACGTCGAGTCCGCGACGACCGCCGCGCACGTGGCGGGCCTGGCGATCGTCGACCCCGCCGGGGGGCGGCTCAACCGGCGGGCCCTGGCCGGGCTCCTGCTGCGGCGGCTGCACCTGGCTCCGGCGCTCGGGCTGCGGCTGGCCGAGGTGCCGTTCGGGCTGGATCGTCCGTACTGGGTCTCCGACCCGGACTTCGACCTGGACAACCACCTGTTCGAGCTGACGCTGCCCGCGCCTGGCGGTGAGCGGCAGCTCGCCGGCGCGGTGGCGGAGATCCACGCCAGGCGGCTGGACCGGGCGCATCCGCTGTGGGAGATGCACCTCATCCACGGGCTGGCCGGCGGCCTGGTCGGCGTCTACACCAAGGTGCACCACGCGGCGATCGACGGCGTCTCGGGCGCCGAGACCCTGGCCGCCCTCCTCGACCTGACCCCCGAGCCGGCCCCGCCCTGCCCGGCGACGGCCGCCAACGGGCAGCCAGAGAGGCG
>NZ_LAVL01000123.1 GCF_001083785.1 Nonomuraea sp. SBT364
CTCCGGCCGCTCCAGCACCTGCACGGTGGTCCCGATCCCCATCCGCCCGTCAGCCGGGGCCGGGCGCGGCGCCCCCCCCCCCCCCCCCGGCTGACGGGCGGATGGGGATCGGGACCACCGTGCAGGTGCTGGAGCTGCCGGAGTCGTGGCGGCTGGCGCGGGTGGCGTTGCGGCTGGCCGCCGAGGGCACCGAGCAGGACCCGGGCCCGAGCGTCGTCCACGCCGAGGACCTCGGCGGGCTGGCCGTGCTGGCCTCCGCCGTGGGTCCGGACACGGAGCCGGCGCCGGACGTGACGACTCTCGAACGAGCCGGGCGCACGGCGCCGTGGATGCTGGCCACGCTGCACGCGGTCGCCGTGACGCCGAGCCTGCGGGCGGCGGCGGCACGGCTCACCCTGCACCACTCGACGCTGCGCGACCGCCTGGCCCACGGCGAGCAGCTGCTCGGGTGGGACGTCCACACACCACAGGGCCGGTTGCGGCTGCAGTTGGCGTTCGCGCTGCGCCGCCTGCACCGCTCAGCCGGCGCGGATGCCCGTACCCCGGCTGACCGACGCTGAGGTGTCATCCGGTCACGTCGCTCGCCGCAGCGAGTCGACGTACTGATGCGCCTGCTCGGCCACGTCACGCCACAGGGCGAGGGTCGCCTCGCGGTCCGCGCCGGCCGGGAACTCGATCCACTCGCGCATGGTGCGCTTGCCCATGACCACTTCCCCGGCGGCCCCGGCGTCGACGAAAGCGCGGGCCCGATCTCGCGGGAGCTTCACGATGAGCCGGCCGTGACTCCCCAGGAAGGCGAAGATCTTGCCGCCGACGCGCAGGCCGGGGCTGCGGAACATCGTCCCGATGACGACGTCGGCTTCGTCACGGAAGTCGTCGGCGATCCGGTCGAGCAGGTCCTCGTTGGGTACGTCCATCAGCTCGTCATCTCCTGGGGCAGAACGCGTTCGAGTGCCTGGGCGGAGCCGTCGACCACCAGCCCCTCGGTCATCGCCGCCGCTACGCTCACCTGACCGGTGAAGAGCTGGACGAGCACCTCGGGCGGCGCGGTCACGGTGACGTCGGGCCGGCGGTCGGGTGTGCAGGGACGCACGTCGACCCGGCCGCCTTCGGCGACGATGTCGCAGCCGTCGTACGGGTCGCCGAGGCGCACGACGGCAGCGGGCTCGCCGGGTGCGCCGTCGCGGCACAGGAAGCGCAGCGGCAGCGCGAACCAGTGCATGCGGAACTCGTCGCCGTCCGGCGGGTCCAGCATCAGCGGGGCGCCCCAGCGGGTCAGCTCGCGGACGACGCCGCCGAGGTCGCGGCCACGGCCGGTGAGGCTGATCAGCGTCGCGGCGACCGGCGGCGGCTGGTCGTCCCGGGTGATCAGCCCGCCCGACTCCATGTCGCGCAGGCGCTCCGCCAGCAGGTTGCTGGCGATGCCGGGGAGCCCGCGCCGCAGGTCGGTGAAGCGGCAGGGGCCTTGCGTGAGGAGTTCGCGGACGATCAGCAGGGTCCAGCGGTCGCCGACCAGATCCAGGGCACGCGCCATCGAACAGTACTGGTTGTACGAACGCATGAATCCAGCTTAGCGGCGGTGGTTGAGAATCTCTACCAAGAGGTTTACTCTCTCAACCGCAATGATCGGCTGCTGTGAAGGGAGTTCGACATGAACGTCGTCAGCGACGACGCGCCTCCGGAGATCCAGGCGTACTACCGGGTCCTCACCGGCGGGATCGAGACCTACGGCGACGGCGCGGAGCTCGCGCCCCTGCTGGCCGACGACCTCGACTTCGAGGGGCCCATCGCCGGGCGCGTCACGGGAGCCGCGCTCTTCAGGCAGGGCGTCAAGGGCTTCATCGCCAACGTCGGCAGGATCGACGTGATCCAGGAGGTCAACGGCCCGGACGGCACGGCCGTCCTCTACGACGCCCACCTGCCGCAGGGGGTCGTCAGGTTCAGCGAGTTCTTCACCTGCGCCGACGGCAGGATCCTGCGGCTCCGGCTCCAGTACGACCCCGCCGACTACGTGGCCAAGGGCGGAGGCTGACCGCAACTCGCGAGAAACTCTCCGGGCCGCTGTCGATGACGGCCGGTCTCACTCGTCGGGTGATAGAGAGGATGACCCACGAGGAATGAGGAGGGCCTGATGCCCCAGTACGGAGTCCTGGTCTACATGCCGGCGCCCGGCGACCCGATGAAGATCTCGCCCGCGTACGAGGAGGCGCTCGAACGCTACCCGGCGCAGGTCGAGGAGCTGGGCGGGCGCGGTGTGGCGGGCTACGCGCTGCAGCCGAGCACCACGGCCACGGCCGTGCGCGGCGGCGACTTCGTCACCGACGGCCCGTTCATCGAGGCCAAGGAGGTCGTCGCCGGGTTCTTCATCCTGGAGGCGCCCGACCTGGACGTCGCCCTGAAGATCGCCAAGCTCAACCCGGTCCACCTGGACGGCGGCGGCGTGGAGGTCCGGCCGCTGTTCGAGCCTCCGGCGGAGTGAGCGACGACGGCAGGGCCGAGGCCGAACGCGCCGTGGCGGACGCGCACCGTCGCGAGTGGGCCTTCGTGCTCGCCGCGACGGCGCGCGTCGCCGGCGACCTCGACCTTGCCGAGGAGTGCGTCCAGGACGCCTACGTCGCCGCGCTGCAGGCGTGGACCCGTGACGGCGTGCCCCGCAAGCCCGGCGCCTGGCTCACCACCACCGCCAGACGCAAGGCGCTGGACGTCCTGCGCCGGGACCAGGTGTTCCGGACGAAGATGCCGCTGCCCGCCGAACCGGACGAGGTGCCCATGGACCGGCCCGGCGACGAGGCGGTCCCCGACGACCAGTTGCGCCTGATCTTCACCTGCTGCCACCCCGCGCTGGCCCGGGAGGCCCAGGTGGCCCTGACCCTGCGGCTGGTGTGCGGGGTCGGCACCGGCGACGTCGCCAGGGCGTTCCTGCTCTCCGAGCCGACCATGGCGGCCCGGGTCACCCGCGCCAAGAAGAAGATCTCCGCGGCCGCGATCCCGTACCGGGTCCCGGACGCCGGCGAGCTGCCCGAGCGGCTGGACACGGTGCTGACCGTCATCCACCTGCTCTACACCACCGGGCACACCGCCGCCACGGGCGCCGAGCTGGTCCGCGCCGAGCTGGTGGAGCGCGCGCTGGGCCTGGCCCGGATGCTCCTGGTCCTGATGCCCGACGAGGCCGAGGTCCGCGGGCTGCTCGCGCTGCTGCTGCTCACCGACGCCCGCCGGGCCACCCGTACGGACGCCCGGGGCCGGCTCGTCCTGCTGGAGGACCAGGACCGCGCCGCCTGGGACCGGGCCGCGATCGACGAGGGAGGCCGCCTGGTCCAGGGCGCGTTCCGCACCGGCATCGCCGGCCGGTACGCGCTGCAGGCGGGCATCGCCTGCCTGCACGCCACCGCCGCCGACTACGCCGCGACCGACTGGCGCCAGATCCTGTGGCTCTACGACGAACTGCTGAAGGTGTGGCCCTCCCCTGTGGTCGCGCTCAACCGGGCCGTGGCGCTGTCGATGGTGCTCGGTCCCGGGGCCGCCCTCGACGACGTCGACGCCCTGGCCCGCGACGACCGGCTCGCCACCTACCACTACCTGCCGGCCGTCCGCGCCGATCTGCTGCGCCGGCTCGACCGGCCCGGCGAGGCCGCCGACGCCTACCGCGCGGCGCTGGAGCTCGCAGGCAACGAGGCCGAACGGGCGTTCCTCGCCGCCCGCCTCGCCGAGGTCACCGGTCTGTAGCGGCATAAACCGGTGGTCGGCGGGGTTGTGGTGCATTGTGACCGTGGACAACGATCTTCGGCTGGGGCTGCACCCGCTCCTGGCGGATCGCTTCAGCCCAGGCCGGTTCGATCCGGACGGCGTCGTCGACGACGAGACGCTCGGGTTGCTGCTGGAGGCCGCGCGCTGGGCGCCTTCCGCGGGGAACTCGCAGCCGTGGGGGTTCCTCCCGGTACGCCCCGGCGAGCCGGACCATGCGCGGGTCACCAGGTTCCTCGCGCCGAGTGCGGCGCGATGGGCGCCGCAGGCGGGGCTCCTGATCGTGAACCTGGCCCGCCGGTTCGTGGACGACACGGAGCTGCTCTTCTCGGAGTTCGCCGACTACGACCTCGGCCAGGCCGTCGCGCACCTGACGGTGCAGGCGCAGGCGATGGGGCTGACGTGTCACCAGTTCCGCGCCTTCGACAAGGACGGGCTGACCGCGGAACTGCGCCCGAACCCGGGCTGGGCCGTCCTGTCGATGACGGCCGTCGGCGTCGCGGCCGATCGCGGCCCGGGGGTACGGCGACGGCGCAGCGTGGCCGAGCTCCGCGGCGACCCCTGGAGCGACGACCGCTGACCGGGCCCCTCCGCCACTGCTCGGGGTGACCGGCCGCCTCACCCGGCGGCGAACAGGTAGTTGCGCCGCCGGGCGGCCACCCGGTCCGTACGCCACCGGCGGTGCCCGTGCCAGACGTGCATCCGGTGGCCACGCGTGGGCCGGTGGTGCTCGAACGTCCACCTGGCCCCTTCCAGCACCTTCGCCTGCGCGCCCAGCCGTGGAGCGGCAAGCCCACCGTGACGGTCGTCGCGACGGCGGCGTTGATCGCGGCGGACGCCCGGGGATCGGACGGTCCGTGCCGGGGACGGTGGTCATCCGCACGTCGTACAGCTCCCGGACAACCCCCATGACGCTCACCCCATGGGGCCGCCCGCACCACGGCTGATGCCGGCCGTTCCGAACCAGCGGGACAGGTGGGCGTCCAGGTCCTGCTGATCGTCGCCGATCCAGGCGACGTGGCCGTCGGGGCGTAGCAGGACGCACGGGACATCCAGCCCGGCCGTGGGATCCGCGAGGTGATCGACCCGGTCCGCCCAGCCGCCGACGGTCAGGCGTCCGGTGCGGTCCAGCAGCAGGCCTCGGCCGCGGTGCAGCAGCCCGTAGAGGTTGCCCTGTTTCACGTCGATGTCGCGCAGGCGGCGGCCGAGCAGGTCGGGGCCGTCGCCGAAGTCGTAGCGGATGCCGATCCCGGTGATCTTCTCGATGAGATGGCGGTTCACCTCGTCGAAGTCCATCAGTTCGGTGAGCAGCCTGCGCACGGCCTGCGGGCCAGGTCCGGTGGCCGACAGCTCCGTCTGGGCGCGGGTGTTGTCCAGCACGTCCTCGGCGACCGGATGACGTTCGGCCTGGTAGGTGTCCAGCAGTGATTCCGGGGCCCAGCCGAGGATCTGCGCGGCCAGCTTCCAGCCGAGGTTGAACGCGTCCTGGACGCCCAGGTTGAGGCCCTGCCCGCCGAGGGGTGGATGGATGTGCGCCGCATCGCCCGCCAGCAGCACCCGCCCGACCCGATAACGTTCGGCCAGCCGCGTGGCATCTCCGAAGCGGGACATCCAGCGCGGGGAGTGCACGCCGAAATCGGTTCCGGCGATGCTGCGCAACTGTCGTTGGAAATCGTCGAGGGTGGGCGGTTCCGCGCGGTCGCTGATTCCCTCGGCGGGGACCACGACGCTGTAGACGCCCTCGCCGAAGGGCCGGATCCAGAATCGCTGATGGATGTCGCGCATTCCGGCCGTCCTGGCGGCGATCTCCTCCTGCGGCACACCGACTTCCATCTCGCCCATCAGCGTCTCGTTGCGTGCGGGCTCGCCGGGGAAGCCGACGCCGAGCTGTTTGCGGACCGTACTGCGCCCGCCGTCACAGCCGACGAGATAGCGCGCACGCAGTCGTTCGCCGTCGGCCAGCTCGACGGTCACCCCCTCGTCGTCCTGCTCGAACGCGGCCACCGCGCGACCGCGCCGGACCTGCGCACCCCGTTCGATCGCATGCTCTTCGAGCAGGTGGACGATGACCGGCTGCGGGATGCCCAGCAGATAGGCGTACGCGGAATCCAGGCCCTTGGGCGCGGGTTTGGGGATGGCGGCGAAGAAACCGGCGGCCGGACGCCGTCTTCCATGCGGGAGAATGCGGTCCAGCAGTCCGCGCATCGCCATCAGCTCAAGACTGCGAACATGCAGACCGACTATGCGGGCGAACGACGCGGGCTCGGTTTCCTTCTCCAGGACGAGTACGCGCACATCGTGCAGCCGCAGTTCGGCGGCCAGCATCGCACCGGTCGGCCCGCACCCGGCGATGATCACGTCGAACACGGTGCTGTCGCGCTCGATTGGGCCGGCGGTGGCCTGCTGAGAATGCATAGGTGTTGCCTTTCGGGAGTGCCTTGTTGGCGAGGCGCTCCCGGCGACACCTACGTCAATCGCCCGGCCGTGACGGAAAGGGGGAGCACCCACGTCGATACAGCGTTCATGGGTCTCACCTCCTCGGGCGGCGTCACGGTCACCTGCAAGCTACAAGCGCGAGCATCACCCCGTCCAATCCTTATCCGGTGGCCGGGTGAGCCCGGCTCCACCTCCTGCCCGTGTCCCGCACGTGAGCCCACGGGGCGACGCCGTCCACCTGATGCCCCCGCCGAGGCCCTCGCCGCTCCTCTCGCCCATTGGCTGCGACAACCCACGCACCCGCCCGGCCCGGCGTACACGCGGGCGGTCCCCGTTGGGCAGGGAGGAGAAGACGACAGGGGGCACGCAGTCCCTCGCGGGCGGGCTCGCTCTCGCCGACGGCGCGTTCCCTACCGGCACCCCCGCTTCGCCGTCCGAGGCCGGCGATATTCGCTCGCGCCGAGCCGTGGCCACCGGGATACTGCACCCTGATGACGGGATCTGCGTACGACAGCCCGGCCTCGTTCCGCGGGCGGCTCCAGCGAGGCCGCGGCCTGGCGGCACGCCGGGCCTCAGCCGAAGCAGGCGCCGCCGACGTGGTGTACGAGTGCGTGATCACCGACACGCGATGGGACCGGCAGGTCGACCGGCGTGACAGCTATCTCGCCGGCCTGATCGGTCGGCTCAGCCTGCCGCTGGCGCCGATCGAGCAGCACCTTTTCGACCACGACGGCGATGATGACGAGCCGGTCGAGCTCGCTCTGCAGGTCCTCGCCCTGCTGCCGTGGGCCGGCCGCGGCGACGCGGCGACGATACTGCGCAGGTACGCGGTCGAGGGGCGACACTGGTCGTCGGCGCTGGAGGCCATCGGGGGCAGCGGGGCGATGCGGCTTCCCGGTCTCTGGGACGGGCTGGCGGACGACGTCGTCGCCGTTCGCGATCACGCCCAGCTCGCGGAGGCGATCTGGTGCGACGCGGAACCGTGGACGACGTTCGCGCGGTCGCAGCCACAGGTGAGGCGCATCGTTGAGGAGCTACGGGCGTCCCGCTCTCACAGGCCGGTCGGACCACACCTCCGATCGGACCTCGGCGACGCCGAATCCGGCGAGCTGATCCGGCTCGTGACTGCCGGTGGTTCCGCGCGCCGATGGGCACTGCAGGAGCTGGGCAGGCGCGGCGATTCGATCATCTTCGAGTTCGCGGCGGACCCGGGACTGCGTAACGCGGCGGGGTGGACCCCGGGCGTGCCGCAGGCCCTGCGCCACCTCGGGACCGTGGCCCTGCCCCAGGCCCGCGCCTGGGTCGGCAGCGGCGACGACACGCTGGTCGCGTTCGGGGAGGGCGTGCTCGCGGAGGTCGGCGACCGAAGTGACGCCCCGGTATTGCTGGCCGCGCTGCGCCGGGCCTTCGCGTCGGAGGAATGGTGTGCGGCCGAGCTTCCGGCCCGGGCCCTGGGACGGCTGGGGGTTCGCGAGGCCGCCGACGAACTCGTGGCCCTCTGGGAGAGCACGGTTCACTCACTGGCCAGGGAGGCGTTCTTGGCCGGGCTTCAGGGCTGTGCGCCGCAGGAGGCGGCGCGCATCGCGATCGAGGGGCTTGACGACTGCGAACCCACAGTCCAGCAGGCCGCCTGTGCGGGAGCACGTGACACTGCCTGGGTCCGCTCACGTCTTCTGGAGCTGGCCGCCGATCCTTCGGCTCCCGAGGTTCACCAAGCCGCGCACACGAGACTGCGAACCCTGGCAGATGCCCCCTGAGCCCATGGTTCCGCGGTGAGGCTCTGTCGCGTGGGTTGTCGGTGCGGCCTGCCATCATGGCGCGCATGACGACAACCGACCCGCTGGGCCCGTTCCAGTGGCTCAACGCGGGCGAGAGCGAAGGCGGCCCGCTGGGCGTGATCTTCAGCGTGGCCTTCTTCCGCGGGCTCGACCCGGCGGCGGTGGTGCGCCGCTTCAGCCGCGACACCGACTCCGGGTGGCAGGCGGACTTCGACGGCCTCGGCGACAAGGCGTTCGAGTTCGTCGAGGAGACGGCGGGCGGCGCCGGCGGCGGTCACGTGGGCGTCTTCCAGGTCGGCGAGTGGTGTGTGGTCGTCGAGCCCCACGGCTGGGAGGTCACGCTCCACGAGGTGGTGACCGAGCTGTCTGAGGGCTGCGAGGTGGTGGCGGTCACGCGGCACGACTACGCCGCCGAGCACAGCTTCGAGTACGCGATCGACGGCACGGTCGTCATGGGCTACCGGTTGCGGCACCCGTACGACCGTCACGGCTCCGACCCTGACCGGCTCAACGGCTTCATGCGGGAGCTGGGCATGGCCCTGGAGGAGCCGGCGGACGACGCCGAGTGGGACGACGTCTGGGAGGAGAACTACGACACCGCCGTGCCGAGGGGCTTCGCCCTGGCGGCGAAGGTGACGGGGGTGCCGTTCACCGCCGACCTGCTCGACCGGCCGATGCTCGTGGGGCCCATCGCGGAAAGGTGAGCTACCTGCTTCCGCCGTTTTCCGCCAGGGCTTCGGACGGATCCGTCCGCACTGGTCCGCGCGCTGACCAGTCTCGGACGGCGAGATTTCCGCGCTACTTCGCGATCGCCTCGCGTACGGCGGGGGCGACCTCCTGGCCCCAGCGTGCCAGGAGCGTGCGGTCGGGGGCGCCGTGGCCTGCGGCGAAGAGCGTGAAGCCCGACGCGCCGTGCTCCAGCACCGCCCCGGTCAGCTCCTCGACCCACTGGCCGGCCGAGCCGCCGATCCAGCGCCCGTCGCGGTCGCGGGTGGCGGCCAGCGGCCGGTCGGTGATGCGGCCGGGCAGGTTGAACACCGTACGGATCTCACCCGGATCCCGGCCGACGGCCGCCGCCGCGTCGTCGATGACGGGCCGGGAGGCCCGGTAGCGTTCGCTGAGCCAGTCGGCCGCGTGGCCCGGGATCCAGCCGTCGGCCACCCGGCCGGTGGCGGCCAACGACTTGGGCCCGACCGATCCGGTCCACACGGGAGGCGCGGCGACGGGAGAGGGCTCGATCTGGCGCACCTGGTAGTGGGTGCCTTCGTAGGTGACCGGAGGGCCGCCACCCGACAGCAGCTTGACCAGGACGATCGCCTCCTCGAAGGCGTCCACGGCCTCGCCCGGTGACAGTTTCGGCACGCCCATGTCGGCGATGCGGTCCCACAACCCGCCCGCGCCCATGCCGAGGACGACCCGGCCGCCCGACAGCGCCGACAACGACGTCACCGTGCGCGCCAGCATGGGAGCGGGCCTGGTCGGCAGGTTGGTGACGTTAGCGAAACCGGCGATGCGTTCCGTACGTCCGAGAATGAAGCCGAGCGCGGCGTAGGCGTCCAGACGCCCGCCGATGTAGGGATGGTCGGACAGGGTGAAGATGTCGAGCCCGTCGCGATCCGCCTGCTGGGCCATGCGCAGCAACTCGGGGATGTCCTCGACACCGGAATGCACGCCGAAACCGAAGACGACGTCATGTGTGGACACAGTTCTGCCCTTCGCGTCAACAAAAAGGAGATAAGTTCGCGCTACGAACCATATTAGTTCGTGGCGCGAACTGCAAACCCCCGCTGTGGCTCAGTGCGTGAGATCCGGCTCCATGAAGACGCTCGGCACCTTGTTGTCCGCCACCACGCGGCCCAGCAGGGCGGCCAGCGCGTCACGCTCCGCCGGGGAGAACCCCGAGGTCAGCTCCTCGACGCGGCGGCAGGTCTCGGCGTAGAACTCCTCGGCCAGCGTCGCGCCCTGCGTGGTGAGCGCCACCCGCACCGCCCGGGAGTCCTGCGGATCGGGCTTCCGACGCACCAGGCCGTTACGCTCGGTACGGTCCACCAATCCGGTCAGGCTCGACTTGGCCAGCCCGAGCGTCGCGCCCAGCTCGGTCATGCCGTACGGCTGCGCCATCAGGACGCACAGCAACTGGCCCTGCTGCTGAGTGAGGCCGTATTCGCGGGCGGATTCCACATAGACGGCGTTCACCAGGAACGTGGACCGCACCAGCGCGGCCACCGCCCCGATCCGGCCGTCGGCATTCTTGCTCATCGGCCAAGCGTAACAAATTCGTGGCACGAACTACCGCGATGCCAGCGGTCCGCTGCCGGCCCTGCCGAAGTACGGGCCATGGCGCCCGCTCCATAGCATGGGGCGCGTGGATCTCCTGGGTGAGGGCGCTTCGGTGGCCGTGTTCGAGGAGCAGCGGCCGAGGCTGTTCGGGCTGGCCTACCGGTTGCTCGGTTCGGCGGCCGAGGCCGAGGACATGGTGCAGGAGACGTTCCTGCGCTGGCGCGGGGCCGGTCCCGTCGACGTGCCGGCCGCCTGGCTGACCAGAGTGATCACCAACCTGTGCCTGAACGAGCTCGCCTCGGCGCGGCGGCGGTGGGAGAGCTACGCCGGGCCGTGGCTGCCCGAGCCCGTGCTCACCGGTGACGGCGCTCTCGGGCCGCTGGAGACCGTCGAGCAGCGCGAATCCGTGTCGCTGGGGCTGCTGATTCTGCTGGAGCGCCTGAGCCCGGCCGAGCGGGCCGTTTTCGTGCTGCGTGACGCGTTCGGCCACAGCCACGCCGAGATCGGCGACGTACTCGGCCTCGACGAGGCGCACTCGCGGCAGCTCCACCGCCGGGCCAGAGGTCACGTCGGCGAGGCCCGCAAGCGATTCGGCGCCGACCGCGAACAGCATCGCCGCGTCGTCGAGAGATTCCTGGCCGCGACCGTGCACGGTGACGTGGCGGGGCTGGAACGCCTGCTGAGCGCCGACGTGGTCGCGTGGGCGGACGGCGGTGGATCGACCGCGGCGCGGCGGCCGGTGTCCGGGCGCGAGCGGGTGCTGCGTTACCTGGGCGGGTTCGGCCTCCGGCCGGAGGCGGCGGCGGTGACGGCCGTGATCGCGGAGGTCAACGGCGAGTACGCGATGCTGCTGCGGCACGAGGGCGAACTGCGCGCGGTCATGGCGGTGGAGATCGACGACGGCCGGATCAGCGCGGTGCGGACCCTGGTGAACCCGGCCAAACTCGCCTTCGCCGCCGCTCAGCTCATGTGAGCACCGTCACACAGGGGCGCTGTCACGAACCGGCGGGCTCGCCGGTTCAGGTGGGGACTCGATCGGAGGACCCATGACAGAGCGCATCGTGGTGCTGGGCGGCGGCTACGCCGGGCTCGGCGCCGCCAAACGGGCGGCCAGGCGGCTGCGCGGCACCGGCGCCCGGGTGACGCTGGTGAACGCGAGCGACCGGTTCGTGGAACGCGTACGGCTCCACCAGCTCGCGGCCGGGCAACGGCTCATCGGCCTGCCCCTCCCCCGGCTGCTCGACGGCACCGGCGTGGAGCTGGTGGTGGCCAGGGCGACGGGCATCGACCTCGGCGCGCGGATCGTACGGCTCGACGCCGCCCCGCACGAGCTGGGCTACGACGTGCTGATCTACGCGCTCGGCAGCGGCGCAGACCTGGACGCGGTGCCCGGGGCGGCCGAGCACGCGTTCACCGTCGCCACCGCCGGAGAGGCGGCCCGGCTGCGGTCACGCCTGGCCGAAGCCCGCTCGGTCGCGGTGGTGGGCGGCGGGCTGACCGGGATCGAGACCGCGACCGAAATCAAGGCGGCACGCCCGCGGCTGGAGGTGCGGCTGATCTCCGCCGGCCGGATCGGGGACGGGCTTTCCGAGCGGGCCCGCCGGCACCTGCACCGGGCCTGCGACCGGCTGGGCGTCACCGTACGTGAGCACGCGCCGGTCGCCGAGGTCGGCCCCGACGGGCTGCTCCTGGGGGACGGCTGCCGGGTGCCCGCCGACACGGTGGTGTGGGCCGCGGGCTTCCGCGTCCCCGGCCTCGCGGCGGCCTCCGGACTGGCCACGGACGAGGGCGGCCGCATGCTGGTCGACGCGGCCCTCCGCTCGCTCTCCCACCCCGGGGTGCTCGGCATCGGCGACGCCGCCGCGGCCGGGACCGCGAGCGGGCGCTCGCGCATGTCCTGCCAGACCGGCCTGCCCATGGGCCTGCACGCCGGCGACGCCGCGGCCCGCCTGCTGACCGGCCGTACCCCGCGACCGGCCAGGATCCGGTACGTGTGGCAGAACATCAGCCTGGGCCGCCACGACGGCGTCAGCCAGTTCGCCCGTGCCGACGACAGCCCGCTCGGCGCCGCCGTCGTGACCGGACGGCTCTCCGCGCTCTTCAAGGAGGCCATCACCCGCGGCACCGTCTGGAGGCTGCGGCATCCCGGGCCCTACCGCCCCTGAAGCGCCCTGATGCGTCCGAGCAGGGGCGGGGACCAGTGGGTGCCGTACGTGGCTTGCAGCCGCGCCAGCCGCCAGTCGTCGCCGGTGACGACGCGCCGGCACAGGGACGTGGCGCACCGGCAGGTCATCGACCACGACGCGACGCCGGTGTGCGTGGCGTAGTCGAGGGTGAGCTCCTCGCCCTGGTCGAGGTCGCGTCGTGCGATCACGGTTGTCGCGTCGCGGTGCCAGAGTGTGGGGTCGCAGGAGTGGTTGCCGTAGCGCACCGGGTGAGCGGGATCGAGAAGCAGGTGGGTGCCTTCGGCGACGGTGAGGCTGCTGTACGGCGGCGTGAGGCGGGCCAGGCCCTCGTCGTCGATGACACGTCCGCCGAGTCGCATCACGACCTCGTCCCGGCGGATCCGCTCGATGGCGAACAGGCCGATGCCGTCGATCGGGGAGAGCCGGGGCTGAGCACTCGGGGTGAGCCAGCAGTCCGCTTCGTAGGCAGGGGGCGTCAAGGGGGCCTCCGTGGTGATCGGTCCGGTTCCTTGTCATGGTGCCCCGGGGCTGACGGCACTGCCGGGGGCCGCGATCACATCCGCCACGGGTACGTGTGGTCCGCGTTCTCGGTGGCGTAGGCGACGCCGGGGTGGGGTCGTCGTCGTGGAGGCGTGCCGCCGCTGTCCGGGCGGTACTCGAAGTGCCACCACTCGTTGTCGTACATGCGGTAGAGGTCGTAGGGGGCGCCGTGTTCCTCGAGCCAGCGCGCGCCTTCGCGGGGGCGCACGTCCAGCGCGAGGCCCTTGACGTGGCTGGATTCCGCCGGCGGCAGCACGAGCATGCGGGCCGAGTCCGGGGAGCCGGAGCGGCGCACCTCCTCGTCGAACATCCGCTGCTGGACGACGGGATCGCGGTATCCCGAAGTGAGGCCGATGAGCTGGCCGTGACGCCAGAGCGCCTCGGTACGCGCCTCGGTGAACGCCGCCAGGGCGCCCTCGGTGAGCCCGGTGAGATCCTCGGCGGGGAACCGCAGCCGCAACGCCCAGCGGCAGGCCAGTTCGCGGGCGCGGCGGGGCCGGCGGACGAACGCCGCGGGCAGCAGGAGCACGGCGAGCACCAGCGTGACCACGGCGTACAGCCGGTCCCGGCGCCGAGGTGGGAGGGTGTGTGGTTCGTCCATGACGAACTACGATTGGCGCCGAATATGCGTGCGTTGTCCGCCGCATGTCACCGTTTGTCGACGGCCGCCGCCGCCGGAGCGGCCGTGACACAACCATGACATGGCGCGGACGAGGCGAGGACACCGCCGGCCGACAGTGGGTGGGTTGACCGGGCGGGGCGAAAGACGGAGTGTGCTGTGATAGTCGGCGGCGTGTCGCGAGTGTTGCTGATCGAGGATGACCCGGCCGTGCGGGAGGGCCTGGAGCTGGCCCTGACCCGGCATGGGCACCGGGTGCGCGCGGTGGAGTCCGGCGAGGAGGGGCTGGACCGGCTGCGTACGGACATTCCCGACGTCGTGGTGCTCGACCTGATGTTGCCTGGCATGGACGGGTTCGAGGTCTGCCGCCGCATCCGGACCGCCGGGGAGATACCGATCATCATGCTGACCGCGCGCAGCGACGACATGGACGTGGTGGCCGGGCTGGAGGCGGGCGCCGACGACTACGTGGTCAAGCCGGTGCAGCCCAGGGTGCTCGAAGCCCGCATTCGCGCGGTGCTCCGGCGGGTCGGCCGGGACCAGGCGGAGCTGGAGCGGCACGGGGACCTGACCATCGACCGGGCCGGGCTGGTGGTCGCCAACCGCGGCGTGCCGGTCAGCCTCGCCCCGACCGAGCTGCGCCTGTTGCTGGAGCTCTCCGGCACGCCGGGCCGGGTGCACAGCCGCCAGCAGCTGCTGGAGTCGGTGTGGGAGCACGGCTACTTCGGCGACTCGCGTCTCGTGGACGCGTGCGTGCAGCGGTTGCGCGCGAAGATCGAGGACGACTCGGCGGCGCCCGTCTACGTGCAGACGGTGCGTGGGTTCGGGTACCGGTTCGGGCCGGTGTGAGCCCGCCGGTGGCGCCTCGGCCGAGCCTGGGGCTGCACGCCCGGCTGTTGTTCGCGTTCGCCCTGCTGTGTGTGGTCACCGCTGCGGCGGTGGCCGGCGGGATCTACTTCCAGGCCCGCAACGGCATCCTGCAGCGCACCCAGGATGCCGCGGTGCTGGCGATGAAAAGCCGCCTGGAGGCGCTCTTCCCGTTGCGGAGCCCGTCGCCGAACCCGGACGAGCTCGGCGACATCGCCCGCGCCGTCTCCGACGGGGGCAACTCCGCGATCGCCCTCTACGGGGGGACGCGCTCGCCGGTCGAGCCGCCGCCGGGGTGGTGGCGGCCGGGCGGAAGCGCGGCGATCCAGGATGTCAGGATGATTCCGGCGGAGCTGCGCCGGGCGGTGGCGGACGGCGACATCGCGTGGCAACGCGTGGTGTGGCAGGGCGAGCCCATCCTGGTCATCGGCACGCCGTTGCTGATCGTCGAACGGGACCGGACGTGGGTGTCCGGCATCGAGGTCTACACCGCACGCAGCCTGCTTCCCGAGCAGGTCAGCATCGACGGGCTCGCCGCATCCGCCTGGCGCAACGGCGGGGTGGCCCTGGTGTTCGCGGTCGTCCTCGCGTGGCTGGCCACCCGGGGCGTGCTGCGCCCGGTGCGCGAGCTCGGCCGGGCGGCACGCCTGCTGGGCGAGGGCGAGCTGCGGACCAGGATCGCGGTCAGGGGCTCCGACGAGCTGGCCGACGTGGCACGCACGTTCAACAACACCGCCGCGGAGCTGGAACGGCACGTCAGCCAGCTGCGCGCCATGGAAGCCGACGCCCGCCGGTTCGTGGCCGACGTGTCCCACGAGCTGCGTACCCCGCTGGCCGCGCTCGCCGCGGTCGCCGACGTCCTCGACGAGGAGGCGGCCCGGCTGCCCGAGCCCGTCGGCAAGGCCGCCAGGCTGGTCAGCCAGGAGACGCTCAACCTCACCGGACTGGTGAACGACCTCATCGAGATCAGCAGGTTCGACTCCGGCGTCGCGGCCCTCACGCTGAACGAGGTCGACATGGCCGAGCTCGTACGCGCGACCCTGCGTGCCCGCGGCTGGTCCGAGCAGGTGCGGACCGAGCTTCCAGCGGCGGTGACGGCACGGCTGGACCCGCGCCGGGTGGACGTCATCCTCGCGAACCTGGTCGGCAACGCCCTGCGCCACGGCGAGCCGCCGGTGTCGGTACGGCTTTCCGCCGACCCGCAGTGGATCGACCTCGAGGTCCGCGACCATGGGCCGGGGCTGGACGAAGCGGTGCTGCCGCACGTGTTCGACCGGTTCTACAAGGCCAACGCGGCCAGGGCCAGGTCCGAGGGCAGCGGCCTCGGCCTGGCCATCGCGCGGGAGAACGCGCGGCTGCACCGAGGCGACATCACCGTCGTCAACGCCGCGGACGGCGGCGCCGTCTTCACGCTGCGATTGCCGCTCCGGGCGCCCGATCCGGACGGGCAGAGCACCATGGGAGGCCTCGAATGAGAACCGGGCTCGCCCGCCGCGCGCTCGCCGTGGGTCTCGTGTCGCTCGTCGCCGTGGCCGGCTGCGGCGTGCGGCCCAGCGGCGTCATCACGGGCGACGCCCCGCCGAGCGGAGACGTCGCACCGGACACGAAGATCACCCTTTACCTGGTGAAGGACGGCCGGCTCAGCGCGGTGACGCGCCCCGGGCGCGGTGGCCGTCCGCTGTTCAAGGCGGACATACTCGCCCTGCTGGCGGCCGGGCCCACCGTGATGGAACGGGCCGACGGGTTCTCCACCGACGTCCCTCCCGAAGCCGGCCCGTTCTCGGATAGCACCGACCCGGCCGGCCACCTGGTGGTGACCGTGTCCGTTCCGGCCGGCGAACTGTCGCCCGTGGCCGTCGACCAGATCGTGTGCACGGTGGCCGCCATGTCACCGGCAAGCCCTGCCCAGGTCACCGTCGCCGGTGACGGCGACCGCGTCGGCCCCCGGAGCTGCCCGGGGTGACGGGAGCCCCCCATCCACGGTGGCCTGGGGGGGTGACGATGACCTTTCGTGGCGGCCGGGAATTCGGGCAACGGCGCCGCGGGTCAGCAGCACCGGGGCCGATCCCGCGGCCGCCACCGCCACTCCGCCCAGGAGCCCACCCAGCGGGACTCAACAGCAGCGTGATGGGAGTCGGGCCACGGTCCCGCCGTGCTCGGGACCGGCGCCAGCACCTGGCTGAAGGCCGCGTCCAGCAGGTTGGTGACGCCGACCATGACGACCACGGCGAGCAGCAGCCGGTCGCCGCGCAGGAACGCCAGGCCGTGGGCGAACCGCCGCCAGTAGCCCTCGTCCTCGCGCCGAGCCTGCGCAGGCGGTAGCTGGCCGTGCCCGAGTTCAGCCCCAGGCGGTCGGCCAGCCGGGTGGCGGTGGACGGGCCGTGCTTGCGCAGCAGGTCCACGTTCTCCGGGGAATCCGTCATGCCTCGGTCGGGATTCGCGCGGCTGCTGCTGTCCGGGTGTCCTTGTCAGCTCTGATGGCCGGGGTAGGCGGAGGCGATGAGGCGGCTCAGGAAGGTGTCGAGGTCGTCGAGGCCGTAGGAGGCCAGGACGTCGGGCGGCTGCGTGAGCAGGTAGGTCAGCGCGCTGTTGACCGCCAGCGTGACCATGGCCGCGCCGTGCCGGGTGGCCGGGAGGCCGGCGGCCTGCTGGGCGGCCAGGTGCAGGTCGAGGTCGGCGCGGGTGAGCCGGGCCAGGGTCTCCCGCACCTGCGCGTTCCTCGCGGCCTCGGCGTGCAGTTCGAGGTAGGCCAGGACCCTGGACCGGTTGTCCGTGAGCGCGCGGTCGATCATCCGGCGCAGCAGCGCGAGCAACTGGCCGACGTCGTGGACCTCGGCCTGCTGGAGCTCGCCCCAGTAGCGTTCCACGCACCGCTCGGCGGCGGCCCGCAGGAGGCTGTCGCGGGTCGGGAAGTAGTTCTTGGCCGTGCCTTCGGGCAGCCCGGCGGCCCGGTCCGTCGCGCGGTGGGTGAGCCCTCGCCCGCCCTCGCCCGCGAGCACCTCGATGGCCGCGTCGCGCAACCGGTCGCGCCGATCCCTGTTCTCCACCATGGCCGCCTATTCTCCCGCTCGACAGAACTACCACAAACGTGGTACCACATGTGTGGTGAAGAGAATGAGGAAAGCTGCCATCGTGGGGGCCGGCGTCGGCGGGCTGACGACCGCGATCGCCCTTCGCGCGATCGGCTGGGAGGTGTCGATCTTCGAGCGATGGCCGAAGGTCGCCGCCGAGGGCACGGCGCTCGGCATCCGCCCGGACGCCCAGGCCGCCCTGGCCGGCCTGGGCCTGGGCGAACGGCTGCGCGAGCGCACCGTCCCCTACCGGCACGCGCGGATCCGCACCCCTGACGGCCGCCATCTGGCCGACCTGCCGCTGGACCGCATCGAGCGGCGCGGCGGCGCGCCCGTCCGCATGCTGTCGCGGGTCTCGCTGATCGAGATGCTGGTGGACGAGGTGGACCCGGCGACGATCAGCACCGGTGTGGAGATCACCGACCCTGCCGCGCTGCGCGCCGGGCATGACCTGGTGGTCGGCGCCGACGGGGTCCGCAGCGCGGTGCGCCAGGCGTTCTTCGCGGGACCCACCCGGCCGCGCTACGCGGGCATCGTCGCCTGGCGCGGCGTGATCCGGGGCTTCGAGCCGCAGGACTACGGCGAGACCTGGGGACGCGGGCAGATGTTCGGGATGACGCCGCAGGCCCCGGGTGTCACCAACTGGTACGCGCCCATACGGACCCCGGCGGGGGTGCGTGAGACCCTCGACGACCTGCGCGCCCGATTCGCCGGCTGGCACGACCCCATTCCGCGCGTGCTCGCCTCGGCCGAGGAGGGCGAGGTGCTGCGGCACGAGGTCCACGACCTCGCGCCGCCGCCGGCGTCCTACGTCACCGGGAACGTCGCGCTGCTGGGTGACGCCGCCCACGCGATGACCCCCGCACTGGGTCAGGGCGCCTGCCAGGCGCTGCTCGACGCGGTCGAGCTCGCGGCCTGCCTGCGCGCGCACCCGGGTGACGTGGCTCAGGCGCTGCGCGTGTACGACTCCAGGCGGCGTCCGGCGGGCGAGCGGATGGTCACCGCGTCCCGATGGATGACGCGCCTGGCCGGGACGGGCCGCCTGGCCGGGCCCCGCAACGCCCTGATGCGCCTGGCGGCGGCCGCGCGGTGATGAATGGGCACCCCGCTGGCACGGCTGGGCGGCCTCCGCCGCCGCCCGGTCACGCCGCGGAGTGCCCGGGCGGCTTCAGGCTCCGGCCGGCACCTTGTCGAGGAAGCCGAGCACCTGGCTGATCCGCCCGTCCTCGCCGATCACCGCGACGTCGAAGCCGATCACGAGCGGCTCGGCGCCCTCGGGCCCCAGGTGCCAGGTGAAGCGGGCGATGTCGTGGTGGGCGTCCACGGCGCCGCCGAGGCTGAAGACCAGCCCGCCGAACTGCCCCTGGACCGCCGCGATGGTGGCGTCGAGCCCGTCCCTGCCCCGGACCGAGGCCATCGGGTCGGTGTAGACGGCGTCCTCGGCGAACACCTCCGCCAGCACGGCCCGGCGCGCGGCGGCGTCGGTCTCGTTCCAGGCGGCGAGGTAACGCTGGACCAGCTCGTTCATGTCGCTCATGGCTGTCTCCTCAGTGGTCGTGCTCTGTTGTGACCACCAAGTTAGGGGGACGGATCCGACGGGGAATCTGACGCGCTTAGGTACTTTCGCCCGCTCGCCTAGGTGCTTCTCCTCCAGGACGGTGCTGTCCGATGGCCGCGTCTATGCAGTCGAGGACGCGCTGGAGCCCGTGCCGGAACTGCTCGTCGCGGCTCTGGTGCGGCCGGCGCGCCTGCGCCACGATCTTGGCGAAGATCGGGTAGTCGCCGCTCTTGATCAGCTGCTCGACGCGCGGGGCGCTCCGCACCATCCACTCCGGCTCGCTGAGCCCGCTGCGGCGGACCTCGTCGGCCCAGCCGATCTCCTCGCGGACGGCGCTCTCGACGTAGCCGGTCAGCAGGGACATGAGGCCGAGGTTCTCGTCGATGGATACGTGCGCGTCGAGGGCGCCCATCACCCGTTCGATCACGAGCAGCTGGTTGGGGCCGTAGCTGGGGAGTGCCCGGTGCACGGTGGCGATCCACGGGTGCCGCAGCCACATCCCCCGCACCCCGTCGGCGTAGCGCGTCAGGTCCGCGCGCCAGTCGCCGGAGGGCACGCCCTCCAGGTCGATCTCGCCCTGCAGCCGGTCGGCGATGAGCTCGACGAGGTCGTCGCGGCTGGGGACGTAGCGGTAGAGGGACATCGCGCCCGTGCCGATCTCGGCGGCGATCCGCCGCATGGTGGCGGCCTCCAGCCCGTCGGCGTCGGCGATGCGGATCGCCGCGTCGGTGATCTGCGCGCGGCTGTAGGCCGGCTTGGGCCCGTAGGCCGGGCGCTCGGGCCGCATCCAGATGTTGACGTATTCGGCGTCGGTCACCGTTCCACCCCTCCCGGTTGCGTACATAGTACCCAGTCGCTTAGTCTGGCCGCCATCACCGCGTACAACGTACTCAATGGAGGCGACATGGCGGATCCGATCGTGGTCGCCGAAGGGCTGCACAAGTCCTTCGGCGACACGCACGCGCTGCGCGGCCTGGACCTGAGCGTCCCGCGAGGGGCGGTCTGCGGCGTGCTGGGCCCGAACGGCGCGGGCAAGACCACCGCGGTGCGCATCCTGGCGACCCTGTCCGATCCCGACGCCGGTCACGCCCGCATCGCCGGATTCGACGTCGTCCGCGACGCCGGCGAGGTGCGGGCCAGGATCGGGCTCGCGGGCCAGTACGCCGCCGTGGACGACAAGCTCACCGGCCGCGGCAACCTGCGCATGTTCGCGCGCCTCTACCACCTGTCCCGGCGCGAGGCGCACCGGCGGGCCGACGAGCTGCTGGAGCGCTTCGGCCTGATGGACGCCGCCGATCGCCCGGTCACCGGCTACTCCGGCGGCATGCGGCGCCGCCTCGACCTGATCACCAGCCTCATCCTGCGCCCCGAAGTGCTGTTCCTGGACGAGCCGACCACCGGCCTGGACCCGCGCAGCCGGGGCGAGATCTGGAGCAGCGTCCGCGAGCTGGTCGCGGACGGCACCACGGTGCTGCTCACCACGCAGTACCTGGACGAAGCCGATCAGCTCGCTGACGACATCGCCGTCGTCGACCACGGGCGGGTGATCGCCACGGGCACGCCCGACGAGCTGAAGGCCACGATCGGCGACCGCCTCGACGTCGTCCTCGAGGACCCCGCCGCGCTGCCTCCGGCGGCGACCGTGCTGAACAACCTGGCCGGGGCCGAACCGGCGGCGACGGGCGCCGACCGGCTCAGCGTCGCCCTGCCCGGAGGCGGGCTCCGGCTCGCCGACATCGTGCGCGAGCTCGACCGCGCCGGGATCGCCGCCGCCGACGTACGGCTGCGCCGCCCCACCCTCGACGAGGTGTTCCTGCGTCTCACCGACCGGAAGGAAGCCGTCCGATGACCACCCTCGCCTCACCGCTGGGCCGCCTGCGCTGGACGTTCACCGACGGGCTCACCCTGGTCGGCCGCGAGCTGGGACGGCTGCGTCAGGAGCCCGGGCAGATCGTCGCCGCGCTGATCTTCCCGGCCGTCATGGTCGTGCTGTTCGGGTACGTCTTCGGCAGCGCCATCCGGGTGCCCGGCGGCGGCGACTACCGCGAGTACCTCATGCCCGGTCTGTTCGCCATGGTGACCTTCTCCGCGTGGTTGTCGGTCATGACGCGGACGGCCGGCGACGCCTCCCGCGGCGTGATGGACCGCTTCCGTTCCATGCCGATGGCACGCCTGGCGGTGCCGTTCGGGCAGACCGGCGCCGACCTGCTGACCGGCCTGCTGATGCTGGCCATCATGGTGGGCGCGGGCCTGCTGGTGGGCTGGCAGCCGCACCACGGCCTGATCCCCACGGCCCAGGCGTTCCTGCTGATGATCGTGCTGCGGTACGCGCTGAGCTGGGTGGGCGTCTATGTGGGCCTGGCGGTGAAGAACGAGCAGGTCGCCGACGCGATGGTGCCGCTGGGCCTGCCGTTCACGATGCTGTCGAACGCGTTCGTCCCGACCGGCGGCATGCCGGGCTGGCTGCGCTTCCTGGCCGACTGGAACCCGGTGAGCGCGCTCACCGCCGCCTCCCGGGAGCTGTTCGGCAACCCGGGTGTGCCGTCCGGAGACCTGGCCTGGCCGCTCGCGCATCCGGTGGCCGCCGTCCTGCTCTGGTCGGCCGCGCTGCTGGCGGTGTTCGTCCCGCTGTCGCTGCGCGCATACACGCGCAGGGGGCGGTGATGGTCGTCGAGGGTGACCGCGACGCGGCCGTC
The DNA here is from genome assembly GCF_001083785.1 of Nonomuraea sp. SBT364. GTDB lineage: Bacteria > Actinomycetota > Actinomycetes > Streptosporangiales > Streptosporangiaceae > Nonomuraea. The sequence continues at coordinate 21,776 of NZ_LAVL01000123.1, forward strand.
CGGCGCCTGCAGGAGGCGTACGCCGACGGGCACGTCTCGGACCAGGAGATGGACGAACTCCTCAACCGGATGCTCACCGCGAGAACGCACGGCGAGCTCGTGTCGGCCCTGGCCTCCCTCCCGGAGGAGCCGGGCGCCACGTCCGCGATCGCCGCCGTCAGTGGGCGGATCCAGCGGCGCGGCGCCTGGCGGGTGCCCCGCACCCTCAAGGTCGAGTCCGCGCTCGGCAGGGTGCGACTCGACCTGTCCCGGGCGATCATCGAGCATCCGGTCGTGGACCTCGAAGTGCACCTCGGCACCGGCAGCGCCACGATCACGGTGCCGCGTGACGCGGTCGTCGACCTCGAGGGCCTGCACACGGGGTGGAAGCCCCCGCTCTACAGCACGCGGCGGCCCCGGCGCCCCGGCGGGCCGACGATCCGGATCTCCGGGACCATGGGGCTGGGACGGCTGAAGATCCGCCACGCCCGGCACTGAACCGGTCAGCCGCCGGGCCTGCCGAACTCCTCGATCAGCACCGGGTACTGCTCCCCACCGTGCCCGGCGGCGATCGCGCGGTCGGCCATCGCCTTGAACAGCTTCGGCAGCTCGGCGTTGACCCCCAGCGCCTCGCTCTCCTCGATCAGGTGGTCCATCGCCCGCGCGTCGGTCTCCAGAGCCGACACCTCGGCGGGGAAGGAGCCGCTGTCGATCTGCTCGGCGTACCCGGGCAGCCAGCTCGCCACCCCGACGGCGAGCTGCTGCGCGAACGGCGCGTACGTCACGGCGTCCACCCCGGCCGTCCTGAGCATGGCGGTGCCCTGGAGCCAGGCGTTCAGGACGCTCCACATCATGGCCAGGCCGGCCACGTCGTACAGGGACGCCAGCCCATGATCCGCACCGAGGTAGGTGATGGTGCCGAGCGCCTCCATGGCCGGGCGGTGCGCCTCGAAGTCCTGCTGCGGCCCGCTGTGCAGGATCACCGCCTCGGGGGTCCCGATCGCCGGCGGGACGGCCATGATGGCGCCGTCCAGGTAGCGGGCGCCCCGCTCCCCCGCCCACCGGGCGGCGTCCCTGGCCTGGGCGGAGTCGCCCGAGGTCAAGTTGATCAATGTCGTACCGGCCAGCTCGACGCCGTCCGCGCCGAGCAGCTCGCGCACGGTCCGGTAGTCGGTGACGCAGATGATCGTCAAGGAGTCCGGCCTGATCGCGTCGGCGACCGTCGGCGCCAGTCGTGCCCCCTCGGCGACCAGCTGGTCGGCCTTGGCGGTCGTACGGTTCCACACGGTGGTGGGATGTCCGGCCTTCAGGAACGTCGCGGCGAGCGTCCGGCCCATCAGGCCGAGCCCGATGACGGTAACGGGTGTGTCGTTTCTGTGGTTCATGTCAGCATCGTCAACGTTGATACCGGTATGAAGGTCAAGTGAGGATTCGATGCTGATCGGGGAACTGAGCCGCCGGACGGGCGTCAACGCCCACCAGTTGCGCTACTACGAGGCCCAGGGCCTGCTGGAGGCGGAGCGCGGCGCGAACGGCTACCGCGCGTACGACGAGAGCGCCGTGCTGCGGGTGCAGCAGATCCGCCACCTGCTCGGTGCCGGTCTGTCCTCCGAGGACATCGCCTACCTGCTGCCCTGTGCGGTCGGCGAGGCTCCGGAACTGCTCGGGTGTCCCGAGTTGCTGGCCGCGATGCGGTCACGGCTGCGGCGGCTGGAGGAACAGATGTCGAGGCTCGCGCAGTCCCGCGACGCGCTGACCCTCTACATCGACGCGGCCGAGCGCACCGGCGCCGAGACCTATCCGCCCTTCGACGACACCGAACTGAAGCGCGTACCGGCCTGAGACGTCAGGGGAGCCTGATGAGGCGGCGTTCGACGGCGGCGGTGACGGCGGCCGTGCGCGTGTCGACGCCGAGCTTGCCGTAGATGTGCACCAGGTGCGTCTTTACCGTCGCCTCGGTGATGAACAGGCGCCTGGCGATCTCCCGGTTGCCCGCGCCGCTGGCGAGCAGCTCCAGGATCTCCACCTCGCGGCCGCTCAGCGCCGGGGCCGGTTCGCGCATCCGCTGGATCATCCGTGTCGCGACCTTGGCCGACAGCACCGTCTCGCCCCGGGCCGCGGCCCGGATGCCCTGGAACAGCTCCTCCGGCGGGCAGGCCTTGAGCAGGTAGCCGGTCGCGCCCGCGTCGACGGCCCGCATGATGTCCGCGTCGGTCTCGTACGTGGTCAGGACCAGGACCTGCGGCGGCGGGGAGAGCTCCCGAATCCGGCGGGTGACCTCCACCCCGTCGATGCCGTCGCCGAGCTGCAGGTCCATCAGCACGACGTCGGGCCGCGCGGCGGCGATGCCGCGCAGCGCCTCGGCCCCGGCGGCGGCCTCGCCGACGATCTCCATGTCGTCCTCGCCGGAGAGCAGCGCCACCAGCCCGGCCCGCACCACGGGATGGTCGTCCACCAGGAACAGTCTCATCGATCCCCGATCCTGCCGGGCCGCCGGGTGGGCACCCGGGCGGCGATCGCCGTCCCCTCGCCGGGGGCACTCTCCACGGTCAGGACGCCGTGCACGTCCGCCAGCCGGTCACGCATCGCCCGCAGCCCGAACCCCCGTCCCGGCGCCGGGGCCGGCTCGGCGAACCCGGCGCCGTCGTCGAAGACGTCCAGCGTCACCTCGCCGTCGAGGTAGGACAGGGTCACGGTGGCGGCGCCGGCGCCCGAGTGGTCGCGGACGTTGGCCAGCGCCCCCTGGGCGACCCGCAGCAGCGCCGCCTGCACGTCCGGCTCCAGCGGGTACGGCTCGCCCTCCTGCCGGAAGCGGACGCGGGGACCGCCGCCGAAGCCGTCACCCCCGCCCCCGCCCCCGCCCCGGCCCTCGCCTTCACCTTCGCCGAGGCGGGCCAGCGCATCGGGCAGCGTCACGTCGACCAGGCCCGGTGGCTGCAGGTCGCGGACGAACCGGCGGGCCTCGTCGAGGTTCTGCTCGGCGGCCGCGGCGGCCCGGCGCACGTGGGCGCGGGCCTGGCCGGGGTCGGCGGCCCACATGCGGTCGGCGGCCTGCAGGAGGAGGCCCATGCTGGTCAGCCCCTGGGCGAGGGTGTCGTGGATCTCCCTGGCCAGGCGCTCGCGCTCCTCCAGGACGCCGGTGCGGTGCCGGGAGTCTGCCAGCGTGCCGCGCGTGCTGATCAGATCGTCGATGAGGAGCTGGCGGGCGGCGCTCTCCCGCTGGAGCTCCCAGAAGATCACCGCGGTCATGGTGGCGACGCCGATCGGCGCGAGGATCAGGCTGAGGTCGACCTCCTGCGCGATCTTGAGCTGGGCCGCGATGACGACGGCCGTGAGCGCGGCCGCGGCCATCGCGAACCCGCGCGCGTTCAGCAGCCGCAGGCACACGAACAGCAACGGGACCGCGCACCAGCTGAACGACGGCGCGAGCACCACCAGCACGAGCCAGACCACGGCCACGCAGCCCAGCCAGACGAGCCGGCCGCGCCCCAGGCGCCCCCAGAGCACGATCCCGGCCGCGTACGCCACCGCGAGGAGGCCGCAGACGACCAGCGAGGCGACGGTCTGCGCGACCAGGCCGTGCCGCGACACCAGCCGCAGCGCGGAGGCGACGAGCAGCAGGTAGAACCCCACATGCATGGCCCAGTTGAGCCAGGTCCGCTCCCTCATCACCCCTCCCCTCGCTCTTCTCCCCGACGGTATCCCCTGCCGGGGACAGCACCCGCCGGTACGGGCGCGGGTCAACCGATCGGTTGACCCGCGGCTCGACCGCTCGGCGTGCGCGGATCGCCCGTCCTCCCGATGGCCGCGGGCCCGGCGGGCGGCAGCCTTGAGCACGCAAGGTTCACCACGTAGGACTGGAGAGACGATGACCGGATCATTCCCCGCCCGCCTGATCGCCGCGGGCCCGGCCATCGGGAGGACGGGCG
>NZ_LAVL01000124.1:0-25554 GCF_001083785.1 Nonomuraea sp. SBT364
GACCCCGCACTCACCCCGGCGACCCCGTCCGGGGCGGATCCCGCCGAGGGCGAAAGCTCCTCCCCCTCCGGGGAGGGAAGCCCTTCCCCGGCGGCGGGAACCCCCGCCGCCGCATGCATCTCCACCGGGGGCACCCCCTCCAGGGAGAGGACCTCCTCCGGCGACGGGAGTCCTTCCGAGGCGGGAACTCCCGCGTGCGGCGAATGCTGCTCCTTCGAGGGGATCTCTTCCGGGGAGGGGACTCTCTCCGTGGCGGGAAGTCCCGCCCGCGGTGGGCGGCTGCCCGGGAAGGGCAGGGCCTCCGGCGGGGGGAGGCGCGGGGTGGTGGCGGGGAGGGCGAAGTGGACGGCCAGGGCGGCGGCGAGGGTGAGGGGGACGTTGATCCAGAAGATGGCATGCCAGCCCCCCACCTCCAGCCCCAGGAACGAGGCGGCGGGGACACCGGCGAGGAGACCGCCGTAGACGGGCCCGAGGGCGCTGCCGAGCTCCTGGGCGGCGCCGACCGCGCCGAGGGCCAGCGGACGCTCCCGCTCGCCCCACAGGTCGCCGATGAGCGCCATGGTGATCGGCAGCAGCGCGCCCCCGGCGACGCCCTGGACGGTGCGTCCCGCCACCACCATCACCTCACCGGACGCCAGCGCCGTCAGCACCGACCCGGCCGCGAACGCCGCCAGGCACGCGTGGATGAGCGGCCGCCGACCGAACCGGTCGGACAGCCGGCCCAGCAGCGGCATCGCCGCGACGTACCCGAGCAGGAACCCGGTGACCACGGGCGTGACCCGCTCCAGCCGGTTGAGCGGGATGCCGAGGTCGGCGGCGATGTCGATGAGGACGGTCACGACCACGTAGGCGTCGAGGGCGGCGAGCAGCACCACCGCCCCGCCCACGCCGAGCACGACCCGGCGGGCGCCCCTCATCCGGCGGACGGGGGCGGCGTGATCGACACCGGCGCGTCGTAGTCGGCGAACGCGACCGTCACCGTGCCGTCGCGCAGCTGCAGCAGGACCTTGATGAGCCTGCTGCTGGCCCGCTCGACCCACACGGTGCCGTTGACGCCCTCGGTGACGCCGGGCACCAGCGTGCTCAGCGCCTGGCCGGAGAAGGCCACGTCGACCTGGTAGGCGCCGTCCTCCTCGGCCCGCACGAGGGGGGAGGACGCGGTGCCGAGCAGCCCCGGGATGCCCTTGGCCGGGTCGAGGATCAGCGACGGGTCGTAGAGCTGCGCGAGCTGCTGCCGGGTCATCTCCTGGAAGCCGCCGGTCGGCCCCTTGAAGTGGACCTTGTCGCCGATCAGCGCGAACGACACCTCCTGCAGGCTGCCGAACACCTCCAGCGTGATCGTCCCGTCGGCGTCGCCGGCGGCGGTGAGCCGCCCGTCGGCCTTCTTGACCGGCACGTTGGGCTTGCCCTCGGTGGCGATGGTGAACGAGGCGGACTTGACCGTCTTCATCGCCTCGGCGGCCCGGCGCATCAGCTCGGGCCCGGCGGGCAGCTTCACGCCGCCGTCGCCACCGGCGGACGAGCAGGCCGACAGGGCCACGACGGCCAGGACCACCACGAGCAGCTTTCTCAGCATGAGCGGATCGTAGCGAGCGGCACGGACAGCCGGGCGGCCCCGGCCATATCGGTTGCGTGTCAGCGGAGCTTCTTCAGATGGTCCACGATCGGCCCGTAGGCCGACTCCAGCTCCCTGAGCTGGTCGTCGGTGAGCCGGTCCACGAAATGCTCGCGCACCCCGGCCACGTGGTCGGGCGCCACCCGCTGGATCGTCTCCCAGCCCTCGTCGGTCAGCACCGCGAACGTGCCGCGCCGGTCGTCGCGGCAGTCTTCCCTGGTCACCAGGCCCTTGGCCTCCATCCGCGAGATCTGGTGCGACAGCCGGCTGCGGGACTGGATGGTGGCGTCGGCCAGGTCGCTCATCCGCATCCGCCTGCCGGGACTCTCGGACAGGTTGACCAGGATCTCGTAGTCGTTCAGTGACAGGGCGTGTTCCTGAAGCTCCCGGTCCAGGCGGTGCATGAGGAGCTTGTGCAGAGCCAGGTGGGTTCGCCAGGCACGCTGCTCGGCGGGGGAAAGCCAGCGAGGCGTGCTCATCAGTTACCTCCGGGGGAAGCCGCGTCTTCGGGCGGGGGAGGGAGCGGACGCCTCGCCCCGCAGGGCATGGGATCGGCTGTCTGCGGGCCCGCTGACGTATCGGACGAACGCGCGGCTCCAGACCCCATGCGTGCGCCGGAGCGCGGAGCGACCGGGCCGAGGTCAGGCTGAAGGTCGCCTGTCCGCACCAGGTCACCCCACGGCTTGTTCGCGAGAACCAAGTGATCGCCGTGGATGACCTGGCGGTCCGTGACATGGTCAAGAACCGCCGGCCGGCCCGTGCGGTCTGCGGCCCGGACGTGAACGCGGCCGGGAACGTGCTCGCCGCCGGGCCGGCGGAGCGCTGAAACGCCTGTGGAGCTGGCGCAAGACCTCAACGAGAACCTCCTCTCGGACAGGCGACCGGCGATGGAGCAGGAAACCCCGCGGGCGACCGTGGGATTCCCCCTCGCTCACGAGGGCAAGGATGTCAAGATCCCCAATCTAGCGCACGTAGAGTGACGAGGGTGGGGGAGAAGTCTGGGGAGAGCCTGGGCACCGTCCTGGTGGCCGGGGCGGCCAACCTGGCCATCGCGGTGGCCAAGCTCCTGGCGGGCGTCGTCAGCGGGTCGGCGGCGATGCTGTCGGAGGCCGCGCACTCGGCCGCCGACACGGTGACGGAGGTCCTGCTGCTGGTCGCCGTCCGGCGTTCCGGCAAACCGGCCGATCGGCGGCATCCGTTCGGATATGGCAAGGCGGGGTTCTTCTGGGCGATGATGGCGGCGTTCGCGACGCTGGCCGGCGGCGCCGGGTTCTCCATCACGCACGGCGTGCACGAGATCGCCCACGGCGAGGAGCTGTCCGCCCTCACCCCGGCGTACGTGGTGCTGGCGGTCTCGTTCGTCATCGAGGGCGTGTCCTTCCTCAAGGCATACCGGCAACTGCGGGGCGAGGCGGGCCGCTGGCGGGTCAGCCCGCTGCGGCTGGCCAGGAAGACGTCCGACACCGCGCTCAAGGCGGTGCTGCTGGAGGACGCGGCCGCGCTCGCCGGGCTGGTCATCGCGGCGCTCGGGCTGCTCGGCTCGCAGCTCACCGGGTCGGCGCTGTGGGACGGGGCGGCCTCGATCCTGATCGGCGTGCTGCTGCTCGGTGTCGCGCTCACGCTCATCCAGTCGAACCTGTCGCTGCTCATCGGCCAGGCGGCACCCCGGCCGATCGAGACCGGCATCCGCGCGGTGCTCATCGTGCAGCCCGAGGTGGAGGACGTGGTCGAGCTGCTCACGATGGTCATCGGGCCGGGCCGGTTCCTCGTCGCGGCGAAGATCGACTTCCGGGACGAGGTCCGCGCCGGCGGTGTGGAGATCGCCTGTGACGAGGTGGACCGCAGGCTGCGCGAGCGCTTCCCCGGCATCACCCAGGTCTTCCTCGACCCCACCCCGACCCGCCGCCGCTAGTACGGGCGCCGCTGGGCGGTCCCGTCCGCGGCGCGCTCCTCGACCGGCTTCTCGCGGAACGCGCACCCCGATCATCCGGAGATGGGCAGGCGGGTGGCGGGGGAGTCGGTGACCGCGGCCACCAGGATGTCCGGCTCCACGCGCCACTCCAGCAGGTGCCGGCCGGTCCAGTCCGGCTCGGCCGTGCCCATCCCGGCGAGGGTCAGCTCGCCCCGCTTGATCAGCGCCTCCTTGCGGACCCAGTGCCGGATCAGGTCCTCGTTGCCGCGCACCCCCGCCAGCTCGGCCGGGGTGAGCGCGATCGGCGCCAGCGTCGTGTCGAGCGGGCCGGGCGGCACCCGTTCGGCGTCCACGCCGACGCGCCCCGGCCCCGCCGCCGCGCACACGTAGCCCCGCGTGTGGCTGAGGCTCACGCCCAGCTCGGGGGCTTCGACCAGGTACGGCCTGCCGTGCCCCGGACCGTGCACGTCGCAGTGCTGCGCCAGCGTCAGCGTGCCGGGATCGGCGCCGAGCACCCGGCCGGCGCAGAGCCGTACCAGCAGATGGGCGGCGGTGAAGGCGACCTGGTCGGCGGGGAAGCGGAACCGTCCGGCCCGCTCCCGCTCGACCTCCGTCAGCCACTCCCGGGGCGCGCGCACTTCGTCCGGCCGGCCGCCCATGGCCGCCGCGACGGCCGTCGCAGGAGTGATCGTCACCGGGTGGATCGTACCTCTCCGTGCGGAATTTGAGGCGGATTTCACCGCCCGCCAACCCTCCTGAATCCAGACAAATCCTAGGATTAAGTGATATTTCGTGATAAGTCGCGCACTTGGGGGTGGCGGCATGGTTCAGCTGATGAAATCCGAGCTCGACAAGCTCCGGGACCGCTGCGCCGGGCGGGTCGTCACCCGCCACGACACCGAGTACGACGTGCTGCGCTCGATCTGGAACGGCGCCATCGACCGGCGCCCCGCCGTGATCGTCCGCTGCAGCGGACCGGAGGACGTCTCGGCCGGCGTGACCTTCGCCCGCGAGGAGGGCCTGGAGATCTCCGTGCGCGGCGGCGGCCACGGCTTCGGCGGCTCGGCCGTCACCGACGGCGGTCTCATGCTGGACCTCAGCCCGCTGCGCCTGGTCGACGTCGACCCCGCCACCCGCAGCGCGGTCTGCTGCGGCGGCGCCACCTGGGCCGACGTCGACGCCGCGACGCAGGCGCACGGCCTGGCCACGCCCGGCGGCACCATCAGCCACACCGGCATCGGCGGCCTGACGCTCGGCGGCGGGTTCGGCTGGCTGACCCGCAAGCACGGGCTGACCATCGACAACCTCGAATCGGCCGACCTGGTGCTGGCCGGCGGCGAGCAGGTGCACGCCTCCGCGCGCGACCATCCGGACCTGTTCTGGGCCGTGCGCGGCGGCGGCGGCAACTTCGGCGTCGTCACCGCGTTCACCTTCCGGCTGCACCCCGTCGGCCCGTCCGTGCACGTCGCCGTGCTGTTCTGGGAGGCCGAACGCGGCAGGGAGGCCGCCGAGGTCATCGACGCCGCCGCGACGAACCTGCCCGCCGACGCCGGCGTGCTGATCGGCTTCGGGATGAGCGCCCCGCCCGCGCCGTTCGTGCCGGAGGAGCACCGGCTGCGTCCCGGCCACGCGCTGATCGTGGCCGGGTTCTCCACGGCCGAGCGGCACGAGGCCGTGCTCGACTCCATCAGGCGGGAGCTGGAGCCGCTGTTCGAGTTCGTCTCGCCGATGCCGTACACGCAGTTGCAGTCGCTGCTCGACGAGAGCGCGCCGTGGGGCATCGCCGCGTACGAGAAGGCACTCGACCTGCCCGAGCTCACGCCGGAGGCGATGACGGCCGTGTGCGAGCAGGCGGCGGGCAAGTCCTCGCCGCTGTCGTTCATGCCGACCTTCCGGCTCGACGGCGCCTTCACCGCCGGGGACGACGACGCCACGGCGTTCGGCGGCAGCCGGGAGCCGCACTACACGATGTCCGTCGTCGGGCTCACGCCGGACGGGGGCGCGCTGGACGGAGAGCGGGAGTGGGCGCGCTCCGCCTGGGAGGCGCTGCGCCCGTACGCCCGGGGCACGGGCACGTACGTGAACTTCATCGCCGACCGGGACGAGGACCGGGTGCGCGCCTCGTACGGGGCGAAGTACGACCGGCTGGCGGCCGTCAAGGCCGCCTACGACCCGGACAACGTCTTCCACCTGAACGCCAACGTCAGGCCCCGGCCGGGGCGGGGGGAACCGCCCCGGCCGTGACCGTCAGAAGCTGAACCGGTAGCCGGGCAGCCCCGGGATCGGGCCGGTCGGCGGCCGGTCGCGCAGGAGGGAAACCTCGGCCGGAGGCACGGCCGGGCACCTGGCGCCCCGGTCCGGCGGGTCGAGGGAGACCAGATAGCCGTCGATCGCCCGCGTCGGGCAGTCGCCGCGGCCGTAGACGCCGTGACCCCAGCCCTCGTAGGTGATCAGTCTGGCCTCGCGGCCGATCTGCCGCGCCGTGCTCTTCGCCCACGGGTAGCCCGTGGCGGGATCGTGGAGGGCGTTGCCCAGCAGCAGCGGGGGCGCGCCGTCGACGCGCAGCCGGTGCTGCGGGTTCGGGATCGGCGCCTCGGTGCCCAGGCACGAGGCGGTGACCGAGAAGCCCAGCGGGCTGGCGAGCATGTCCGGCGCGATCCGCTCGGACCTGCGCAGGTGGCGCTCGTACTCCCGGTGGTCGCGGACGGGCAGCAGGTAGTCCAGGCACAGGACGCGCGTCGGGTCGTTGACCGCCTGGCCGGCGGTGGCGGACGGCGGCGTGAGGATGGCCCGGGCCGTGGCCGCGCCGCTGTCGAGTGCCGCCAGGAACTCGGCCAGCTGCTTGAACGCCGGGCCGTAGAACGCGCCGAACGCCTCGTAGATCAGGTCGAATCGGCTCAGCTTCACCTCTGGCCGGCCCGGCAGGCTCAGCTCGCCGCGCCCGGCCCGGGCCAGCAGGTCCGCCCAGAGGGCGCGCACGTCCCTGCCGTGCAGCGCGCACGTCGCGGTGCGCCCGCACCAGGCGGCGAACTCGTCGAAGGAGTCCTGGGCGGTCCACGTCTCGGAGTCGAGGAACCCGCGCGTGCCCAGGCTGTGGTCCATGTTGCTGTCGAGCGCCAGCGCGCGGACCCGGCGCGGGAACCGCTCGGCGTAGAGCTGGCCGATGAGCGTGCCGTACGAGATGCCGTAGTAGGTGAGCTTGTCGTCGCCGAGCGCGGCGCGCAGCGCGTCGAGGTCGCGCACCACGCTGCCGGTGTCGGCGTGGTCGAACAGCGGCCCGGTGCGGGCCCGGCAGTCGTCACGGTAGCGCCGGTTGTGCGCCAGCAGCGCGTCGAAACCGGCCTGGTCCTTGATCGACAGCGGATCCGGGGCCTGCAGGAGCAGCTCCACCGAGCACATGATCGGGTGGCTGCGCGCCACGCCGCGCGGGTCGAAGCCCACCACGTCGAAGCGGCTGGTGATCTCCGGGGTGAAGCCGAGCCAGCCCTGCACCACGGCGTCCACGCCGGACCCGCCGGGGCCGCCCGGGTTGATGACCAGCGAGCCGATCCGGGCCGCCGGATCGCTCGCCCGGCGCCGGGCCACCGCCAGCTCGAACGTCTCGCCGCGCGGCTCGCGCCAGTCGACGGGCACGGTCAGCGTGCCGCACTCGGCGGCCGGGTCCTCGGCGCACGGCACCCAGGCGATCGCCCCGGCGCTCGCCGCCGCCGGGGCGACCGGCGACAGCGACACGACCAGGGTGAGGAGGAGCGAGAGGATCAGGACAGGTCTTCGCACTGCGCGTCCAATCGTCGGGGACACGATCATCGACCGGATCTCCCGACAAGACCATCCGACTGGAGGAGGAGATCGGGGTCATCCTCCCGACCTACGTCAGCGCGGCGATCCCGCCATCCAGGACTCCACCTCGTCCGGGTGCCGGGGCAGCGCGTCCGACATCAGCCGCGCGCCGTCGGCCGTGATCACCAGGTCGTCCTCGATGCGCACGCCCAGGCCGCGGAACTCCGCCGGCAGCGTCAGGTCGTCCGGCTGCAGGTAGCGGCCGGGCTCGACGGTGAGCACCTGCCCCTCCTCCAGGACGCCGTCGAGGTAGACCTCCGCGCGGGCCCTGGCGCAGTCGTGCACGTCCAGGCCGAGCATGTGGCCGCTGCTGCACAGCGTGTAGCGGCGGTACAGGCCGGTCTCCATGAGCGTGTCAGGCGACTCCTTGAGCAGGCCCCACCCGTGCAGCCCCTCGCAGATGACGCGCATGGCCGCCAGGTGGAAGTCGCGGAAGCGGGCGCCCGGCCGCAGCGTGGCGATCGCCGCCGTCTGTGCCTCGTACACCAGCTCGTAGACCTGCCGCTGCACCGGGCCGAAGCGGCCCGACAGCGGCAGCGTGCGGGTGACGTCGGCGGTGTAGAGCGTGTCGGACTCCACGCCCGCGTCGAGCAGCAGCAGGTGAGCCGGGTCGAGCGGGCCGTCGTTGCGGATCCAGTGCAGAACGCAGGCGTGCGCCCCCGAGGCGACGATGCTGTCGTAGCCGGTCGCGTTGCCCTCCAGCCGCGAGCGCAGCCCGAACACGCCCTCCAGGTAACGCTCGCCGCGCGGGTGCCCGAGCGCCTGCGGCAGGGCCCGCACCACGTCCTCGAAGCCGCGCGCGGTGGCGTCGACGGCCGCCTGCAGCTCGCCGATCTCCCACTCGTCCTTGATCAGCCGCATCTCGGACAGGAAGCTCTCGAACTCGGCGTCGCCGCCGCCCGGCTCGACCGTCGCGTCCACCGCGGGGTCGACCCCGCGCAGCACCCGCGCCGGGCCCTTGAGGTCCAGCTCGCGGATGTGCGCGCACTCCACCTGGTAGAGCTCCGACGCCTCGGCCAGGTCCGGCCTGCGGCCCACCCAGAACTCGCCGTAGCGGCGGTCGCGGTAGAACTCCTCGCCCTGCTCGCGGGGCGAGCGCGGCCGCACGTACAGCCTGGCCTCGCCGGACGGCTCGATGACGAGCACGTCGTCCGGCTCGCCGGCGCCCGTCAGGTACGCGTACGCGCTGTGCGGGCGGAACCGGTGGTCGCTGTCGTTGCTGCGGACCCGGAGCCGCCCCGACGGCACCACGAGCCGCTCCCCGGGGAACCGGCCGGCCAGGGCCGCCCGCCGCTTGGCCGCCCACGGCGCGACCGGCAGCGCCGCGATGTCCGTGCGCCGCGTGTCGGCCCAGCCCGTCCGCATGAACGCGGCCAGCTCCCCGGTGATCGGCAGGTCGTGGCTCCCGGTGTTGAGCGGCTCGTTCATCAGGCGTTTCTCCGCAGGTGAATCGTGATTTTTCCGGACTTTCGGTACGGCAGCTTACGTGACTCCTTGACGGGCTCCCACCCCGGTTGCTTGCCTAGGACGCACGTGCTTAACCGAGTGCCCGCCGGGGTAACTCAGAGCCGAGGTGGTGCAGATGCTCATCGGGACGATCCTGCGCGGCAAGGGAAGCGACGTCACGACGGTGGCGCCGGAGGCCACCGTCCTCGACCTGCTGGCCAAGCTCGCCGAGCACAACATCGGCGCGGTCGTGGTCTCCGCCGACGGCGCGACGATCGACGGCATCGTGTCCGAGCGCGACGTGGTGCGCCGCCTGCACGACCGGGGCGCCGCCATCCTCGCCGAGCCGGTCTCCTCGATCATGACGGCCGAGGTGCGCACCGTCGGGCCCGGCGACCGGGTCGACGAGCTGCGCAAGATGATGACGACGCACCGGGTCAGGCACATGCCCGTGGTCGAGGACGGCCGCCTGGTCGGCATCGTCAGCATCGGCGACGTGGTCAAGAGCGCCATCGAGGAGCTGGAGACCGAGAAGGCGTCGCTGGTGGACTATCTTCACCGCTGAGCGGGTGGCACCCTGGTCCGGTGATGTACGGGCCCCCCGAATACCCTCGCGCGTCCAGCAGTCCGACGATCATCCTGCTGGTGTCGGGGATGACCGCCGTCCTCGGTTTCCTGATCGGCTTCTTCGCCGGGCTCGGCTCGGGCGAGGCCGGCACCGCCCCCGCGCCCCGGGTCACGGTGACGGTCGAGGGCCCGGCGGCCACGCCCGGGGACGTCCCGTCCGGCGACGTCCCGCCCGGGACCGCCGCGCCCGATCCCGGCACGCCGCCGGGCACCGGCGCGCCCGACACGGGCATACCGCCCGGCACCGGCACCCCTGACACCGGCATGCCCGGCACCGGCACCCCGCCCGCCAACGCCCCGGCCGCCACCACCGGGCCCGTCTCCGGGAACGTCGCCACCCTGCGCACCCTCGTGGTGGGTGTGGACATCCAGCCCGGCACGTACCGCACGACCGGTCCCGTGACCGCCTCCCAGGCGTGCTACTGGGCCCGGATGAAGGGCACCGCCGCCGACGTCGCCGACGTGCTCGACGCCGGCATGCCGACGGGCCCCGCCACCGTCACCATCCTCGCCACGGACAAGTCGTTCCAGACCGGCGGCTGCGCCGAGTGGACCAAGGCGTGAAAGCGGTGTTTGCGGAGGCCACACCCGCGTAGGAGGATTCCCTCAGCCCACCAAGGAGGATGACATGTCGGTGTTGCGGAGCTTCGTGGACAGCGTACGGAACGGCTCGATCGAGGTGATCGACCTGACCGCCCCCCTCTCGCCGGAGACGCCGATCCTCCAGCTCCCCGAGCCGTTCGGCAACACGATCCCGTTCCGCCTGGAGGAGATCAGCCGCTACGACGACCGCGGCCCCGCCTGGTACTGGAACGACATCCACACCGGCGAGCACACGGGCACCCACTTCGACGCGCCCGTCCACTGGGTGACCGCGCGCGACGGCCAGGACGTGTCGCAGGTGCCCGTCTCCAGCCTGCTCGCCCCCGCCGTCGTCCTCGACTTCGCCGCCGAGGCCGCCAAGGACCCCGACTTCCTCCTCCAGATCGACCACGTCAAGGAGTGGGAACGCGCCAACGGCCCGCTGCCCGACGGCGGCTGGCTCCTCTACCGCACCGGCTGGGACTCCCGCTCCGCCGACCAGGCCGCCTTCCTCAACGCGAACGAGACCGGCCCGCACACCCCCGGCGTCTCCGTCGAATGCGCCAGGTGGCTGGCCGAGGAGACGCCCGTACTCGGGCTCGGCGTCGAGACCGTCGGCACCGACGCGGGCGCCGCGCACTCCTTCGACCCGGCCTTCCCGTGCCACTCCTACCTGCTCGGCGCCGGCAAGTACGGCCTCACCCAGCTGCGCAACCTCGACCGCCTGCCGGTGACGGGCGCCGTCGTGGTGGCCCCGCCGCTGCCCATCCTCGGCGGCTCCGGCAGCCCCGTGCGGGTGCTCGCCCTGGTCGAGCGCGGCGGCGACCCCGGGCAGGCGCGGTGATCGTCGCCGAAGCCGTCGGCCGGGCCCTGGCCGGCGCCGGGGCCAGGGTCGCGTTCGGGGTGGTCGGCAGCGGCAACTTCCACGTCACCAACGCCCTCGTACGGCACGGCGTGCGGTTCGTCGCGGCCCGCCACGAAGGCGGCGCGGCGACCATGGCCGCCGCGTACGCCCGGATGAGCGGGCAGGTCGGCGTCGTCACCGTCCACCAGGGGCCCGGCCTCACCAACGCGATCACCGGCATCGCCGAGGCCGCCAAGAGCCGCACCCCGCTCGTCGTCCTGACCGGCGAGGCCACCGACGCGCGCTCCAACTTCCACATCGACCAGGACGCCCTGGCCCGCTCGGTCGGCGCCCTCGCCGTCCGCCTCACCTCCCCGGCCACGGCCGTCGCCGAAGCGCTGGAGGCGTTCCGCCTGGCCCGCGACGACCGCCGCACCGTCGTCCTCAACCTCCCCCTCGGCCTCCAGTCCGCCGACGCCGGTGACCCGCCGGCAGCGCGAGAGCGGCCCGCGTCCCCGCACGGCGCCGGTACGGCGTCCCCCGCGCCCGAAGGGACCCCGAGCTCCGCGGCAGAGGACGCCCTGGCCGGTGGAGAGGCCCTCGGCGTGTTCGCCGGGATGTTGCGTGAGGCGCGGCGGCCGGTGTTCGTCGCGGGGCGCGGGGCGCGCGGGGCGCGGGCGGAGGTGGCGGAGCTGGCCGGGCGGGCCGGGGCGCTGCTGGCGACGTCGGCCGTCGCGCGGGGCCTGTTCCGGGGGAGCCCGTGGGACCTGGACGTGAGCGGCGGGTTCGCCACCCCGCTGGCCGCCGAGCTGATCCGGGACGCCGACCTGGTGGTGGGCTGGGGGTGCGCGCTCAACATGTGGACCACCCGCCACGGCGCGCTCATCGGCCCCGGCGCGAGGGTCGTCCAGGTGGATCTGGACCCCGATGCCGTGGGCCGGCACGTGCCGGCCGGCCTGGGGGTGATCGGCGACGTGGCCAGCGTGGCGCGCGCGGCCGCTGCGGCGCTCGGATCCGAGGCCGCACCGGCCGCCGGCTACCGGTCGCCGGAGGTGGCGCGCCGGATCCGGGCGGAGGGCCGGTGGCGGGCCGTGCCCTACCGGGACGAGAGCGGCGGCGGCCGGATCGACCCGAGGACGCTCAGCATCGGCCTGGACGACCTGCTCCCGGCCGAGCGGATCCTGGCCACCGATTCCGGGAATTTCATGGGATATCCGGCCATGTTCATGGATGTCCCCGACGAGGCGGGATTCTGCTTCACGCAGGCGTTCCAGGCGGTCGGGCTGGGGCTGGCCAGCGCCATCGGGGCGGCCGTCGCCCGGCCGGACCGGCTGCCGGTGGCGGCGCTCGGCGACGGCGGCGCCTGGATGAGCGCCGCCGAGCTGGAGACGGTCGTGCGGCTCGGCCTGCCGATGGTGGTCGTGGTGTACGACGACGAGGCCTACGGCGCGGAGGTGCACCATTTCGGGCCGCACGGCGACGAGCTGGACACCGTGCGGTTCCCGCCGGCCGACCTGGCGGCCGTGGCCCGGGGACACGGGTTCGCCGCCGTGACCGTGGGCGAGGCGGCGGACCTGGCCGGGGTGGCCGGCTGGCTGAAGGGGCCGCGCGACCGGCCGCTGCTCGTGCACGCCAAGGTCACCCGCGAGCACGCCTCCTGGTGGCTGGAGGAGGCGTTCCGGGGCCACTAGAGCTTGCGCTGGGTGCGGGCCTCCTCGGCGGCGGAGAGCACGGTGGCCAGCGGCGCGCCGCCGGCCGCGGCCACGGCCGCGGCGATCGCGCCCTCCACGAACGGCACGTCGGCCAGCACCACCCGGCCCGGCTCCACCAGCAGCCGGGCGGTGAGCACCGAGCTGCCCAGGTCGGGGATGAGCACCACGCCGTCGCCCTCGTCCACCTGGGTGACGGCCTGGTCGATGAGGTCGACGCTGGTGCCGGTGCGGCCGTCGCCGGTGCCGCCGCACGCCGCGATCCGCACCCGTTCACCGGCGATGCAGGTGGCGAGCGCGGCCACCTCGGCGGCGAGCCCGGCGCTGTGCGAGATGAGGATGAGGCCGACCATCAGGACGCCACCGCCGCGAGCGCCGCCATGATGATCGCCGCCGAGGCAGCCCCGGGGTCCTCGTGCCCGACGCTGCGCTCGCCGAGATAGCTGGCCCGCCCCCGGCGGGCCCGCATCGGGATCGTCGCCCGCGCACCCTCCTCGGCCGCGCGCGCCGCCCGCTCGAACGCCTCCCGCGTCGCGATCTCCTCCTGTACGGCCCGCGTCAGCGCCCTGGAGGCGGGCACCAGCGCGTCCAGCATGGTCTTGTCGCCCGGTGCCGCCTTGCCGAGCCGCTCCACCGCCCGCACCCCCGACTCGAACGCCGCGGCGAACACGGCCTGCGTGACCGGCGTGTCCATGCTCCTGCCCATCTGCCGGAACGCCGAGCCGTACAGTGGCCCCGAGGCCCCGCCGACGCGGCGGATCAGCGTCGTGCCGGCCGACACCAGCGCCTGCACGGGCGTGCCCGGCGGCCACTCGGCGAACGCCTGCCGCACCTCGGTGAAGCCGCGGTCGAGGTTCGTGCCGTGGTCGGCGTCGCCGATGGCGGCGTCGAGCGCGGTCAGCCGGTCGCGCTGCAACCGCACGCGCCGGCCCGCGTCCTCGAACCAGGCGAGGAAGAAGGCGGTGTCGAGCCCGCCGTCGAGCCCGCCGTCCAGCCCGCCGTCCAGCCCGCCGCCGGTCCCGCCGTGCATCTCGCTGTCCGTCCCGCCGTCCATCAGCGCCCCCAGCGCAGCCCCGGAGTCTCGACCGGTGCGTCCCATAGGCGCGTCAGGTCGTCGTCGAGCCGGCACACGGTCACCGAGAAGCCCTGCATGTCCAGGCTCGTCACGTAGTTACCCACCAGCGAGCGCGTCACCCGTGCCCCCGTGCCCCGTACGAACGACTCCACCTCGGCGAAGACCACGTACAGCTCCATCAGCGGGGTCGAGCCCATGCCGTTGACCATGACGAGCAGGTCGCCGCGCAGCGGCAGGTCGCCGTGGACGGCCTCCATCGCGATCGCGGCCAGCTCCCGCGCCGACGCCATCGGGACGCGGGCCCTGCCGGGCTCGCCGTGGATGCCGATGCCCAGCTCCACCTCGTCACCGGGCAGGTCGAACGTGGGCTTGCCGGCGGCGGGGGAGGTGCAGGAGGTCAGCGCGATGCCGAACGAGCGGCTGCGCTCGTCCACCTCGCCCGCCACCCGGGCCACCTCCGCCAGCGGGGCGCCCTCCTCGGCGAGCGCCCCGGCGATCTTCTCCACGAACAGGGTGGCGCCGGTGCCGCGACGGCCCGCCGTGTAGAGGGAGTCCCGCACCGCCACGTCGTCGTCGACGAGCACGCTCGCCACCTCGACGCCCGCGCACAGCTCGGCGGCCATCTCGAAGTTGAGCACGTCGCCGGTGTAGTTCTTGACGACGTGCAGCACGCCGGCGCCGCCGTCGACGGCCATGGTGGCGTCCAGGATCTGGTCCGGCACCGGCGAGGTGAAGACCTCACCCGGGCAGGCGGCGTCCAGCATGCCGTGGCCGACGAAGCCGGCGTGCAGCGGCTCGTGGCCGGAGCCGCCGCCGGAGACCAGCGCCACCTTCCCCCGCCGTGGCGCGTCGGCCCGGTAGACCACGCGGTCGCGCACCCGCAGCGACGGATGAGCGGCGGCCAGGCCGTTCAGCGCGTCCTCGACCACGGACTCCGCCGTGTTGATGAGCTTCTTCATGGTCTGAACATCTGCCCGTTGAAGTCCGGGCGCAAGCACCCCGGCGTGGGCGGGTGGCCGGGTAGGCTACCGTCTGCACATGGCTGAGATCGTGTACCCGCCGGTGATCGCCGCCGCGCGGACCCTCTTTCGCGTGCTCGACTACCGCTTCCATCTGGAGGGCACCGACAACGTGCCGCGATCCGGCGGCGCGGTGCTCGTGAGCAATCACATCAGCTATCTCGACTTCATCTTCGCCGGGTTCGGGGCGCTGCCGTCCAAGCGGCTGGTGCGGTTCATGGCCAAGCAGGACGTGTTCGACCACCGGATCTCCGGGCCGCTGATGCGTGGCATGCACCACATCCCGGTCGACCGGGGAGCGGGCGCGGGCTCGTACGCGACGGCGCTGCGCATGCTGAAGGCCGGCGAGGTGGTGGGCGTGTTCGCCGAGGCGACGATCAGCCGGTCGTTCACCGTCAAGGAGATCAAGAACGGCGCGATCCGGATGGCCCAGGCGACCAAGGTCCCGGTGATCCCGGTGGCGCTGTGGGGCAGCCAGCGGCTGTGGACCAAGGGCCGCAAGAAGCAACTGCTGCAGCGGCACGTGCCGATCACGATCCTGGTGGGCGAGCCGATGCACCCCAAGCGCGGCGAGGACGTCAACCAGCACGCCGCCGACCTGCACGAGCGCCTGAGCGCGCTGGTCGACCGGGCGCAGCGCACCTATCCGGAGATCCCGCCGGGCGTGTGGTGGCAGCCGGCGCACCTGGGAGGCAGCGCGCCGACCCCCGAGGAGGCCGCCGCGATGGACGCGGCCGAGGCCGAGGCCAGGGCCGCCAAGCGGGAAGACTAGATCGCCGCCTGATAGCTGCTGGCGCGCATGCCCGCCAGCAGCCCCGCGGTCTGCTCCGGGGTGAAGCGGCGCACCGGGTCGTGGTGCAGCAGGCCCTCGATGAGCGGGCGCATCACGCCGGCCCGGCGCGGCGGCGGGAAGCGGCCGCTGCGGGCCATCCCCAGTACGGTCGCGGCGTCCTGTCCCGGGTAGGGCGGCTGGCCCTCGATGGCGCTGTAGAGGGTGGCGCCGAACGACCACATGTCGGCTTCCTTGCTGGCCGGGCCGCCGTACAGCCGCTCGGGAGCCATGAACGCGGGAGTGCCGCGCAGCCGCCGCGAGGTCGTCATGCGGATGTCGCCCTCGGCGGTGGCGATGCCGAAGTCGGTCAGCACGACCCGCTCGCCGGTCAGCATGACGTTGGCCGGCTTGACGTCGCGGTGCAGCACCCCGGCCTGGTGGGCGGTGCGCAGCGCGGCGAGCAGGTGCTGGCCGATGGCCGCCACCGACTGCGCCGGCAGGGTGCCGACCTGGGAGAGCAACTGGTGCAGCGACAGCCCGTCGAGGTACTCCATCACGATCCAGAGCTTGCCGCTCTCCTCCATGAGGTCGTGGACCGTGACGATGTTGGGGTGGCTGAGCCGGGCCGCCATCCGCGCCTCCCGCAGGACGCGCCGGCGCACCATCTCGGCCTCGCCGGCGAGCGTCAGCTCCTTGAGCGCCACCTCACGGTGCAGAAGCTGATCGAACGCGCGCCAGACGACGCCCATGCCCCCACGACCGGCCTCCTCGTTCAGGAGGTACCGTCCGCCGATCTCCCGCCGCATACCATCCCCTCATAGACAGGGGTAATCATGTCATCTCCGCGCGCGCCTATGGGTGCCTAACGTGATCTGGATATGTCGGGAATCGTAGGTTGGCTGGTCAACGGCGCGGAAATTCGATCGTGAACGACACGCCAGAGCAGGCCGATGGCCACGACCGACACGACGACGGCCCCCACGAACACGACAGGCAGCCCGGCGGTCTCGGCCACCACGCCGCCGAGCGCGGCCCCCAC
Organism: Nonomuraea sp. SBT364; assembly: GCF_001083785.1. GTDB lineage: Bacteria > Actinomycetota > Actinomycetes > Streptosporangiales > Streptosporangiaceae > Nonomuraea. The sequence goes on from NZ_LAVL01000124.1 coordinate 16,481, forward strand.
GGGCATCCCGCCCATGCCGATCAGCCGGTAGGCGGCGTTCACCCGGCCCAGCAGCGCGGCGGGGATCAGCCGCTGCCGCGTGGAGATGACGAGCACGTTGGCCGCCGCCCCCGACACGCCCCACAGCAGCGCCGTCGGGTAGAGCAGCCAGGTGACGGGCACGAACAGCGGCACCAGGTGCAGCAGGGCGTTGAGCAGCCACATGCCGATCAGGGTCCGGCCCTCGCCGAGGACCCCGGTGACGCGCTCCGACACCAGCGACCCGGCCACGGCTCCGGCGGCGAACACGGTCAGCATCAGCCCGTAGGCGCTGGGCTCCAGACCGAACCGCGACTCGTCGCCGACCAGCCAGAGCACGAACACGCCCCAGTAGGCGGCGCTGGCGAAGTTGAGCGTCCCGGCGGCCAGGGCCAGCGACCGCAGGAACCGCTGCGACCACAGCCAGCGCAGCGCCTCGCCGATGTCCCTGGCGATGTCCCTGGCCATGGGCTGCCGGGTGCCCGCCTGCCGGTAGGAGCCCCGCATGCCCAGCAGGAGCAGGCCCGCCACGCCGTACAGGAGGGCGGGCCCGCCGAAGACGGCGGCGGGCAGCAGCGTGACGAGCACGCCCGCGACGGGTGAGCCGGCGAACTCGTTGCCGATCATCTGTGCGCTCTGCAGGCGCCCGTTGGCCCGGGTGAGGCCCTCCGGCGCGACCGCCATCGGCAGCACGGACTGCGCGGAGGTGTCGGCCAGCACCTCGGCCACGCTCGCCAGCAGGACGGCGGCCAGCATCACCCACAGGTTCATCAGCCCCAGCCAGGCCAGGGCCGAGGCGGCGACGAGCACGCCCGCGCGCAGCACGTCGGCGACCACCATGATGCGCCTGCGGTCCAGCCGGTCGGCGAGCGCCCCGGCGGGCAGCGCGAACAGCAGCCACGGCAGCGTGGCCGCCGCGCCGACGAGCGCGACCTGGGCGGGGGAGCGGGTGTACGACACCGCCAGCAGCGGCGCCCCCACCTTGAGCACGCCGTCGGCCAGGTTCGACAGTGCGGTGGACGACAGCAGGAAGCCGAACGATCGGCCGAGACGGGACACCCGGTACTCCGATAGTGTGTAAGGAAAAGTGTGCAAGCAGTTCTTTGCAAAGATAGGTGTGCAAACGGATGTCCGGCAAGAGCTATTCCGCCAGGAATCTCGACGCGAACGCGCTCAAGTCCTTCGCCCACCCCCTCCGCCTGCGCCTGTACGAGCTGCTGGACGAGCGCGGCCCGTCCACCGCGACCCAGCTCGCCGCCCTGGTGGGGCAGAACACCGGCGCCACCAGCTACCACCTGCGCGAGCTGGCCCGGCACGAGATGATCGAGGTCGCGCCGGAGCTGGGGCGGGGCAAGGAGAAATACTGGCGGGTGGTGCCCGGCGGCTTCTCCTACGGCGACGCGCCCGCCGACCCCGAGGCGGCCGGCGCGCTGGAGTTCCTCCTCGACGACCTGGTACGGCAGCGCGGCGCCGAGCTGACCCGGTGGCGCGCGGAGGAGGCGGGCGCGCCCCGGGAGTGGGCCGAGGCGAGCGGCTTCGGCCGGCGCTCCCTGCGCCTGACCCCGGGGGAGACCCGGCAACTGCGCGACGAGGTGTTCGAGGTGCTGGAACGCTACCGGGCGCGGTCCGACGCCCGGCCCCGCGAGACCGGCGGCACCGGGCGCGTCGTGATCCACTTCGACGTCCTGCCGGTGGGCGTCACCGAGCCCTAGGGACATCCCCGGGTCACGCCCCGGTGCCCGCCCGCGGATCAGCTCGTAGTGTCAGGTAGGCGTGAGGGGCCGGGCGGCGGCGCCGCCGCCGGAGCGGGCGATCCACCGGTGGTGCCGCCGCCCTCTCGTGGCCTGCGCGCCTGCCGGCGGCCGCGCCGCGGGCGGCCCGCGCACCTCCCGCCGAGGGGCCGTCCGGACCCTTTCGCGTGGGTCTCCTCGGGATGCGGTCGCGATCGATGACGTACCGCTATGACGGTGAACACTTGCGCGGCCGCCCGCGTACCCCAAGGTGATCGCGACCACCGGAAGGGATGACGGCACGTGCGACCCCGACATGGCTGTCCTGTTCTCGCCGCCTGCTGCGCCGCCGTGCTCCTGACGGCCTGCGGCGCCCCGGCGGCCGTGCCCGGCGCGGACACGGCGCGGGTGGCGGACATCCTGGAGACGGAGATCCCGGAGGAGGAGCTGGCCCCGCCCGCCACCAGCCTCACCGACCCGACCGCCGCCCCCGCCGCCGACCCGGCCGCCCCCGACCCGGCCGCCGACCCTGCGGGGGCTCCGGCCGCCGCGCCGACGCCGGGCCAGGGGGACGGGCGCACGTGGCCGACCGAGTTCGGGCCGCTGTCCGCCGCCGACCGCGACCTGATCAAGAAGGTACGGCTGGCGACGCTGTGGGAGATGACGATCGCGCAGGAGGCGATCCAGCGGGGCAACAGCGCCAAGGTGCGCACGATCAGCGAGGAGATCGCCGAGCAGCACCACGGGCTGGACGTCGAGGCCCGGGAGCTGGCCAAGCGGTTCGACATCCGGCTGCCGGTGGAGCCCACCGAGACGCAGCAACGCTGGATGGCCGACATCTCCGGCAGGTCGGGCCGTGACTACGACGTCACGTTCGTGAAGTGGCTGCGGCTGGCGCACGGGCAGATCTTCGGCCTGATCGGCGCTGTGCGCGGCAGCACCCAGAACACCCTCGTCCGCAAGTTCGCCGAGACGTGCAACGCGGCGGTGCTCAACCATCAGCGCCTGCTGGAGAGCACCGGTCTGACCGGCCCCGAGTCGTTCCCCACGCCGCCACCCGTCTGACGAGGCCCCGGAAACGTTGTGGAAGTAGACTCTCAAATGAGAGGCTACTCTCATAACGATGGAAGGAGCCGCCATGACCGATCTGCCCACCCGCCGCATCCCCGGCTGCCCGTTCGACCCGCCCGCCGGGCTCGCCGACCGGCCCGCCGTCGGCCGGCACGTCTTCCCCGACGGCCACGAGGGCTGGCTGGTGACCGCGTACGAGCCCGCCCGCCAGGTCCTGGCCGACCCGCGTTTCAGCGTGCGGGCCGAGCTGAGGCACTCCGCGCTGCCCCGGCCCAACGTCCGCCCCTCCGGCGCCGGCGGGACGGCGGCGCCCGGCTGGTTCGGCGGCATGGACCCACCCGCGCACAGCCGCTACCGGCGCCTGCTCGCCGGCCGGTTCACCGTCCAGCGGATGCGGCGGCTGGAACCGCGCATCGCCGAGATCACCGCGGACTGCCTGGACGCCATGGCCGAGGCGGGCCCGCCCGCCGACCTGGTCCAGGCCTACGCCCTGCCGGTGCCGTCCCTGGTCATCTGCGAGCTGCTCGGCGTCCCGTACGACGAGCACGCCTTCTTCCAGGAGCGCACATCCGTCGCCCTCGACCTGGCCGCCTCCGAGGCGCAGGCCACGACGGCCGTCGGGGAGCTCGCCGGCTACCTCGGCGACCTCGTCCGGCGCCACCGCGCGCGGCCCGGCGACGACCTGCTCGGCGGCCTCGTCACCGGCAGCGACCTGACCGACGAGGAGCTCACCAACATCGCCCTGACGCTCCTGGTCGCCGGGCACGAGACCACCGCCAACATGCTCGCCCTCGGCGCCTTCGCCCTCCTGCGGCACCCCGACCGGCTCGACGACTTCCGCCGGGACCCCTCGCTCACCGAGACCGCGGTCGAGGAACTGCTGCGCTACCTGTCCATCCTCCACCTGGGCGCCCCCAGCCGCGCCGCCCTGGAGGACGTCGAGGTGGGCGGCGAGCTCGTGCGCGCGGGCGAGACCGTCGTGCTCGCCCTGCCGGTCGTCAACCGAGACCCCGGCCGCTTCCCCGACCCCGGCGCACTCCGCCTCGACCGCGCCGAAGCCCGCCAGCACCTGGCCTTCGGCCACGGCGTCCACCAGTGCCTCGGCCAGCAGCTCGCCCGCATCGAGATGCGCATCGGCTTCCGCGCGCTGTTCGGCCGCTTCCCGGGGCTGCGCCTGGCCGTCCCGCCCGAGGAGGTGCCGCTGCGGGAGTCGGCGCTGGTGTACGGGGTGTGGCGGCTCCCGGTCACCTGGTAGCGCCCCGGCTCGCGACTCAGGATGACCCGTCGCGACCTCGCGACCTCACGACCTCAGGATGACCCTGTCGCGACCTCGCGACGATGTGCGGGGGCCCGCCGCGACGGCAGATTGAGCCGGGTGAACACCTCTCAACCGGGAAAGCGCCGTTCGGCGGCCCCCGTCCTGATCATCGCCGCCTGGTCGGTGAGCTATCTGGCCCTCGGCCCGCTCTGGGCCCTCGGCGGGCCCGGATACCCCTTCGACGCCGGCGGTCCCGGCCCGGGCAGCACCCTGCTCGATCCCCTTCCGGCCGCGGCCGGCGGGAGCGTGCTGGCGGTGGCCGCGCTGGTGGCCGGCGTCGTCGCCGTGCTCGCCGCGCGGGGCCGGCTCAACCGGGCCGCCGCCGTCGCGGCCGTCGTGGCCGGGGCGGGCCTGGCGGTGCTCCTGCCGGACGTGCGCATCATGATGACCGCCGGGTACCTGCCGGTGATGCTCGTCGCCGTGCTCACAGGTCAGGCCGGGTTCTCGCTGATCGCGGCAATGCTGACCTGGCCGAGCGTCAACCTGCTGATCCTGATGGCGGCCGGCGTCAGCCTGATGGTCGTGGGGACGCGCGCGCTGCTCGCGGGGCCCGCGCGGCCCGGCGCCGCCGGCGCGCTCCAGGCCGGGCGGTACGCCGTGGCCGTCGCGGTCGCCGTCCCCGTCGTCTACGCCGTCACCCGCTTCGGCTGGCTGCTGGGCGTCCCCGTCGGGATCAGCGACGAGTTCCTCGCCTACATCGCCGAGATCACGCCGATCGGCGCCGGCCTCGGCGCTGTCGGGCTCCTCGGCGCGCTCCTCACCCTCGGCCTGGTCCGGCCGTGGGGGGAGATCTGGCCGCGCTGGGTGCCGTTCCTGCGCGGGCGGCCCGTCCCGGCGCGCCTGCCCGCCTACGCGGCACTGGTCGCGGCCCTGCCCATCACGTCCGCCGGGCTGATGTACGTACGCAAGAAGATCAGCGGCGAGCAGGTCGGCCCGCCCGGAGCGGGCGACGAGCTGGGCGCCTGGCTCCCGGAGATGCTGTGGCCGCTGTGGGGCGCGGCCCTGGCCGTGGCCGCGCTGGCCTACCTCGCCCGCCGCCGGGACCCCGCTCACGCCCGCCGACCATAATGGCGGGTGTGAGAGAGTCCCCGTACCCGGCCGAGGCCGCGGTCGACTCCTTTCTCAGCCGGCACCAGCTGAGCGGCGACGCCGTGCTCGCCGTCCTGCTCGCACTGCCCCTCGGCCTGGTCTCGGTCAGCCTGCTGCGCGCCTCCGACAGCCCGCTCTCCCTGCGCCTGCTCGCGGGAGCCGCGCTGCTGGTGCTGCACGCGTGCGTGGTCCCGCGCCGCCTGAGCCCCCTGGCGGCCTACGGCGTGGCCGCCGCGGCGATGCTGACGCTGGTGCTGCTGCCGCCCCTGCACGACCCGGCCGGCGCCTACTATCCGGCGGTGCTGCTGCCCAGCTCGCTGGTCTTCGGGCTGATGCTCTACACCGTGTCCGGCCGGCTCGGCCTCCTGCCCGGCCTGGCCTGCCTGGCCGTCGCCCTGGCCGGGGTGGTCCTGGTCCTGGCGCGCCTCTGGGACCCGGCCTCGTGGGGAGGCTCCTCGGGCGGCTACGACCTGGTCGCCTGGCGGATCGGGCTGTCGGCCGGCCTGTTCGCCGTGACGGCGTGCCTGTGGTCGCTGGGCCGCCTCAGCCGGGTGCGGACGTTGTTCCTGGCCGAGCTCAGGGCCAAGGCCGAACGCGCCGAGACCGACCGCGCCCGCGAGCGGGCCGAGGCGGCGCGGGCCGAGCGCGACCGGATCAGCCGCGAGATGCACGACGTGGTGTCGCACTCGCTCGCCGTCATGGTCAGCCAGGCCGAGGGAGGCAGGCTGTCGGCCCCCGGCTCGCCCGGCGCCGACGTGTTCGCCACCATCGCCGGGGTCGGGCGCGACGCCCTGCGCGACATGCGCGGCCTGCTCGGCGTGCTGCGCGCCGACGGCGGCACCGCTCCGCAGCCCGGCCTCGGCGACCTCGCCGACCTGCTCGACCACGTCCACAGTGCGGGCGTACGCGTCTCCGTACAGGAGATCGGGGACGCCCGGCCGCTGCGCCCCGCCGTCGACCTGACCGCCTACCGCGTCATCCAGGAGGGGCTGACCAACGTGATCAAGCACGCGGGGCCGTCGGCCACCGCCGCCCTGACGCTCGCGTGGCGTCCTGACGGGCTGCACATCACCGTCGAGGACGACGGCACCGGACCGGCCGGCGCGGAGGCGGGCGCAGGGCTGACCGGGATGCGCGAACGCCTCCGCATGGTCGGAGGCACCCTGGAGACCGGCGGGCGGCCCGGGGCGGGCTTCCGGCTGTCGGCCGCCGTGCCCTATGAGCCGAGGAGCCTCCCATCATCAGGATCATGATCGTCGACGATCAGGAGCTGCTGCGCAACGGCCTCACCATGGTCGTGCGGTCGCAGCCCGACATGGAGGTCGCCGCCGAGGCCGCCGACGGGCTGGAGGCGCTGGAGGCTCTGGAGTCGCGGCGCGTCGACGTGGTGGTGATGGACATCCGCATGCCCAGGATGGACGGCGTCACCGCCACCCGGGAGATCCAGCGGCTGGCCGACCCGCCCAAGGTGCTCGCGCTGACCACGTTCGACCTCGACGAGCACGCGCTGGCCGCGCTGCGCGCCGGGGCGAGCGGGTTCATGCTGAAGGACGCGCCCGGCGAGGAGATCATCGCCGCCATCCGGCACGTGCACCGGGGCGACTCGATCATCGCGCCGTCCACCACCCGGCGTCTCATCGGGCACCTGGTCGCCCAGCCGGGCGCCGACCCGGAAGAGGTGCTCGGGCTGCTCACGCAGCGGGAGCGCGAGGTCTTCCTCGGCCTCGCCAAGGGCGCATCCAACGCCGAGATCGGGGCCGAGCTGTTCCTGTCGGAGGCCACGGTCAAGACGCACGTCGGGCGCATCCTGACCAAGTTCGGGCTGCGCGACCGGGTCCAGGCGGTGGTCCTCGCCTACGAATCCGGCGTCGTCACCCCGGGGGAGCGGTAGTTCGGCTCCCGCCGGCCCGGTTGTCGCGCTCGCGCCGGTCGTCCCCGGGGCCGCGATCCGGCCCTCGACGACGCGTCCGGCCGCACACCGGGCGTCCGGTGTGCGGCCGGAGGGCCGCTACCCGGCGTAGGTCTCGAATTCGGCGATCTTCGGGGTGCCGGTCGAGCCGGTGATCCTGAAGGTGATCTTGGTCAGGGAGGCCGGGGTGAAGGTGATGACACCCGCCCCGCTTCCGGATTTCAGGACGGAGCCGCTGCGGGGGTCGACGACCTGCCAGGACCCGACGACGCCCGTGGAGCCTGACGCCTCACGGACGGCGATCCTGGACACCGTCGTGGCGGAGCCCCACTTGATGGAGATGTCGCCGGTCCGGCCGTCCGGCGACCAGTAGGTGTTCATGTCGCCGTCGCGCACGTTGCCGTAGCTGGTTCCGTCGGCCTTGCTGGAGCCGTCGGAGCCGGCCCCGATGCTGAGGTTGGGCCCGCCGGGCGTGGGAGTGATCGTCGGCGTCGGGGTGACCGTCGGCGTGGGAGTGATCGTCGGGGTGGCGGTCGGGCTGGGCGTCTGGGGGGAGCAACTGCCGTCGGACACCCGCAGGCCCTTGTCGGCCCCCGCGGTCTGCCGGACGACGTCCGGCACGCACGCCGCGCCGTCGAGCGTGTAGGGGTAGGGGATGCTGACCGTGGTGTTGGACTGCGGGTCGGGCCCGGCGGGGTTGTTCTCGCTGCCGGGGCTGGACCACGTCACGTTGTCGAAGACGTTGCCGCTGACCTGCCAGTAGCCCGCCTCATCGGTGTAGAAGGTGCCCAGGACGTCCTTGGAGTCCCTGAAGTAGTTGTTGTCCACCTTGGCGCGCCCTCCGGCCCGGGAGTTGATGCCGGATTCGCGCAGGTTGACGTAGGAGTTGTTGTAGATGTGGGCGATGCCGCCGCGCAGCAGGGGCGTGCGGGAATCGAGGGTGTCGTACAGGTTGTGGTGGAAGGTGATGAAGCCGTTGGAGCGGTCGCTCTCGCTGGAGCCGATGAGCCCGCCGCGGCCGGAGTTGCGCAGGATGCTGTAGGACAGGGTCACGTACTGCGTGTCGTTCTTCATGTCGAACAGGCCGTCGAACCCCTCCGACTCCCCGCCCGAGGCCTCCAGGGTGACGTGGTCGACCCAGACGTTGCGGACGCTGCTCTCCATGGAGATGGCGTCGCCGCCGTTGGACGTGGGGGAGCCGGACTTCTTGACGTTACGGACGGTGACGTTCTGGACGATGATGTTCCTGGCCTCGCGGATGTGGATGCCGAGCTGGTCGAAGACGGCGCCGCTGCCGACCCCGACGATCGTGACGTTGCTGATCTGCTTGAGCTCGATCACGCCGGCGGCGGTGTTGCAGCTGTCGCCGGAGACCTTGGCCGTGTTGCCGTGGTTGATGGTTCCCTCGACCTGGATGATGATCGGGGTGCTGCTGCTGGCCCGGCCGCACAGGGCCGCGTGGATCGCGGTGCCCGTGCTGGCGCGCACGGTCTGCCCGCCCGCGCCGCCCGTGGTGCCGCCGTTGACGGCCGCGTAGCCCGTCACGCCGCCGGCCGCCGCCGACGCCTGGAACGCGGGTAGCGCCACGCCTATCGCGGCCACGACGGCCGTCGCGGCCAGCCCCGCCTTGAGTCGTAAGGCGACTGCTCGTCTCATGCTCGTCTCACCTTCGTCGTTCGAACGCTGGAGGCGTTTGCCGGTACGGCTTCCGGGGCCGGGCTCCTGCCCGGACGCTCCGGGCAGGAGGTGGCCGATACAGCTAGCGGCGGGTGATGTCGGACTCGGAGTACAGGCAGTGGGTGCCGTCCGCGCCTTCGCCGATCTTGCTGGGCTCGCCGCCCTTCGGCACGCCCTTGTACTTCTCGCAGATGGTGGCGCTGCCGTACACGGTGATGCGGCTGAACCTGGCGGTGTCGCCCCAGTTGGTGTTGATCCCGGC
>NZ_LAVL01000124.1:25662-33803 GCF_001083785.1 Nonomuraea sp. SBT364
TCGATGATCACGTTCTGGATCGTGCCGCCGTTGGCCACCACGAACATCGGGTCCTGGCTCTCGCCCTGGCCACCGTCACCGATGCCGTAGTAGCGCTTCATCCCACCGTCGAAGAACGAGCCCACGTCACGCGTCTCCGTCTGATGCACGCTGCCGGTGTCGGACGGCCACGAACCGCTGCCGTCACCACCGCCGGGGCCGCCCGTGGGCGTCACGGTCGGCGTGGGCTCCGGGTCCGGCGTGCCTCCGCCTCCGGCCGGGCGCAGCGTCCACTGCTTGGTGGAGACCGAGTCGCAGGAGTTCTGCTGGAGCAGGGCGCCGGAGGAGGTGGAGTTGTCCTTGACGTTCAGGCACTTGCCGCCGTTGGCGTTGACCACCCGGTAGTTGGACCCGGACTCGGTCAGCCGCCAGGTCTGGGAGGCGGCGCCGGTGCACGACTCCTGCTGGACGGGCTTGCCCGCGCTGGTGGAGGCATCGCGTACGCCCAGGCACTTGCCGCTGTGCGCCGCCTTGATCTGGTGACCGTCGCCCGAGGAGGCGAGGGTGAAGACCTGCCCCGCGCCGCCGGTGCAGGCCGCCTGGGCGAGTTGCGTACCGTCGCCGGTGCTCTGCCCCGGCACCGCGGCGCACAGGCCGCTGCCCGCGTTGACCAGGGTGTAGTTGCCGTTGGACGGAGCCGCGGAAGCGGGTGCGTTGAGGGCGGCGACGAGCCCGCCGGTGGTGAGAAGACCGGCGGTCAGGACAACCGCCAGCCTTCTACCGAGATGTTCCTTGTTACGCATGTCCAGCTCCATTCCTGCGATCGTGGTCCGGATGTGGGGGGTCAGGGCATGGCGGAGCAGAGGTTCGGCCAGTGCGGCCTGCAGGCGGTTGCGCGACGGCTCGGTGATCATGTGGCCACTCCGGCGTCGTCTCAGACGAACAACCGGTTGCACTACATTTACGTTACATAGCGGAAACGTCAAGGCGTCCAGGTAAAACTGCAAACGCGTTCAGGGGTTTCGCCTGGTATTGCCGTTATTCCTGCAACAACCGCTTGCAAACAATACGAAAAAAGAGATGCCCCGGACCCCCTGAGGGGGCCCGGGGCATCGTGGGAAATGTCAGCCCATGTGCGGGTAGCGGTGGTCGGTCGGCGGGACGAACGTCTCCTTGATCGTGCGGGCGTTCACCCACCGGATCAGGTTGTAGATCGAACCGGCCTTGTCGTTGGTGCCCGAGGCGCGGGCGCCGCCGAACGGCTGCTGCCCCACCACGGCCCCGGTCGGCTTGTCGTTGACGTAGAAGTTGCCGGCCGCGAAGCGCAGCCGCTCCGAGGCCGAGGCGATCGCGTAGCGGTCCTGGGCGATGATCGACCCCGTCAGCGCGTACGGGGCGATGCCCTCCATCTGGTCCAGGACGGCGTCGAAGTCGGCGTCGTCGTAGACGTGCACGCCCAGGATGGGCCCGAAGTACTCCTGGACGAAGATCTCGTCCGTCGGGTCGGCGCACTCGAGGATGGTCGGCTTCACGAAATATCCGGCGGAGTCGTCGTACGAGCCCGTCAGCACGTCGATGTTCGACGCGGCGCGCGCCCGGTCGATGGCGGCCTTGTGCTTGGCGAAGGCCCGCTCGTCGATGACGGCGCCCATGAACGTCGACAGGTCGGCCGTCACGTCGCCCACGGTCAGCGACTCGGCCACGCCCACGAGGTCGTCGCGCATCCGGCTCCACACCGAGCGCGGCACGTACGCCCGCGAGGCCGCCGAGCACTTCTGCCCCTGGTACTCGAACGCGCCCCTGATCAGGGCCGTGGCGAGCACGCCGGGGTCGGCCGACGGGTGCGCCAGCACGAAGTCCTTGCCGCCGGTCTCGCCGACGAGGCGCGGGTAGCCCCGGTAGCCGGCGATGTTGGCGCCCACCGTGCCCCACAGGTGCTGGAAGGTCGGCGTCGAGCCGGTGAAGTGGATGCCGGCGAGCTCCGGATGCGTCAGCGCGACCTCGGAGATCGCCTGCCCGTTGCCCGTCACCAGGTTGATGACGCCCGGAGGCAGCCCGGCGGCCTCCAGCAGCCGCATGGTGAAGTGCGCCGCGAACTGCTGCGTCGGCGACGGCTTCCACACCACGACGTTGCCCATCAGCGCCGGCGCGGTCGGCAGGTTGCCGGCGATGGCGGTGAAGTTGAACGGCGTGATGGCCAGCACGAAGCCCTCAAGGGGCCGGTACTCCATCCGGTTCCACACGCCCGGCGAGGAGATCGGCTGGTCGGAGTAGAGCTGGCGGGCGTAGGAGACGTTGAAGCGCAGGAAGTCGATCAGCTCACAGGCGGCGTCGATCTCCGCCTGCTGCACCGACTTCGACTGGCCCAGCATGGTCGCGGCGTTCAGCGTCGCCCGCCACGGCCCCGACAGCAGGTCGGCGGCCTTGAGGAAGATCGCCGCCCGCTCGTCGAAGGAGAGCGCCCGCCAGGCGGGGGCCGCCCGCAGCGCGCTTCCGATCGCGTCCTGCACGTCCTGGGCCGTAGCGTCGTTGGTACGCCCCAGGACGGAGGCCTTGTTGTGCGGCTGCACCACGTCGATGGGCGCGCCGCCGCCGAGCCGCTGCTCGCCGTCGATCGTCATCGTCAGGTCGATCGAGGTGCCGGCCAGCTCCTTGATCCGGTTCTCCAGGGCGGCGCGCTCGGCGCTGCCCGGTGCGTAGCCGTAGATCCGCTCGTTGGCGGGAACGGGCACGTTGCTGATGGCATCCATGTTCACTTACCCCCAAGGGCACGAAGGAAGAAGGCGACGTTGGCGGGGCGCTCGGCCAGGCGGCGCATGAAGTAGCCGTACCAGTCGTCGCCGTAGGGGATGTAGACGCGCATCGTGTGACCGGCCCCGGCCAGGGCCTCCTGCCGGTCGGTGCGGATCCCGTACAGCATCTGATACTCGTAGTCGCCCCTGGAGCGCCCGAAGCGGTCGGCGAGCAGCTCGGTGATGGAGATCAGGCGGTCGTCGTGCGTGGCCACCATGGGGTACCCCTTCCCCGCCATGAGGATGCGCAGGCATCGCACGTACGCCTTGTCCACGGCGGACTTGCCCTGGTGGGCGACGGAGGCGGGCTCCCGGTAGGCGCCCTTGACCAGCCGGACGCGCGAGCCCTCGCCGGACAGCGCGCGGCAGTCGTCCTCGCTGCGGAACAGGTACGCCTGGATCGCCACGCCGGTCGACGGGTAGTCCTCGCGCAGCGCGCGCAGGATGCCGAGCGTCGAGTCGACGGTGGTGTGGTCCTCCATGTCGAGCGTGACGGTGGCGCCGATCGCGTCGGCGGCGGCGCAGATCTCGCGGGCGTGCTCCAGCGCCATCGTGTCGTCGAGCTCCTGCCCGACGGCCGACAGCTTGACCGACACCTCGCCGCGGCGGCCCAGCTCCAGCGGGCGCAGCTCCTCCAGCAGCGTGATGTACGCCTTCGCGGTGGCGGCGGCGGCCCCGGCGTCCCGGGTCTCCTCACCGAGATGGTCGACGGTCACCGCGAGCCCGGCATCGCGCAGCCGTTCGATCGCGTCGCGGGCCTCCCGGCCCGTCTCGCCGGCGACGAAGCGGTCGACCACCTTGCGCGTGAGCGGAAGGCCGGACACGGAGCGGCGCACCAGCGCGCTCCGGGATGTGGCGAGCAGCAGTTGACCCAACATGCTTCCAGCCTAAAACCGCAGCTCAAGCAGGGCCATGAACGGGCGTAACGCCGGTTGTGGCAGGCTGTCATACAAATGCACAACACCACTGATCTGCAGGAGATCGTCGACGAGATCGCGGGCCTGCTCGGCGCGTCGGCGACGCTGGAGGACCGCTCGTTCCGGCTGCTCGCCTACGGCGCGCAGCACGGCGACATCGACACCGTCCGCCAGGAGTCGATCCTGCGCCGGCGCGCCACCGGGGAGGTGCGCGACTACTTCGAACGCTACGGCATCGCCCGCGCCCACGGCCCGGTCCGCATCCCGGCCGACGCCGACCTCGGGGTGCTCGCCCGGGTGTGCTGGCCGCTGCGGCACGGCGACGTCGCCTACGGCTACCTGTGGCTGCTCGACTCCGGCAGCCTCACCGACGCCGCCCTGGACCGGGTCGCGCCGCTGGTCGGGCGGGCCGCCGCCGCGCTCGCCCAGGAGGCCAGGAGCCGCCGCGACCTCGGCTACGGCCTGCGCGCGCTGCTGTCGGCCGACCCGGAGGAGCGCGCCGGCGCCTCCATCGAGATGCCCGGCCCGGTGACCGCGATCGCGGTACGCGAGTCGCCCGAGCGCGTCGCCGCCCTGTGGACGCTGCCGCGCGGCGTGCTCGCCCGCGCCGGCTCGCCGGTCGCGCTGCTCGCCCCGGCGCACCTGGCCGCCGAGGTCGCGCTGACCGTGATGGGCGCGTACGGCACCGAGGCAGGCGTCGGCGGCGCCCGCGCCGACCCGGCCGACGCCTGGCAGAGCTGGCGCGAGGCCCGCCACGCGCTGCGCGTCGCCGAGCACTTCCCGCGCTTCGCGCCCGTCGCCCGGTGGGACGACCTGGGCGCGCACCGGCTGCTGGCCAGGCTCGGCCAGGGCGACCTGCGCGAGCTGGCGGGCGAGGTCGGCGCGCTGGACACCGAGCTGGCCCAGACCGTCGAGACGTACCTGGACCTCGGCGGGCACGCCCAGAAGGCCGCCGCCGCGCTCGGCATCCACCGGCAGACGCTCTACTACCGGCTGGGCAAGGCCGAGCGGCTGACGCACCGCGACCTGTCCGACGGCGACGACCGGCTCACCGTCCACCTGGGGCTGAAGGCGGCCCGGCTGCGCGGGTAGGGCTCAGGACAGGTGGCGCAGCGCGCTCCCGTCGCCTGGGCCGCCCCGCCCGGCCAGGCCCTCGGCGACCTGCCCGCGCAGCGTCGCGTCCTTGTGGCCGTCGTACTTGAACTTGCCGCGGATCTCCTCGACCGACAGCCGCAGCCCCTGCAGCCCGGACAGCAGCCGGGGCATCGCGGCCGGGTCGCCGTGGCCCGGCTCCAGGTCGCCGAGCTGGGCGCGCAGGATCTCCAGCTTGCCCTCGGCGTCGGCGACGACCTCGGCCCGGCAGGTGACCTGGACCGACGAGTAGTACGTGGTCGGCACCCCGAGCGACGGGTCCGTGCCGGGCTCGGCCCGCCAGGCCCCCGGGATGTACGCCCACGGTCCGGCGACCGACAACAGCACCCTGGGGTTCTCCTCGATGGCCGGCCAGATGGGGTTCGGCCTGGCCAGATGGAGCCAGATCGTGCGCTCGTCCACGAGCAGGAACTGGGTCGGCACCACGACGGGCACCTCACGCCCCCGGCCGGCGGCGATCAGGTGCCCGAACGCGTTGTCTCTCAAGTAGGCGAGCGACTGCTCGTCAGAACCGGCATCCCAAGGGTGAATCAGCATGGAATGACGATATATGCGGACATCTAGGCACAGGCGGCCTCGTACACCCGCAGCAGCTCCTGACTGACCCGCTCCCACGAGTAGCGCGAGCGCGCCCGGTCCGCGCCGGCGTAGCCGAGCGCGGTGCGCAGCGTGGGGTCGGTCAGCAGCTCCCTGGCCAGCCGCGCGGTCCTGGCGGGCCGGTCCGGCGGCACCAGCAGCCCGGTGACCCCGTCGATCACGGAGTCCAGGTGCGCCCCGACGGCGGAGGCGATCACCGGCACGCCGCACGCCATCGCCTCCAGCGCGACGATGCCGCTCGTCGTCTCGCGCGGCACCGACACGACCGCGTCCGCGCCGCGCATGAGCTTGGGCACCGCGGCCCGCTTGACCTGGCCCAGCAGCGTCACCCGGTCGGCCACGCCGAGCTGCTCGGCCAGGGCGCGCAGCCGCCGCGCGTCCCTGTCGTCGCCGAGATCCTCGGGGGCGGGCCCACCGGCCACCACGAGCTCCACGTCCGCCAGCCCGGGCAGCGCCCGCACGATGGTGTGCGCGCCCCGGTCGGGGGACAGGGGGCCGACGTGCAGCAGCCGCTTGCGGCCGCCGCGGGTGGCGGTCATGCCCTGGCGGTGGAAGCGCTCGGTGTCGACGCCGTACGGCACGATCGCGATGCTGGTGCGGGGGACGCCGATCCGGATCAGCGCCGACTCCTCGTCGCCCGAGCCCGCGATGACCGCGTTGGCCCGGCGGCCCAGCGCCCGCTCCAGCTTCACGTGCGCGGGGTCCACGGTGTGGAAGGTGTGCGTGACGGGCACGTTCAGGCCCTTGGCGCCGGTGACCGCGGCCAGGCCGCAGGTCCACGAGTGCGCGTGGATCACGTCGGGCAGCTCCTGCTGCCAGCGGCGCATCAGGTAGGCGCCCACGTCGTTCAGGTACGGGGCGACGTCGTCGGAGCTCAGGTTGCGGGCCGGGCCCGCGTCGATGTACTCCACCGTGACGCCCGGGGCCACCCGCGTCTTGGGCTTGCCCTCGGTGCTCTCACGGCGGGAGTAAATGGTGACGTGGTGATCACGTCCGAGTTCGCGCGCCACGGAGAGGATGTGGTGGCGCCTGCTGCCAGAGCCGGAAGCGACGATCGCGATATTCATGGCACACCTCAGCGTGAAAAAAGCCTTCAAGGTGTGCCTGCGTCTTAGGCACGGTCTAGCTACGGACGACCATACCCACTTTCCCGCCAATCGCAAACCATGCGCAATCAGAGACAGAAATCAGACGCCGCGGAGAGCGAGGATCACGATCTCGTCCCACACCTGCCCGCCGGAGAAGGCGTGGCGGTCCGCCTCGATCGCCTTCACCACCGTGGACGGGGCCTGACCTGCGGACCTGCCCAGCACGTCGGCCAGCCGCTCCTCGCCGTACGGCTCGCCGACCTCGTTCCTGGAGGAGATGAGCCCCTCCGAATACAGCACCAGCGTCTCGCCGGGCGCCAGGGTGATCTCCTCGGTGGTGGTCTCCGCCTCCGGCGCGATGCCGAGCGGCACCCCGCCGCCCAGGGCGAAGCGGACGTGCCCGTCGGGCTGCACCAGAGCGGCCGGATGGTGTCCCGCCGACGAGACGCGGATCCTGCGCCCCTGGACGAGCCCGGCCACGGCCATCACGAACATGCCGGTGCCCTGCTCCACCAGCGCCTCGTTCACCTTGCGCACCACCGCGTCCGGGTCGGACTCCCAGGTGCCGAGCACCCGCAGCCCGCCCCGGACCATCGCGCTGACCGAGGCCGCCTCCTCGCCCTTGCCGGCCGCGCCGCCCATGGCGAAACCCCAGCCGCCCGCCATCGGGAACACGTCGTAGAACTCGGCGCCGACCGACGAACCCGGATGGTAGATCGCCGCGGCCTCGTAGCCGGGCACGTCCGGCAGGCTGCGCGGAGCCACGCTGGCCGACAGCGCGTCGGCGGCCCGCGACCGGCTCTGGAAGCTCGTCTGCGCCCGCACCGCCAGGCCGAGCTGCACTCCGACCTCCTCCATCACGCTCAGGTCCGCCAGCGTGAACGGCGGCCGGTCGTGCCCGCGCACCAGCGTCAGCGCCCCGTCGCCGGCCCCGATCGGCACGCACAGCAGCGAGCCCGCGCCCATCGCCGTCAGCAGCGGCCCCTCCGGGCCGAAGCCGAGCAGTGTGTCGTCGTCGACCATCTCGTGCACCACGCCCGAGCCGCGCTCCAGCACCTGGGCCACCACCTGCGCGCCGGCCGGCTCGCTCGCCTCCACCTGCCGGACCAGGTCGCCGAGCGGCACGTTCTTCGGCGCCACCACGATCGAGCGGCGCGGCAGCCCGTCACGCACCTGGTCGGCCACCACCCAGTCGGCCCACCCGGCGGCCAGCAGCCGCGTCGCCCGGGGCAGCGCCACCGGCTGGCGCATCGCCTCCTCGTCCAGCAGCAGCGCGGCCATCCTGGCCAGCAGGTCCTGCCGCCGGGCCGCCGCCAGCAGCAGTGTGCCGTCGGAGTCCTGCGGGCGGCCGGTCCCCGGCTCCGGCAGCTGCGTCTCCGTCGGCAGCGCCACCACGGCCACCATCTGCTGCGGCTCGCCCGGCATCGTCAGCCGGGTCAGCGCGAGCTGCACCGTGTGCGTCCGGCCCTGGTGCGCCAGCCGCGTCTCGAACGCCGCCGCCTGCCCCGTCTGCAGCACCGACGTCAGGTGCGAGCGGAACGCCGCCCGCCGCGACACGTCCACCAGCAGCGGGAACGAACGGCCCACCAGGTAGCCGTCGGGGCTGCCCAGCACCC
>NZ_LAVL01000125.1 GCF_001083785.1 Nonomuraea sp. SBT364
ACGGTGCCGACGACCGCGGCAGGTCGTGGCTGCCCGCCCGGGTGCGCGACGTGTTCGCCGCCCTCCCGTTCGCCCGCGACCCGAGGCCCGCGCACGACTCGCGTCCCGCGCCCTGCGAGGCGGGGTTCGGCCAGCAGGCCCAGGTGGCCGGGATGGCGTACCAGGTGATCGCCCAGGGCGGCGCTGACGCCGAGGACGGCCAGGACCCGCTCCCGGAGCCGGGCGTCGTCGCGGAGCCGGGCCAGGGCGCCCGGGTCGCGCTCGGCGAGCCGGGCGAGGGAGGCCAGCGCCAGGTCGGGGTCGGCGACGCGGACGAGCGCTTCGAGCAGGTCGGCGAGCTCGGCCGGGGCCTGCTGGACGAGCCGGGCCGCCGTGGCTCCGTCGGCGAATCCGAGCTTGGCGAGGCGCGCGGCGGTGGACTCGATCCTGGGCACCCCTCCATCTTGACAGGCCCTCAGCCGCGGGGCCTAGAGTACAACGCAACGTTGCGTTGTGTTTGGGAGGTCGAGCATGGACAGGGTTCCGGCGACGGTGACGTGGGGGCTGCTCGCGGCCTGGGTGGCGCATGACGCCGAGGAGCTGGCCACCATGGCCACGTGGGCCCGCGCGGCCCGGCCCCGCCTGGAGAAGCGGTTCCCCGGGGTGCCGTGGGAGCGTCTGGAGGTGTCGCAGCGGCACGTCAACGTGGCCATCGGGCTGATGGGCGGGGTGATGGCGGGCGCGTCGGCCCTGGGGGCGCGCACCGGCGGGCGCAGCGCCACCTTCCAGGCGGCGCTGCTGGGCTTCGGGGCGCACGGGGTGGTGCATCTGGCCCAGGCCGCCGCCACCCGCGGCTACACGCCGGGGGTGGTGACGGCGCCGCTGGTGGTGATCCCGTACTCGGTGTGGGCCTGGCGCCGCCTGAAGGCCGCCGGGGTACCCGTCTCCGGCGGGACGGCCGGCTGGGCGGCGGCTGCGGCGTTCCCCCTGCTGGTGGCCGGCATTCAGGCCGTCGCCCACGCCGTCACCACACCCCGCCGGCCGGCCCGCCCGCGCGGCGGCCCGGCGGGATCGACCACCGGGGATCCGCACGCCGGCGAGGAATGAACGGGCCCCGCCGGTCCGCGACGTGTCACAGATCCAGGACGGCCTTCCCGGCGACGCGGCGGGCGAGCAGGGCTTCGGCCGCCTCCTTCGCCTTGTCCCACGGCCCTCGCCAGCCGATCTGCGCGTCCAGCTCGCCGGCCGCCAGCAGCCCGACCAGGTGGGCGAGGTCGTCGCCGAACGGCGTGGTCACGTTGAAGTTCTCGATCCGCCCCCGCGCCGAGCGGGTGCCCGCCAGTTCGAAGTCGATGACCGCGGCCTCGCGGGCCGCCCGCCCCACGGCCATTACCACGCCGTCGTCCTCCAGCCGGTAGAACGCCTGCGTGAGCTGCCGCCCGCCCACGTTGTCCAGCACGCCGTACACGCGGCCCTCCAGGTTCTCCGG
Organism: Nonomuraea sp. SBT364; assembly: GCF_001083785.1. Classification (GTDB taxonomy): domain Bacteria; phylum Actinomycetota; class Actinomycetes; order Streptosporangiales; family Streptosporangiaceae; genus Nonomuraea. The sequence continues at coordinate 1,469 of NZ_LAVL01000125.1, forward strand.
ACCGCGCACGATCTCCGCCGCGCCCAGCTCGCGCAGGCCCTCCGCGCGGGCGGGGCTGCCGACGGAGGCGACGACACGCGCCCCCTCACGGGCGGCGAGCTGTACGGCGTAGCGGCCGACGCCGCCGGACGCCCCGGTGACCAGGACACGGCGGCCGGTCAGCGGGCCGAGCCGGCGGACCGCCTGCAGCGCCGCGACCCCGGCGACCGGCAGCGCGCCGGCCGTCCCCAGGTCGACCGCCTCGGGAACGACGGCCAGCTCGGCGGTGTCCACGGCACGCAGCTCCGCCCAGGCCCCCGACCAGCCGAACGTGACCACGCGGGCGCCGGCGGCGGGACCCGAGCCGTCGGCGGCGGCCCGGACGACCACCCCGGCGGCGTCCCATCCCGGGACGTGGCCGGGCCGGACGTCCGCGCTCCGGTAGGCGACCTCACCGAAGTTGAGCGAGAAGGACGCCACCCGCACCAGCGCCTGGGAGGGCGTGGGCACCGGGTCGGGCACCACGCCGAAGGTGAGGTCCGGGTCGTGGATCAGGGCTCGCATCGCTGTTCCTCCATGCTGGGTGACAGCCACGACCCTGACGGAACCCGCGCACGATCGGCTGAGGGTTGGCGCACGGCCGTACCCTCGCCCGCCGAGCGGGCGCGAGGCTACCTCGCGGAGGGCAGCTCAGCTGCCGGGACCCTGGAGGGGGCGGTGCGGACCACCTCGGTGAAGGCTTCCGCCATCGGACGCCAGGCGGCTTCGAGGGCGGCGGCCGAGGCGCGGACCCGTTCGTCGTGCCGGTCGGCGCCCTCCAGGCCGGTGGCGGACGTCCACGAGGCGAAGATCTCCGGCGTCGCCTCGGGGTGGAACTGCACCGCCCAGGCCGCCCGGCCGAGCCGGTAGGCCTGGTTGGGGTACTGGGAGCCGGTCATCAGCGGCACCGCGCCGGCGGGCAGGCGCGTCATCGCGTCACGGTGGTACTGCACGGCCGGCACGGTCCGGCCGCCCGCGGCGATGCCCGCGAACAGCGGATCGCCGGCGGCGGCCGGCAGGGCGGTCAGGTCGCACAGACCGACCTCCAGTCCGTTGCCGCCGCGCTCCACCGTGCCGCCGCAGGCCAGGGTCAGGAGCTGGGCGCCGAGGCAGACGGCGAGCGTGGGGGTGCCGTCGGTGGCGGCCCGGCGCAGCAGCTCGCGGGTGGCGGGCAGCCAGGGCCAGCGCTCGTCCTCCCAGGCGGCGGCCTCGCCGCCGAGCACGACGAGCGCGTCGCCCGTGTTCACGGGGATCCGCTCGCCCAGGTACGGCCGGACCACGTCACAGGGCAGGCCCAGCCAGCCGCCGAGGTAGCCGAGCCCGGCGTCGGCCTCGTGCTCGATCACGGTAATGCGCATATCTCAGGATTGTGCCTGACAAATCCCGAGATATGGCGGTTGCCCTTCGCCCGGCCGAGCGCGGCCGGGCGGGCGGCAAGTCAGCGGGGAGCGATCCAGGTGGCGCGGGCGGCGGCGACGAGGGTGCCGTCGACCTCGTAGACGGCGCTCTCACCGAACAGCTTGCGGCCCTCGCGGCCGGTGGCGCGGCCGACGACCGAGTAGGCGCCGCCCGGGATGACGTCCCGGTGGAACTGCACGGCCAGGCGGCCGAGCAGGGCGGACTCGCCGGGCTGGAAGTGGGCCCAGCCGGTGACGCAGTCGAGGGCGGCGCCGACGACCGCGACGGGGACGCCGTCCTCGTCGGCGACCGCGAACGGCACCCGCCAGCCGGCCGCGACGAGGCCCTCGCCGTCCACCGGCCCGGGGAAGATGCGCAGGCCGTCGCCCGGCTCACGCAGGCCGCAGGCGAAGCACTCGGGGAAGGCGTGCCCGCGGTGCCCGGCGAACCCGGCCTCGGCGCGGGCGGCCTCGGTGAAGGCGACGAACGGCGGCGCCGGCACGTCCTCGGCCACCGGGATGGCCTCGACGAGCAGCTTGTCGCCGTCGTACAGGGAGACGGTGTTGGCGACGTGCTCCAGCCGCAGCTCGCTGTCGAGGGGGGTGGGGGCGTGCAGCGTGACCTCGACCGCCGATCGTTTGCCGTTGAGCGCGTCCGCGAGCGTCCCGGCCAGCCAGCCGCCGTTGGCGACACCCGCCGGGCCTCGGAACCGCGCGGGAACGGTCAGCACGGTCTGCAGGGCAGCCGTCGTCATGCCACACCCTCCAATATCGCCACATCGGGCGTTAAGTCCGGAAATATCATTAAGAACAGGCCGATTTTACTGGAAGCATTGATCTCCCAGCGCTCGGGGCCTGCGCTACGACATAACGCAGCAAACCCACACGAACTTCCCCACTCCCCCGGGGTGGAACGGTTCAGGTGATCGCTAAAACATACGGGGCGCATGCCACGCCCACGTAACTTCACGGTCGAAGTGACCAGGGTCACTTCGACCCCGCCGTCCCGTCCCTCCGCGGGCACGTGCAGACTGGCCGGATGGACCGGCTGACCCGCTGGGAGCGCCGCACCGGTCCGGCGCTCCTCACCATCGGCGTCCTCTTCCTGGCCGGCTGGGCGCTGCCCGTCATCGTCCAGAGGCTGCCGCCGGTCGTGGACCGCGCGCTCTGGTACGTCCAGGTGACCGCCTGGGCGCTGTTCGCGCTGGACTACGGGGTGCGGCTCACGCTGGCGCCGCGCCGGCTGCGGTTCGTGGTCAGGAACGTGCCGGCCCTGCTCGTGGTGCTGCTGCCGATGCTCAGGCCGCTGTGGCTGCTGCGCGCCCTGCTCCTGCTCCAGGTCGTCTCGGCGCGGGTGCGGCTGCCGCTGCGCGTGCGCGCCGTCGTGTACGTGAGCGGCACGGCGCTGTTCCTGGCCCTGGTCGGCAGCGTCGCGGTGCTCGACATCGAGCGTTCCAACCCCGGCGGCAACATCAAGACGATCGGCGACGCCCTGTGGTGGGCGCTGACCACGATGACCACCGTCGGCTACGGCGACCGCTTCCCCGTCACCCCGGAAGGCCGGCTGGTGGCGGCGGGCCTCATGACGGCGGGCATCGCGCTGCTGGGCGTCGTCACCGCGGCCATCGCCTCCTGGTTCGTCGAACGCTTCCAGGCGAGCGCGGCCGCGGAACGGCGCAGCGAGGCCGAGCTGAAGCAGGCGCTGGACGAGCTGGCCGGGATGCGCCGCGAGCTCGGCGAGCTGCGTCAGGCGGTCGGCGAGCTGGGCCGGTTACGCGAGGACCTGGCCGCACTCACCGACCGCCTCGGCCGCGGCTGATCCCCGTGCCCGGGCCGCTGAGGAAGCCGCCCGCCGTCCCGCGCGGGCTTACTTACAGCACCGGCAGGTAACGCCCCAGCTCGAACTCGGTGACGTGGCGGCGGTATTCGCGCCACTCCGAGCGCTTGTTGCGCAGGAAGAAGTCGAAGACGTGCTCGCCGAGCGTCTCGGCGACGAGCTCGCTCTGCTCCATGACGGCGATGGCGTCGTCGAGCGACTGCGGCAGCGGCCGGATGCCGAGGGCGCGCCGTTCCGCGCTGGTCAGCGTCCACACGTTGTCCTCGGCCGCGGGCGGCAGTTCGTAGCCGTCCTCGATGCCCTTGAGCCCGGCGGCCAGGATGAGCGCGAAGGCCAGGTAGGGGTTGCACGCGGAGTCGAGCGAGCGGAACTCGATCCGCGACGAGCCGCCCTTGTGCGGCTTGTACATGGGCACCCGGACGAGCGCGGAGCGGTTGTTGTGCCCCCAGCACACGTAGGAGGGCGCCTCGCCGCCCTGCCCGGCGATGGCCTCGGCGCCGCCCCACAGCCGCTTGTAGGAGTTGACCCACTGGTTGGTGATCGCGGTGATCTCGGCGGCGTGCTTGAGCAGCCCGGCGATGAACGAGCGGCCGATCTTGGACAGCTGGTAGTCGGCGCCGGCCTCGTAGAAGGCGTTGCGGTCGCCCTCGAACAGCGACATGTGGGTGTGCATGCCGGAGCCGGGGTGCTCGGTGAACGGCTTGGGCATGAACGACGCCCAGATGCCCTGCTCCAGCGCGACCTCCTTCATGACCAGGCGGAAGGTCATGATGTTGTCGGCGGTGGTGAGCGCGTCGGCGTAGCGCAGGTCGATCTCCTGCTGGCCGGGGGCGCCCTCGTGGTGGCTGAACTCGACCGAGATGCCCATCGACTCCAGCATCATGATCGCCTGGCGGCGGAAGTCGTGGCCGGAGCTGTGCGGGGTGTGGTCGAAGTAGCCGCCGGAGTCGATCGGCTCGGGCCGCACGCCGGGCTCGGGCCGGTTCTTCAGCAGGAAGAACTCGATCTCCGGGTGGGTGTAGAAGGTGAAGCCCATGTCGGCGCACTTGGCGAGCGTGCGCTTGAGCACCCAGCGCGGGTCGGCGTGCGACGGCGACCCGTCGGGCATGAGGATGTCGCAGAAGATGCGCCCGGCGCCGGGCGTCTCGCTGCGCCACGGCAGGATCTGGAACGTCGACGGGTCGGGCTTGGCCAGCATGTCGGCCTCGTAGACGCGGGCGAACCCCTCGATCGCCGAGCCGTCGAACCCGATGCCCTCGGCGAACGCGCCCTCCAGCTCGGCGGGGGCGATGGCGACGGACTTGAGGAAGCCGAGCACGTCGGTGAACCACAGCCGGATGAACCGGATGTCGCGTTCCTCAAGGGTGCGGAGCACGAACTCCTGCTGGCGGTCCACGGCGTCCCCTCGTCAGTGGCATTACAGGTCTCCTATCAGCATGCCGTGTCCGTGTTTCGCACAGGTTACGAGGGGCGCCGGTGCGAGCCTCGCTGACAAAGGGCCCGGCCGGACTTACTGTGATCACGCAGTCAGTCTCGGGGGAGGCATTGGTGGCTATCGACCTGCTCAATCACAAGCTCGATCGGGCCTTCGACCACATCGACGCCGGCGGCGCGGGCGTGGTGGCGCGTGAGGACCTGCTGGGGCTGGGCGCCCGCCTCCTGGTGGGTTTCGGGGAGTCTCCAACGTCGGTCACCGGCAGCAGCCTGGTCGACAGCTTCGACGGGATCTGGGCCGCGCTGTCCGGCGCGCTCGGCCGCGACAGCGACCTGAGCCTGTCGCGGGAGGACTTCCGCGAGGGCATGACCGCCGCGTTCGTGACCGGCGGCGGCTACGACGCGGTGTTCCGTCCGGCGGCGGTGGCGGTGGCCGAGCTGTGCGACATCGACGGCGACGGGCATGTCGGCCCGAAGGAGTTCCGCACGATGCTGGCCGCGTTCGGCACCTCCTACGACGACGTCGACGAGGCCTTCGAGCGGCTGGACCGATCGGCCAGGGGCGCGCTCACCGTGGAGGAGCTGGTCCTGGCCGCCCGCGAGTACTACGTGAGCGACGATCCGAACGCCGCCGGCAACTGGCTCTACGGACCGCTGTGAACGCCACCGGGAACGCGACCGGCAACACGACCGGCAACACGACCGGCAACACGACAGTGCTCGCGTCTGTACGGTCCGCGCTGCGGTCCGTGCTGCACTGGAAACCGCTGCTGCCGTTGCCGCGCAGGGGCGCCCCGGCGGCGCTGGCGCTGCTGCCGCTGACCGAGCGGGTGCCGGCGATGGCCGCGCCCTGCCGCATGCATCCGGCGGTCTACGCGATCGAGGCGGCCGTCATCGACTGGGCGCGCCGTACCGGGCTGCGGGCCGACGCCGGGGTGGGGTTCCACCGGATGGCGGGGCGGGCGTTCGCCGAGTTCGACGCGGCGGCGGCGGCGCTGTTCGCGCAGTGGCTGACCTGGCTGTTCCACCTGGACGACGAGCTGGACGAGGGGGCGTGCCGGCTGGAGGTGTTCCAGGGCATGCTGGAGGGCTCGACCGGGCACCCGCTGGAGGCGGCCTTCGCCGACCTGTGGCGGGTGACGAGCTCGCGGATGAGCGACCAGTGGCGCCGCCGGTTCGCGGTCAACCTGCAGCGCCAGCACTACGCCTGCCGGACCGAGGCGGCCAACCGGGCGTCGGGCGCGGTCCCGTCGCTGGCCGACTACCCGGCGCTGCGCCGGGGCACGGTCGGGCCCTACCTGTACGACCTGGTGGAGCCGTGCCTGCGGGTCGAGGTGCCGGCCTGGGTGCACCGGTCGGAGGCGTGGCAGGAGCTGGTGAACGCCTGCAGCGACGTCACCGCCTGGTGCAACGACGTGGCGTCCCGGCCGAAGGAGCGCGGCGACGCGCACAACCTGGTCGTGATCGCGGGGCGCGAGCTGGGCCTGGGCGAGCGCGAGGCCGTGGCCTGGGTGCTCGACCGGATCGCCGAGCGCTGCCGCGACATGCAGGAGGCGGCCCGGCGGCTGCCGCTGGACGACCTCGGCCCGCGTACCGCCAGGGACGTGAGCAAGGTGGCGTGCGCCTACCTGGCGGCGCCGCGCGCGCACCTCGACTGGCTGATGGAGTCCACCCGCTACAGCTGAGCGCCGGTGGCGGCGAGCGCGTCGCCGGTGGAGGTGCGGCGGTAGACGACCTGCTTGCCGACGCGCAGGCCGACCGCCAGTCCGCTGCCGCTGAGCACGCCGAGATGCTGGCTGACCGCGCCGGGCGTGAGCGCCATGCGCCCGGCCAGCGCGGAGGTGGTGCTCGGCTCGTCAAGCGCGAGCAGGATCGCGGCCCGGCTGCGGCCGATCAGCGCCGCCAGCGCGCCGGGGGCGGGCGGCGGCCCGTTCTCCCACAGCGTGCCGACGCCGAGCACGGGGTAGACGAGCATCGACTGGTACGGCGCGGACATGACGGCCACCGACGGCCAGTAGAACGCGCTCGGCACCAGCACCAGGCCGTCGCCGTGCAGCCCGCCCGTGGCGCACCAGGGCCGGTCGACGAGCAGCCGCTCCCCCGTCCACGTCACGGCCGGGTCCAGGCCGGCGAACAGCTCGCGCGCGCCGCCCTGGGCGAGCTGCCGCGACCTGCGCAGCACGTCGCGCTCCAGCAGCCCGTAGACGCGCGGCCAGAACTCGGCGAAGCACGCCTGCCAGTAGGCCTCCAGCGCGGCGGCGACCCGTTCGATCCCCGCCGCCGGATCGGCCCTGAACCGCTCGATGAGCGCCCGGTCGGTCCCGCGCACGCGCGCGGCCTCGCCGGCCGCCCGCGCGGGGCTGGTGGCCCGTACGCGGCGGAGTTCGGCGGCGAAGTCGGGCAGCGGCGTGTCGGGCGGCGGGGTGAGGAAGTCGGCGAGGTAGCCGGAGGCGGGCACGAGCGCGAAGAGCTCGGCCAGGTCGAGGCCGGCCAGGCGGGGCCGGACGCACTTGATCCACGGCAGGTGGATGGACTGCCGGGCGGGATCCTGGAGCGTGCGCAGGCTGGCCACGAGCTCCCACAGCGGGGAGAACGCGAACCGGATCCGCGCCACGTCCTCGGGCCTCAAGGTCCAGGTCACCGACATGGCTTTTAGTGTGCGCTAAATCGTTCGCCCCGACAAATCCCCAGATATCACTCTTAGCTGGTGACTAGCACGATTGTCGAGAAGCCGTCCTTCCTGCGTTCGCGGCTGGGCGGGCTGCCCCGCCCGTTCTGGGCCCTGTGGGGCGGCACCCTGGTGAACCGCCTCGGCACCATGGTGATGCCGTTCACCGGCGTGTACCTGACCCAGGCGCGTGGCCTGTCGCTGACCGCGGCCGGCGTGGTGATGGCGGTGTTCGGCGCCGGGTCGCTGCTGTCGCAGCTCCTCGCGGGCGTGCTGGCGGACCGGATCGGGCGCCGCGCCACGCTGGCCGGCGGCATGCTGGCCACGGCCGTGATGATGCTGGCGCTCGGCTACAGCACGTCGCTGCCCGCGATCCTGGCCTCGATGTTCGTGCTCGGCCTGGTCGTCGACGCCTACCGGCCCGCGTCCAACGCGCTGGTCGCCGACCTGGTCTCGCCGGTGGAGCGGCCACGCGCGTACGGGCTGCTGTTCTGGGCGATCAACCTCGGCTACTCGGTGGGCATGACGGCGGGCGGGTGGCTGGCGCAGCTCGGGTTCCACTGGCTGTTCTGGGTGGACGCGGTGAGCTGCGTGGCCTTCGCGGTGCTGGTCTGGCGGGCGGTCCCGGAGACCCGGCCGGCCGAGCGTGAGGCGCCCGGCGGGTTCGGGATGGTGCTGCGCGACCGGCTGATGGTCGGGTTCACGCTGGTGACGCTGGGCAACGCGCTGCTCTACTCGCAGACGTTCACCACGCTGCCGATGGCCATGACGGAGAAGGCGGGGCTGACGCCCGGGCAGTTCGGGCTGGCCATGGCGCTCAACGGGGTGCTCATCGTGATCGTGCAGCCGCTGGTGTCGGGCTGGCTGGGCCGCCTCGACCCGGCCAGGACGCTGGCGATGGGGCTGGCGGTGATGGGCGTCGGGTTCGCGCTGACGGCCTTCGTCACCACCACGTTCTGGCTGGCGGTGACGATCGCGGTGTGGACGGCGGGCGAGATCGTGACGGCGGGCATCGCGGGCGCCATCGTGGCCAGGCTCGCCCCCGCCCACCTGCGCGGCCGGTACTCGGGGCTGTTCGGGTTCGCCTGGTCGGCGGCGGCGGTGCTGGCGCCGCTGCTGGGCAGCGGGCTGCTGGAGGCCGCCGGGCAGCGGGCGCTGTGGTTCACGGTCGGCGCCATCGGCTTCGTCTCGGCCGCCGGGATGCTGGCCCTCGGCCCGGCCATCCGCCGCCGCTGAGGCCCCGGGCCACCAGGCCGGCGCGGCGCCGCTGACGCCGGGGTCCCGGGGGCTGCGGCGCCGCTGTACCGGGAGGGCCGGGAGCCCTACGCTTGCGCCTACCATGCTGACCTTCACCGCCTTGGGGCCGTTCCGGGCCTGGATCGGTCCCGACCCCCTCGACCTGGGCGGGCAACGGCAGCGGGCGGTGCTCGCGCGCCTGCTCGTCGCCGGCGGCCGCGCCGTGCCCGTGGGCACGCTCATCGACGAGCTGTGGCCCGCCGGTCCGCCCGCGCAGGCGCTGTCGACCATCCAGGGCTACGTCTCCCGCCTGCGCCGCGCCCTCGAACCCGCGCGGGCCCCCCGCGAGGAGGCCGCCGTGCTGGTGTCGGCCCCTCCCGGCTACGCCCTGCGCGCCCGCCCGGATCAGGTGGACTCATGGCGGTTCGAGGCCCTGGTCAGGACGGAGGGGACGGCCGAGCAGGTGTGGGCCGCCCTCGACACCGCGCTGGCGCTGTGGCGCGGCCCGGCGCTCGCCGAGTTCGGCGAGCTGCTGTGGGCGGCCACGGAGGCGGCCCGCCTGGAGGAGCTGCGGCTGACGGCCGTGGAGCGGCGCGCGGCGGCCGGTCTGGCCCTGGGCCGCGCCACCGCGCTGGTGCCCGACCTCGAGGCGCACGCCGCCGCCTGCCCGCTACGCGAGGAGCCCTGGCGCCTGCTCGCCCTGGCCCTCTACCGCACCGGCCGTCAGGGCGACGCCCTGGCCGCCCTGCGCCGGGCCCGCGCCCTGTGGCGCGACGAGCTCGGCCTCGACCTCACGGCCGGCCTCCAGCGCCTGGAGGCCGACATCCTCGCCCAGCGCCTCGACGCCCCCGCGCCCCAGGGCCCCGCCACCCCCTACCCGCCCCGCGCACCGCGCGAGGGCGCCCATCCGCTGCGCGTGCTGGTGGCCGACGACCAGGCGCTCGTACGGACCGGCCTGCGGGTGATGCTGGCCGCCGAGCCCGGGCTGGAGTTCGCCGGGGAGGCCGCCGACGGCGAGCACGCGATCGCCGCGGTCCGCGAGACCCGCCCCGACGTGGTGCTGCTCGACATCCAGATGCCGCACCTCGACGGCCTGGCCGCGGCCCGCCGCATCCTCGCCGACCCGGACCCGCCCAAGGTCATCATGATGACCACCTTCGGCAGCGACGAGAACCTCTACGCCGCGCTCCGGGCGGGCGTGAGCGGCTTCGTCCTGAAGACCTCGCCCCCCGAGCAGCTCGTGGCCGCCGTCCACGCCGCCTCGGCGGGCGACGCGCTCATCGACCCCGCCGTCACCACCCGCCTCATCGCGGGGTTCGCCGGGCGTGCCGACCCGGGCTCGCCGCCCGCCCTGGCGGGCCTGCCCGACTCCCGGCTCGACGTGCTCAAACTCGTGGCCCGCGGGCTGACGAACCAGCAGATCGCGCAGACCCTGTCGCTGCCGGAGCCGGAGGTCGCCGGGGCGGTGCGGGCCCTGCTGGAGCACCTGGGCCTGTTCGAGCGGGCGCAGCTCGTCGTGGCCGCCTACGAGTCGGGATTGGTGACCCCCGGCACGGCCGCCCCGCGATGACCTACTTTTCGTCGCTTTGACGATAAAAATCGGGCCGTACTAGGCTGGTGCCCGTGGCACAACTGCGCATCGCCTTGGCACAGACCAACCCGACCGTCGGCGACCTGGCGGGCAACGCCGACCGGCTCGTCGCGTGGACCCGCGACGCCGCCGACCGCGGAGCTCACCTCGCCGTGTTCACCGAGATGTTCCTCACCGGCTATCCCGTCGAGGACCTGGTGCTGCGGACGTCCTTCGTGGACGCGAGCATCGCCACCCTCGAAGCGGCGGCGGTCCGGCTGCGCGAGGAGGGGCTGGGCGAGCTGCCGGTGGTCGTCGGCTACGTCGACCGCGCCGGCCTGGCTCCCCGGGTCGGCCAGCCGAAGGGCGCCCCGCTCGACGCGGCCGCCCTGCTGCACCGGGGCCGGGTCGTCACCCGTACGGCCAAGCACCACCTGCCCAACTACGGCGTGTTCGACGAGTACCGCTACTTCGTGCGCGGCGACCGGCTGCCGATCTTCCGGCTGCACGGGGTCGACGTGGCGATCGCGGTGTGCGAGGACCTGTGGCAGGAGGGCGGCCCGGTCTCCGTCGTGGGCCAGGCCGGCGCGGGCCTGCTCGTGGTGCCGAACGCCTCCCCGTACGAGAAGGAGAAGGACGACGTCCGCCTGGAGCTGTGCGCCCGCCGGGCGCGCGAGGCCGGGTGCGCGCTCGTCTACGTCAACCAGGTCGGCGGCCAGGACGAGCTGGTCTTCGACGGCGACTCGCTGGTGGTAAACGATTCGGGCGAGCTGGTGGCGCGGGCGGCCCAGTTCCGCGAGGAGCTGCTGATCGCCGACCTGGAGCTGCCGGTCTCCGCCGCCGGGCCGGGCACCGTCCCGTACGACGCGGGCGACGGCTCCACGATCACCGTGGAGCGGCTCGTGCTGTCGCAGGACCCGGTAGAGCCGTACGAGCCCGCGCCCGCGTCCGTCGCCGAGCCGCTCGGCACGCACGCCGAGGTCTACGCGGCGCTGGTGCTCGCGGTGCGCGACTACGTGGCCAAGAACGGCTTCCGGTCGGTCATCCTGGGCCTGTCCGGCGGCATCGACTCGGCGCTCACCGCGACGATCGCCGCCGACGCGATCGGCCCCGACCGGGTCAACGTGGTGCTGATGCCCTCGCGCTACTCCTCCGAGCACTCGCTGGCCGACGCCGAGGAGCTGGTGCGCCGGCAGGGGCTGCGGTCGAAGGTGGTGCCCATCGCCGAGATCGTCAACTCCTTCGAGAAGGAGATCGATCTGTCCGGCCTGGCCGCCGAGAACCTGCAGGCCCGGGTGCGCGGCATGATCCTCATGGGCCTGTCCAACGAGCACGGCCACCTGGTGCTGACCACCGGCAACAAGAGCGAGCTGGCGACCGGCTACTCGACCCTCTACGGCGACTCGGCCGGCGGGTTCGCGCCGATCAAGGACGTGCCGAAGCTGATGGTGTGGGAGCTGGCCCGGTGGCGCAACGCGCACACCGACCCGGGCTTCCTGCTGGAGGCGGAGGAGCCGATCCCGGAGAACTCCATCTCCAAGGAGCCCAGCGCCGAGCTGCGGCCCGACCAGCGCGACACCGACTCGCTGCCGCCGTACGAGGTGCTGGACCGGCTGCTGGACGACTATGTGGAGAAGGACCTGGGCTCGCGCGAGCTCCTCGCCGCCGGGCACGACCCCGCGCTGGTGGCGCGGGTGATCCGGCTGGTGGACCTGGCCGAGTACAAGCGGCGGCAGTATCCGCCGGGCCCCAAGATCACGCCGAAGAACTTCGGCCGCGACCGCCGGCTGCCGATCACCAACCGGTGGCGCGAGAGCACCCCCTGACGGGCCGGGCCCGGCCTGTCAGGGCCGGGCCAGCAGGCCCCCGAGGACGCGGTCGACCACGCGCTCGGCCAGGTCCGCCGGGAGGTCACCGGCGGGGCCCCACTTGGAGTACCAGATCATCGCGCCGGACAGCAGCGCCATGCCGATCTCCACGTCCAGGCCGGCGTCCAGCTCACCGGTGGCGACGCCACGCGTGAGCACCTCCTCCATGGCCCGCCGGCGCGGCTCGACCGCCCGCTTGAGGAAGCGCTCGGTGAGCCGCGGGTGCCGGTCGGCCTCGCCCATCACGATGTTCATGATGCAGCGGGAGCGCGTTGTCCTGCCGTTCTCCTGCCGCATCACGTCGACCAGCGCGATCAGGTCGTCGCGCACCGACTCGCCGGCCAGCGGCGGCAGCGGCGCCTTGAGCGTGGCGAGGGCGTCGACGACGAGGTCCTCCTTGTTGGACCAGCGCCGGTAGATGGTCGTCTTGCCGACGCCTGCCCGGGCGGCGATCGCCTCGATGGACAGCTCGGAGACACCCATGCCGTCGGCGATCAGGTCGAGGGTCGCCTCGACGATCGCCTTCTCGGCCTTCTCGCTGCGTGGGCGGCCCGCTGGGCGGGCCATCGCCGGTTCCCGGATGGTCATCGCGACCTCACACTACCGCTGGTTCCTTCTGCTCCGCCTGCGGCACCGGCCGTGGCTTTCCCGGCATCCACCGGGCCACCACCGCGATGCCGACCGCGCCGATCGCCGCCGACAGCCAGGCCGTGGTGTGCATGCCGTGGACGAAGGCGTCGAAGGCGGGCTCCAGCAGGGCCTGGCCCCGCTCACCCAGCGCCCGCGCGACCTCGACGGTCGCCATGATGGACTCGCCGCCGGCGTGCTGGGCCTCGGCGGGCAGCCCCGCCAGCGCGGGTGCGATCTCGCCCCGGTAGCTGGAGGACAGGACCGAGCCGAGCACGGCCACGCCGAGCGCGCCCGCGACCTGCCGGACGGTGTTGCTCATGGCCGAGCCGACGCCGGCCTTCTCGCGGGGCAGCGACTCCATGATCGCGGTGGTGGCGGGCGGCATGATGTTGGCCATCGCCGCGCCCTGCACGAAGAACACCGCCTCGATCAGCACGATCGGCGTGTTCTGGTCGAAGAAGGCGTAGGAGGCCATCGCCAGGGTGACCACCGTCAGGCTGACCGTCGCCGAGAGCTTGGCCCCGAACCGCTGGGTGACGCGCTGGCTGAGCGGCGCGAAGATCAGCTGCGCCGCGGCGAACGGGATCATCAGCGCCCCCGCCTGCACCGGGCTGAAACCCAGCACGATCTGCAGGTAGAAGGTCAGGAAGAACATCCCGCCCATCATCGCGAAGAAGACGATGCCCATCATGCCGATGGCCGAGCTGAACCGGATGTTGCCGAAGCTGCGCACGTCGAAGACCGGGTGGTCGATGCGCCGCTCCCACCAGACGAACACGCCCAGCACCGCCAGGCCGAACAGGGTGGGCACGAGCACCTCGGCGGAGGCGATCGTGGCCAGCTCGCCGCCCCGGATGATGCCGTAGACCACGGCGACCAGGCCGACGATCGACAGCAGCACGCCGACCGGGTCGAGCCTGGACGGCTTGGGGTCCCGCGACTCGGGCACGACGGTGGCGATCAGCACCATGCTGATGAGCACGATCGGCACGTTGATCAGGAAGACCGAGCCCCACCAGAAGTGCTCGATGAGCAGCCCGCCGGTGATCGGGCCGACCGCCACGGCCAGGCCGACGCCGCCGGCCCAGAAGCCGATGGCCTTGCCCCGCTCGGCGGGCGGGAAGACGTTGGAGATGATGGCCAGGGTCGCGGGCATGATCGCCGCGCCGCCGATGCCCATCGCCGCCCTGGCCAGGATCAGTTGCATCGGGTCCTGGGCGTAGGCGCTGGCCAGTGACGACAGGCCGAACAGCAGCATGCCGACGAACAGCATGCGCTTGCGCCCGGTGCGGTCACCGATCACGCCGAAGGTGAACAGCAGCCCGGCGAACACCAGCGTGTAGGAGTTGATCGCCCATTCCAGCTCGCTCTGCGTCGCGCCCAATCCGGCCTGGGGGTCGGCGATGGTCTTCATCGCCACGTTGAGGATCGTGTTGTCGAGCACGACCGCCAGCAAGCTGAACACCAGCACGCCGAGGATCGCCCACCGGCGCGGGTGCCCGGAGTTCTCTTCCATGGGAAACCTTAATTTCGATACGGCACAGTTTCGCTACGCCACCGTATCGCAAGGCATTCCGATACGCAACGGTATCGTTTCGTTAGTTCGCTTTCGTCGGCGCTCTCGTCAGTTCGGGCGAGACCTCGTCCGGCGGCGTCTCGGGCAGGGCGGCCCTGCGCTCGGCCGCCGCGCCGCCCCGCCAGAACGGCAGCGCCACCAGCACCATCACCACGGCGGCCAGCCCCGCCACGACGAACGCCCAGGCCGAGCCGTGCGTGTCGATGACCGCGCCGGCGATGGGCGCCGAGGCCGCGCCGCCGATGAGCAGGGCGGTGCCGTGCAGGCCCATCGCCTCTCCCCTGGCCGTGGCCGGCACCCAGCGGGTCATGGCCTCGACCGTGGACGACAGCGACGGCGCGCAGAGCAGACCGGCGGGCACCAGCGCCAGCACCAGCCACCACCAGCCGCCCGGCACCAGCCCCACCGGGATGGTCAGCAGCCCCATGCCCCCGATGAGCACCAGCGGCGAGAACCCGCGCGACAGCCCGCCGTAGACGAACCCGCCGATCAGCGAGTAGACGCACCAGATGCCGACCGCCAGCCCGATCCACTCGGTCTGACCGGCGCCCTCGATGCTGCCGACCAGGGCCAGCTCGCTGGCGGTGAGCACGAAGGTGGCGGCGGCCGTGGTGCCGAGCAGCGCGACCAGCCGGGGCGTGATCCACTGGCGGCGCGGCACCTTGACGCCCGCCTCCGCCAGCTCCGCCGCGGACCTGACCGGCGGGTTGAGCACGATCAGCGCCAGGCCGGAGCCGGTCAGGCCGACGGCGATGGCGGCCAGCGTCGGCCCGCTGCCGAACGTGGTCAGGCCGAACACCGCCAGCGCGGGCCCGGTCATGTAGGACAGCTCGACGAACATCGAGTCGAGCGAGAAGGCCACGCGGCGCTGGTCCAGCGGCACCATGGCGGCCATGCACTGCCGGATCACGCTGAACACCGGCAGCCCGAGCAGCCCGGCGACGGCCGCCGCGGGGATGAGCGCCGGATAGGGCAGCGAGGGCGCCCCCGCCCAGAACGCGGCCTGCGCGGCCGTGGTGACGATCAGCACGGGACGCAGCCCGTACTTGTCGACGAACCTTCCCGACAGCGGCGAGCCGAGGGCCATGCCGACGGTGCTCGCCATCGTGACCACGCCGGCCTCGGTGTAGCCGAGCCCGAGGCCCTTGACCACATGCAGGGTCAGGGCCATGCCCGTCGCGGTCGAGGGCACCCTGGCCAGCAGGCCGACCAGGAGCAGAACGCCCACACCGGGCAGCTTGAACAGGCGCCGGTAAGGTTCGAGAGCCATTTTGATTGCTTACCTCCTGCACCATTGTGCCAAGGCGTACCGACACTTTCGCCACCGGTTCACCGCGCGTGACATCATCGGGAGGAGTCCGGGGACGCCACCGGGGCGCCTCGAGACGTTTCTGGAGGCTGCCCATGTCTTCTCCGACCCTCTACGGCGGCGTCACCGGCCGCCGCGTCACCGTCCGCGATCTCGCCGCCGCCAAGCAGCGCGGAGAGCGGTGGCCCATGGTCACCGCCTACGACGCGATGACGGCCCGCGTGTTCGACCGCGCGGGCATCCCCGTCCTGCTCGTGGGCGACTCGGCCGCGATGGTCGTGTACGGCCACGACTCGACGCTGCCGGTCACCGTCGACGAACTGCTGCCGCTGACCGCGGCCGTGGTGCGCGGCTCGTCCCGGGCGCTCGTGGTGGCCGACCTGCCGTTCGGCTCCTACCAGGCGTCACCGGCGCAGGCGCTGGAGTCGGCGGCCCGCTTCATGAAGGAGGCCGGCGCGCACGCGGTCAAGCTGGAGGGCGGCCGCCGCGTGCTGGCGCAGGTCGAGGCGCTGACCGGGGCGGGCGTGCCGGTCATGGCGCACCTCGGGCTGACGCCGCAGTCGGTGGGCACGCTCGGCGGCTACCGGGTCCAGGGGCGCGGCCAGTCCGGCGACGAGCTGATGGCCGACGCCAAGGACCTGGCCAGGGCGGGCGCGTTCGCGCTGGTGCTGGAGTGCGTGCCGGCCGACCTGGCCGAGCGGGTGACCACGTCGCTGGCGATCCCCGTGATCGGCATCGGCGCGGGCCCCGCCACGGACGCCCAGGTGCTCGTCTGGCAGGACCTCATGGGCCTGACGCCGAACCCGGCGCGCTTCGTCAAGCGTTACGCCGACCTGGACGCCGACCTGGAGCGGGCCGTGCGGGAGTTCGCCGGCGACGTGGCCACCGGCGCCTTCCCGGCGGCCGAGCACAGCTACCGGTAGGGCCGCCACCGCCACCGCCACCGGCGACGCTCCAGGCCGGGCGGGCGTACCCGGGTCAGAGCGTCGCCGGGTCGGTGTTGGAGCCGCACACCAGCACCGCGACCCGCTCGCCCGGCGCGGGCTCGTACGCCCCCGACAGCAGGGCGGCGTACGCGGTCGCGCCCGCGTGCTCGGCCACCAGGCGGTGCTCGGCCCAGAGCGCGCGGCGGGCCGCCACGATGGCGTCGTCGGTGACGAGCACGCTGCGCGCGCCCGCGCCGGCGAGGATGCCGTATGCCAGCTCGCCCAGCCGCGAGGCCCCCAGCGCGTCGGCCGCCACCCCGCTCACCTCGACGGGCACCGGGCGGCCGGCCTTGAGCGCCTCGTGGCAGGTGGGGATCCGCTCGGGCTCCACCGCCACGATCCGGGGACCGTTCCCCGCGGCGGCGCCGGTGCCGACGGCGACGCCCGCCGCGAAGCCGCCGCCGCCGACCGCCACCAGGACGGTGTCGACGCCGCCCGTCTGGGCCATGAGCTCCAGGCCGGTGGTGCCCTGACCGGCAACGACCTCCGGCTGGTCGTAGGCGTGCACCGGCAGCGCGCCCGTCTCGGCGGCGCGCTTGGCGGCGGCCTCGGCCGCCTCCGAGTAGATCGCCCCGGTCTGTGTGATCTCCGCGCCGAGGGCGCGCAGCCCGGCCACCTTGACCGGGCTCGTCACCTCCGGCACGAAGATCTCCGCCCGGACCCCGAGCGCGCGGGCGGCGTGGGCGACCGCGAGCCCGTGGTTGCCGCCGCTGGCCGCGATCACGCCGCTGTCCGGCAGCTCGCCCGCCGACAGCAGGCGGTTGAACGCGCCCCGCACCTTGAACGACCCCGAGTGCTGGAGCTGCTCCAGCTTGAGGATTCGGCCCGGCGAGACCTCCAGGACGGGCGTGCGCAGCACGTGCCCGCCGATGCGCCCGGCTGCGGCCACCACGTCCTCGTACGACACCGGCATCACAGTTCCCCCTCGATCGTCCGCTTGAGCCGCGCTATCCGCTCCTCGTCACGCCGGTAGAACACCCACTGCCTGATCCGCCTGCCGCGGATGAGCCCGGCGCGCTCCAGGATCTTCAGGTGCCCGGTGGCGCTCGGCTGGGTCATGTTCAGCTTGTTCGCGATGAACTGCGCGCACACCCCGTCGTCGACCAGGTCGCCGTAGACCTGCGGCGGGAAGTGCGCGACCGGGTCCTTGAGCCAGCTCAGGATGAGCAGCCGCGGCTCGCTGGCGAGCGCGCGCAGATCGGATAGCACTTAGGCATTTTCCTAAATGCCTAAGTGCTATGTCAAAGCCTGCTCGATGTCGGCCCAGAGGTCCTCCGGGTGCTCGATGCCGACGGCGATCCGTACCGTCCCCTCGCCGATGCCGTGCCGCGCCAGTTCCTCGACCGGCAGCGCGCGGTGCGAGGTGGTGGCCGGGTGCAGGACGAGCGTCTCGACGCCGCCCAGCGACGGGGCCAGCAGCGCGAGCCGTACCGAGCGCATGAACCGCTCCCCCGCGGCCCGCCCGCCGGCCAGGTCGAAGGCCAGCACGCCGCCGAAGTCCGGCAGCAGCTTGCCCGCGAGCCCGTACGACGGGTGCGACGGCAGGCCGGGCCAGTGCACGGCGCTCACGGCCGGGTGCTCGGCCAGCCTGGTCGCCAGCAGGCGGGCGTTGGCGCAGTGCCGTTCCATCCGCAGCGCGAGCGTCTGCAGGCCGCGCAGCGTCAGCCAGGCCGCGAACGGGTCCGCCGACGCGCCGAGCTCGATGGCGAAGTGCCACATCCGCCGGTAGAGCGCGTCGTCGGCGAACACGGCCATGCCGCCGACCACGTCGGTGTGCCCGGACAGGTACTTGGTGGTGGAGTGCAGGACGATGTCCGCGCCGTGCTCGATCGGGCGGCAGAGCATGGGCGTGGCGAAGGTGTTGTCCACGGCGACCGGGATGCCGAGCTCGCGGGCGGCCGCGCACATGCCGGGCAGGTCGGCGACCCGGCCCATGGGGTTGGCGATCGTCTCCAGGTAGACGAGCCTGGTCGTGGGCCGCGCCGCCGCGCGCAGGGCGTCCGGGTCGTGCTCGGGCACGAAGCTGACGTCGATCCCGAACCTGGCGGTCAGGTCGTTGATCATCGCCGCGGTCCCGCCGTACAGGGCCTGCTGGGCGATCAGGTGGTCGCCCGGCTTGAACAGGCCCAGCAGGACGGTGTTGATGGCGCCCATGCCGGAGCCGGTGGCGATGGCGGCGACGCCGCCTTCCAGGCCCGACACCGCCTCCTCCAGGGAGCGGACGGTGGGGTTGCTGTAGCGGCCGTAGACGAACGAGCCGTCGGGGCGGCTCATCCCGTCGGCCATCACCGCCGGGTCGTCGAAGACGAATCCCGACGTCTGGTAGAGGGGCACGGCGATCGGGCGGCTGCCCTCGATGACGGGCTGGGGCAGGTGGACCGCTCGGGTTTCGCGGCGGTATTCGCTCATGACCGTAAGCGTGTCCGGAAAAATCGCGGGAAGTCAGATCCAATCTGGCAAAATTGGTCCATGAATGGGGCCAATCTTGACGATCTCATCGACCTGCTGGGGCGATGGGCATCCGGGCGCGGGCCGCTGTACCTGCTGCTCGCCGCCCGGCTCCGGGCCCTCGTCGACGACGGCGTGCTGCCCCCCGGCGAGGCGCTGCCGCCGGACCGGGTGCTGGCCGCGCGGCTGGCCGTCGGCCGGGGCACCGTGGTGGCCGCCTACGACCTGCTCCAGCAGGAGGGCCGGGTGGTGCGCCGGCAGGGCAGCGGCACCCGGGTCGCCCCGCTCGACCTGCCCGCCACCCGCTCGGCCGACGGCGTGGTCGCCAACCCGCTGCTCATGCACATCCTGCATCCGCCGGACGGGGTCGCGCTGCTGACCTGCGCCGCCCCCGACGAGCCGCCGCCGGAACTGGCCGAGGCCTACGCGGAGGCCGCCGCCCGCCTGTCCGGCATCCGCGACCTGGGCTACCAGCCGGCCGGGAACGCGGCGCTGCGCGAGGCCGTGGCCGCCTACTACACCGGCCGCGGCCTGCCCACGACCGCGCAGGAGATCATCGTGACGAACGGCGCGCAGCAGGCGCTCACCCTGCTGGCGGGGCTGCTGCTGACACCGGGCGACGTCGTCCTGACCGGCTCGCCGACGTACCCGGGGGCGCTGGAGGTCTTCCGGCACGCCGCCGCCGTCGTACGCCCGGCCCGGTTCGACCCGGCCGCCGGCGCGAGCTCCGTCCCGGACGTGGCCGACGCGATGAAGGAACGGCCCGCCCTGGTGTACGCGGTGCCGACGGCGAGCAACCCGTCCGGGTCGGTGATGCCCGCGGGGGAGCGCCGCCGCCTGGCCGAGCTGGCCGCCCGGCACGACGTGCCGCTCATCGACGACGAGGTGTGCGCGGAGCTCTGCTTCACCGGCGCGACCCCGCCGCCGCTCGCCTCCTACTCCCCCGGCGAACAGGTGATCACGATCGCGTCGCTGTCCAAGCTGGTGTGGGGCGGGCTGCGGATCGGCTGGATCCGCGCCCCCGCCCCGCTGGTGTCGCGGCTGTCCCGGCTGCGCGCCGTGCACGACCTGGGCGGCGAGGTGGTGGGCCAGCTCGCCGCCGCCGCGCTGCTGCGCCGCCTGGACGGGATCCGGCGGGCGCGCGTGGCCACGCTGCGCGCCCGCCACGACCACCTGTGCGCCGAGCTGCGCGCCCACCTGCCGTCGTGGTCGTTCGAGCCCGCGGGCGGCGGGCAGACGATCTGGGTACGGCTGCCGCGCGGCGACGCCGACTCCTTCTCCCAGGTGGCGCTCAGGCACGGGGTCGCGGTGCCGCCCGGACGCTCCTTCGACCCCCTCGGCGGCCACGCCCGGCACCTGCGGCTGCACTTCCTGTTCCGCGAGGAGGAGCTGTCACGGGCGGTGCGCGGGCTGGCGGCGGCCTGGGACGCCTACGACGGCGCCGCCCGGCCCGGCGCCCGGCAGCCCCTCGTCGTCTGATCGCCGGTAGCTGACACGCCGCCGCCCGGCCGGCCGCGTGCGGCAAGGTTGACGCATGACGTTCGTGCTCGTACACAGCCCCAGCGTGGGACCGTCGACCTGGGCCCCGGTGGCGGCGGCGCTGGAGCGGCTGGGCCACGCCGCCGTGGTGCCCGATCTGACCGGCGTGACGGCCGGGCCCGCCCCCTACTGGCCCCGGATCGCGGAAACCGTGCGCGAGGCCGTGCGCGAGGGTGCGCGCGCGGCCGGTCCGGGCGGCGGGCCGCTCGTGCTGGTCGCGCACAGCAACGCCGGCCTGTTCGTGCCGGTGATCAAGGAGGGGCTGGGCGAGCGGGTGGTCGCGTGCGTGTTCGCCGACGCCCACCTGCCCCCGGCGCGCGGGCTGGTGCGGGCCGCGCAGGACGGCTTCCTGCCGTTCCTGCGCGAGCTGGCCGGCGAGGGCGGCGTGCTGCCGCGCTGGACCGACTGGTGGAGCGAGCAGGACGTGGCCCCCATGTTCCCGCCGGACCCGCCCCTGCGGGCCCGGGTGACCGCCGAGCAGCCGCGCCTGCCGCTCGCCTTCTACACCGACCCCGTCCCGGTGCCCGCCGGGTGGGACGCGGTCCGCTGCTCCTGCCTCTGGTACGGGCCGCCGTACGACACCGTGGCCGAGGAGGCGCGCCGGCGCGGCTGGCCGGTGCTGCGCGCGCCCGGCCGGCACCTGCAGCAGCTCGTCGACCCGGAAGGGGTGACCGCAGCGCTGCTGAAGCTCTCGCGCAAGTCGTGAATTCCTCACTGCCGTCCCGGCGCGGGCTCCGCGAGAGTCTTGCCCATGACAGCGATTCAAGCGCGGGGGCTCGCCAAGGGCTACGGCGGCTTCCCGGCGGTGCGTGACGTCTCGTTCGAGGTGCCCGAGGGGGAGATCTTCGCGCTGCTCGGCAGGAACGGCTCAGGCAAGACCACGACCGTCGAGCTGCTGACCGGGCTGCGCCGCCCCGACGCCGGGACGGCGCGGGTGCACGGCCTGGACCCGGTGGCCGACCGGGCCGCCGTACGGCGGCGCACGGGCGTCATGCTGCAGGAGGCCGGGTTCTTCCCGGACCTGACGGTGGCGCAGACCGTCGACACGTGGCGCGGCTTCACCGCCGCGCCCCGGCCGCGCGGCGAGGCCCTGGAGCTGGCGGGCCTGTCGGCGAAGGCGGGCACCCGGGTGCGGCAGCTGTCCGGCGGCGAGAAGCGGCGGCTCGACCTGGCGCTGGCCCTGCTGGGCCGGCCGGACGTGCTCTTCCTCGACGAGCCGACCACCGGCATGGACCCCGAGGGCCGCCGCGACACCTGGCGGGTGATCCGCGAGCTCGCCGGGCAGGGCACCACCGTCCTGCTGACCACCCACTACCTGGAGGAGGCGCAGCGGCTGGCCTCGACCATGGCCATCATGGACGCGGGCGAGATCGTCGCCGCCGGCGGGATGGCCGAGACGCTGGCCGCGCGCGGCGGCCGGGTGGCGTTCCGGCTGCCCGCCGGGGTGGACCCGGAGAGCCTGCCGCTGCCGGTCACCCTCGACGGCGCGACCGCCGTCTGCCGCGCCGACGACCCCGACCTGGCGGCGCAGACGCTGCTGAGCTGGGCGGCCGGGCGCGGCCTGCGGCTGGCGGGCCTGGAGGTCCGCGCCGCGACGCTCGAAGACCTCTTCCTCGACCTGCCCGGGAGCGCCCGATGACCCTAGCCGCCGCCTACCACCTCGGCACCCGGCTGTTCTGGCGGGACAAGGCCATGCTCGTCGCCTCCGTCGTCACGCCCGTCGGCCTGGCCGTCGGGATGCCGGTGCTCATGCGCAACGTCCGCGCCGACGGCGTGAGCGCCGCCACCGAGATCTTCCACGGCACGCTGGCGATCCTGCTGTCGATCACCGCGTTCATGAACATCGCCGTCGCCCTGACCGCCCGGCGCGACCAGCTCGTCCTCAAGCGGCTGCGCACCAGCAGGCTGACCGACGCGCAGATCCTGGCCGGGCAGATCGCCAGCACGGTCACCCAGACGGTGGCTCTCATCGCGCTGTCCACCGTGGCGGTGCGGCTGCTGGCCGACGTGCCGCTCCCGGCCGACCCGGTGCTGTACGCGGCCGCCGTGGTGCTGGGCTCGGCGGTGATGGCCGTGCTCGGCGCCGCCTACACCGCCGCGATCCCGCGCACCGAGCTGGCGGCCGCCTTCACCATGCCGGTGTTCCTGCTGGCCGGGGTGGGCGCGGGCGCGATGCCCATCCCCCTGCCGGACTGGGCGGACACCGTGCTCGGGCTGCTGCCGACGTCCGCCGTGGTCGACGCCGTCTCCCGGGGGGACGTGCTGCCCCTCGCGCCGAACCTGGCCGTCTGGGCCGTCGCCGGTCTGGTGGCACTGCGGCTGTGGTTCAGGTGGGAGCCTCGGCGATAATCATGGCCGTGACCTCCTCCTCCGCGCGACGCCTGGCGAGCGGCCTGCTGACGGCCGTGTCCGTGGCGTACTCGGTCATCGGGCTCCTCTACTTCCTCACCGGCGGGCTGGTGAGCGGGCTCGTGGCCAGCGCGGCGATGGCCGGCGTCGTCGGGCTGCACCACGTCAACACGCGTGCCGCCCTGTGCGGCGGGCTGCCGCCGCTGTTCCCGCTCACGGCCCTGCTGCAGGCGGTGGTCACGTACGTGCCGGACTTCCTGCTGCCGGGCGGCTACTCGGCGGTGGCCGCGCCGATGCTGGCCGGCACCGCCCTGGTGTTCCTGCCGCTGCGCTGGGGCAGCCTCGCCGTGGGGCTCATGATGGTCTACATGTGGGCCGGGCTGG
The DNA here is from genome assembly GCF_001083785.1 of Nonomuraea sp. SBT364. Classification (GTDB taxonomy): domain Bacteria; phylum Actinomycetota; class Actinomycetes; order Streptosporangiales; family Streptosporangiaceae; genus Nonomuraea. Next base: position 24,718 of record NZ_LAVL01000125.1, read on the forward strand.
CCCACGCGCTTCCCCTCGTCGTCATGCTCTTCTACCTGATGACCGTGCCCATCACCGGAGCGCTCGGCTACGCCCTCGTCCGGTTCGTCCGGGTGTCGGCCGACCTGGAGGAGGCCAGGGCCGAGCTGGCCGAGGCGGCGGTGCTCAAGGAGCGGATGCGGATCTCCCGCGACCTGCACGACGGCCTGGGGCACAGCCTCACCGCGATCGCGCTCAAGGGCGACCTGGCCGCGCGCCTGATCCCCCGCGACCCCGCCGCGGCCCGGGACGAGGTCGGCGAGCTGGTCAAGGTGGCCAGGGAGGCGGCCCAGGACGTCCGCCAGGTGGCGCGCGGCTACCGCCCGCTGTCGCTGACCGGCGAGGTGGACCGCGCCGTGGCGCTGCTGGAGTCGTCCGGCGTCAGCTGCCAGGCGCACCTCACCGGCACGCCGCTGCCCCGGCACGCCGACGAGGCGCTCGCCTGGGCCGTCCGCGAGGCCGCCACCAACATCCTGCGCCACACCCGCGCCACCACCTGCACGATCACCACCTCCGCCCGCGCCGGCCGCCTCCGCCTCGAAGTGGCCAACGACGGCGTCACCCTCCCCCCGCTCGCGACCGGGAAGCCCAACGGGAAAGCCTCGCCCGCAGACGCGGCCGAGGCCGAGGTCGAGGCCGAGCCGACCGGCGGGGCAGCTCCCGGGCGCGTGGGCGCCGGGGGTGGGCTGGTG
>NZ_LAVL01000126.1 GCF_001083785.1 Nonomuraea sp. SBT364
TGCCGCCACCATCCCCCGTCCCGCCGCCGCCGCACATGCAGGCGCCGCCGCACGCGCACGGGCAAGCGCCGTCGCACATGCAGGGGCCGCCGCACGCGCAGGCGCCGTCGCACGCGCAGGGGCCGTCGCACATGCAGGGGCCGTCACACGTGGCGGGGCCGTCTGCCGCATCGGCGCCGCCGGGCGGAGCGCCTCCGGTGCCGGGTGGCGGCCCTTCCTTTCACACCGGGACCGCCGTATCCACGCCCACCGTGGCGCGCCGCAAGTCGCGCCGCTGGATCCTGGCGTCCGCGGCGGCGCTCACCGCGACGGCCGCCGCGGTGGCCGCGGTCCACCTGAGCGGCGGGTTCGCCCCGGCGACGGCGGTGCCCGCCACCGCCACCCCGCGGCCCCCGGCCACCGCGATCGAGCCCGTCGTCTCCGCGTCGAGCCCGGCGGAGCCCTCGGCGACGGCCAAGAAGCCCACCCTCGCCAAGGTGTTCGTGACCACGGACGAGAAGGCCCACGCGCCGGGCCAGACCTTCCGGCTGAAGGTCACCGGCCGCCTGTCCAACGGCCGCCCCGCCGGCCTGGGCCGGGCCGCCCTCGTCTTCCACAGCGCCGATCCCCGCGTGGCCACAGTCAGCCCAGACGGCCAGGTCACCGTGCTCGCCGCCGGCCAGGTCCGCATCACCGTCAAGGTGACCATGAACGGCGCGTCCCGGGTCGGCGCCCTCCCGCTCAAGGTCGGGGCCACGGCGACGCCCACCGCCTCGACGGAGGCGAAGGCCGGCCCCCGGAAGTTGCGCGTGCCCGCCACGCTGACCAACATGATCCGCGGCGGCGGCTACTCCGGCGATTCCTTCGCCGCCTGCGTGGAGTGCAAGGTCAAGCAGGGCAACCCCGCCTACTACCGAGAGACGTACTTCCGCTTCGACCTCGGTTCGGTCAAGGTCAAGCCTGCCCGGATCGCCTCCATCGTGCTGTACGCCCACATGCGGGTCGACGACGCCGTCGACGCCGAGGGCCGGGCGGGCGCGTACGCCATGGGGAACGGCTGGAACTCCAAGGTCACCTTCGACACCCGGCCACGGCTGGGCGCGTCGCTGGGCGAGTTCCCGCCGGTGGGCGTGAACGGCAGCTGGGTGAAGCTGAACGTGACCGGCTACCTGAAGGCGAAACTCGGCAGTCAGGCCAGCGTGGGACTGGCCGAGTCGGAGGGTGTGGGCCTGGCCATCGGCGGCCTCTCCTCCAAGACCGCCCCCTATCTCGAAATCACCACTCGATAGGTTGACGGCCATGGCAGAGACCAGGATTCCGCCGATCTTCGACGGTGACGAACGCGCGATCCTCTACAGCTGGCTCGACTGGCACCGCGAGACGCTGGCGGCCAAGTGCGCCGGTCTGTCGGAGGACCAGCTCAGGCGGCGCGCGGTGCCTCCGTCCGGCATGTCGTTGCTCGGGCTGGTGCGGCACATGGCGCACGTGGAGCGGGCCTGGTTCCGCCGGATGATCGACGACGAGGACGTCCCGCTGCTGTACGGCAAGGCGGAGCGGCAGGACGCCGACTTCGAGGACGTGGACGGCGCGTCGGCGGAGGAGGCGTTCGCCACCTGGCGGGCGGAGATCGAGCTGGCCCGCAAGGTGTCGGCCGGGCTGCCGCTGGACGCGATCGCCAAGCGGCGGCGCGACGGCAACGAGGTTTCGCACCGGCGCATCCTGATCCACCTCATCCAGGAGTACGCCCGCCACAACGGCCACGCGGACCTGCTGCGCGAGCGCATCGACGGTGTGACCGGCGAATAACCCGGCGGTCATTGCCGCGCCGCCCGCGCCGGACTTGGATGGCCCTACGCCGACATGGGAGGGGCCGACCGTGATCGATCCTCGACTGGACCATCTGCTCTACGCGGTGCCCGACCTGACGGCGGCCGTGGCCGAGTTCGGCCGCCGGACCGGCGTGACCCCGGTGGCCGGCGGCAGTCATCCGGGCGGCACCGCCAACTACCTCGTCGGCCTGGGACCGGCCGCGTACCTGGAGATCATCGGGCCGGATCCGGCGGCCGACCCGGCGACGCGGCGGCGTGCCGCGGAGCTGGAGCTGCTCGACGTGCCCCGGCTGGCGGGGTGGGCGGTGCATCCCGACGACATCGGCAAGGCCGTGCGGGAGGCCCGCGATCAGGGGTACGACCCGGGGGACGTGGAGCCGATGTCGCGCCGCACCCCCGACGGCCGACTGCTGGAGTGGCGGCTGACCCGCTGGGACGAGCCGGCGCGGGTGGACCCGGTGCCGTTCCTCATCGACTGGGGCGCCACGCCGCATCCCGCCTCGTCCGGGCTCCCGCAGGTGAGCCTGGTCGCCTTCGGCGCGACGCATCCGGATCCGCCGGAGCTGCTGGCCTGGCTGGGAGCCCTGAGGGTCGAGCTGGACGTGCAGGCGGGGGCCGCGGTGGCGTTGCGCGCGGTGCTGGAGAGCCCGCTCGGCCGGGTGGAGCTGACCTGACACGGGCGAACGCGTTGGCCTAGGGGCGGCCGAGCCGCAAGAATGGCGCGATGAGCGCTGCTGACAGCACGGAGGCCGACTGGGTCTCCCGATTCGCGGACGAGGTCATCTCCGAGGCGGAGCGTCGCGCGCCCGGAAAACCGATCGTGTGCGCCTCGGGGCTGAGCCCGTCGGGGCCCATCCATCTCGGCAACCTGCGTGAGGTGATGACCCCGCACCTGGTGGCCGACGAGATCAGGCGGCGCGGCCACGACTGCGTCCACCTGCTGTCCTGGGATGACTACGACCGGTTCCGCAGGGTCCCGGCGGGCGTGGACCCGTCGTGGGAGGAGCACATCGGCAAGCCGCTGAGCTCGGTGCCCGCGCCTCCTGGCAGCGCGCACACGTCCTGGGCCGAGCACTTCAAGGCGCCGATGGAGGCCGCGCTGGCCGAGCTGGGCGTCGAATACCGGGGCATCAGCCAGACGGAGCAATACACCTCGGGCGTCTACCGGGAGCAGATCCTGCTGGCCATGCGCGAGCGGGAGCGGATCGACGCCGTCCTGGCCCGCTACCGGTCGCAGCAGCGGGAGGGCTATTTCCCGTACAAGCCCTATTGCGAGCTGTGTGAGCGTGATCTCACCACGGTGACGGCCTACGACGACGCCAGCACGGAGCTGGCCTACACGTGCGTGTGCGGGTTCGGCGAGACGGTGCGGCTGGCCGAGCACGACCGGGGCAAGCTGGTGTGGAAGGTCGACTGGCCGATGCGGTGGGCGTACGAGGGAGTGGTGTTCGAGCCGTCCGGCGTCGATCACCACTCGCCGGGGTCGGCGTGGATCGTCGGCGGGCAGCTCGTCGGCGAGGTGTTCGGCGGCGAGCAGCCGATCGGGCCGATGTACGCGTTCGTCGGCATCACCGGCATGGCGAAGATGAGCAGCTCCAAGGGTGACGTGCCGACGCCGGCCGACGCGCTGGAGATCATGGAGGCGCCGGTGCTGCGCTGGCTGTACGCACGCCGCAAGCCGTCGCAGTCCTTCAAGATCGCCTTCGACCAGGAGATCCAGCGGCTCTACGACGAGTGGGACGCGCTCGGCCGCAAGGTCGCCGGCGGCGACGCGCAGCCCGCCGAGCTGGCCGCGCACGGCCGGGCGGTGCGCACGGCGGACGGGCCGCTGCCCGATACACCCCGCCCGGTGCCCTATCGCACGCTGGCCTCCATCGCCGACGTCACGACCGGCGACGCCGCGCAGATCCTGCGCATCCTCGGCGACCTCGACGGGATCGGCTCATTGGGCGAGGCGCGGCCCCGGCTGGACCGGGCGCAGCGGTGGATCGACACGCAGGTGCCCGCCGAGCAGCGCACCCGGGTGCGTGAGGAGCCCGACGGCGAGCTGCTCGACACGCTCGGCGAGACCGAGCGGGAGGCGCTGGCGATGCTGGTCGAGGGGCTCGACGCGCACTGGTCGCTCGACGGGCTGACCGCGCTGGTCTACGGCGTGCCGAAGCGGCAGGCCGGGCTGGAGGCCGACGCCAAGCCGACGCCCGAGGTGAAGGCGGCCCAGCGGGCCTTCTTCGCGCTGCTCTACCGGCTGCTGGTGGGCCGTGACACCGGGCCCCGGCTGCCGACGCTGCTGCTGGCGGTGGGAGCCGACCGGGTGCGCAAGCTGGTGGGGGCGTGACGGCGTTCCTGATCACCGGGATCTCCGCGTCGGGCAAGTCCACGGTGGCGCAGGCGCTGGCCGAGCGGCTGCCGAAGGCGGCGCACGTGCGGGGCGACGCGTTCCGGCGGATGGTGGTCAGCGGCGGCGTCGGCATGACGCCCGAGCTGCCGGAGGAGGCCGTACGCCAGCTTCACCTCCGCTATCGGATCGCCGCTGCGGCGGCCGATCTGTATGCCGGTGAGGGGTTCACGGCGGTCGTGCAGGATGTGGTGCTCGGTGCGGATCTGGCGTTGTTCGCCGGGCTGATCCGCACCCGTCCGCTGCACGTCGTCGTGCTGGCCCCGGAGGCGGCCGTGGTCGAGCGGCGCGAGCGTGAGCGCGCCAAGAACGGCTACGGCGCGTGGACGGTCGCGGAGCTCGACGCGGCGCTGCGCCGCGACACGCCGCGCCTGGGGCTGTGGCTCGACACCTCGGCCCAGACGCCGGCGCAGACGGTGGAGGAGATCCTGGCGAGGGCGGCCGAGGCGCGCGTCTAGCGGGGTTTGCGCGACCTCGGCTCTTTCGGCAGCACCTCGACCGACGTCTTGCGGATGTGGTCGTAGACCAGCGAGGTGCGCACGTCGGCGATGTTGCGCTGGCGCGAGACGTGATCGAGGACGAAGTCCCGCAGGTGGGTGGTGTCGCGGACGGCGACCTGGATGATGAAGTCGTCGCCGCCCGACACCACGAAGACCGCGAGCGTCTCGGGCAGCGAGGTGACGTAGTCGCGGAACCCCTCGACGGCCTCGCGGATCTTCGGGTGCAGCCGGACGTTGATCAGCGCCTGCACCGGACGGCCGATCGCGTCGAGGTTGACCTCGGCGTGGAAGCCTTCGATCACGCCGTCGCGGCGCAGCGCCCGCACCCGTTCGAGACAGGTCGAGGCGGCGACGCCGATGCGCTCGGCCAGCTCGCGGTTGGTCTGGCGGCCGTCACGCTGCAGCTCGGCGAGGATCGCCGTATCAAGTTCGTCCACGGGCGCATCGTCTCACGAATATCCGAATTTTCTTCGGAATCCACAACATCAAGTTGTTCATCCAGCGGCCACAATGTGATTCTTCCCAAGAAAGTTCGGACACGGATGGGAGTAGCCGGATGGAGCGCCGCACCGACCTGCCTACCAAGAAGCTACCGGTCAAATGGGTGATGGTGGTGGACCGCGAACTGCCCGCCGGGCTGCAGGCCAACGCCGCGGCGTGCCTGGCGGCCTCGGTCGGCCACGCGGTGCCGGCGATCGTCGGCCCCGGCGGCGACGACGCGTCCGGGGAGCCGCACGCGGGGCTGCCCTGGATCGGCTGCACAGTGCTGGCCGCCCCCGCCGCGATCGTGCGGCGCATCAGGGACGACGCGGCCCGGGAGCCGGGCCTGGTGGTCACCGACATGGCCGACGTCGCCCAGCGGGCCCGGGTCTACGACGACTACCTGGCCCAGCTGGCCGGCACCAAGACCGAGGACGTGACGTACTTCGGGGTGAGCCTGTTCGGGCCCAGAGCGGCCGTGGAGCGCCACACGGCCCGGCTGCCGCTGCTGCGTTAGTACGACTCAGGCACCTCGGTGGCGCTCGCGAACGAGCGGATGACATCCTCGGAACCATGCGTTACATCGTCATCGGAGCGGGAGCGGTCGGCGGCACGATCGGCGCCCGGCTGTTCCAGGGTGGGCACGAGGTGCTGCTGGTCGCGCGGGGCGCCCACTACGAGACACTGAAGAGTCGCGGCCTGCGCCTGATCACTCCATACTCCGACGACGTCCTCGACATCCCGGCGGCCGACGGCCCCGTGGCGTGCCGCGACGACGACGTGCTGATCGTGGCCACGAAGTCGCAGGACACCGTGGCCGCGCTCGCGCCGTGGCCCACGCACCTGCCGGTGGTGTGCGCGCAGAACGGCGTCGACAACGAGCGCGCCGCGCTGCGCAGGTTCGAGAAGGTCTACGGGATGTGCGTGTGGCTGCCCGCGCTGCACACCGAGCCCGGCACCGTGGCCGCCTACGGCTCGCCGCGCTCGGGGCTGCTGCACGTCGGCTGCTACCCGCACGGCTCCGACGAACTGGCCAAGCAGATCGCCATCGACCTCGACCGCAGCAGGTTCGTCGCGCTGCCGTCGGCCGAGGTGATGCGCTGGAAGTACGGCAAGCTGCTCGCCAACCTGGCCAACGCCGTCGAGGCGCTCGCCGGGCACGGCGCGGGCGTGGAGGAGGTGCTGGAGATGGTCAGGTGCGAGGGCACCCACGTGCTGGAGGAGGCCGGCATCCCCTACTCCACGCCCCGCGAGGAGCGTGAGCTCCGCCGCGACCAGGTCGACCTGCTGCCTATCGGCGGCAGCATGCGCGACGGCGGCTCGTCCTGGCAGAGCCTGGCCAGGGCCACCGGGTCGATCGAGGCCGACTACCTCAACGGCGAGATCGTGCTGCTCGCCCGTGAGCTCGGCATCGCCACCCCGGCCAACGAGGTGCTGCAGCGGGAGGCCAACAGGTTCGCCAGGGAGCGGCGCGAGCCGGGCTCGATGCCGCTGGAGACGCTGATGGAGCTCATCGCCGAGCGTTCCGGAGCCGGATCCCGCTGAACTCCATGGTGCTGGCCGTCACCTCCTTCCAGAACGGCCACAGGTTGTCGAGCACCCGGAGCTGGATCCCGGCCTCCTCGTGCAGCTCGAACAGGTCGCCGACCGGCTCCGGCGGGCCGAGCGGCAGCACCGGCACGGTCGCCACGACCGCGCTCGGCGGGTCGCCGAGCGGCGCGAACTCGGCGGCGGGCAGCCTGTAGGCGAACAGGCGCACGTCCATCATCGCCTTCAGCCAGCCGTACTCGACCGCGTGCACCCGGTCGCCGCAGCCCACGCCGACGATCCGGTCCACGTCGGTCTGCGCCGTGCGCGGCCCTCGCCAGGCCATCGCCCGGGGGCAGGCGCGGGGGAACCAGTAAGCGGGGCACCGCTCGGTGTCCACCGCCCAGACGTAGGGCTCGCGCAACTGCGAGGTGGGCGCGACGTGCGGGAGGAAACGCTCGATGGTCGGGTCCTCGGAGAAGTGCAGCACCTGGCCTGGTTCGGGTCTCATGACCGCAATCATGACCCGCAACCCCGTGCCCGCCGGGCATACCGCGCCGGACTGTGGGCAGTGGGATCTCGCTCTGACGACGAGGAGTGAGTTGAGATGATCTTTCTAGGTCTGTTACTGGTTCTGCTCGCCGGTGCGGCGGCCGTGGTGGCCATCACGGAGGAGAGCGCCCGGTACATCCTGTTCGGCTACACGTTCACGCCCGACCACGTCGAGATGTTCCTGGCGGGCGCGGTCTCGGCCGCGCTGCTGGTGCTCGGCTTCTGGCTGATCGCCGCCGGCTCGCGCCGTTCGGCCAGGCGCCGCCGCCGGCTGGCTCACGTACGCGCTGACGCCTCCGACAAGGTGGCCCGGCTGGAGGACGAGAAGCGCGAGCTGGAGCGGAAGCTCGAACGCGAGCACGCCGCCACCAGCAAGCCGATCGCCGGCCGTACGGGCAAGCACGCGGACGGCCACACGGACGGCCACGCGGATGGGCACGTGGATGGGCGAACGGACGACCGTCTGGTCGCCGGCCGCGAAGAGAGCAAGCGGTGACCGAGCGGTGACCACACCGGTGCGAGGGCGGCGGGGCGCCCTCGCGCCGATGATTCGCGGCGTTTCTTCGCATGACGGGTGTAATCTGCGATGCGCGCTCATCATGCACCCGGAGGTCGCATGCCCCCCACACGTGGCCGTCCCATCGCGATCAAGCTCCTCATCCTCCTGCTGGTCCCGCTGACCTCCCTGGTCGGCCTGTGGGCGTTCGCCGCCGGGCTGACCGCCGGCGACGGGCTGCGCATGCTGGAGATCGACGAGCTGGCGACGAACCTGGCCGCCCCCTCCGAGGAACTCACCACCCACCTGCAGAACGAGCGGCTCTCCTCGATCCAGTACGTGACCGCCGGGCGCAACCCCGAGACCCTGGACATCCAGCGCTCGCAGACCGACACGGCGGCCAGGAAGTTCCGCGAGCTGGCCGCCCGGCAGCGTGACCTGAGCCCGGAGATGACCGCCCAGCTCACCACCCTGAACCGGCGGCTCGACCAGCTCCCGCAGGTCCGGCGGGAGGCCGACGCCCCCGGCGCGGCCCCGCTCGACCTGATCAACGGCTACAACCAGATCGTGGACGCCTCCTTCCGCATGTACGACGCGATGGTGCTGGTCCCCGACATGACGCTCTACCGCAACGCCCGCGCGCTGACCATGCTGGGCGAGGCCAAGGAGCTGCTGTCACGCGAGCGCGCGATGATCGCGGTGGTGCTGAGCCGGGGCCGGATGACCCCCGCCGAGCGCGAGGCGTTCGCCGACTGGACGGCCACCAGGCGGCTGCTCTACGCCCAGGCCATGTCCCACCTCGACGACGGGCTGCGCAGGCCGTACCAGCAGCTCGTGACCTCCCCGATGTACGTGGAGTTCCTGGAGGCGGAGGACGCGATCAGAGGGCAGGCCATCGTCAACGGCCTGCCGGCGGAGGCGGCCACCTGGCCCGTTGACGCCACGAACCTCTGGAAGGCGTCCGAGCGCAACCAGCGCAGTTCCGGCCGGGCCATCACCCAGCGGGTCACCCCCGCGGCCGCCGGCATCCTGATCAAGATCGGGGTGGCGGGCGGGATCGGGCTGATCGCCGTGATCGCCTCCATCCTGCTGTCGCTGCGTTTCCGCAAGCGGTTGGTACGCGAGCTCGCCGGGCTCCGCGACGCCGCCACCGAGCTGGCCGAGGTGCGCCTGCGCGACCTGGTCAAGCGGCTGCGCACGAGCACGCGCCCGCCCTCGCGGGCCGAGCTCGCGGAGCTCACGCCGCTGGAGATCAAGGCGGAGACGTCCGAGGTGCGCGACATCGTGCAGGCGTTCAACCACGTGCAGTCCACGGCCGTGGAGGCCGCGGTGACCCAGGCCCGGCTGCGCCACGGCGTCAACCAGGTCTTCGTCAACCTGGCCAGGCGCAACCAGTCGCTGCTGCACCGCCAGTTGCTGCAGCTCGACGGCATGGAGCGGGGCACCGAGGATCCGGCCGAGCTGGAGGACCTGTTCAAGCTCGACCACCTGACCACGCGCATGCGCCGGCACGCGGAAAGCCTGATCATCCTGTCGGACCAGACGCCGGGCCGCGGCTGGCGCAACCCGGTGCCGATCCTGGACGTGCTGCGCGCCGCCGTGGCCGAGGTGGAGGAGTATCAGCGGGTCGAGGTGCTGCAGGCGCCACCCGTCGCGCTGATCGGCACGGCCGTCACCGACGTGGCGCACCTGATGGCCGAGCTGGTCGAGAACGCCACCCTGTTCTCGCCGCCGCGCACCCGGGTCGACCTGCGCACCACGTCCACCCCGTTCGGGCTGATCGTGGAGGTGGAGGACCGCGGGCTCGGCCTGTCGCGGGCCGAGCTGGACGAGCTCAACACCCGCCTGGCCGAGAAGCCGGAGTTCGACCTGGCGCAGAGCGACCGGCTCGGGCTGTTCGTGGTCGGCCGGCTGGCGGCCAGGCACGGGATCAGGGTCACCCTCACCGCGTCGCCGTACGGCGGGCTGACGGCCAGGGTGTCGCTCCCGTCGGCCCTGCTGACCGACCAGCCCGCACTGGCCGGAACCTGACGATACTTGAAGCCCGACGCGGGGCTCAGAGCCTGACGAACGGCTCGGCGAAGTGTGCCGTGGCGAGCAGCGCGTGCGCCGCCCGCAGCTCGCCGAGCACCGCGGCGCGGGTGGCGGCGGCCCGTTCCTGGTCGTCGTCGTAGACGTAGCGCACGGCGGGGTCGTCGAGCTGCACGGGATGCAGCACGAGGTCGCCGGTCACGGCCAGCTCGCCGACGCGGGCGATCTGATGGCCGGGCGTGTGGCCGGGGGTCAGGTGGACGCGCACGCCGGGCGTGACCTCGGCGTCGCCGTCGACGGCCAGCAACTGCCCCTTGAGCGGGGTGAGCACCCGATCGGCCAGCAGGCCGTCCGCGGCGTCGAGCTCCGCCTGCTGGACCACGTACCGGGCGTTCTCGAACAGTGGGCGGCCGTCGGAGACGGCGCCGCTCGCGTGGTCGCTGTGCAGGTGCGTGAGGATCACCGTGTCGACGTCGGCGGGCGCGACGCCCGCGGCGGCGAGCTCACCGGTCAGCGTTCCGGGAACCGGCGCCCAGCTCGACGCGAGCGAGTCGGTGCCGCCGATGCCGGTGTCGACCAGCGTCAGGCGGCCGGCTCGGTCGCGGAGCAGGTAGCAGTGGAAGTGGAGCACCCACGGCTCGTCCGGGAGCGCCGAGCCGGGGAACATCTCCGGAAGCGGGCGGCGGATCGCCTCGCCCATCGGGCCTACGGCGTCGCAGAGCGGTGTGACCTCGACGCCTGAAACGGTTTTCGGGTGGTGCGGCACGCCGCTCAGCTTAGGCGGCGACCGGCTCGCGCGGCACGTACTCGTTCTCGAGGTCGGCCGCGTAGACGGCGCGGCAGCAGGTGGCGCACCGATACATGATCGGGCCCTCGTCGAGCTCATTGTGACAACGCGGGCATCGGGTGCTGTTCATCTCATCCCCCTAGGATTCTCTTCTCCATGGAACCTTCGGCGCATTGCAAAGGTCCTGCAGCTCGCTTGCTCTACGCAGAGGGAGCGGAGAAGAACATTGTTACGGTCCGCTACCCGAAGCGCGCGCCAAGACACGAGGAATCCCCCGGGAATAGCCCAACAGGACTAGGCGTTGCATGGACAGCGACGTGTGATACGTTGCCCCCAGCGTCGAGCTTCACGCTCCGCTGATCTCACCGCCCCTCTTCGCGGGCCGGTCTTCTCAACTCTCGCCGATCTGTTTCGGCGCACCCTCAAGGGGTTCACCATGTCTGTTCACACCGGCCTTCTCGACGTGCGAGAAAAGGCCTCCTTCATCCGCACCGACCACCTGCCCGGCCCGGACGACCTGCGCCTGCATCCGGACAAGATCCGGCAGTACGGCCTGCGTCCCGGCGATCACGTCGTCGCCGAGGCGTCGGGCGGCAAGCTCGTCCAGATCGAGGCCGTCAACGGCCACACCGACTGGCGGCACCGGCCGCGCTTCGCCGAGCTGACCCCCGTCCATCCCGAAGAGCGCCTCCGCCTGGAGACCGAGTCGCTCAGCACCCGGGTCATCGATCTGTTCACGCCCATCGGCAAGGGGCAGCGCGGGCTCATCGTCGCGCCGCCCAAGGCCGGCAAGACCATGGTCCTCCAGGCTCTCGCCGACGCCGTCACGCGCAACCACCCCGAGGTCCACCTCATGGTGCTGCTCGTGGGCGAACGGCCCGAGGAGGTCACCGACATGCGCGCCTCGGTGCGCGGCGAGATCTTCTCCTCCACCTTCGACCACCCCGACCGCGACCACGCCACGATCGCCGAGCTGGCCATCGAGCGGGCCAAGCGCCTGGTCGAGACCGGTCAGGACGTCGTGCTGCTGCTCGACTCGCTGACCCGGCTGGCCCGCGCCTACAACAACCTGGCGCCCGGCGGCGGCAAGGTCCTCACCGGCGGTCTCGACGCCGCCGCCCTCTACCCGCCCAAGCGCTTCTTCGGCGCCGCCCGCAACGTCGAGGGCGGCGGCTCGCTCACCATCCTCGCCACCGCGCTCGTCGAGACCGGCTCCCGGATGGACGACAACCTGTACGAGGAGTTCAAGGGCACCGGCAACATGGAGCTGCACCTGACGCGCGACCTGGCCGAGCGGCGCCTCTACCCGGCGGTCAACCTGGACGCCTCCGGCACCCGCCGCGAGGAGATCCTGCTGCCGGACCGGGAGCGGCAGATCGTGTGGCGGCTGCGCCGCATGCTGAGCGGCCTGGACCGGCAGCAGGCGATGGAGATGCTCGTCGGCAAGCTCCGCGACACCCCCTCCAACGCCGCCTTCCTGACCTCGGCCACAATGGCCTGATGCTGGCTGACATCGTCGAACACCTCGCCTGCCCGGTCTGCCGGGAGCCGGTGCGGCTCGACCCCGGCTCGCTGCGGTGCGCGCGCGGGCACTCCTTCGACGTGGCCAAGCAGGGATACGTGAGCCTGCTGGTCGGCTCCCGGCCGCCCGGGACGGCCGACAGCGCGGAGATGGTGGCCGCGCGCTCCCGTTTCCTGGAGGCCGGGCACTACGCGCCGCTCGCGCGGGCGCTCGGTGGGAGCGTTCTCAGTCATACCGAATCGTTCTCACACTCGCCTGACGGCGAAGCCGCGAAGGCGTACGGTAGTGCCGAAATGGGTTCCGGGCCGGCGCCGCAAGCGCTTGCGGACCGCCCGGTCATGGTTGACGCCGGCGCGGGGACCGGCTACTACCTTTCGACGGTGCTCACGGCCGCGGGGCGTGGCGTTGGGATGGCGTTCGATGTGTCCAAGCATGCTGTACGGCGAGCCGCACGGGCGCATCCCCGGGCGGGGGCGTTCGTGGCGGACGTCTGGCGCACGCTGCCGATCCGCGACGGGGCGGCCGATGTGGTGATCAACGTGTTCGCCCCGCGCAACGGCCCGGAGTTCCGCCGGATCCTGCGGCCGGGCGGGGCGGTGGTGGTCGTGACACCGACGGGCGATCACCTGAGCCCGCTGGTCGAGGAACTGGGGCTGCTGTCCGTCGACGCCGACAAGGAGCGGCGGGTCGCCCGGAGCCTGGAGGGGTTCACCGAGACCCGGCGGCAGGAGGTCGCGTTCGAGATGGAGCTGGGGCCGGCCGACGTGCTGGAGGTCGTGGGGATGGGGCCGAGCGCGTGGCACACGGGGACGGCGGAGCTGGAGGAGAGAATTTCGAGCTATTTCTCCCCCGGAGTCACGAAAAAACGGGGAAAAGTAGTTGTAAAGGCGGCGTTTTCGCTATCTACCTTCGAAGTGACACCTTGTGCAAGACCCGCTCCTTGACGGACGAGTGAGACAGGTGTTACTGATGGGGCATTTAGTCCGAAATTCCCCCACATTCCCGGAGTATTTCCGCGACACAGGCGCAATACTGGACGGCAACCCACGCCAGGGCGGCGTGGGCCACAGAGGGAGGGGGCGCGCCGGATGAAGGCGGAGGAACGCTGGCAGTCCAGGTTCCGCGCGTCGCGCATGTCGCTGCCCACCTGGGCCCGCCTTGCGCCGAGCCGCTCCATCTACCGCTCCAACGTCACCGGCACGTGGGAGGTCTACGCCTGGGACCGGGCGACCGGCGTCACCCGCCAGGTCACCGAACGGCCGCGCGGCACGACCTACGCCGCCATCGACCCCACCGGCCAGTGGGTCTACTGGTTCGCCGACACCGACGGCGACGAGTTCGGCATGTGGTTCCGCCAGCCGTTCTCCGGCGGCGCCGCCGAACCTGCCGCCCCCGACCTGCCTCCCGGCCAGCCGGGCGGCATCGCGCTGTCCACCACCGGCCTCGTCGCGCTCACGCTCGCCAGCGAGGGCGCGTTCCGCATCCACCTGGCCCGCGACGGCGAGCCGACCCGGCTGCTGTACGAGCACCCCGAGGCCGCCTGGGTCGCCGACATGTCGCTCGACGGCGAGCTCATCGCCATCAACCACGGCGAGTACGGCGGCTTCCGCCACCCCGCGCTCCGCGTCGTCCGCAAGAGCGGCGACACCGTCGGCGAGCTCTACGACGGCCCCGGCAAGGGAGTGATCGGCCTCACCTTCGCCCCGGTGCCCGGCGACCGCCGCCTGCTCGCCCTGCACGAACGCCGCCGCCGCCACGAACCGCTCGTGTGGGACCCGGTCACCGGCGAGCAGCGCGAGATCTGGCTCAAGGACTCCGGCGACCTGACCGCCGACTGGTACCACGACGGGCGCGGCCTGCTGATCCTGCGCGGCAACCGGGCCCGCAGCCACATGCACCGCTACGACCTGGCCGGCGGCGTCCTGACGCTGATCGACACGCCGCACGGCGTGATCGACGAAGCCATGCCCCGGCCCGGCGGGCACGTCGAATACTCCTGGTCCAGCGCCTCCCGCCCGCCCGTCATCCGCTCCAGCACCGGCCAGGTCGTGATGAACGCCGGCGGCCCCGCCGCCCCGCCCAGCGTCCCGGTCGAGGACCTCGACGTCGACGGCCCCGGCGGCCTGATCCACGCGCTGGTCTCCCGGCCCGAGAGCGGAGCCGCGCCGTTCCCCACCGTGTTCATGCTGCACGGCGGGCCGGCCGAGCACGACCAGGACTCCTTCTCCCCCGAGGTCGCCGCCTGGGTCGACGCCGGATTCGCCGTCGTCCGCGTCAACTACCGCGGCTCCACCGGCTACGGCTCCGCCTGGCGCGACGCGCTGCACGCCGAGGTCGGCCACATCGAGCTGTCCGACGTCGCCGCGGTGCGGCAGTACGTGACCGAACGCGGCATCGCCGACCCCGGGCGGATGCTGCTGTCGGGCACCGGCTGGGGCGGCTACCTCGCCCTCCTCGGCCTCGGCACCCAGCCCGGCCAGTGGGCCGCCGGGATCGCGGCGATGCCCATCGCCTGCCACCGGACCGCCTACGAGGACGAGGCCGAGAGCCTGCGCGCCTACCACCGGGCGCTGCTCGGCGGCTCACCCGACGACCAGCCGGAGCGCTACGCCGCCAGCTCGCCGATCACGTACGTGGACCAGGTGAAGAGCCCGGTGCTCATCCTGGCCGGCGAGGACGACACGCGCAGCCCGCTGCGGCAGGTGCGCATGTACGTCGACCAGCTCGCCGAGCACGGGTGCGAGCACGAGCTCTACACCTACAGCCCGGTGCGCGGCACCCTCGTGGTCGCCGAGCGCATCGCCCAGATGGCTCTCCAGCTCGACTTCGCCCGCAAACACCTCCAAGTCTCCTGACCCCCTCCCGTACAGCACCCGCTGCGGACCCCCCACCCTCTCCGGAGCACCGCCCCCCTTCCCGGAAGCCGGGCTTTCCGGGACACCGGGCCCCTCTTCGAATGCCGCGCCTCTCCGCATACGGCGCTTTCTTGGGGCGGTGAGCCCTCTCCGAAGGGCACGCCCTCTCAGGGGACCACCCCCTCCGGCCAGCGTCCCCTCCGGCAAGCGCACTCTCTCCAGAGACCGCCCCCTTCAGAAGACCGCCCCCTTCAGAAGAGCGGTCCCTTCAGGACAGCGGTCCCCTCGGAGACACGCCCCTCAGGCAAGCAAGCCCCTGCTCGGAACCACGCTCCTCCGGGAGGCCGAGCCCCCTCTTCGAGGGCCGTGCCTCTGGAGAGCGGACTCCCTGCGGAGGAGCGCCCCATTGAGAGGCGAGCCCCTTCCGTGACGCCACGCCGCCCCTCCAGGCAAGCAACCCCCTCGTCGGGGACCGCACCCCTTCGGTGAGCGGCTCCCCCATCGGGGAAGTGTCCGCCTCCGGAGGAAGGGGACCTTCGGAAGAGCGAGCCCCATCTGAGGAAGGGGACCTTCGGAAGAGCGAGCCCCATCTGGGGGACCACGCCCCTCCGGGAAGGCGGCCCTCTCCGGGGACCGCGCCCCTACCGGGAGACGGACCCAGCGAGGGCCGCGCCCTAACAGAAAGGCGGACCCAGCGGGGGCCGTGCGCCCTTTGGGTGGGGAGAAAGGCGGGCTTCTGGTTGGGGAAGGGGAGGCGGGGTCAGCGGGCGCGGAGGACGAGGATGGCGAGGTCGTCGGCGCTGGGCTGGGCGGCGAAGTCGGCGGCGCCGCGGCGGATGCGCTCGGCGACGGCGCGCGCCGACAGCCCCGCGCACTCGGCGAGCATCTTGGCCAGCCCGCCGTCGTCGTCGAGCAGCCGCCCGCCGGAGCGCCGCTCGGTGACGCCGTCGGTGACCGCGAGCAGCACGTCGCCCGGGTCGAGGTGGATGGTGTCGGCCTCGAAGACCACCTCGGGGAAGACGCCGAGCAGCGACTGCGGGGTGGTGACCCCCTCCACGACGCCGCTGGGCTTGAGGCGCAGCGCCTCGGGGTGCCCGGCGGACACCAGCCGCACCTCCAGCCCGCTCCCGGCGGGCGAGATGTCGCCGTGCAGCAGCGTCAGGAAGCGGGCCCGTTCGCCCTCTTCGAGGATCGCCTGGTTGAGCCGCCCGAGCACGGCGGCCACTCCGTAGCCCTCGCGGGCCAGCAGCCGGAGCGTGTGGCGGGCCAGCCCGGTGACGGCGGCCGCCTCGGGCCCGGTGCCGCAGACGTCGCCGATCGCGAACCGCCAGGAGTCGTCACCGGCCTTGAACAGGTCGTAGAAGTCACCGCCGACCTCGTTGACCTCGCCGGCCGGCTCGTACACGACGCCGTAGTCGAGGCCGGGCACCTCGGGCTCGTTGGGCGGCAGGAGGCTGCGCTGCAGGGCGCGGTTGGCGGCGGCCTGCTGGGCGTAGACGCGCGCGTTGTCCATGGCCAGCGCGGCCCGCCTGCCGATGTCCTCGGCGAGCTGGATGACCTCGTCGGGGAAGCGGTCGGCGCGGCCCAGGCACATGACGCCGAGGCTGCGGCCGCGGGCGGTCAGCGGGACGGCGAGCACGTGCGCGTCGGGCAGGTGGAAGGTGGAGGTGGCGCGGGCGCCGACGGCGGTCACGTCCATCTCGTCGAGCTGTTCGCGCAGCGCGTCGATGCGGGCCTCGTCGGCGTGCCACAGGTAGACCAGGCGCTGCGGCCCGGCCTCGCTCTCGGCGGTGTAGACGCCGCACCAGCTGCTCAGTCGCGGAACGACGATCTGGGCGATGATGGCGGGCACCATGTCGGGGTCGAGGGTGCCGGCCAGCAGGTCGCTGGCGTCGGCGAGGAAGCCCAGCCAGTGCGGCCCGCGCGAGGTCTGCTCCAGCCACTCGGAGGACTCCGCGCCCTTGGAGCCAGGTAGCGTGAGCCTTGCCCAATGGACACGGGAATCGCCCGCGAAGGTGATTCCCCACTCTTCGACGGTGACGGAGGGAGCTTTCGGATCACCCGGCGATGTGCTTCGCTGCTTCAACTCGACCTGGACAGCACCTCCCAGATGCTTCCAAATCACCTCAAACGGCTCGTCAACCACCTGCTCGGCAAGATCACCCGCGACTTGCTCGGCGATGTGGAGCATGCCTCCGGTGGCCCACGCGGTCATCACCTCGCGCGTGAACCTCATCGCGTCCGTCACGGCCGTCTCGCCAGGCGCGAACGTCGCGGCGAGCACCGCATGGGGAGAAGCAGTCATCCGTACGTGCCTACCACACTTCCCGCTGACTTGGGGTAAATCCAAGGACAGGACTACGAGCTACTCATCGTGACAGACTTGAATCACTCACCGGAGTCACCGGCGGGTGAAGGAGGCCCCATGACAACGGCCAAGGCCGCGCCAAGTCCTGAGGAGAGGACCTATACCGAGTCGGATCTCGTCCCGATCCTGGAGACGCTGTTCTCCTGGCGTGACGGTGACTTCCGGCGCCGGGTCCCGCACGCGCCCGCGGGCATCCTCAGCGAGGTGCGGTTGCTGCTCAACGAGGTCGCGGACCGCCGCGAGCACCTCGCCAACGAGCTGGTCCGGGTGCGCAAGGAAGTTGTCAAGGAGGGCCGGTTCGGCGAGCGGCTGACGCCCGGCCCGGGCGTGGGAGCCTGGGCCGAGAGCGTGGAGTCGGTCAACATGCTGATCGAAGCCCTGGTGAGCCCGGTGAGCGGGGCGGCCGACGTCATCGACGCGGTCGCGAAGGGTGACCTGTCGCGCCGGATCGACCTCGACCGGTCGGCCCGCGGCGAGGTGCGCCGCCTGGGCAAGGCGATCAACGGCATGGTCGACCAGCTCGCGCTGTTCAACTCCGAGGTCACGAGGGTCGCGAGGGAGGCCGGCACCGAGGGCCGGCTGGGCGGCAGCGCCAACCTGCGCGGCATGTCCGGGAGCTGGCGCGACCTCACCGAGGCGGTCAACACGATGTCGTCCCGCGTCGCCGCGCAGGTGCGCGACATCGCGGTGGTGACGACCGCGGTGGCCAAGGGCGACCTGAGCCGCAAGGTGACGGTCGACGCCGTGGGCGAGATGTTCGAGCTGAAGAACACCGTCAACACGATGGTCGACCAGCTGTCCGGCTTCGCCGAGGAGGTCACCCGCGTCGCCCGCGAGGTCGGCACCGAGGGACAGCTCGGCGGGCAGGCGCAGGTGACGGGCGTGTCCGGGGTCTGGAAGGACCTGACGGAAAACGTCAACTCGATGGCCAACAACCTCACCTACCAGGTGCGCAGCATCGCGACCGTGGCGACGGCGGTGGCCCAGGGCAACTTGTCGAAGAAGATCACCGTCGACGCGCAGGGCGAGATCCTGCAGCTCAAGGACACCCTCAACACCATGGTCGACCAGCTCTCGTCGTTCGCCGACGAGGTCACCCGCGTCGCCCGCGAGGTCGGCACCGAGGGCAAGCTGGGCGGTCGTGCCGAGGTGAAGGGCGTGTCGGGCGTCTGGAAGGACCTCACCGACAACGTCAACTCGATGGCCAACAACCTCACCTACCAGGTGCGCAACATCGCCCAGGTGACCACGGCCGTGGCCAACGGCGACCTCACCCGCAAGATCGACGTCGACGCCCAGGGCGAGATCCTGGAGCTCAAGTCGACCATGAACACGATGGTCGACCAGCTGTCCTCGTTCGCCTCCGAGGTCACCCGGGTGGCCCGCGAGGTCGGCACCGAAGGGCAGCTCGGCGGCCAGGCGCAGGTACGCGGCGTGTCCGGGGTCTGGAAGGACCTGACGGAGAACGTCAACTCGATGGCCAACAACCTGACCTCCCAGGTGCGGCAGATCGCGGCCGTGTCGTCGGCGGTGGCGCAGGGCAACCTGTCGAAGAAGATAACGGTCGACGCGCAGGGCGAGATCCTGCAGCTCAAGGACACCCTCAACACCATGGTCGACCAGCTCTCGTCGTTCGCCGACGAGGTCACCCGCGTCGCCCGCGAGGTCGGCACCCAGGGGCAGCTCGGCGGCCAGGCGCGGGTCGGCGGCGTGTCCGGTGTGTGGAAGGACCTCACCGACAACGTCAACTTCATGGCCAACAACCTGACCTCGCAGGTGCGCAACATCGCCGAGGTGACCACCGCGGTCGCCAACGGCGACCTCACCCGCAAGATCGACGTCGACGCCCAGGGCGAGATCCTGGCCCTGAAGACCACCATCAACCGGATGGTCGACCAGCTGTCCTCGTTCGCCTCCGAGGTCACCCGAGTGGCCCGCGAGGTGGGCTCGGAGGGCCAGCTCGGCGGCCAGGCCCGCGTCGAGGGCGTCGAGGGCACCTGGAAGCGGCTCACCGAGAGCGTCAACGAGCTGGCCGGCAACCTCACCACGCAGGTGCGTGCCATCGCCACCGTGACCAGCGCCGTGGCGCGCGGCGACCTGACCCGCTCGATCGCCGTCGAGGCGCAGGGCGAGCTGGCGGAGCTGAAGGACAACATCAACTCGATGGTGGCCAACCTCCGCGAGACGACCCAGGCCAACCAGGAGCAAGACTGGCTCAAGTCCAACCTGGCCCGCATCTCCCGGCTCATGCAGGGCCACCGCGACCTGTTCGAGGTGGCCAAGCTGACCATGAGCGAGCTCACGCCGCTCGTGTCGGCCCGCTACGGCGCCTTCTACGGCGTCGACCCCGAGGGCGAGCACGAGTTGCTGCTGATCGGCGGCTACGGGGTGCGGCCCGACCGGGGGCCGCGCCAGCGGTTCGCGTTCGGCGAGGGCATCGTCGGGCAGGCGGCCGCCGAGGGGCGGCACATCATCCTCGACGACGTGCCGCCGAAGTTCATCACCATCGACAGCGGGCTCAGCCAGTCGACCCCGGCGCAGATCGTGGTGCTGCCGGTGCTGTTCGAGAGCCGCGTGCTCGGTGTGCTGGAGCTGGCCTCGTTCACGCCGTTCGGCGAGGTGCACCTTGACTTCCTGACGCAGCTCGTGGAGACGATCGGCGTCACCATGAACACGATCATCGCCAACTCGCGCACCGAAGACCTGCTGACAGAGTCGCAGCGCCTGACGCGCGAGCTGCAGGAACGCTCCGACGAGCTGCAACGTCAGCAGGAGGAGCTGCGCCGGTCCAACGCCGAGCTGGAGGACAAGGCGGCGCTGCTGGCCAAGCAGAACCGCGCCATCGAGATCCAGAACTTCCAGATCGAGCAGGCCCGCCGCACCCTGGAGGAGCGCGCCGAGCAGCTCGCCGTCTCCTCGCGCTACAAGAACGAGTTCCTCGCCAACATGTCGCACGAGCTGCGCACGCCGCTCAACAGCCTGCTCGTGCTGGCCAAGCTGCTGACGGAGAACGCCGAGGGCAACCTGACCTCGCAGCAGGTCGAGTTCGCCCGCACGATCCACGGCGCCGGATCGGCACTGCTCCAGCTCATCAACGACATGCTCGACCTGTCCAAGGTCGAGGCTGGCCGGATGGACATCCACCCGATCCAGGTGTCGCTGCCGAAGATGGTCGACCTGCTGGAGGCGGCGTTCGCGCCGCTGGCGGCCGACAAGGGGCTGGCCTTCGCCGTCGACGTCGACCCGGACGTGCCGCAGGAGCTGCGGGCCGACGAGCAGCGCCTGCAGCAGGTGCTGCGCAACCTGCTGTCCAACGCGGTCAAGTTCACCCCGAAGGGCGAGGTCAAGCTGCGGGTGGCGCCCGCGCCGACCGACGTCGACTTCGACGACGAGACGCTGCACGGCGCGCCCAACCTGCTCGCCTTCCAGGTGATCGACACCGGCATCGGCATCGCGCCCGACAAGCGCGAGGTCATCTTCGAGGCGTTCAGGCAGGCCGACGGCACCACCAGCCGCAAGTACGGCGGCACCGGTCTGGGCCTGGCCATCTGCCGCGACATCGCCCGCCTGCTGGGCGGCGAGATCCACGTCGACAGCGAGCTGGGCCAGGGCAGCACGTTCACCCTCTACCTGCCGGCCTCCTACACCGGCCCGCTGGCCGCGACCGACGGCGGCGCCCCGCGCAGGCAGCTCCTGACCGCCCAGATCGAGGAGCCCGAGTCCCTCTCGCCGGAGCCGCCGCTGCCGCTCGACCTGCCGCTGCCCGAGCTGGTCGAGGCCCCGGTCGAGACCAGCCAGTGGCAGGGAGAAGACCCGCTCAACGGCGCCAAGATCCTCATCGTCGACGACGACATCCGCAACGTGTTCGCGCTGACCAGCGTGCTCGAACGGCACGGCTCCACGGTCGTCTACGCTGAAAACGGTCGTGAGGGGATCGAGCAGCTCGAACGGAACGAGGACGTCGCACTCGTGCTGATGGACATCATGATGCCGGAGATGGACGGCTGGGCCACCACCTCGGCCATCCGGCGCATGCCGCAGTTCGCCGATCTGCCGATCATCGCGCTCACGGCCAAGGTCATGCGCGGCGACCGTGAGAAGAGCATCGCCTCCGGCGCCTCCGACTACGTGCCCAAGCCGGTCGACGTCGACCGGCTGCTCGAACGGCTGCGCGGCTGGCTGAGCCGCGGACGCGCCGCCGCACCCGAATCCTCCTCCCCGGAAGGGTCGTGATCCATGGCGGATCGGGCCAAGATCCTGCTGGTCGATGACCGCGAGGAGAACCTCATCGCGCTTGAGGCGATCCTCAGCTCGCTCGACCTGGTGCCGGTACGCGCCAGGTCGGGCGAGGAAGCGCTCAAGGCGCTGCTCAACACCGAGTTCGCACTGATCCTGCTGGACGTGCGGATGCCCGGCATGGATGGGTTCGAGACCGCCGCGCACATCAAGCGGCGGGAGCGCACGCGCAACATCCCGATCATCTTCCTGACGGTGGTCGACAGCGCGCCCGACTACGCCTTCCGCAGCTACGCGGCCGGCGCGGTCGACTACCTCACCAAGCCCTTCGACCCGTGGGTGCTGCGGGCCAAGGTGTCGGTGTTCGCCGAGCTGTACAACATGCACAAGCGCCTGGCCGAGCAGGCGTCGCTGCTGCGCGAGCGGCTGGCCGGTGAGCTGCCGCCGGACACCCCCGACGGGGGCGTCCTGCCGGAGCTGTCCCGCCGCCTGACGGCGGTCGAGGACGAGCTGGCCCGCGTACGGGAGCTGGCCCGCAAGGCCCAGGACCCGACCCTTTCGGGCCCGCTGAGCGACCTCGGCGAGCGCGTCCTGCACCTGCGCGCCGGCTTCGACGCGCTGTCCTGACCCCGGCGTCCTGGCTCACCCACTGGCGGGACTGCCAGAGCCGGGAACGGCCGGTTCCGTCCATGCGCCGGACGGGGCTCAGTCAATGGTCGACGCAGCTAGTGGCGGGCGCGTTCGAGGGCGTCCCAGAAGCCGCGGCGCAGGGCGTGGCGGACCTCGTCGTGCAGCAGGAAGTCGATCGGCAGCGACGAGCCCTGCAGCAGCCTGGCCTCCAGGTCGGAGGGCATGCGGGGCTTGCGGGCGAGCACGGCTTCGAGCCAGAGCGCCGGGGCGTCGCGGGCGACCGACTCGCCGAAGTCGTGGCCCTCGCGGTGGGCCGACTTGACCGCGTCGGCCAGCGTGGTGGCCCCGGCCGTGGCGGCCGACGGCGGCGACACGGGGGCGGCCTGCGGACCGGTGTAGGAGCCGAGCTGCGACTGCTGGTAGGCGCCGCCGCTGGACGGTGAGGAGAACTGGCCGGTCGTCGGCGACTGCTGCTGCGGTTGCTGCTGCGGGATGGGACCGGTGGCCGGGGCGGGCGACGGCTGCGGCGCCGGCGACGGGTCGGACTGGAAGGTGTAGGTGGGCAGCGCGGGCGGGGGCTGGGCGCGGCTCGGCGACGACCCGATCGAGGGCTGGCCGGACGTCGGCGTGCCGGACTGCGGGAGCGCGTGGCTGCCGGTGCCGGCCGGGGCCGACGGCAGCGACGGCGGGAGCGACGCGGCCGGCAGCGAGTGGGCGCCCTGGCCGTTGCTGAGCGGCTGGTGGTGGCCGTTGGACGCCTCGGTGGCGCCGGTCACCAGCGTGACGTACGGGCGCAGGTGGGCGCCGCCGAGCTCGATGAGGTCGTCGCTCTCCTGCCTGAGCGTGCGGGAGACGGCCCAGCTGGCGGAGCTCGCCTCGGCCGCGATGTTGACCACGGTGACGCGGATGCCGAGGTCCTGGGCGTCGCACATCACCTGGGTCAGGTCCTCGTCGCCGCTGACCACGACCGCGTCGCAGATGGCGTTGTTGCGGGCCAGCGTCATCAGGTCGCGGTGCACCTGGGCGTCGACGCCCTCGCGGCGGCCGGGGCGGATGCGCGACAGCCGGAGTTTGAGGCCGGGGATGTCGGCGAGCGCGTCGTGCTCGGAGGTGTGCCTGCCCTCGACCGTCGCCTCGTACCAGTAGCAGCGCAGCAGCGGCAGGCCGGTGCGTTCGCGCGACAGGCCGGACATGAGCTGCAGCAGCCCCGGATAGTCCCAGGAGACGGCTTCGCGATGGCGGGTCCCATGCACGGCCATCGCACCGTCAGCCAGCAGATAGCCAGCGTCCACGAACAGCGCGCAGCGATCCACTGACACGGCCCCTTTCCTGGTGGTCCGACTTGCTGGCTCCGCACCGTGAGAGCCGGACTCGGCGGCCCTGTCCCAGGGTAATGAAAGCAAGTGATCGCGCGAGGGTTAATCCCGACGATTCGCCCCGCGGCCGACGTTATGCCTGACCAACAAGGCGCACGGTACCATTTTGTCCCGTTATAGGTCACTGGTCTGCGCGCACGCTCACGGCCGCCACCCCGAACATCACCGCGTCCCGTTCCGAGGCGATCGCCACCCACGGCCGCGACCCCAGTCTCCCGGTGATCGTGTCCACGTCCACGCCGAACGTCATCCCGTCGGCCCCGCTGGACGAGCCGTCGAAGACGTTCTCCCGGTCATGGTCGCCGCCGGCCGGCGCGAGCGCTCCCGCGCCCAGCGACACCTTGTCCCCCTTCAGGTCGGCGTCCCCCTCCCACACGACCACCTGCGCCCTGGCGTCCGCCGTGCCGCGTCCCAGCCCGCCGAGCGGCATCCGTACCAGGTCGTGCTCGCCGCCGACCACGGCGGCGTCGTCGAGGACGACGGCCCTGCTGTACGGGGCCGAGGGGGCGGAGACGACGACCACGAGGCTCCAGCCCGCGTGACCCGCCGGGCCTTCCGGGAGCGGCGGTGCGGCGGCCCACCACGTGCCGGACCTGTTGACCGCGTTCACCAGGCTGGTGACCTCCGCGAACGCCTGGTAGGCGGGGCCCGACGGCAGCTCCGCGTGATCCACCTGGGTCGGCCTGACCTCGACGTACCGCTTGCGGCCGGGGGCCTTGAGCCTGATGGGGGCGATCGTCCGGGGGGCGCCGGCGGTGTCCTCGGGGTAGGCCGGTGCGGGGGTGCCGGCTGACCAGTAGAGGCCGGCCCACACGGCGCGGGAGCCCTTGGGGAGGGCGAGCCTGGCCGCGCTGGAGGCGGGGGTGCCGGGCTCGTCGTCGTCGTCCTGGAGGCGCATCGGCCACAGGTCGTTGTCGCGCTGGTCGCCGTGGCGTCGCCGGGCCGCCACGCAGTCGTCGCGGTCGGAGGGGCAGCTCAGGAACGAGTTGCCGGCGGCCCGCACCACGACCTTGCCGTCGGCGGCGAACCGGGCGGGGGCGCCGGTGGATCGCACGCCCGCGGTCGACCTGGCTCGCGCCCGGAGGGGGCCCGCCTCGACGCGGAGGGTCGGACCGGAGCCCCGGGGTGCGGCAGCTGCCACCTCGACGCGCAGGAACACCGCCGTGCCCTGCCCCGCCGCCAGCGGCTGCCTCGCGCACCTGACCCCGCGCCCGGCCAGCCGGCACGACCACCCGTCCACCGCTCCCACCGGCCGCACCACCCTCCCCGTCACGACGGGAGCCACCCCACCGGCACTCAGGGCGAGCGCGGCCCGGACCGAGCCTCCGCCCCCCGAAGGGAGCGCGGCCGGAGCCGGGACGGCGCCCTCCGGGGA
>NZ_LAVL01000127.1 GCF_001083785.1 Nonomuraea sp. SBT364
AGCGACACCCGGCCCGAGCGGTCGACGATGCGGGGTGGCGGTGGCCGGGGCGGTGACGGTGACTGTCACGATCCTGGCGATGCTGCTGGCGCCGGCGCTGAGCCGGGACGGCCGGACGCCGCCGGGAGGCGTCGAGGCCGGGCCTTCGACGGTGGCGACCGTGTCCCCGGTGGAGGAGTCCACGCCGTTGGAGGAGGAGGGGCCGCGTGAGCCCAGGCCGTCGGATCCGCCGGTGATCAGGCCGGTGAGCGTGCCGGTGCCGCCGCTGGCGGGGCTGAGCAGGGCGGCGGCGGTGAAGACGCTCCGGCGGGCGGGGCTGGTGGCGGGCGAGGTCACGCCGGTGGACTCCGGGCGGGAGGTCGGCCGGGTGCTCGGCAGCCGCCCCGCGGCGGGCGCGGCCGTGGAGCGGGGAAGCGCGGTGGCGTTGCAGGTGTCGGCGGGCATCGCGGTGCCGGCGCTCACCGGCCTGGGACGCGAGCCGGCCGAGGCGGCGCTGGCGGAGGCGGGCCTCGCGGTGGGGCCGGTGTCGAAGAAGTGCGCGCCGGAGCCCGACGGCCGGGTGCTGTCCACCTCGCCGAAGGCCGGCAGCCGGGTCGCGGGCGGCACGCCGGTGGCCCTCACGGTGGCCAGGCGGGGCGCCGTGGTGCCGTCGGTGATCGGCCGGTCTCGGGACGACGCGGGCGACGCGTTGCGCGCCGCCGGTTTCGCGGTCACCGTGAAGGGCCAGGTGGTGGAGGACGAGTCGCAGGTGGACGTCGCCATCGCGCAGTCGCCGGAGCCGGGCGGGTGCGCCGGGCCGGGGGCGGCGGCGGTGGTCACCGTGGGCCTGGCCCCGCAGTCGGGCCCGGACCCGGCGGAGCCGAGCATCGACCCGACGGGCACGGCCGGGACTCCGGCCGGAACCCCCGCCGGGCCGTGAGCCGGAAGGCCGTCAGCTGCCGCTGCCGGAGATGATGCCCGAGTAGGAGCCGATCACCTTGACCTGCGCCGGTTCGGCGGTCTTCGGCGGGATGTGGGCCGCCACCTGAACCAGGTCCGTGACCTTGAGGAAGGTGTAGAACTTGCCCCGGATGAGGCCGTTGTTCTTCTGGAAGACGTAGTTGCGCTGCGGCCCCTGGCGTACGTCGTAGCGCCTGGCGCGCTGGAAGGTGGTGAAGACCAGGGCGCCGCCGTCGGCGGTGCGCAGGGCGTAGGAGGGGTAGCGGCTCGCCGGGCGGACCGCCTCGGTGAGCTTGGCGTACGGGTCCATCTTGCTGCGGTTGGACGCGGCGGAGGTGGTGAGCCGGTCGGCGGCGAACCGGGTGGAGCTCTTGCCGCCCAGGTGGGCGGCGTAGCCCTTGGCGAAGTCGGCCGGTGACATCAGCAGCCCGGTCGCGTCCGCCTGCTTCACCTCGGTGACGGGGGTGGCGATCTCGGGTGCGGCGCCGACGCCGGTGAAGACGTCGGGCGCGTACACCTGACGCCAGCCGTCCGCCTCCTTGGTGAACAGCAGGTACGTGGGCGTCTTGGCGGTCTCCGTCCTGCCCTTCCACAGGGCGGTGGCCAGGAACCAGGTGGGCGCCGGCGCGTGGAAGGCGGGCTCGGCGTAGCCGAAGGGCACGTATTCGGTCTTCTTGTGCAGGATGCGGCTGGAGTTGTAGGCGGCCTGGTCGATGACGAAGCTGGAGCCGGCTTCGTAGCCGGCGAGCAGTTCGGTGCTCCTGGCCTTGTTCGCGGCGTTGTTGCGCTTGATGTAGTCGTCCAGGACGGCGGTGGCCTCCTGGGTGGAGACGGGGCTCGCCGGGGTGGGCGTGGCCGACGGGGTGGAGGGCTTGGCTTCCGGGCGGGCCGGCCGATCGAGGCCGGGTAGCCCGGAACAGCCCGTGAGCAGGCAGATCGCCATCACGCCGCCGATGACCGGACCGTTCCGCCGCCGCATGCCAAGCACCTCCACAACCGACTTAACAGACAGAAGTGGCCAAAGGTAGCAGAGTCACTTGAGGGCCCCGGCGGTGAGCCCCGAGACGATGCGCCGCTGGAAGAACATCACCATCAGCACCAGCGGGATCGTGACCAGCACCCCCGCGGCCATCTGGGTGCCGAACGGCGTGTCGAACTTGGCCGCCCCGGTGAACTGCGCGATGCGCACGGTGGCCGTCTGGACGTCCTGGTCGTTGACCATGGTGACCGCGATGATGAACTCGTTCCAGGTGGCGATGAACGCCAGGATCGCCGTGGTGAAGATGCCCGGCGCGGCCAGCGGCACCATGACCCGGCGGAACGCGGCGAACGCCGTGCAGCCGTCGATCATCGCGGCCTGTTCCAGCTCCTGGGGGAGTTGGCGGAAGAACGTGGTCAGGTTCCAGATGGTCAGCGGCAGCGCGAAGGACATCGACGGCACGATCATCGCCTGGTAGCTGTTGATCCAGCCGATCGAGGTGAACAGCTTGAGCAGCGGCACGATCAGCAGCGCCCCGGGGAACATGGAGACCGCGATGACCAGGGCCAGGATCACGTTCTTGCCCCGGAAACGCAGCCGGGCCAGGGCGTAGGCGGCCAGCGTGCCGATGACGAGCGTGACGGCCGTGGTGGTGCCGGCCACGACGAGGCTGTTGACCAGCGCCCGGCCGAACCCCATGCCCTCGGCGAAGACCGCGTCGTAGCTCTCCACCGACCATGGGCTGGGAAGCGGCGAGACATCGTAGATGTCGGAGGTGCGGCGGAAGCTCGACACCACCATCCAGTAGAACGGCACCAGGCAGTACAGCGCGATGCCGATCATTCCCGCCCTACCCCACATCGCGGGCCTCCTTCCGCCGCGCCCGCACGTCGCTCAGCAGGTCGGCCCCCAGCAGCTTGACGAACACGAACGCGATCACCGCGATGTAGGCGAACAACGCTGTCCCGTACGCCGAGGCGGGCCCGTAGTGCACCCGGGTCGCCTCGTCCCAGATCAGCCCCGACAGCGTCTCGACCGAGTGCTTGCGCGGCCCGACGAGCACGTACGGCAGGTCGAACACGCGCAGCGCGTCCATCAGCCGG
Source organism: Nonomuraea sp. SBT364 (assembly GCF_001083785.1). Classification (GTDB taxonomy): domain Bacteria; phylum Actinomycetota; class Actinomycetes; order Streptosporangiales; family Streptosporangiaceae; genus Nonomuraea. Next base: position 3,022 of record NZ_LAVL01000127.1, read on the forward strand.
AACAGCACGGCCACCAGCAGGGCCGGCTTGACCAGCGGCAGCGTGATGCGCCGGAACCGCTGCCGGGCCGACGCCCCGTCCACCTTCGCGGCCTCGTACACCTCCGACGGGATGATCTGCAGCCCGGCCAGCACGAGCAGGCCCACGAACGGCGCGGTCTTCCAGACGTCGGCGACGACCACGGCGAGCTTGGCCCACGGGCCGTCGGCGGTCCACAGGATCTCGGTGCCGAGCAGCGCGTTCGCCACGCCGTCGGCCTGGAAGATCCACTTCCACATCAGCCCGGAGACCGCCGTCGGCACCGCCCATGGGATGAGGATCCCGGCCCGCAGGATCGCCCGCCCGCGGAAGGCACGCTGCATGACCAGCGCCATCGCGACGCCGAGCACCACCTCCACGCCGACCGTGACCACGGTGAACAGCGTGGTGTTGAGCGCCGCGTTCAGGAACCGCTCGCCGGCGACGCCCGCGTAGTTGGCCAGGCCGGCGAACCGCTCCCCCTCCACCACGAACCCGTCCGCGTCCAGCGTCTGCCCGCTGGTGTAGAACGACTCGCGCATCGCGGCCACCAGCGGATAGAACACCACCAGCGCCAGCACGATCATGGTGGGGGAGAGCATCGCGGCCGCCAGCCACGACTGCCCGCGCGGCCTGCCCGTCACGGCTGGAGCAGCGGGCCGAGCGCCGCCTGCAACTCGGTCATGGCCTGGTCGACGGGCTTGGCGCCGGTGACGACGGCGTAGGCGGACTCCTGGATCGCCGCGGTCACGTCACCGTAGCGGACGGCCTTCGGGCGCGGCTCGGCGGCCAGGATGCCTTCCTTGAGCGCCGGCAGATACGGATACTTCTTGATCAGCTCCGGGTCGTCGTAGACGGCGGCCGTGGCCACCGGCATCGAGCTGGTCAGCGCGAACGCCCGCATCTGCGCGGTGCTGGTCATGAACGCGACGAAGTCGGCGGCCGTCCGCTTGTTCTTGGAGAACGCCGACACGGCCAGGTTGTTGCCGCCGAGCGTGCCCGCGCCTGGCCCGTCCAGCCCGGGGATCGGCGCCACGTCCGTCTTGCCCGCGACCTTGCTGGAGCCGTCGGTCTTCTGCGCCGCCTCGTACCCGTAGGCCCAGTTGCGGTAGAAGAGCAGCTTGCCGTCCTGGAAGGCGACCCGTCCCTCTTCCTCCTTGTACGTGATCGCCTCCTTCGGCATCATCCCGCTCTTGAACCCGTCGGCCAGGAACTGCGCGGCCTTCTTGGCGGCCTCACCGGTGACCTGCGGCTGCCCGGAGGCGTCGACCAGGTCGCCGCCGGCGGAGGCGACGGCCTCGGAGAAGTTGACGGTCAGGCCCTCGTACTTGTCGAACTGGCCGCCGTAGCAAGCCATGCCCTTCTGCTTCGGCAGGACCTCGTCGCAGATCCGCCTCATCTCGGCCCACGTCTTCGGCGGCTCCTTCACCAGATCGGTGCGGTAGTAGAGGAGCCCGGTGCCGGTGAACATCGGCATCGCGTACAGCTTGTCGCGGTACCTGCCGGTCTCGACCGTGGGCGGCAGGAACGCCGAGGTGTCCAGCTTCAGCTCGTCGATCCACCGGTTGGCGGCGAACTCGCTGGTCCACACCGCGTCGATGAGGATGACGTCGCCGGTGTCGGACTTCGTCTGGGCGCTCTGGATGAGTTTCCTGCGCTGCTCGTCGGCGGCCTCCGGGAGCAGCACCACGGTGGCCTTCTCGTCCGGGTGCGCCGCGTTCCAGGCGTCGACGATCTTCTGCACCGATTCGGCCTCGAACTTGCCGCCGACGAACGTGATCGGCCCGCGCCCGTCGCCGCCGCCCTGCGCGGCGGGCTCCGGGTCGGACGAGCCGCAGGCCACCAGGCTCGCGCCGAGCGCCAGCAGGGCCGTGATCTGCCGTGTTCTCATTGGGGGGTCCCTTCCAGCGTGACGGTCTCGCCTTCGAGCCGCGACCTCTCGGCGGCCCAGGCGATGAGATGGCTGTGCAGGCTCTCGCCGGGCGACGACAGGATCGGCGTGCGGTCCCCGCTCGCCACGGCGGCCAGGAACGCCCTGACCAGGCCCTCGTCGCCGCCGCCGTGCCCGCCCGCGGCCGTGCCGTCGCCGGTGGGCCGGGTGTCGACGGTCTCGGCGCGGCCGGTGACGAAGTCGTGCACGGTCAGCAGGTCGCCGTCGCCCTCGATCGAGCCCCTGGTGCCGAAGATCCGGGTCTGCCGGTGGGCGGCCGGGGTGAAGGCGGTCATGGTGAACGAGGCGGTCGCGCCGCCCTCGAACTCCATGTTCACGACCTGGTGGTCGACCACGTCGTTGTCGCAGTCGTAGACGCACCTGCCGTACGGGCCCGTCCGCAGCGCCTCCAGCACCCCCTGCTCGGAGACGTCGTCGGTGAGCACCGACAGCGGCCAGCGGTCCTGGCCGGCGAGCGGCAGGTAGATGCGCCGGGCGGAGTACGGGCAGCTCGGCTCGACCGGGCAGTCGAGGCAGCGCTCCGCCGCGCCTTCCGGCCGGTTCTCCGGGCGGAAGTGCTTGAGCCCGCCGAACGACGACACCCGGCGCACCTGCCTGCCGGTCAGGTGCACCAGCCAGTCCAGGTCGTGGCAGGACTTGGCCAGCAGCATGAACGTGGACTCGTCGGTCCTGCGCCAGTTGCCGCGCACGTACGAGTGGGCCTGGTGCCACCAGCCGACCGGCTCCAGGTGCTGGACGCTGACGATCTCGCCGATCCGCCCGGCGTCGAGCAGCGCCTTGAGTGCCCGGGTGTAGGGCGTGTAGCGCAGCACGTGGCAGACGGCGAAGATCGCGTCCGAGCGTTCGGCCGCCGCGACGATCGCCCGGCAGTCGTCCTCGGAGACCGCCATCGGCTTCTCCAGCAGGATGTCGTAGCCCAGCTCGGCGAAGCGCACCGCGGGCTCGACGTGGTCCCGGTCCTGCGTCGAGATGATCACCGCGTCCGCCTGGCGCGGCAGCGCCGCCAGCTCGCGCCAGTCCCCGTACGGCGCGGCGCCGGGGAACCTGTCGCGCCGGCTCGGGGCGGGATCCGCCACCGCGACCACGCGGGCCAGGCCGGAGTCCACGGCGTGGCGGGCGTAGGCGGTCCCCCGGGAACCCGCACCGACGACGGCGAGAGTGACCATGTACGCCTCCACATATGAAACCGTTTAACGTATGTCGGCCGATGCTAGGATCCGGGCTCATAGTCGTCAATAGGAAAGTTATGAAAAGAGGTCTCGTAAGTGACCGACCTCCGGCCGGGTGACGCGTCGCTGGTGCGCAAGGTCAACACCCAGGTCACACTGCGGGCGTTGCGCCGGGAGGGCGTGGCCACGCTCACCCAGCTCGGCCGGATCACCGGGCTGTCCCGGCAGACCGTGGAGGCGGTGCTCGACGAGCTGGCGGAGCGCGGCTGGGTCAGGGAGGTGCCGCCCGACGAGGGCGTGATGGGCCGGCCCGCCCGCCGTTTCGGCTTCCGCGCCGACGCCGGTCACGTGGTGGGCGTGGACGTGAGCGGCGACCGGATCGTGGTCACGCTGGCCGACCTCAACGGCGACGTGGTGGCCTGCGAGCGCGTCCCCGTCGCCGGCGACGCCGCCGCCCCCGACCGGCTCGACGCCGCCCGCCGCGCCTGCCTGGCCTGCGTCGACGGCGCCGGGCTGGCCCGTACCCGGGTGTGGGCGCTGGCGGCCGGCACCTCCGGCATCGTCGACCGCTCGGGCCGGGTGTCGCTGTCGCTCACGCTGCCCGGCTGGACCGGCGTGGACCTGGCGGGGATCGCCGGACGCTGGTTCGGCTGCACGGCGCTGGCCGCCAACGACGCCAACCTGGCCGCGCTCGCCGAGCACTGGCGCGGCAGCGCCCAGCACGCCTCGGACATCGTCTACGTCCTGGTCGGCCACCGGCTCGGCGCGGGCATCCTGATCGGCGGCAGGCTGCACCCGGGCCGCTCCGGCGCGGCGGGCGAGATCGGCACGCTGCGCCAGGTCGGCTGGGAGGACGCCGCGACCTCCCTGGTCAAGGACGGCAGCGTCGAGCAGGTGTTCGCGGCGGCCGCCGGCGGCGACCGGGCCGCGCTGCGCAGCGTCGACCGCTACGCGGAGAACCTCGCGATCGGCGCCTCGGCGCTCGTGCTCGCCGTCGACCCCGACCTGCTGGTGATCGGCGGCGCCTACGCGCAGGCCGGTGACGTGCTGCTGGGCCCGCTCCGCCGCCACCTCGCCGAGCTGTGCCTGAGCGGGCCCGAGGTGGTCACGTCCACGTTCGGCGACGAGGGCGTGGCCCTGGGCGCGGTACGGCTCGCGCTCGACCGGGTGGAACGCGACGTGCTCGGGCTCTAACCGGCGTTCCGGCCGACGATGGTCAGCACCGAGCGCACCAGCGACCGGCGCACCCGCTCCTCCGGCAGGTCCATCGTCTGCGTGACGCTGAGCTGCAGCGCGCCCAGCACGGCCCAGCCGCGCAGCCGCGCCTCGTCGTCCGGGTCGGGGCCGGTCAGCCTGGCGAACAGCTCGTCGCGGAAGGTCCGCACGGCCTCGCCCGTCGACCCCGGCGGCGCGTCGTCGGCGCCGCCCAGATCCTCCATGAACAGCCGGACCACCGCCCGGTGCCGCACCACGAACCCCGTCAGCGCCTCGGCGAACGCCTGCCTGTCGCCGCCGAACTCGGTGCCGAGCAGCGTGAACATGTCCTCCACGCACGGCGCCAGCAACTCGGTGGCCAGCCGGTCCTTCGGATGGAAGTGGTAGGCGACGGCGGTCTTGGTCAGGCCCACGGCGGCGGCGATGTCGGCCAGCGAGGTGCGGGCGTAGCCGCGCTCGGCGAACAGCTCCCTGGCTGCGGCCAGGATGCGGCTGCGGGTGTCGTCGGGTGTGGTCATCATCTCATTTCCACCGGGGCGTGCCTGCCCTATCGTAAGTCCCTGTACGGCCGTACAGGACAGGGGGACAGGCGAGATGGCGCGCTTTCTGGGGCGGCTCGGCGAATGGTGTGCCCGGCGCGGCCGCCTGGTCCTGGCCTTATGGGTGATCGCGGCCGCCGCGCTCATGGGCGGCAGCCTGGTGTTCGGCAGCCCGGTGAGCAACGACGTGGCCATCCCGGGCACCGACAGCCAGCGGGCCCACGACCTGATGCGCGCGGGCTTCGGCCCAGAATACGACGTCGGCGGCACCGTACAGCTCCTGGTCTACTCGCCCGACGGGTCGCTCCTGGAGGAGCCGCGCAAGGCGGCCGTCGAGCGGGCGCTCGCGCGGCTGCGCACCCAGCCGCACGTGGACGAGGTCAGCTCGCCCTACAGTGCCGCCGGGATGTCCCCCAGCCTGCAGATCGGCCTGATCACCGTCCGGCTGAGCGGCCAGGACAGCACCCAGCAGGCGGCCACCGCGCAGGCGCTGTCCGACGCGGCCGAGCCCGCCAGGGAGGCCGGGCTGGAGGTCGTCGCGGCGGCCAGCGGCAACCCCGCCGACAAGGAGATCAAGACCGGGCCCAGCGAGATCATCGGCGTCGTGTGCGCGCTGCTGGTGCTGGTCTTCGCCTTCGGCACGCTCACGGCCGCCCTGGTGCCGATCTTCACCGCGCTGGTCAGCGTCGCCTCGGGGCTGGGCGTGATCGGGCTGCTCGGCCACGTCGTGGACGTGCCCAAGCAGGCGGGCATCATGGCCACGATGATCGGGCTCGGCGTGGGCATCGACTACGCGCTGTTCCTGCTGTCGCGCCACCGGCGGCTGCTCGCCACCGGGATCACCGTCCAGCAGGCCGTGCGCGGCGCCGTGTCCAGCTCCGGCGGAGCCGTGGTGTTCGCCGGCGGGACCGTCATCATCGCGCTGAGCGCGCTCATGTTCGGCGGCTTCCCGCTGCTGCGCACCCTCGGCTGGGTCACCGGCATCTCCGTCGTCACCGCCGTGCTCACCGCCGTCACGCTCGTGCCCGCCCAGCTCGGGCTCCTGGGGCATCGGGTGAACGCGCTCAAGGTGCCGTTCCTGGGCAGGCGTCCCGAGTCGTCCGGGTGGGGCGCGCTCGGCGCGTGGGTGGCCCGCCGCCCGTGGCGGGTGCTGGCCGGCAGCGTGCTGCTGCTCGGCGCGCTCGCCGCCCCGGCGCTGTCGCTCCAGCTCGGGCCGCTCGACGAGGGCTACGGGGCCAAGGACGACCCGGGACGGCGCGCGTACGAGCTGATGGAGGTCGGGTTCGGGCCCGGCAGCAACGGGCCGGTGAGCGTCGTGGCGACGCTGCCGCACGCGGCGACGGACGCCGACGTGGACCGGCTCCGCGAGGAGATCGAGACCGTCGACGGCGTCCGGCACGTGTCGGACGGCGAGATCGCCGACTCCGGCACCGTCCTGATGGTCCAGGTCATTCCCGACCACGCGCCCAGCGACCCCGGGGCCCTCGGCGTCGTCAAGGCGATCCGGGGGCTGGACCTGCCCGGGTTCGAGGTGCACGTGGGCGGCGAGGTGGCCGCGCTGGCCGACGCGGCCGACCGGATCTCCGAGCGTACGCCGCTGGTCATCGCCGTGGTGGTGCTGCTCAGCGCGCTGCTGCTGTTGCTGGCCTTCCGGGCGCCCATCGTGGCGATCAAGGCGGCGCTGATGAACCTGGTGTCGCTCGGCACCGCCTTCGGGGCGCTCGCGCTGGTCTTCTCCATCGGGCTCGGCAGCGGGCTCGTGGGCATGGACCCGCCGGCCGGCGCGTCGTACCTGGAGACGCTGTTCTTCAGCGTGCCGATCGAGAGCTACGTGCCGTTGCTGCTGTTCGCGGTGCTGTTCGGGCTGTCGATGGACTACGAGGTGTTCCTGCTGACGGCCGTGCGGCAGGCGTACCTGCGGCACGGCGACAACCGCCGCGCGGTCGCCGAAGGGCTGGGCTCCACCGGGCGGGTGATCACCTCGGCGGCGCTGATCATGGTGGCGGTGTTCACCGCGTTCATCGCCTACCCCGATCCGATGGTCAAGACGTTCGGCGTGGGGCTGGCGGTGGCGATCGCGGTCGACGCGACGCTGATCCGCGGCTTCCTGGTCCCGGCGACCATGGTGCTGCTGGGACGGTGGAACTGGTGGTGCCCGCGCTGGCTCGACCGGCTGCTGCCGAACCTGTCGGTGGAAGGCGAGGAGGAGGAGACGCCCGCCGCCCCCTCCCGCGTGCCCGAGCGGGTCACCGTCTGAGGCTCACCCCAGGGCCGCGCGGGTCTCGGCGGTCAGGGCGCGGGCGTCGCGGACCGCTGCCGTCAGGGACTCCGCGCTCTCGCCCAGCGAACCCAGGATCGCGCGGACCCGCCGGCCGAACCCCTCGGGGGCGGCCGGCAGGGTCTCGGCGACCGCGAGCGCGCCCTTCTCGTTGAGGCACCAGCGCCGCTCCGCCGCGTACAGCGCCTGGGTGAGCACGCCGAAGGCACGCGACAGGCACAGCGCCACGTGCAGCCCGTCGGCGCGGCCCGTGCTCTTGGCGGCGACGTCGGCCAGGAACTCCGCCTCCCACGCGCCCGCCATCAGCGCCCGCCGCAACGGCTCCGGGTAGACGGCGACCTCGTCACGCAGGAGCGACAGCTCGCCCGACGGATCGGTGAGGATCTGGCCGAGCGCCACCTCGCCCGGATAGCACGGGGACCAGAAGCCCAGCGGGTGCCCGGCCTGGACGGCCACCACGTAGCGGCCCTCCCGGCAGTCGGCCCACACCCGCTCCACCCGGTCCAGGTCACGCAGGATCCAGTCGACCGCGACCCCGTCGACGGTCAGCCAGGCGCCGCCGTTCACCCACGGCCCCCAGCCGCCGGGCCCGGCCACCTCCACCTCCGGCCCGGCCAGCGCCCGCAGGCCGTCGACGTCGAGCTCGCCCCGGTAGTAGACGCCCAGGTCCCAGTCGGAGCCGGGATGGTGCTCGCCGCGTGCCCGGCTCCCGCCGAGCATCACGGCCGTCACCCCCGGCACCTCGGCCAGGCTGCGCGCCATGTCCTCGATGTACGTCCGCATCGCGCGAGTGTGCCAGCCGCTGGCCCCGGAGGGCCAGCGGTTTACCGGGGGAGACGCCGTGCGATGAGATCCGCCGTCTCGGCCGGGGCCCCGGCGGCGATCCGGTCTGCGATCGGTGTACCTGTCGCCGCGGGCCTCCTGCCTCTCCGTGACGTCGAGAAGCTCATCCGCAGCTTCGGCACCTGGTCCCTCCTTCGACAACTGCGCCGAGCCGCAGCCCGCAGGCGCTGGAGTTACGGCCAGGTAGCCGCGCCACGAACCCTGATCCGCTTCCTCAGCTGGCTGCGCGACCCACGACCGCACCCTGGCCACCTGCACCCAGGCCGGCCTCGGCGCCTGGCTCACCTCCGACGGCCCCGGCCGCCCGGAGATCCGCCGGTTCATCAGCTGGGGCGACCAAGCAGCACTACCTCACGGACGTCACCCTCCCGAGCCCCGACCGACCTGGCCGAGGCCAGTCCGCCATCGAAGACGACGAACGCTGGAGCATCGTCCACCGGCTCCTGCACGACGACGGTCTCGGCACCCGCGTCCGCGTCGCAGGCTGCCTCGTCCTGCTCTACGGCCAGCGTCAGCCGGATCGCGCCCCTGACCGGGGACCAGACCATGGACGGCCCCGGCCAGATGCGGCTACAACTCGGAATGCGACCCGTCGATGTGCCCGCACCCCTGGCCGGCCTCCTCCGCGAACTGGCCGTGGACCACCTGCTCAACGCGGTCGGAGCACACAGCCGCGCCGGACGCGGTACCGCCCTTGCGGACCTCGCCTCACAACTGCCCAGTCGTGGTCGGCAAGCTCCTCGGCCTGCACATCTCGACCGCCAGCGAATGGGGCCGAGCCACAGGGAACACCCGCCCCGGCTACGCCGCGAGCGTCGACGGGTGGGTACGGGGTCCTGGCCGAAGTCGATGCGCGGCAGATGTGATCGCCACAGATCGGCGAGACGGGTGTCATCGAAGGCTGTCGTTCCGGCGTGCACTCCACACCGCCAGCCCGGCCGCCAGGACGAGAACGCCGGCGAGCCAGAGGATTCCCTGGAGCGGCAGGGCATCGACGATCGTGCCGCCGGCCAGCGCGCCGAGCCCGATCGCGAGGTTGAACACCGCCACCCACAGAGCGGAGGCTTCCTCGACCGCATGTGGCGCGGACTTGATCATCCATGTCTGGAGGCTCGTGGAGACCCCGCCGTACACCAGGCCCCAGACGACGAGCAGCGTTACCCCGCCCGTGGCGGTGAGCCCTGCCAGGGGGTAGAGCAGCACGGTAACCCCCAAGGCGGCGGCGATGGACAGGACCGTCCGATGGAGCCGTTTCGCCACGGCGGCACCCGCGACGAAGTTCCCTGCGACGCCCGCCAGGCCGAATCCGAACAGCAGAGGCCCGACGAGTTGTGCGTCGATGCCGGACAGATCCTGCAGCACCGGGCTGATGAACGTGTAGGCGGCGAAGTGGCCGGTCACGATCAGAAAGGTCGCCAGAATGCCGACCCGGACGCCCTGGTTGCGGAACTGGTCGGCCAGCCGCCGCAGGCCGACGGGCTGAGCTGCCGTCAACGGTGGCAGTACGGCCAGCAAGGCGACCAGCACGACCAGGGCGAGCGCGCTCAAAGCGCCGAACGCGACCCGCCAATTCGCCAGATCGCCGATCACCGTGCCGATGGGGACGCCGAAGACGTTCGCGGCCCCGACACCGCCGAAGATGATCGCCGTGGCCCGCGGCACGAGCGGGGCGGGGACGAGCCGGACGGCCAGACCCCCGGCGATGGCCCAGAACCCGCCGATCGCCACCCCGACCAGCACGCGGGCGCTGATCAGAAGCGGATAGTTCGGGGCCAGGGCGGAGGCCAGGTTGGCGAGCGTCATGAGTCCCATCAAGGCGACGAGCAAGAGCCGGCGATCCATCCTGCCGACGAGTACCGGGACCGATGGTGCCGCGACGGCGGCGACGATGCTGGGGACCGTGACCATCAAGCCCGCCGCACCCTCAGAGACCGACAGCGCCGAGCCGACGGGGGTGAGCAGTCCGATGGGGAGCTGCTCGGCCGTCACCAGGAGAAATGTGCCGAAGGCCACGGCGGACACCGCGATCCAATGATTCTTCGCCGACGCGTTTCGCCGGGTCGTCGTAGGGTCCGTTGCCGTCACGTCGTGTCTCCCCTCTCATTCGGGAGCGATCGCTCCCATATGGCGGCACACCCTAATACGGGAACGATCGCTCCACAACCTTGGTAGGGTGGCGAGCATGGCGCGGCCCAGGGAGTTCGACGAGCAAGACGTGATCGCCAAGGCGACCGACCTGTTCTGGCGTCGCGGCTACAACGCCACGTCCGTCCGCGACCTGGGCGCCGAGCTAAGACTCAAGCAAAGCAGCCTGTATCGGACGTTCAACGACAAGCGCACACTGTTCTTGCGGACGCTGGACCACTATCGGGCGACGGAGTCCACGCAAGCGGAAGTGCAGCTCAGCGCCGCCGGTCCCAGCCTCGAAGTCCTGCGAGAGTGGTTGATCTGGATGATCAGCCACGAGGCCGGTCGCGGCTGCTTCGTGGTCAACACGGCTGCCGAACTCGGCACCACCGACCCCGAGGTCCAGCAGAGGACCGAGGCCGCGTTCGAGGTCACCAGGAAAACCCTGGCGTCACTGCTACGCCGCGGCATCCGCGATGGCGACCTGCCCGCCGCATTGGACGTCGACGGCGCAGTGGAGCTGCTATTCACGACGGTGCTCGGACTACGCGTACGCGAACGCACCGGACACGACGTCCAACGACTCGTCACAGCAATCGACTTCACGATCAAAACGCTCGCGACGTCTGCGACCTGACCACGCCTATCCCGGTGCCGGTCATGGCTCCGCGGAGGCGCTGAGGCGGGCCAGGGAGTCGACGTACTTGAGCATCAGCCGGGCGAACTCCAGCCGGTCGCGCTCGGACCAGTCGGCCGTGATGTATTCGTAGGCCGACCGCTGGTGGTGGCGGAAGCGGGCCATGAGCTGCCGGCCCTCGGGGCTGAGGTGCAGCACGGTGCGCCGGCCGTCGTGCTGGGAGGCGGCGCGGACCAGGTAGCCGGCCTTGATGTTGTCGCTGACCATCCGGCTGGCGACCGAGGGGTCGACGGCGAGCAACTCGGCGACGGCTCCGACGGTGACTTCCTTTTCGGAGTTCTCCAGGACGAGGTTGAGCACCAGCGTCCGGCTCAGGTCCTTGGCGGAGATCGGGTTCTCGACCTCCAGCAGCGAGGTGCGCCTCAGCTTGGAGAACGCGGGACCGACGGCGTCCAGCAGCTCATCGTCTGTCATGCGGCTCATCCTACCCGTGAAGGCATATGTTGACATGAACTTATATGCATGATGTCATGCATATGCTTTCGATCAACGAATGGAGAGACGTCATGACCATCCTCGTCACCGGTGCTCGCGGCCAGGTCGCCCAGGCGCTCATCGCCCGCCTGCACGCCGCCGGCCTGCCCGTCCGCGCCGCCAGCGCGAAGCCCGCCGAGCTCACCGTCCCCGCCGGCGTCCCGGCCGCCGAGCTCGTCCTCGGCCGGCCCGACACGTTCGACGCGGCTCTGCGTGGCGCCGACCAGGTCTTCCTCTACCCCGACCCCGACGGCATCGACGCCTTCGTCAAGGCCGCGCAGGCCGCCGGCACCGGCCACGTCGTCCTGCTGTCGTCCTCGTCGGTGCTGAGCCCCGACGCCGAGACCGACCCCATGGCGAGCCACAGCCTCAGGGTCGAGCGGGCCCTGACCGCCTCCGGCCTGCCGAGCACCTTCCTGCGGCCGGACGCCTTCGCCGGTAACGCCCTCGCCTGGGCGCACGACATCAGCCAGGGCCTCCCGGTCCAGCTCGCCTACCCCGACGCCGAACTCGCGCCGATCCACTCCGCCGACATCGCCGACGTCGCCTTCGAAGCGCTGACCGGCACCGCGCTCAGAGGCCGCGCGATCACCCTGACCGGCGCCGAAGGGCTCACCTTCCGGCAGCAGCTCGCCATCCTGTCCGAGGTGGCCGGCCACGACATCCCGATCGTCCGGATCACCCACGCCGAGGCCGAGCGGCAGCTCAGCCGCTACATGCCGGCGGCGTCCGCCGGGTCCCTCCTCGCCTGGTGGGCCGCGGCCTCCCGGCAGCCCGCCGCCGTCGCCGACACCACCCGAACCCTCCTCGGCACGCCCGCCCGCACCTTCCGGCAGTGGGCCATCGAGAACGCCGCAGCCTTCACCCGGCGCTGATCCGCGCCCCTTCCGACGGGAAGAACCCCCCTTGTCCACTGTCCTGCCCACTGTTCCGACCACTGGCCGGCGGCGTTGGGCCGTGCTGGCCGTCGTCCTGTTCGCCGCCATCCTCGACCTTCTCGACGCGACGATCACCAACCTCGCCGCCCCCACCATCGCCGCCGACCTGTCCGGCGGCGAGCCCCTCGTCCAGTGGCTCGGCAGCGCCTATGCGCTGTCCATGGGAGTCCTGCTCGTGGTCGGCGGCCGCCTCGGTGACAAGTACGGCCGCCGCCGCCTGTTCCTGATCGGCGTCACCGGCTTCACACTCGCCTCCATCGCCTGCGGCCTGGCCTGGGACCCGATGTCGATCGTCGTGTTCCGGCTGCTCCAGGGGGCGCTGGGCGCGCTGCTGATCCCGCAGGGGTTCGGCATCCTCGGCGCGGTGTTCCCCCGCGAGGAGCTCGGCAAGGCGTTCGGCGTCTTCGCTCCGGCGCTCGGCCTGTCGTCCATCGGCGGGCCGATCCTGGCCGGTGTCCTCATCGACGCCGACCTGCTCGGCCTCGGCTGGCGCGCCATGTTCCTGATCAACATCGTGCTGGGCGGCCTGGCCGTCGTCCTCGCCGTCCGGTTGCTCCCCCGCGACGAGGGGGAACGCGCCGTCACGGTCGACGGCCCCGGCTCCGGCCTGCTCGCCGCCGCCATGCTCGGCCTGCTGTACGGGCTCATCGACGGCGCCGGTCACGGCTGGACGCCCCGGGCCGTCGCCTGCCTGGCGGCGGGAGCGGCGTTCTTCGTCCTGTTCGGGTGGCGTCAGCGCACGGCGCCCAGCCCGCTCATCGAGCCCTCGCTGCTGCGTGATCGCGGCTTCGTCTCCGGGCTGACCCTCGGCCTGGTGTTCAACGCCGCGGTGTCGGGCCTGCTGTTCCTGCTCGCGCTCTTCCTTCAGGACGCGCTGCAGCGCACCCCCACGCAGGCGTCCGCGAGCCTTGCGCCGCTCGCGGCCGGCATCGTGGTGTCCTCCGCCGCCGCCCACCGGCTGCTGGCCCGCCTGGGCCGGCGGCTCATCCTGGCCGGGCTGCTCATCACGCTGACGGGCACACTCTGGCTGCTCGCGCTGGGGACCGCACCGGCCGTGTGGGCGCTCGTCCCGCCCGTCCTCCTCACCGGCCTCGGCCTCGGCGCCTGCTTCGGCAGCGTCTACCAGGTCACGCTGGGCGGCGTCGACGCCAGGGAGTCGGGCAGCGCCAGCGGCGCCCTGTCGGCCACCCAGCAACTGGCCGGCAGCATCGGCGCGGCCGCCGTCACCACCGTCTACCTCCACACCGCCGGCGGCGTCACCGCCGGACTGACGGTGGTCGCCGCCGCGCTGGTGGCCTGCTGCGGGCTCGTCCGGCTCCTGCCCGCCCGTAAGCCGCTTCCGATGTGAGCCTTCAGCGTCCGGTGCCGGCGGCCCGCCGCGTGCCCCGGGACGGAACGGCTAGCCGATCCGGGTGCAGTCCCGGATCAGGACCTCGTGGGGGAAGGTCGCCCGGCCGCCGCCGGCGCACCGGATGCGGATCGGGTACTGCCGGGTCTGACCGACCACCTCGCCGGTGAAGGCCCCGGACGTGACCGCTCCCGGGGTGGCTTCGCAGGCGCCGTACAGCACGGTGGTCGCCTCGTCGCCGCGCAGGTTGTCGCAGGTGTAGGCGGGGACGTCGGTCGCCTGCGCGGGGGAGGCGGTGCCGAGCGCGGCGCCGGCGAGGTCGGCCAGGGCGAAGTCGCGGATCATCATGTCTCCTCGTGGGGGTTCGCGGTCGTCACTCAGGGTAAGAGGTCGATTACTGATCGTGCGACCGCTTTCGGGGTCCCGGGGAGTTCTCACGAACGCGCACCTCCTACAGTGAGGGGCGAATGCAAGTGAGTGGGGAGAATCCGTGTTGCACGAGAAACTGTCGTCGATCTATGACAACGTCCTGCGCCGCAATCCTGGAGAGATCGAGTTCCATCAGGCAGTGCGTGAGGTGCTGGAGAGCATCGGCCCAGTACTCGGCAAGCACCCCGAATACGCCGAATCGAAGATCATAGAGCGTATCTGCGAGCCCGAGCGGCAGATCATCTTCCGGGTGCCGTGGGAGGACGACCGCGGCGAGGTGCACATCAACCGGGGCTTCCGGGTCGAGTTCAACAGCGCGCTCGGCCCGTACAAGGGCGGACTGCGGTTCCACCCGTCGGTCTACCTGGGCATCGTGAAGTTCCTCGGGTTCGAGCAGATCTTCAAGAACAGCCTGACCGGGCTCCCCATCGGCGGCGGCAAGGGCGGCTCCGACTTCGACCCCAAGGGGCGCTCGGAGCGCGAGGTCATGCGCTTCTGCCAGAGCTTCATGACCGAGCTCTACCGCCACATCGGCGAGTACACCGACGTGCCCGCCGGTGACATCGGCGTCGGCGGCCGTGAGGTCGGCTACCTGTTCGGCCAGTACAAGCGCATCACCAACCGGTACGAGTCCGGCGTCATCACCGGCAAGGGCCTGACCTACGGCGGCGCCCAGGTGCGCACCGAGGCGACCGGCTACGGGTGCGCGTTCTTCGTGGACGAGATGCTCAAGGCGCGCGGCACGTCGTTCGACGGCAAGCGGGTCGTGGTGTCCGGCTCCGGCAACGTCGCCGTCTACACCATCGAGAAGGTGCAGCAGCTCGGCGGCACGGTCGTGGCCTGCTCCGACTCCTCCGGCTACGTCGTGGACGACAAGGGCATCGACCTCGACCTGCTCAAGCAGGTCAAGCAGGTCGAACGCGCCCGCCTCGACGTCTACGCCGAGCGCCGGGGCGAGCACGTCTCGTTCGTGCCGGGCCGCAGCGTGTGGGAGGTGCCCTGCGAGGTCGCCATGCCGTCGGCCACGCAGAACGAGATCACCGGCCGCGACGCCGCCCACCTGGTCGAGGGGGGTCTGCTGGCCGTGGGCGAGGGCGCCAACATGCCCACCACGCCCGAAGGCATCAAGGTCTTCCTGGACGCCGGAGTCGCCTTCGGCCCCGGCAAGGCCGCCAACGCCGGCGGCGTCGCCACCAGCGCCCTGGAGATGCAGCAGAACGCCAGCCGCGACTCGTGGACGTTCGAGTTCTCCGAGCACCGGCTCCAGGAGATCATGCGCGACATCCACGGCCGCTGCCTGCAGACCGCCGACGAGTACGGCATGCCGGGCAACTACGTGGCCGGCTCCAACATCGACGGCTTCCGCCGCGTGGCCGACGCGATGCTCGCCCTCGGCCTGATCTAGACCCGGCGCCGTTCAGCCGAGCGAGAGGGCCGGTCACCAAGGCCGGCCCCTGCGAAGGCGCCGTTCATCCGGCGGAGGAGCACGCGCTCACCTGGTCCGGGAAGATCCGCAGGCATTCCTCGACCCGTCGGGCATCGTCGACGGAGGCCAGGCCCGGCAGGCGGAGCGGTGGCACCAGCGTCGCGAGCAGGCCGGCCACCCCCAGGAACAGGGCGACGAGCGCCACCGCTCGGTCGTCAACCATTCTTTCTGAGGCGGTAGGAGAGCAGGACCACCCCGGAGTCGTACGTCTTGGCCTCGATGACGTCGAACATCGCCCGGGTGCCCTCCTTGAACAGCAGGCCGTCGCCGTCGGCCCGCCCGAAGAAGAACGGGTGCACCCAGAGCCGCAGCTCGTCGAGCAGGCCGTGCTCCATCAGGGTGTGGGAGAGCCGGCCGAACCCGTACTGCAGGATGTCGCCGCCCGGCCCGTCCTTGAGCCGGGCGATCTCGGCGACCACGTCGCCGCTGATGACGCTCGTGTTCTCCCATTCGGCCTTGTCCAGCGTGGTCGAGACGACGTACTTGGACACGGAGTTGATCTTGTCGGTGTACGGGTCGCCGGATCGTCCCTGCCACACCGAGGCGAAGCTGTGGTAGGTGTCGCGGCCCAGCAGCACGCTGTCGCAGCCGAGCAGCACGTCGAGCTGCGCGTCCCCGTCGTCCCGCGCGCCCAGCGCCGGCCAGTGCTGGGGGCCGTCGATGACGCCGTCGATCGTGACGAAGGTCGAGTTGATGATGCGCCGCATGAGTTTCTCCGCTCTCGAACGTGTGTGAGGCGAGTCTGCTCCGCTGCCGGGGGCCGGACATCCGTGGTGCCACGGAAGCACCACGCAAATCGACATCTCGCGACGCGATGGCGTGCGGCACGTTCCGGGGGTCACCGGGTGGCCATGGCGGCTGGCCCGCCCGAGTCGGCGAGGAGCCGGCGGGTGGCCTCGACGAAGGCCCGCACTCTGCTGGTCTGGCCGGTGGTGCGCCAGACCAGTCCGAATTCGAAGGGCGGGGTGTCGGGCATGGGGACGAAGGCGACGTCGGTCCTGGGGTGGTAGCGGATGTTGTGCGCCGCCACCGTGCAGATGCCCTGACCGGCGGCGACCAGGGTCATCAGTTCCTGGAAGGTGCGTACGGCCGGCCCGCGATCGATCGGCCGGCCGCTGGGTGTCGTCCAGGGCTGGCAGTTGTCCAGCCATTGTCTGGGAGGTGACCCGGCCGGGCGGAGCATCCGGTCGGTGGCGAGGTCTTCGAGCGAGACGGTGCTGTTGCGGGCCAAGGGGTGCCGCGCCGAGACCGCGAGCACGCGCGGCTCCACGATGACGACCGGTCCGGTCGTGATGCCCGGCTCGGTCACCGGGAGCTGGGTGAGGAGCAGATCGAGCTCGTTGTCCCGCAGCGGCCGGCAGGGATCGGCGACCTCGGTCGCCCGGAGCTGGACCTCCAGATCCGGGTGGCTGGAGCGCAGAGCTTCGAGGACGTCGAGCAGGACCCGGCCGGCGAGCGGGCCCAGGAATCCGGCGGTGAGGACGCCGCTGATGCCGCGGCCCGCCGCCTGCGCCCGCTGGATGCTGTCCAGGACCGACTGGTGAGCGGGAGCCAGATCGGCCAGGAGCCCCTGCCCGATCGGTGTCAGGCTCACCCGGCGGGTGGTCCGGTCGAACAACGACGCGCCGACCCGCCGCTCCAACTTTTTGATCATCTGGCTGACCCGGGCCTGGGACAGGCCGAGCCGATCCGCGGCCCGGCCGAAATGTAATTCGTCCGCGACCGCCAGGAACGCCTCGATCTCCTGCCAGTCCATGAGCCTCGATTCATTGCTCCCGCTTGTCGATTGTGTCAGTTTTCGCGGCTGCACACCGCGGCCGTCGGCTGGAGAGTGGATGGGGCGGCCCGTGGGTGCCGCGGCGGTGAAGCGAAGGAGTCCCGCGATGAGCAGGGTGGTGCCGGACAGGTGGAGGTCACCGGGCGGGCGGCGAGCACGGGGAGCACCGGAGTGACGGCCTCACAGGACGCGGCCGCCACGACGCCGCTGCGCCTGGGCACGCCGGCCGGGCGGTGGGTCCTGATCGTCACCGCCGTCGGCTCCGGCCTGGTGCTGCTTGAGGCGACGGTGGTCAACGTGGCGCTGCCGGCCCTCGATCGGAGCCTGGACGCCTCGATGGCGGGCCTGCAGTGGACGGTCAACGCGTTCACGCTCACCCTGTCCGCGCTGATCCTGCTGGGCGGCGGCCTGGGCGACCGCTTCGGTCGCCGGCGCGTGTACCTGGTGGGGGTGGTGTGGTTCGCGGTCGCGTCCCTGCTGTGCGGCATGGCCCCGACCCTGGAGTGGCTCATCGCCGGCCGCGCCCTCCAGGGTGTCGGCGGCGCCCTGGTCGTGCCGGGCTCGCTCGCCCTCATCCAATCCTCGTTCCACCCCGACGACCGGGCGCGAGCGATCGGCTGGTGGTCGGGCATGAGCGGGATGGCAGGCGCCGCGGGACCGCTGCTCGGCGGCGTGCTGGTGGACGCGGCCGGGTGGCGGTGGGTGTTCCTGATCAACGTGCCGCTGGCCGGGTTCCTCGCCCTGCTGCTGATCGCCCGCGTGCCGCGAAGCCGTCACGGCGAGCTGTCGGGCCGGTTCGACGTGGCAGGGGCGGTCCTGGCGGCGCTCGGCCTCGGCGCGATGACCTACGCGCTGATCCAGGCCCCCGGCGACCCGGGCCCGGCGGCCGCCGCCGCCCTCCTCGGGCTGGTGGCCGTGCTGGGCTTCGTGCGGGTCGAGCGGCGCAGCCCGACGCCCATGCTGCCGCTCGGGCTCTTCGCCTCCCGTCCGTTCAGCCTCGCCAACCTCGCCGGCTTCTTCCTGTACGGCGGGCTCGCCGGACTGTTCTTCCTGCTGCCGATCCAGCTGCAGATCACCGCCGGATACAGCACGCTGGCAACCGGCTTGGCACTGCTTCCCCTCACCGTGCTGACGCTCGTGCTGTCGGCCTGGGGCGGGACGCTGACCACGCGGATCGGTCCCCGCGTACCTCTCGCCTCGGGCGCCCTCGTCTGCGGGCTCGCGCTCCTGCTGGCGACCCGGATCGGCGCCGATGCCTCCTACCCGGCTGAGGTGCTCCCGGTGGTCGCCCTGGTCGGCATCGGCATCCCGCTGATCACGCCGCCCATCACCGCCACTGTGCTCAGCGCCGTCCCCGACGCGCGTGCCGGCACCGCCAGCGCCGTCAGCAACGGGGTTGCCAGAGCCGCCGGCCTCATCGTCGTCGCCGCCCTGCCCCTGCTGGCGGGGCTGCCGCAGGACGCCGCGCACAACCCCGCCGCCCTCGACCGCGGGTTCGACGGCGGCATGCTGATCTGCGGGGGCTCGTTCATCCTCGGTGGCCTCCTCGCCTGGTTCGGCATTCCCCGCCCCGCGGGCGTGCCCGCCGAGCCGGCGTGCCGCCACCACGCGACCGGCTGCCCGCAACTCGCCGGCTCGCGGCGGCCCGCATCGTGCGATGGGGTCGCTGCCACCGAATAGCCGCTGCCGCAGGCGATCTCCTTCCCTCGCCTCGGCTCGACGGCGTCGGATCTAGACCATGTACTGGTCGTGGCGCCGATAGAGGTCGGCCAGCTCCTCGGCGCTGGGCTGGCGGCCGCCCGCCCTCAGGGCCACGCCCTCCTCGAAGTAGCCCTCCCGCGGCGCTCCCGGCGTGAACAGGATCAGCATCGACGCCGGTTCGCCGGACTCGTTGCGGAAGGCGTGGACACCGCCCTCGGGCACGAACAGGAAGTCACCCGGCTTCCCGTCGATCCAGGTGGCGCCGTCGTAGAGCCGGATGGTGCCGGACAGCACGTAGAAGGACTCGGTCATGGTCCGGTGGAAATGCGGCGCCGGGCCGGACGGCCGGGGGCCCATCTCCCATCGGTAGAGCCCGAAGGCTCCGCCGGTGCTCGCGCCGGTGGCCAGGTAGTGGGCGGCGCTCCCGCCGCCCATGTCCAGGTCGGGCGCCATGCCGGCCGGCCGCAGCAGCCCGCTCTGCTCGCCGTTCTCACCCAGGTAGCGCGGCTCGGGGTACGTCATGTGGCTCCTTCAGTAAGGGGACGATCCCGAGCATAGGGCGGGACGTTTCGGTCAACTGACCTTCAGTGCCTCTCGCAGATGGGTGTGAACGTGGGAGACGGCGGTGGTCGCCAGGCCGCCGGGGCGGACTGCCAGGTAGCCGGTGTTGATCGGCGGGATCTCGGGCTCCGCGAGCGCGACCAGGCGGCCCGCCGCGAGGTCATGTTCGCACAGGTACGTGGGCAGCACCGAGACGCCCATCCCCGCCAGGACGGCGTTGCGGACGCCGCGCAGGTCGGGGATCACGACCTGCGCGGACGCCGACGGGCGGCGGCCGAACAAGGTGCGCCAGTAGCGGCGCACGATCGGCAGGTCCTCGGCGTAGGCGATCAGCGGCACGTCCGCGAGCGCGCCGGGCAGCTCACCCCGCACCTCCAGCGAAGGGGCCGCCACCAGGACGAACTCCTCGTCGTACAGCGGTTCGGCCACCACGCCGCGCAGGCGCGGGCGGATGGTGGAGATCACCACGTCGAGCCGTCCGGCGGCGAGGTCCGCCAGCAGGTCGTCGGCCAGGCCTAGCGTGATGCGCACCCGCAGCCCCTCGGCGGTCAGCGGGGCGAGGGCGGGGACGACCCGCTCGCAGACGTACTCGGCCGGGCCGCCCAGGTGCACGGCCTGCTCGGCGGGCAGTTCGGCGCGTACCACCGTGTCGAGGGCGTCGAGCGCCGGGGCGACACGGCGGGCCAGCTCGTCGGCGGCGGCCGTGGGCGCGACGCCGCGCGGCAGCCGGTCGAACAGCGGCCGGTCCAGCGTCGCCTCCAGCGCCTTGACCTGGGCGGTCACGGCGGGCTGTGAGAGGCCGAGCGTCTGGGCGGCGGCGGTGATCGAGCCCGTCCGGTGCACCGACAGAAACGTACGCAGGAGGTCCAGCGAGAGCGACATATCAGTATTCTGATGGAGTCCCCCCGCTTGTTGATGGGTGGCTGATGGGTGACCGGGGGCATCCTGGGCTCATGACCAAGCGTGTATTGATCGTGCTGACCAGCCACGACCGGCTCGGCGACGTCCGGAGCACCGGCTACTACGTGCCCGAGGCGGCGCATCCGTGGGACGTCTTCCGGCGGGCCGGGTTCGAGGTGGAGGTGGCCAGCGTGCGGGGCGGCGAGCCCCCGCAGGACGGGTACGACCCGGGCGATCCGGTGCAGGCCGCCTTCGTCGCCTCGCCGGAGCAGCGCGGCACCCACCGGCTGGCCGGACTCGACGCAGCCCCGTACGACGCCGTGTTCTACGCGGGCGGGCACGGCACCATGTGGGACTTCCCCGACGATGAGGACGTACAGCGGGTCGCGCGGGAGGTGTACGAGCGCGGCGGCGTCGTCGCGGCCGTCTGCCACGGGCCGGCGGCGCTGGTGAACGTCACGCTCTCCGACGGCACTCACCTGGTGGCCGGCAAGCGGGTGGCGGCGTTCACCAACAGCGAGGAGAAGGCGGCCGGGGTGGCCGAAGTGGTGCCCTTCCTGCTGGCGGACGCGCTGGTGGAGCGCGGTGCGCGGCACGAGGCGGCGCCGGACTTCGAGCCCCGGGTGGTGGTGGACGGGCGGCTGGCCACCGGCCAGAACCCGGCCAGCGCCGGCCCGCTGGCTGAGCAGGTGACGGCCCTGCTCGCGGGTTGACCGGGCTGACCGGCTCAGGCGCGGTGGCGGCCCCGGCGCTGGGTGCTCGTGCGGCGGGCCCTGGAGGGGGCCGTGTCCTCGGACGACTGGCGCTGGGGCGGGCCGGTCAGGGCCATCTGCTGGTGGGCTGCCGTACGGGCCTGCTGGGCGGCGGTGCGGTGGCGGCGGCCGCGCAGCGGCGCGTCCTGGGTGAACGGCTCCAGGTACTGCGGGGCCAGGCCGCCCGAGCGGTGGCGGCGGCCGCGCGGGGGAGCGTCGGCGGCGAAGCCCGGCTCCTCGATCGGGTGCTCGTAGCGGCGGCGCCGCCCGGAGTAGCCGTCCCGGCGGACGGTCGGGCGGGCGAAGGCGTCGAACATCTCGGCGGTCGTGTCCACCGCGTGGGCGGCACCGGCCATCGGCGCCGGACGGGCGAACTCGCCGATGGTGTCCGGGGTGCGGGTCCTCTCCGGGGTGCGGGCGAAGGCGTCGAAGGGGCTGGTCGCCGCCGGGATGACGATCGGCTCCACCGGCCCCGCGGCGGCGATGACGATCGCCTCCGCGGGCGGGGTGAACGGGCTCGGGGCGGGGGTCGGGATGACGAGCGGCTCGACCGGGG
>NZ_LAVL01000128.1 GCF_001083785.1 Nonomuraea sp. SBT364
GCGGCCAGTTCGGCCCAGCCGGCCCGGCCGACGTCGCCGGCGCGCCGGAGAGCCCGGGGTCGAGCACGACGGTGACGGCGGCCACGCCGACGGCGAGCCGGGCGGCGACCGCGTCGAGGAAGCCGGTGCGCCCGCCGGCCACGGCGGCTCTGACCAGTTCGGGGCCGGTGGCGCCGGGGGGCGCGGCGGCCAGGTCGTGCCAGCGGACGCCGTCGAAGCGGAGGAGGCGGCCCGTGCCGGTGATGCCGTAGAGGGCGACGGGGACGCCGGCGGCCGCTTCGCGCGGAACGGCGAGGGCGCGGACGCCAGGGGTGGGCCCGACCGGCTCCCAGGGCAGGTTCTGGCCGCACAGCTCGCGGCGCAGCAGGTCACCGGCGGCGTCGACGGCGTAGAGGGTGCGGCCGAGCACGGCCATCGCGCGGATGTCGGCCTCGGGGCCGATGACCTCCCACGGGTCGCCGGCGCCGCCGGAGAGGCGGTCGACGACGTTGCGGGTGATACGGTCCACGACAGGGTCGTGCAGGGTGTTGCCCCAGTTGACGGTGGCGGCGGTGAAGACGGTGCCGAGGCCGCTGGTGAAGACGCCCATCGTCGCCATCCCGCCCTGGCCGTAGGCGGCCCAGTGGCGCAGGTCGGCGGTGGCGAGCACGACGAACGAGGACGGCGTGCCGTCCCGGCAAGTGGCCCGAGGCACCCCGCCGACCTCCTCGAACTCGGCCGCGTCGGTCTCGTAGCCCAGGCAGCCCTGGCCGAACTTGTCGCCGTCGGTCAGCCCGGTGCCCTCGAACACCCAGTGCGCGGCGAACCGCGCCGTGTAGGACTCCTCCAGCATGCGCGGCATGTGCGGCCCCCACGTGCCGGCGCCGGCGCGGAAGCTCACGCCGGTGAGCGTGTTCTCGGGGCGGCCGGCGGCCGACCATTCGACGGTCGCCAGCCGGGGGTCGGCGATCGGGTCGGCGATCGGGTCGCGGTGGCAGAGCATGGTCCGCCCGCCGTCCTCCAGCCGGATCTGCCACCAGCAGGTGTTGCCGGAGAAGAACGCGACGTTGCCGCCCCGGCGGACGAACTCCTCGACGGCGTCGCGCATCCCGGCCGTCCAGTATTCGTCGTGGCCGTTGACGATCAGCATCCGGTGCCGGGTCAGCAGGCCGAGGCCGTCGTCCAGGTCCAGGTTGGAGCAGTAGGCGACGTCGTACCCGGCGGGGCGCAGCCATTCCACCAGGCCCTGTTCCCAGCGTTCGGGGGGCGGGCCGCCGCCCGGCCGGTCGAAGCTCACCCGCGCGGCCCGGCCCGGCGACTCGGTCCAGTAGACGCTCTCCCCGGGCACCCCTGCCCGGTTGTACGCCTGCCAGGTCGTGAAGGGGACGCTGACCAGGATCGGCGCGGCCGGTACGGCTTCCCGTACGACGAAGAAGACCTCGTTGTCCGGGCACGGCGCGCCGCCCGGCAGGCCGGGCGGCCACGGCAGCTCGGGGCCGAACCTGGCCCGGTAGAGCGAGCTGGGCCAGTCGGCGCCGACCTCCAGTTCCCAGCCGGGGGCGGCGGCGCCGGTGTGGACGACGCGGCCGTCGGCCAGGTCGGTCACCTCGACGGGAGACGGCCCGGAGAGCACGAACGGCAGGCGCGTGCCTTGCGGGCAGGACGTGGCCGTGGCGTAGGCGCGTACGGTCATCGGCGGGCGGCCTCGACGAGCAGGTCCTCCAGGCCGAGCAGGTAGCGCTCGATGTCCGCGCCGGACAGGTGGCGCGTGTCGGCGGTCAGCGAGACGCCGTGGGCCGAGACGTGCACGCAGAAGCGGCAGTTCAGCTTGTCCTGGCTCATCTGCCACTCCAGCGCGGTCTCCGGCAGCGCGGCGTCGAGGTCGGCGGGCGTGCAGGCGGCCGGGCCCGGGTCGGCGAAGCGCAGGTCGTTGAAGCAGCAGTTGGGGTGGACCGGCGTGCCCCGGCGGGCACTCTCGTCGCGGACGATCCTGGCGCGGTCGGCGGGGTCGTGGTAAGCGCTGCGGTAGGCGCGCATCGCCGCCGGGGCCGCGGCGCGCAGCACGCCGGTGAAGGGGCCGTCGACGTCGAGCGTGAACAGGCCCTCCTGCGACAGCGTGCTGACGATGCCGAGCGTGTCGCGCCGGAACCGGTTGCCGACGATCGGCAGCATGGCGCACCGGTCGGAGCCGGAGAAGCGGCCGGCGAGCGTGGCGGTGGCGGCGAGCAGGACGGTGGAGGTGCTGGCCCGGTGCGCCAGCGCGATGGCGCGCACGGCCAGGTGCAGCGCGGGGGAGCGGAGCAGCGCGCGCCGGATGGGCGGGTCGGCGGGGTCGCCGCTGACGGCGGCGAACATGGTGGCGGGCATCAGGGCGTGCTCGCGTTCCCAGTGCGCGGCGGCGGCGCCGGCGACCTGCCGTCCTTCCGCGCCGGCCTGCCAGGCGGCCAGGTCGAGCGGGCGCGGCGCGGCCGGGCCGGGGACCCGGCCGCGCAGCAGCAGCGTCCGCAGGTCGCGCAGCGCCACCTCGGCGCCGAGCCCGTCGGCGGCCAGGTGGCAGAAGACCAGGACCACATGGGTGACGACGTCGCCGTCCACGACGAGCGCCACGCGCAGCGGCCATTCGGCGTGGTAGTCGAACCGGGTCGCGGCCAGCTCGGCCAGCACCTTGCCCGGGTCGCCCGTGGTGATCTCGGCGGTCAGCCGCCCGGTGGCCTCCAGCCGCTGGCCGGGCGGGTCGGTGAGCCGGGTGCGCAGTGCGCCGTGCCGCTCGACCAGGGCGGTCAGCGCCGTCGTCACGTCGGTGACGGACCGCCTGCCGGGGACCTTCAGCACCCGGCCGAAGTTGAAGTAGTGGTCGTCGGGCGCGGTGCGTTCGACGGCCTCCCAGATCGCCCGCTGGCCCCAGGTCAGCGGCGCGGTGCCCGAGTCGGGTGCGGCGAACCGGATCGTCATCGTCCGGCCAGGTGCCCGGCCAGCCGGTCGAGGTCGTCGAGCAGGTCCAGCCCGTCGCCGGTCAGGTCGACCGTCACCCCGAACTCGGTCTCGATCGCGTCGGCCAGCCGGAGCTGGCCGATGGAGGTCAGCCCGAGCGCGGTCAGCGGCACCGTCGCCGTCAGGGCCTCGTGCGCGCTGATCGCGCCGTCGGACGACTCCGCGACGAGCGCGGCGAGCCGCTCTCTGATCATCACAGGCTCCCCCGCCGAAACTGGAAAGAATCCTAACTGTTGCGAGTGTTCCACGGACCTTCCGGGTCCCGCAAGGCCGATGAATACGGCCTTGTCTCCGTCGCCGCCGCATGCCACACTGAACGCCCACCGATAAAAAGTAAACTTTCCTATTAGTAACGCCGATGGCTGTTCCGGGGGCCGATCGTGAGCGTGACCCTTCCCGGCCTGCTCAGGCAGCGGGCCGCAGCCGACCCCGGCCGGGTGGCGATGACCGTCCACGGCTCGGGCTCGATGACGTTCGGTGAGTGGGAGACCAGATCCGACCGTGTGGCCGCCGGACTGGCCGGGCGCGGCGTGCGCCCGGGGGACCGGGTGGGGCTGGTCTTCGGCAACGGGGGCTGGCTGGAGTACGCCGTCGCCTTCTTCGGCGTGGCCAAGGCCGGGGCGGTGGCTGTGCCGCTGTCGGACCGCCTGGCCGCGCCCGACGCCGAGGCGATGCTCGCGCACTGCGGCGCCGCCACCGTGCTGCGCCCCGGCGAGGTGCCGTCCGAGCCGGGCGGCGCGGCAGCCCCCGCGACACTCCCCGAACCCGGCGCCCTCGCCCAGATCCTCTACACCTCCGGCACCACCGGCCGGCCCAAGGGCGTCAGCGCGACCCACGCCAACCTGGCCCACGGCTGCGGGGGCAGGCGGCGGCCGTTCGCGCACAGCCGCCACCTCGCGCACGCCTTCCCCATCGGCACGAACGCCGGGCAGTGGATGCTCGTCAACGCCGTGGACGCGCACCCCGAGGTGGTGACGCTGCCGGTGTTCACGCCCGCCAGGTTCGCCGCGCTGATCGAGCACCACCGGGCCGGGACCGCCTTCCTGGTGCCCGCGATGGCCATCGAGATGCTCGCCGCCCGCGTCCACGAGCGGCACGACCTGTCCAGCGTGCTCCTGCTCGGCTCGGCCGCCGCGCCGCTGCCCGCCCGGGTGGCCGCAGGGCTGTCCGGCGCGTTCCCGAACTCCACGATCACCAACTACTACACCTCCACCGAGGCGGCGCCCGCCCAGACCGTGATGATCTACGACCCGGAGCGGCCGACGAGCGTGGGCCGGGCCGCGTCCGGCGGCGCGGTGCGGATCGCCACCGCCGGGGGCGAGCCGCTGCCGTCCGGCGTCACCGGTGAGGTGTGGATGCGCTCCCCGGCGGCCGTGCGCGCCTACTACGGCGACGCGGCGGCCACCGGCGAGGTGTTCCGGGACGGCTGGGTGCGCATGGGCGACCTCGGCTACCTGGACGCCGACGGCTACCTCTACCTGGTCGACCGGGAGAGCGACGTGATCAAGTCGGGCGCGTACAAGGTGTCCACGATCCACGTCGAGGAGGTCGTCTACCAGCACCCGGGCGTGACGGAGGCGGCGGTGTTCGGGGTGCCGCACCCGACGCTCGGCAAGGCGGTCGCGGTCGCCGTCGTGGGCGGCGTGACGCACGAGGACCTGCGGATCTTCCTGAAGGGCCGGCTGGCCCCGCACGAGCTGCCCGTCCGGCTCGTGACCGTCGACGTCCTGCCCCGCAATCACGGAGGCAAGGTGGACAAGCGCGCACTGCGAGAGGTTGTTCGATGACCGAGGTATCGTACGCCCAGCACGGCATGTGGATCACGGAGAGGATGGGTGCGGGGTCCGCCTACCACATGCCGATCGTGATCCGGTTCTCCGTACCACCGGACCGCGGCGCGCTGGCCAAGGCCGTCACGGCCGTGGTGGAGCGGCACCCGCTGCTCGGCTGCGCGTTCGAGGACCGGGGCGGGGCGCCGCACCTGGTGCCGGCCGTCGTCCAGCCCGCGCTGGCCGACCGCCCCGGCGCGTTGGACCTGGAGCGGGGGCCGCTGGTCCGCTTCGAGCTGGACGGCGACACGCTGACGATCGTCGCCCACCACCTGGTCTTCGACGGCCAGTCCAAGGACGTGCTGGTGGCCGACCTGGCCTCGGCGCTCGAAGGCACGATCGCCGAGCCGCTGGAACGTGCCGACCATGCCGCGCTCCAGCGTGAGCGCGTCGAGGGGCTGCTGGCCCGGGCCGGGGCGTTCTGGGCGGACCGCTGGCGTGAGCCGGGCGAGGTCGTGGTGGCCGGTGACGTGCTGCGCTCGCGCCGCGCCGGGGCGGGGGCGCTCGCCGAGTTCGGCCTCGACGTGCCCGAGCTGCCCGGCCTGACCAGGTTCGAGGTGGTGCTCGCCGCCCTGCACGCGCTCCTGCGCTCCTACGGCAACACCGGCGTGGTGACCGCCGTTGACCTGTCCACCCGCACGGCCACCGAGACCGGCCACGTCGGCCCGTACGTCAACGAGCTGCCCGTCCGCTCGACGCCGTCGCCGGACACGCCGTTCGGTGAGTTCGCCGCCGGGCTGCGGGCCGAGCTCAGGCAGGTGTACGAGGTCCGCGAGGTGCCGATCGCGCGCGCCGTCCCCGGGGTCAGGCCGCATGCCGCGCTCGCCCCGATCTCCGTCAGCTACCGGCGCGGCGGGACCGCTCCCGACGGGTGGGACGTCGACTGGCTGGCGTTCAACGGGGCGGTGCGCGGCGCGCTGCAGCTTCAGCTCCTCGACGGGCCCGATGGCCTGTCGGCGAGCCTGCGTTACGACCCGGCCGAGCTGCGCGACCCGGGCCGCTTCGCCGCCGACCTGATCGCGGTGCTCGGACGGGCCGCGCCGGAACGCCCGCTGCGCGACCTGGCCACGTTCCACGAGCCCGTCGCGAGCGCCGCGGCCGAACCCGCCCAGGTGGATGACGGGGGTGCCGACCTGGGCGGCGACGACCCGCTGCTCGCCGAGATCACCGCGATCTGGGAAGAGGTGCTCAAGATCTCGCCGATCGAGCGGAACGACGACATCTTCGACCTGGGCGGGCACTCGCTGAGCATCACCCAGATCATCGCCCGGATGCGCAAGCGCCTCGGCGTGGAGATCGACCTCGACGACTTCTTCGACAACCCCA
This sequence comes from Nonomuraea sp. SBT364, assembly GCF_001083785.1. Lineage (GTDB taxonomy): Bacteria > Actinomycetota > Actinomycetes > Streptosporangiales > Streptosporangiaceae > Nonomuraea. The sequence continues at coordinate 6,126 of NZ_LAVL01000128.1, forward strand.
CCATCGCGGGCGTCATCGAGGTGATCAGGCGGTGACCTCGCTCCTCGAACGGGCGGCGGCGCCCGGCCTGGACGACGCCGACCTGTCGCTCATGCTGACCATCCGGGCGTTCGAGCACAAGCTGCTCGACCTGTTCGGCGAGGGGCGGCTCAACGGCACCACGCACACCTGCCTCGGCCAGGAGTACGTGCCCGTCGCCCTGGAACCGCTGCTCGGCCCGGCCGACCACGTCTTCAGCAACCACCGGGGCCACGGCCACTACCTGGCCCGCTTCCGCGACCCGCACGGGCTGCTGGCCGAGATCATGGGCCGGGAGGGCGCCGTCTGCCGCGGCGTGGGCGGCAGCCAGCACATCCGCCGCGACCGCTACCTGTCCACCGGGGTGCAGGGCGAGAGCCTGCCGGTGGCCGCCGGGGTGGCCCTGCACCTGAGCCGGGCCGAGCCGGGCGCGCTGGCCTGCGTGTACATCGGCGACGGCACGTTCGGCGAAGGCGCCGTCTACGAGGCGCTGAACCTGATCGCGCTGTGGCGGCTGCCCGTGCTGGTCGTCGTGGAACACAACGGCATCGCCCAGTCCACGCCCACGGCCGCGCACCTGGCGGGCACGATCGCGGGCCGGGCGGCGGCGTTCGGCATCGGGCACGAGCGCGTCGAGGGGTTCGACCTGCCCGCGATCCGGCGGCGGCTCGGGCCGCTCGTCGCCCGGGTGCGCGAGGGCGCGCCGCTCGTGGTGGAGTTCGCCACCCACCGCCTGGGCCCGCACAGCAAGGGTGACGACACCAGGAGCGCGGAGTCCGTACGGGAGGCGAGGGACGCCGACTGGCTGGCGCACTGCCGTGCGGCGCGGCCGGAGCACGTCGGGCGGCTGGAGCGGGAGGCGCGCGAGCGCGTCGACGCGGTCGCCGCCGAGGTCGCGGCCCGGCCGCCGTCCACGTGGGTGCGCGCATGAGGGTCGCGGAGGATCTGAACGCGGCGCTGCACGCGGTGATGGACCGGCAACAGGACCTCTACCTGCTGGGCGAGGACGTGCTCGACCCGTACGGCGGCGCCTTCAAGATCACCAAGGGGCTGTCCACGGCCTACCCGGGGCGGGTGCTCACCACGCCCATCAGCGAGGGCGCGATCACCGGCGTCGCCGCCGGGCTGGCGCCGGCGGGGGACCGGGCGATCGTCGAGATCATGTTCGGCGACTTCGCCGCGCTGGCCTTCGACCAGCTGCTCAACTTCGCGGCCAAGTCCGTGTCCATGTACGGCGAGCCGGTGCCGATGCGGATGGTGGTGCGCTGCCCGATGGGCGGCGGGCGCGGCTACGGGCCCACGCACAGCCAGAGCCTGCAGAAGCACTTCGTCGGGATCCCGGGGCTGGCGCTGTACGAGGTGTCGCCGTTCCACGACAACCTCGCCGTGTTCGAGGAGATGCTGGCGCGGGCCGAGCCGTGCGTGCTGTTCGAGGACAAGGTGCTCTACACGCGGCAGATGCACCAGGTGGACAGCCCCTTCTCCGTCGAGGTGAGCGGCGGGGTGGCCCGGGTGTTCCTGGACGATGCGCCCGACTGCGTGATCGTCGCGCCGGGCGGCGTGGCGCACCGGGTGGTGGCCGCGATGCGCTCGCTGCTCCTGGAGGAGGAGATCGGCTGCACACTGCTGGTGCCGTCGCGGCTCTACCCCTTCGACGTGGAGGTGCCCGCGGCCCGGCACGTGTTCGTGGTGGAGGAGAGCACGGCCGGCGGCACCTGGGGCGCGGAGGTCGCCCACCACGTCCACCGGCGGCACTGGGATCGGCTGGCCGGGCCGGTGACGCTCATCCACTCCGCAGACTCCGTCATCCCCACGGCCTCGCACCTGGAGCGCGAGGTGCTGGTGGACGAGGCCGACATCCACCGCGTGATCAGGAAGGTCGTCCGTGGCTGAGCTGCGCCTGCCCAAGCTGAACAACAACGACGCCGAGTACCTGCTCGTCGAGTGGCTCGTCCCCGACGGCACGCCGGTGCACGAGGACGACGCCGTGGCCGTGGTGGAGACGTCCAAGGCGGCCGAGGAACTGCCCGCCGGCGCCGGCGGCACGCTGCGCCACGCGGTCAAGCCGGGCACCTGGTGCCGCCCCGGCGAGCTCCTCGCGACGATCGGCGACGAGCCCGCCGCGCCCGCTCAGGAGACACGTGGGACGCCGCAGGGCGGGCCGCTCGTCACCGCACCCGCGCAGGCGTTCGCCGACGAGCACGGCATCACGCCCGAGCAGCTCGCCGGCCTCGGCGTCGACGTGGTGCGGCGGGCCGACGTCGAACGGCTCCTGGACGGCCCCGCCCGCCGCGAGCTGCCCCGGGTGCAGCGGGCCGTGGCCAGGGCGGTGGAGCTGTCCCACCAGAGCATCCCGGCGGCGTACCTGGTCGTCCGCATGGACCTCGGCCCCGCGCTCAAGCGCGCCGAGGCGGCCACCCGCGAGGTCCGGCGGCCCGTCGGCCTCGCCGAGCTCTTCGTCCAGGCGGTCGCCGGGCTGCACGAGCGCCACCCGCTGTTCTTCGCCGCCTACGAGGGCACGCACGCGCTGCTCTCCGACGTGCCGAACATCGGCGTCACCCTCGACGTGGGGGAGGGCCTGTACGTCCCGGTCGTGCGCGACGCGGCCGGCCGCCCGCTCAAGGAGATCGCCACCACCCTGATGAAGCACCGCCTGGCGGCCGCGTCGGGCGACTTCAAGGAGGCCGACCTGGCCGGTGCCAACTTCGTCGTCACCCTGCACACCGAGGGCGACGTCGTGCTGGCCGTGCCGTTCGTCTTCCCCGGCACCGCGTGCGCGCTCGCCGTCACCGCGCCCTCCGACGGGACCGTCGCGCACATCGGGCTCGCCTACGACCACCGGCTGGTCAACGGGCGCGACGCCGCGCTGTTCATGGCCGCGCTGAAGGCCGCCGTCGAAGGCTAGTTTTCCGATCGACACCGTACGGGCACAAACGGTAAGGAGGCTCCTGACTTCCCCTGCGAGGTGTGGGCATGGTTCCGTTGATCGGGATCGAGGAGGAGTACCTCATCGTCGATCCCCGCACCCGCCACGTCACTCCCCGGGCGGCCGATGTGCTGGCCGCCGCCACGGATCTGCTCGACGTGGCGCACGAGATCACCCGTTTCCAGGTGGAGGCCCGGACAGCGCCGTCCGCGGACCTGACCGAGCTGGGCACACAGCTGCGCGCCGCGCGCAAGGAGGTGGCCGGGGCGGCCCGCTCGTGCGGGCTCGCCGTGGTCGCCAGCGGCATCCCCGTGCTCGGCAAGGTCACGCCGCCGCCACTGACCGAGGACGCCCGCTACGAACAGGGCCGCGTCCTCTACCGCGCGTTACAGGACGAGATCAGCATCTGCGCCCTGCACGTGCACGTGGACGTGCCCGACGAGGAGCACGCCGTCTACGTGGGCAACCATCTGCGTCCCTGGCTGCCCACCCTGATCGCGCTGGCCGCCAACTCGCCGTTCTTCGTCGGCCGCGACACCGGTTACGCCTCCTGGCGGGTCATCTCGTGGGGGCGCTGGCCGGTGTCGGGCGCGCCGCCGTACTTCCCCACGTTCGCCGACTACGAGCTGGCGCTGCGCGCGCTGGCCGCGTCGGGGGCGCTGATGGATCCCAAGACCGTCTTCTGGGACACCCGTCCCTCGCCCAAGCTGCCCACCGTCGAGGTGCGGGTCGCCGACGTGCCGCTCGACGTGTGTGACAGCCTCACCATCATCGGCCTGGTCCGCGGCCTCGTCGTCACGGCGCTGGCCGACGTGGCGCGCGGCGACCGCGGCCTGCCCGTGCCGGCCGAGGTGCTGCGCGCCGCCTACTGGCGCGCCGCCCGCGACGGGCTCGCGGGCGACAGCCTCGACGTACGGCACGGCGCGCTCGTCCCCGCCCCGGTGATGGTCGGCCGCCTGCTCGACCACGTACGGCGGGCCGTGGCGGAGGCGGGTGACCTGCCGTTCGTCGAGGAGGGGCTGCGGCGGCTGCTCCGCAAGGGGTCGGGGGCGGCGCGCCAGCGCCGGGTGCACGCCCGCGGCCACAACCTGGCGGAGGTGGTGGACGACCTCATCGAGGCCACCGTCGCCTGAGCCCGCCGGCCGGGGGGCCCGGTGGTCAGCGCAGGGCCAGCGCCATCGCGACGCCGAGGCCGAAGACGACCACGACGCCGCGCAGCACGGCCGGTGACATGAGGCGGGCCAGGCGGGTGCCGAGCAGGCCACCCGCCAGGCTCGCCGGCGCGATGACGGCCACGGCCGCCCACTCGACCGGCCCGAACAGCGCGAACGCCACCACCGACACCGTGCAGATGGCCAGCGACAGCACCGCCCGCACGGCGTTGACCCGCTGCAGGTGGTCGTGCAGGAACATGCCGAGCACCGCCAGCAGCAGCACGCCCATGCCGCCGTTGAAGTAGGCGCCGTAGCAGCCGCCGAGGAACACCCCGGCGTAGACGAGCTTGCCGGGACGCTGCCCGTCCTCGCCGCCGAACCGTCTGCGCAGCCACGGCTGGGCCAGCAGCGCCAGGCTGGCGAAGGCCACCAGCCACGGCACCAGCGACTCGAACATGTCACCGGGCGTGCTGAGCAGCAGCCCGCTGCCCCCGACCGCGCCCAGCATCGTCACCGCCGCCAGCCCGGCCGCCCGGCGCCCCCGGCCGCGCAGCTCGGCCCGGTAGCCGACGGCCCCGCCGAGATAGCCGGGCCACAGCGCCACGGCGTTGGTCACCGAGGCGGTCAGCCCCGGGTAGCCGAGCGCCATCAGGGCGGGGAACGAGACCAGGGTGCCGCCGCCGGCCAGCGCGTTGACCACGCCGGCCAGCAGGCCGGCCCCGGCCAGGAACAGGATGTCGCCCAGCGGGATCATCGAATCTCCTTACGTGTGGATCCCGCTGCTGGGGGGAACAGGGAGGAACCGGTATGCGATGGAACGGTCAACGGCCGACCGCGTAGCCCTGCGCGCCGCGCGGGTTCGCGCCGGCCTTCAGGAATGCGCCGTCGCGGGCGACGGCGCTGAGCCGGCCGAGCGACCACGGCCCCTGCACCTCGACCTCGTGCCCGCGCCGCCGCAGCTCGGCCACGACCGCCGGGTCCAGCCGCTCCTCCACGTGCACCACGCCGGGGCGGGAGCCGCGCGGGAAGAACGAGCTGGGGAAGTGCTCGGTGTGGAACATGGGGGCGTCGATGGCTTCCTGCAGGTTGGAGCCGCCGTGGACCAGCGACAGGAACAGGTTGACGCTCCACTGGTCCTGCTGGTCGCCGCCCGGCGTGCCGAACGCCAGCCACGGCCGGCCCTCACGCAGCGCGAACGACGGCGACAGCGTGGTGCGCGGGCGCGCCCCGGGTCGCAGCGACGCGGGCAGCCCGTCCTGCAGCCAGAACATCTGCGCCCGGGTGCCCAGGCAGAAGCCCAGCGAGGGGATGACGGGCGAGCTCTGCAGCCAGCCGCCGCTCGGCGTGGCCGACACCATGTTGCCGTGCCGGTCGACGACGTCCACGTGGCAGGTGTCGCCGCGCACGCTGCCGTCGGCGGAGGTCGCGTCCTCGCCGGGGACGGCGAGCTTGCTCACCGTCGGCTCGCCCACGCCGGCGCGCCTGCCGGACACGCCCGGCGCCGAGCTCGCCGTGCCGGGCACGGGCAGCACCGGCAGGCGCGGCTCGCGCCCGCCGGGGGCGCCGGGCCGCAGCTCCAGGCTGGCGGTGCCGCCGATGAGCGCGCGCCGCCCGGCGTTGTACGACTCGGACAGCAGGTCGGCCATGGGCACCTCGGCGTCGCCGTACCAGGCCTCGCGGTCGGCGAAGGCCAGCTTGGCCGCCTCGGTCACGGTGTGCACGTAGTCGGCGCTCAGCACGCCCATGCCGGTCAGGTCGCACCCGGACAGCAGCGCGAGCTGCTGCAGGAACACCGGCCCCTGACCCCACGGGCCGGTCTTGCACACGGTGTGGCCGTGGTAGTCGAAGGTGACCGGCTCCTCCACCGACGCCGACCAGGAGGCCAGGTCATCGCCGGTGAGCAGCCCGCCGTGCCGCTCGCCGGAGGTGTCCAGCCACGAGGTGGTGGCGCTGAACTCGGCGATCGCCTCCGCGACGAACCCCTCGTACCAGGCGCGGCGGGCGGCCTGGAGCTGACCCTCGCGGGTGCCCGAGGCGGCCTCGGCCTCCGCCACCACCCGCCGGTAGGTGGCGGCCAGCACCGGGTTGGCCAGCTTCGAGCCCTCCGCCGGCACCTCGCCGCCGGGCAGCCAGGTGGCCGCCGACGTCGTCCACTCGTCCGTGAACAGCTCCTTGACGGTGCCGATCGTGGCGGCGATCCGCTCCAGCACCGGCACCCCGTGCTCGGCGTAGTGGATGGCCGGGGCCAGCACGTCGGCCAGCTTCCAGGTGCCCCACCGCTCCAGCATCAGCATCCAGCCGCCGAACGCGCCCGGCACGGTGGCCGCGAGCAGCCCGGTGCCCGGCACGACGTCCAGGCCGAGCTCGCTGAACCGTTCCAACGACGCGGCGGCCGGGGCCACGCCCTGCCCGCACACGACGGACACGCGCTGGTCGGCCTCGCTCCACAGCAGGATCGGCACCTCGCCGGCCGGCCCGTTCAGGTGCGGCTCGGCCACCTGCAGCACGAACCCGGCGGCCACCGCCGCGTCGAAGGCGTTGCCGCCGCGCTCCAGCACGCCCATGCCGGTCGCGGAGGCGAGCCAGTGCGTGCTGGCCACCATGCCGAAGTCGCCCGTCAGCTCGGGCCTCGTGGTGAACAAGTGCGGTCCTTTCATGAGGCGGCGGTCGCGTCGGGGAGACGGTCCGCCGTGACGAGGTGGCAGGCGGCCGGGTGGCCGCCCGTGCGCGGATCGGCCAGCTCGGGCTCGGTGGTGCGGCACACGTCGATCGCCAGCGGGCACCGGGTGTGGAAGCGGCAGCCGGACGGCGGGTCCACCGGGCTCGGCACGTCGCCGCTCAGCACGATCCGCTGCCGCGCGCGCTGCTTGACCGGGTCGGCGACCGGCGCCGCCGACAGCAGCGCCTGCGTGTACGGGTGACGCGGCTCGGCGAACAGCCGGTCCGTCGGCCCTGACTCGACGATCCTGCCCAGGTACATGACCGCGATCCGGTCGGCCAGGAACTCCACCACCGACAGGTCGTGCGTGATGAACAGGCAGGAGAAGCCCAGGTCGCGCTGCAGGTCGCTGATCAGGTTGAGCACCGACGCCTGCACCGACACGTCCAGCGCCGACACCGGCTCGTCGGCCACCACCAGCTTCGGGTTGAGGATCAGCGCGCGGGCCAGCCCGACCCGCTGCCGCTGGCCGCCCGACAGCTCGTGCGGGAACCGGGTGGCCATCTCCGGCCGCAGCCCGACCCGCTCCAGCATCTCGGCGACCCGCCGGCCCACCTCGCGCCTGGCCACCGCCTTGTGGTGCACCAGGGGCTCGCCGACGATCTGCTCGATCGTGAAGCGCGGGTTCAGCGACGAGAACGGGTCCTGGAACACCATGTGCACGTCCCGCCGCAGCGGCCGCATCGAGCGCCGCGACAGGTGCGTGACGTCGGTGCCGCCCAGGCTGATCCGGCCCGAGGTGGGCTCGATCAGCCGCAGCACGCACTTGCCGACGGTGGACTTGCCGCTGCCCGACTCGCCGACCAGGCCGAGCACCTCGCCCTTGCCGATCTCCAGCGACAGGCCGTCCACCGCGCGCACCTGGCCGTAGTGCATGACCAGGTCGTCGATCTTCAGTACGGGTTCGGTCATGGCTGCTCTCCAGGGTGGAAACAGGCCGCCACGTGATCGGCCGCCTGCCGTACGAGAAGGGGCCTGGAAGCGGCGCAGTCGTCCTGGGCGCGCGGGCAGCGCGCCCGGAAGGCGCACTCGTCCGGGTCGGACATCGGCGAGGGGACCATGCCGGGGATCTCCGCCAGCCGCCCGTTCACCGCCGCCGACGGCAGCGCCTTCATCAGGCCCAGCGTGTACGGGTGCCGGGGCCGGGCGAACAGTTCGGCCACCGGGGCCTGCTCGACGGCGCGGCCCGCGTACATGACCACGGCGCGGTCGGCGATGTCGGCGACCACGCCGAGGTCGTGCGTGATCAGGATGATCGCGGTGCCGAGCCGGTCGCGCAGGTCGCGGAAGACGTCCAGGACGCCCGCCTGGATGGTCACGTCCAGCGCGGTCGTCGGCTCGTCGGCGATGAGCACGCGCGGCGAGCACGCCACCGCGATCGCGATCATCACGCGCTGCCGCATGCCGCCGGAGAGCTGGTGGGGATACTCCTTGACGCGGCGGCGCGGGGCCGGGATGCCGACGAGTTCCAGCAGTTCGACCGCGCGGTCCATGGCCGCCCGGCGCGACAGCTTCTCGTGCTTGCGCAGCACCTCGGCGATCTGGTAGCCGACGGTGAACGACGGGTTGAGCGAGGTCATCGGCTCCTGGAAGACGACGGACACGTCCTTGCCGCGCACCTTGCGCAGCTCCGGCTCCGGGAGCGTGGTCAGCTCGCGGCCGTCCAGCTTGATCGAGCCGGTGAGCTTGGTCGTGCCGGGCGGCAGCAGTCTCGGCACCGACATCGCGGTGACCGACTTGCCGCAGCCCGACTCGCCGCACAGGGCCAGGATCTCGCCCTCCTCCAGGGTGAGCGAGATGTTCCTGACCGCCTGGACGAGGCCGTCCTCGGTGTCGAAGTGCACGGCCAGGTCGGTGATCTCCAGCAGGCTCATCTGCCGCTCCTCGGGTCGAGCACGTCACGCAGCCCGTCGCCCAGCAGGTTGAAGCCGAGCGTGGCCAGCGCGATCATCACGCCGGGCCAGATCGCCAGCCAGGGCGCGACGTCCAGGTACTGCTGGGCGGTGGTGAGCATGACGCCCCACGACGGGGTCGGCGGCTGCACGCCCAGGCCCAGGAACGACAGCGTCGACTCGCCGATGATCGCCGCCGGGATCGCCACCGTGGCCTGCACGATCAGCGGGTTGGCGCAGTTGGGCAGCACGTAGCGGAACAGGATGTGCCGGTCGCCGGCGCCGTCGGCGATGGCCGCCGCGACGTAGTCCATCTCGCGGATCGCCAGCACCTCGCCCCGGGTGATCCGGATGATGGCCGGGAGCTGCGAGAAGCCCAGCGCGAGCACGACGCCCTTGAGCGACGGCCCGATGATCGCCGCCAGGCCGACCGCGAACACCAGGAACGGGAAGGCCAGCGTCACGTCGACCAGGCGCATCACGACCGGGTCCAGCCAGCGCCGGTAGAACCCGGCCACCAGCCCGATGGGGATGCCGATCACCATCGCCAGCAGCGTCGACAGCACGCCCGCCTGCAGCGACACCTGCGCGCCGTGCGCGATCCTGGCCAGCGCGTCGCGGCCCAGGTCGTCGGTGCCCAGCGGGTGCGCGCCCGACGGCGGCGCCAGCGTGGCCGCGTAGTCCTGCGCCGACGGGTCACCGGTGACCAGCGGCCCGAGCAGCGCCAGCAGCAGGAACGCCGCCACCAGCACCAGGCCCGCCATCGGCATCGGCCGCCGCCGGAAGCGCCGCCACAGCCTGCGCCGCCGGTCGGCCCGGCCCGACCTCACGGGTACGGCGAGCGTCTCAGCCATGTCCGCCTCCCGAGAGCCTGATGCGCGGGTTGAGATAGGCGTAGGCGATGTCGACCAGCAGGTTGACCACCACGTAGCCGATCACTGTGACCAGCACCACCGCCTGGATGACCGGATAGTTCCGGGTGAGCACCGCGTCCACGGTCAGCTTGCCGAAGCCCGGGATGACGAAGATCTGCTCCGTCACCACCGCGCCGCTGATGAGCGCGCCGAGCTGCAGGCCGAGCACGGTCACCACGGTCGTCAGGCTGTTGCGCAGCGCGTGCGCGCCCACCACCTTCGACTCGGCCAGGCCCTTGGACCTGGCCGTGCGCACGTAGTCGGCCGACAGCGCGCCCAGCATCGCCGACCGGGTCTGCCGCATGAGGATCGCCGCGAACCCGGTGCCGAGCACCAGCGCGGGGAGCAGCATGCGCTGCAGGTTCGCCGCCGGGTCCTCGGTGAACGGGACGTACCCGGAGGCGGGCAGCCAGCGCAGCGTCACCGCGAACAGCAGGATGCCCAGCAGCCCGAGCCAGAAGTGCGGCACCGACAGCCCGGCCAGGCCGAACCCGGTCGCCACGTAGTCGGCGAACTTGCCGCGCCGCACCGAGGCCACGATGCCGGAGCCCACGCCCACGACGATGGCCACGAGCATGGCCAGCGCGGACAGCTCCAGCGTCACCGGCAGCCGCTCGGCGAGGATGTCGGCCACCGGGATCTGGTCCTGGGTGGACCGGCCGAGGTTGCCCGACAGCGTCTGGGTCACGTAGTCGACGTACTGCGCGGGCAGCGGCTTGTCCAGGCCGAACTCGTGCCGGATGGCCTCAACCACGGCCGGCGAGGCCTCCTCGCCGGCCATGACCACGGCCGGGTCCCCGGGCAGCGCCCTGACCCCCAGGAAGATCAGGACGCTGGCCACGAACAGGACGATCACCGCCGAGCCGCAGCGCCGCAGGATGAACCAGACCATCAGGCGACGAACCCGGCGGTGGCGTAGCGGGGCAGGCCGTCCTTGAAGTACTGGACGCCGGCGACGTTCTTGCTCATGCCCAGGTAGTACTTGTTGTGGTACAGGTACACGACCCCGCGCAGCTCGGCGGCCCGCTTCATGGCCTTGCTGTAGAGCTCGGCGCGCTCGGCGGTGTCCTGGGCGGCGGCGGCCTGCTTGATCGGGTCGTCGATGCCCGGGTCGGCCATGCCCGCGTAGTTGTTGCTGCCCTGGCCGGTGACCAGGTTCGTCAGGTTGCCGTCCGGGTCGACGCGGCCGGACCAGCCGCTCAGCATGGCCTGGAAGTCGCCGGACTTGCCCTGCTCCAGGGTGCTGACGAACTCGGCCGTCTCCACCGTGACGGCGAACCCGGCCTCCTTGGTCATCTGCTGGATGACCTGCGCCAGCCGCTGGTTCGTGGCGTCGTTCGGGGAGGTGAGCTTGACGGGGATCGGCGTCGGCACGCCGGACGCCTGCACGAGCTGCTTGGCCTTGGCCACGTCACGCTTGGGGCACTGCAGGTCGGGGGTGCGGTACGGGCTGTCGACGGGCACCGGGAAGCAGTCGACCTCGTGCAGCCCGTTGTAGACGGTCTTGTTGATCTGCTCGCGGTCCAGGGCCAGCTCGAACGCCTCACGCAGCTCGGGGCTTTTGGCCAGCGCGCTGTCGACGGGGCCGGGCTTGTCGGTGGAACCGGTGGCGTTGCCGATGTTGATCTGCAGGCCGTAGTAGCCGAGGCCGCCGCCGGCGACGACCTTCAGGTTCGGGCCGGCCTGCACGCCCGCGACCGTGGTCGTGGCGAGCTGGTCGGCCACCTGGACGTCGCCGGACTTGAGGTTCGCGGCCCGCACGTTCGGGTCGACGATGATTTTGTATACGAGCTTGTCGAGCTTGACCTTGGCCGCGTCGTAGTAGTCCGGCGCCTTGTCCAGCACGATCTGGCTGCCCGAGGTCCTGCTCGCGAACGTGAACGGCCCGACGCACACCGGGGCGGTGCCGAAGTTGTCCCCGGCGCTGTCCAGCGCCTTCGGCGACATGATCATTCCGGCCCGGTCGGCGAGCTGCGCGGTCAGCGGCGTGAACGCGCGCTTCAGCGTCAGTTTCACCGTGGTCGCGTCGACGGCCTCCACCTTGGAGATGGCCTCCAGGTCGGCCTGGCGGGAGGACTTCTCCCAGGTACGGTGCCGGTCCAGCGACTTCTTGACCGCCTCGGCGTCGAAGGGGGTGCCGTCGTTGAACTTCACGCCGTCACGCAGCTTGATCGTCACCTCCTTGCCGTCCTCGGAGACCTCGGGCAGGGCGGTGGCGAGCTGCGGGACCAGCTCGGACGCGGCGTCGATGTCGTAGAGCTTCTCGCACATGTTGGCGAAGACCTCGCGGCCCACGAGCGTGGTGGACGTGCTCGGGTCCAGCGCGTCGGGGTCGGCGTTGAGTGCCACGTTCAGCGTGCCGCCGCCCTTCACGGCGCGGTTGTCCGCCGAGGCGTCGGCCACGGATGGGGCGGCCGACGGACCGCTCGAACCGCCTCCGCCGCACGCCGTCAGTGCGAGGGGCAGCACGGCGAGTGCCGCGACGATTCTGGGGGACGGTCTCATGGTGCCTCCGAGGGGAACGGGCAGTTCGGACACTGTATACAAGACCTAACATTGCAATTGCACGCCGTTAAGGGCGGTTGTTACCTGAGTGTTTTCTAATCGTTTGCGTGCTTTGTCCTGTTAGGGCGTCCGACTGCCGCCAGGAAGGACCGCCGGGCGGCCGCCACATGGGCCACCGCCCGTGCCTGTGCCTCCTCCTCGTCGCCCGCCGCGATCGCCTCGCACAGGCTCAGATGCTCCGACCACGAGTGCGGCCCGCGCGCCGCCGCCGTCTGGGTGAACACCCACTGCGCCCGCTGCAGCATCGGCGCCATCATCAGGTTGAGGTAGGAGTTGCCCGCCGCCTCGCCCACGGCCTGGTGGAAGGCGGTGTTGAGATCGGCCACCGCCTCCAGCCGGCCCTCGTCCACGGCCTGCCTGGCCGCGTCCAGCACCCGGCGCAGCCGATCCACCGACGCGGGCGTGCACTTGCGTGCCGCCAGCCGCGCCGCCAGGCCCTCGACGGCCATCCGCACGTCGAAGAGCTCGTCGCCCTCCTCGGCCGACAGCGTCGCCACGGTCGCCCCGAAACGCGGGACGACCTGGACGAACCCCTCGGCGGCGAGCACCCGGATGGACTCGCGCACCGGGTTGCGCGAGACGCCGAGCAGGGCGGCCAGCCGGTCCTCGACCAGGCGCTCGCCCTGCCCGAACTGGCCGGACACGATGCGCCGGCGAAGCTCGTCGGTGACCTCGTGGCGCAGGGTCCGGTGGGTTGCGCCGAGGGACAGATCAGACATAAGGCGACTTATCGTATACAACGTTCTTCGAGGCTCGTGCGTGATCAGCTCCGGGCGGCCCGCTTCTTGTACTTGTACGTGATCCACATGCTGGTCCCGTACATCGCCAGCCCGAGCGCGATCATCGCGGCCGCCGTGGGGTAGCGCAGCCCCGGCTGCATGTGGGTGGCCAGGAACCAGGAATGCCCGAGCCGGCCGTCGGCCACGAACACCGCCGCCAGGATGCCCTGCGGGATCAGCGGGATCGCCCCCAGCGACATGCACACCAGCACCACCGCCCGCTGGAACCTCGGCATGTCGGGCAGCTTGAACGCCGAGCCGGCCCTGCCCTCCGCGCCCCCGGACGGCCGGCGCCCGGTGCGCATCATGTGCAGCAGCTCCGGCCCCTGCGCGGCCAGCCGCCGCTCGGCCAGCGCGCCGAACCACCAGAAGCACAGCGCCCCGGTCAGCACCCCGACGGCCACACCCGGCCAGCCCCAGAGCGCCGCCGCCACGCCCGCCGGCACCCCGGTCGCGGCCACGAGCACCATCATCAGGTACGCCAGCCCGGTCAGCGCGCCGTCGTCCTCGCTCGTGCGCAACGGGTTGCCGCCGCGCTTCTGCGGATCGGTGCCCGGCACCAGCGCGTACACCGAGACCAGCGGCACCAGCCCGGCGCCGCCGCCGAGCAACGCCACCGTGAGCGCGACGACCATCGGCCACGGTCCGCCGTTGACCGCGCTGAGCCCCACCGCCAGCAGCACCGCGACGGGCGCCACCGCCACCAGCCACGCCAGCTGCCGGCCGCGCACGTCGGACGCGCCCGGCGTCATCACCGACAGCCACAGCGCGGTGCCGTCGGTGCCGTAGACGTTGGACGCCATCGCCGCCGCCATCACGATGAAGATCGGCCCCGCCAGCGGCAGCATGCCCGTCCACCCGAGCACCAGCGGCGCCGCCGCGAAGAACACCCCGTAGGCCAGCGCGAACGTGAGCTGATGGGTGCGTACCAGATCCCGCGTCCACGTCCGCAGCTCCTTGGCCAGCACCGCGTCCCTGGCCGTGGCCGCCCGCATCGGCCTGCGGCCGCGCGTCGGCGCCTGCGCCGCCCCGGCCCGCCTGGTCAGCAGCGCCGCCCACGCCGCCAGCAGCAGCGCGATCAGCACCGCCATCGCCGCCAGCGCCAGATGGTCGCCCTGGACGGCCAGCACACCCCACCCGGACGGCAGGTAACGCACGATCGCCGGGATCTCGTCGCCCTGCCCGAGCGCGATGGCGAACACCCAGCCCTGCCCCAAGAACGCCAGGACCACGCCGTTGACCAGCCCCGCGCCGACCGCCCCGACGCGCGAGCGTAACGCGATGCCCAGCACCGCCACCGCGACCCGCGACAGCAGCACGAACACGGCCAGCTGCAACACCATCGCGGGCACCGCTATCAGCGCCGGCCCGACGCCCTCCCGTACACCGAGCACGACCAGCCCCGTCATGGCCAGCAGGCTGATCGCCGGCGCCACCCCGACGAACGCCGCCACCAGCAGCCCCGCCGCCAGCCGGTGCGGCGGCAGCCCCAGCAGCGTGAAGAACTCCGGCCGCAGCGTCTCGTCGCCGCCGCCCGAGAAGACCGGGCCGATGATCCAGCCCAGCATCCACACCGCGTACGCGGCCGACAGCCAGTCGCCGCCCAGGAAGGCCAGGTAGATCGTGCCGGCCGAGAGCAGCACGCCCACCGACCCCGCCGAGGCGGCCATCGACCCCCGCTGACCGGTCAGCGAGTGGCGCAGGATCGCGACCTTCATCCGCACCAGCGTCACCGCTACAGCCATGACAGCCCCTTGGTGCCGGAGGAGGCCGAGCCGACCAGATCCACGAACCTGTCCTCCAGCGTCGCGTCGCCGCGCACCTCCACGAGCGGTCCGGCCGCCGCCACCTTGCCCCTGTCGATCACCGCCACGTGGTCGCACAGCTGCTCCACCAGCGCCATCACATGACTGGACAGCACGATCGAGCCGCCCCCCGCGACGAACCCGCGCAGGATCGTCTTGATCGTCGCCGCCGACACCGGGTCCACCGCCTCGAACGGCTCGTCCAGCACCAGCAGGCGCGGCGCGTGCAGCAGCGCCGTCGCCAGGCCGATCTTCTTCCGCATGCCCGTCGAGTACTCGATCACGAGCGTCTTCTCCGCCCCGTCGAGCTCCAGCACGGTCAGCAGCTCCTCGGCCCGCTCCGCCACCACGCCCCTGTCCAGCCCGCGCAGCAGCCCCAGGTAGGTGAGCACCTCCCGTCCGGTCAGCCGCTCCGGCATGGCCAGCCCGTCGGGCAGCACCCCCACCAGCCGCTTCGCCCCGGCCGGGTCGCCCCACACGTCCGCCCCGAAGATCCGCGCGCTCCCGCCGTCGGGCCTGAGCAGCCCCACCGCCATGGACAGTGTGGTCGTCTTGCCCGCGCCATTCTGCCCGACGAGGCCGTAGAAGGACCCCTGCGGAACCGCCAGGTCGACATGGTCCACCGCGACCTTCTCGCCGAACGCCTTCGTCAGGCCGGCGATCTCCAACGCCGCTGTCATGGTTGCCTCCTGGTGGCAAGGGTGAAGAGGGTGACGAACTCACCGGCGAGCGCGTCAAGGTCCAAGGCCGGGTCGTGGAGCAGGCGCGCCGGCACCGCGTCGACGGCGCCGCGGATCGCGATCGCCATGCTCCGCGAGTCGAAGTCGCGGAACTCGCCGGTCGACTTGCCCCGGTCGAGCAGCTTGATCACGTCGTTGATCGACGTCTCGTGCTGCTCCGCGTACGGGCCCGGCGCGCGATCGTCCTCGCCCCGGTTGTAGGTGACCACCTCCACCAGAGCCAGCAGCGGCTTGCGGTGCAGGCGCATGAAGTCGAGGTTGCTCTCGAAGTAGGCGCGCAGCATCCCGGTGGCGGTGGTCTGCGCCAGGATGCGCGGCATCATCAGGTCCGTGGCCGTCTTGGCGACCTCGCTCACGACCGCTTCCAGGAGCTGCTGCTTGCCGCCGAAATGGTAGGAGATCACGCCGGTGCTGATGCCCGCCCGCTGGGCGATCCTGGCCATGGACGCCCGCGCGTAGCCCTCCGTGGCGAGCACGTCCACCGCGCACTCGATGATCTGCGACCTGCGGGCCTCTTCGATGAACGTCCGGCCTTCTGATGGCACGCTCAAAATTTTAAACGGCCGTTCAAATTTTGCGAAGATCCAGATTTATCGTGATTCGATCAGTTGCCGGTGCGACTCCAGCAGGCCCTCCGGGAGGTCGTCCGGGGCACACCAGCGGGCCTCGAGGATCTCCATCGCGTTCAGCCGCATCGTGCCGCCGCCGGTGTACGTGGCCGCGTAGGCGATCTCGACCCTGAGCCGGAACCCGCTGCGGACCAGCACCAGCTCCCCGACCCGCACCTCCAGCCCGGTCTCCTCCCTGACCTCACGGACGACCGTCTGCTGGAAGGTCTCGCCCCGCTTCGCCCCGCCCGTCGGCAGGCCCCACGGCCGCTTCTCCGGCCAGAACCGGTGGCGCAGCAGCAGCACGTTCCCGTCCACGTCGCGGACCACGCCGGTCACGCCGACGATGAACTTGGCCTGCGACAGATAGAGCAGCCGCCACTGCACCGGCCCCCGGATGCCGCGCCAGAGCCGGGCGATCAGCCTCTTCACCGACGTCCTCCACCACCATGTGCCGCCGGCGTCCGCCGCCCGCCGGAGAAGCGTACCGACCGCCCGTGCCGATGTACGTTTCATCGGCGTGATCACGTGCCCCGCCGGGCGGTATCGCATCACCCCTGGTCAGCGGGGGAGAGGCCGGGCACAACGGCCCGACACCGCCTCCCGGGACGAAAGCCCCGGTCGCGGGCCTGGTTGGGACGGCGGACGAGCCGATACCGTCCGGTCGGGCACGTCAGAGCACGGAACCTGCCCGGACGGCGTCGCGTTCCCCCCGCTCGGAGGGACGCGGCGGAGCCGGGCGTGTTGCAGGCCCGGGCGCGCTCCGGCCCTCGACGAAGCCCCGCCTCTGGAGCCCGACATGCCAGCAAAACGCTGGGCAACCCCCGCGTTGCTCGCCTTGTCCCTGCAACTGCTCGCCCCCCTCGGCCCGCTCACCTCACCGGCCGCCGCGGAGACACCCACCTCCGCCGTGGCCGCCGGTGCGCGGGAGGCCTCCACGGTTCCGCTGGAAGAGATCAACACGGTCACCACCCAGGTCGCCTTCGGGCTGCGGCGCCCCACCGCCATCGCCGCACCCGACGACGGGACCGACCGGCTGTTCATCACCGAGAAGCGCGGCACCGTCCGCGTCTACCACCCCGACACGGGCCTCGAACAGACCCCGATGATCGACATCATGGCCTCGGTGGACGAGTCGGGCAACGAACGAGGACTGCTCGGCATCGCCCTGCCGCCCGACTTCACCCAGAGCCAGGACCTGTACCTGGCCTACACCGCACTGCCCGACGGCGCGGTCACCCTGGGCCGGTACAGCCTCGACGACGCGCGGCTCGAACCGCTGCTCTCCCAGGAGCACGCCGAGTACAGCAACCACAACGGCGGCCAGCTCACCTTCGGCACCGACGGCTTCCTCTACTGGAGCATCGGCGACGGCGGCGGCTCCGGCGACCCCTTCGACTCCGGCCAGCGCCTGGACACCCTCCTGGGCAAGATCCTGCGCGTCGACGTAAGCCGGAGCTGCGGCGACCTGGCCTACTGCGTTCCCGAGGACAACCCCTTCGCCGGCGTCGAGGGCGCCCGCCCGGAGATCTGGATGTACGGCGGCCGCAACCCCTGGCGCTTCTCCATCGACCACGCGGACGGCTCGATGTGGATCGCCGACGTCGGCCAGGGCAGATGGGAAGAGATCAACCACATCAAGCCCGGCCGGCAGGCCGGCGCGAACCTCGGCTGGTCCTGCTACGAAGGGCTGGAGGTGTTCGACCAGACCCAGTGCCGGTCCGACGCCCAGTACACCGAGCCGATCTTCACCTACTCGCCCTACACCGGCGGCTGCGCGGTCATCGGCGGCGAGGTCTATCACGGCGAGGAGTTCGCCGACCTGGTCGGAGGCACCTACATCGCCACCGACTACTGCTCCTCCACCGTGTGGGCGCTGCGCGAGGACGGCCGGGGCGGCTACGAGCAGGCCGAGATCGGCGAGACGCCCACACAGGTCACGGCGTTCGGCAGCACCCCGGACGGCGAGTTCTACGTCGTCAACGACCTTCCCGGCGGGCTGCACCGCGTGTCGTTCGAGCGGGCCGAGCCGACCTGCCTGATCAAGCGCACCACCCAGACCTGGGGCGGTGGCATGACCGTCGACCTCACCATCACCAACCGCGGCACCACCCCGATCAACGGCTGGACCCTGACCTTCCCCGTGTCCCCCGGCCAGACCGTCATCTCGGACTGGAACACCAACCTCACCCAGGGCGGCGACATCGTCAACGCGGTCAACGCCGCGCACAACGCCACCATCGCCCCCGGCGGCAGCGTCACCCTGGGCTACCTGGCCAGCCACACCGGCGACGCCTCCCTCCCGGCCCGCTTCTCCCTCAACGACGACACCTGCGCCCTCACCCCCTGACCACCCGCACCCGGGGTGCCCCGACCCTTCCCAGCGCCGGGGGCACCCCGGGTGCGGGTGGTCAGGGGGTGAGGGCGCAGGTGTCGTCGTTGAGGGAGAAGCGGGCCGGGAGGGAGGCGTCGCCGGTGTGG
>NZ_LAVL01000129.1 GCF_001083785.1 Nonomuraea sp. SBT364
GGCCTGGGGCGCTTGCGGCGCTGGAAGGGGAGGAAGCGGTCGGCGAGGTGGGGGCGCGACGGGGTCAGGGTGGGCTCGACGGCGAGGATGCGGTCGAAGCGGAACGCCCTGATCCCCCGGCGCATCCGGCACACCCCCACGAGATACCAGAACTCGCGGTGCACCAGGCAGGTCACCGGCTCGACGTCGCGGCTGGTGACGGTGCCGGAGGCGTCGCGGTAGTGCAGGCGGACCATCATCCGGCTGGTGATGGCGTCGGCGATGAGCCGGGCGCGGGAGGCGACGTCGACCGGCAGCGGGTCGGTGAGGGTGGCGAGGGTGGTCGCGATGACGGCGTCGTCGAGGTCCAGATGGTCGAAGGCGTGCTGGAGGCCGCGCCTGGCGGTGACGGCCTGGGGGCCCGATCCCAGGTGGGCGAGGGACAGGGCGAGGGCGGCGATCTCGGCGGTCGTCAGCGGGCGGGTCTGGGGCTTCACGACTGTAGCCATACCCCAAGAATAGGTAACGCCACCGACAGTTTTCGAAAACCTGTACGGCAATGCCGTACAGGTCGACGACGTCAGCGGGAGAGCTGCGACAGGTCGCGGGACGCGCCCGTGGAGGCGGACGTGGTCATGGCCGCGTACGCCTGCAGGGCGGCGCTCACCGGGCGGTTGCGGTCGCGCGGCCGGTAGCCGCCGAGGTCGGCCAGCAGCCGCTCGCGGCGGGCGGCCAGCTCGGCCTCGGGGACGCGCAGCTCCATCGTGCGGGCCGGGATGTCGATGTCGATCAGGTCGCCGTCCTCGATCAGCGCGATCGCGCCGCCCTCGGCGGCCTCGGGCGAGGTGTGCCCGATCGACAGCCCGGAGGTGCCGCCGGAGAAGCGGCCGTCGGTCACCAGCGCGCATGCCTTGCCCAGGCCCTTGCCCTTGAGGAACGACGTCGGGTAGAGCATCTCCTGCATGCCGGGGCCGCCCTTGGGGCCCTCGTAGCGGATGACGACCACGTCGCCCTCCTTGACCCGCCCGCCGAGGATGCCCTCGACGGCGTCGTCCTGCGACTCGAACACCACCGCGGGCCCGCTGAACTTCCAGATCGACTCGTCGACCCCGGCGGTCTTCACCACGGAGCCGTCGCGGGAGATGTTGCCGTAGAGGACGGCCAGGCCGCCGTCGGCGGTGTAGGAGTGCTCCAGGTCGCGCACGCACCCGGTGGCGCGGTCGAGGTCGAGGTCGTCCCAGCGGTTGTCCTGCGAGTAAGGCTTGATCGTGCGGATGTTGCCGGGCGCGGCGTGCCACAGCTCCACGGCCTCGGGCAGCACCGTCGGCGAGACCGGGTCCCAGGCGGCGATCACGTCGCCGAGCGTGCCGCCGTTGACCGTGGGCACGTCGCGGTGGATCAGCCCGGCGCGGTCGAGCTCGCCCAGGATGGCGGGGATGCCGCCGGCCCGGTGGACATCCTCGACGTGGTACTTGTCCGTGGCCGGGGCGACCTTGCACAGGCACGGCACCCGCAGCGAGATCTCGTTGATCGCCTTGAGGCCGAAGTCGACCTCCGCCTCGCGGGCCGCGGCCAGGATGTGCAGGATCGTGTTGGTGGAGCCGCCCATCGCCACGTCGAGCGCCATCGCGTTCTCGAACGCCTCGTGGGTGGCGATCGAGCGCGGCAGCACCGACTCGTCGCCGTCCTCGTAATAGCGGCGGGTGATCTCCACGAGCCGGCGGCCGGCGTCCTCGAACAGCTGCTTGCGCGCCTTGTGCGTGGCCAGGATCGTGCCGTTGCCGGGCAGGGCCAGGCCCAGCGCCTCGGTCAGGCAGTTCATGGAGTTGGCGGTGAACATGCCGGAGCACGAGCCGCACGTGGGGCAGGCGTTCTCCTCCAGTTCCAGCAGCTCGGCGTCGGACACCGACTCGTCGGCGGCCGCGACCATCGGGTCGACCAGGTCGAGCTTGCGGCCGGGCGTCTTGCCCGCCTCCATCGGCCCGCCGGAGACGAAGACCGTCGGGATGTTGAGCCGGAAGGCCGCCAGCAGCATGCCAGGCGTGATCTTGTCGCAGTTGGAGACGCAGATCATGGCGTCGGCGCAGTGCGCGTTGACCATGTACTCGACGGCGTCGGCGATCAGCTCGCGCGACGGCAGCGAGTAGAGCATGCCGCCGTGGCCCATCGCGATGCCGTCGTCGACCGCGATCGTGTTGAACTCGCGCGGGATCGCCCCCGCCTCGCGGATCGCCCCGGACACCACGTCGCCGACCTCGCGCAGATGCACGTGCCCGGGGACGAACTGCGTGAAGCTGTTGGCCACCGCGATGATC
Source organism: Nonomuraea sp. SBT364 (assembly GCF_001083785.1). Classification (GTDB taxonomy): domain Bacteria; phylum Actinomycetota; class Actinomycetes; order Streptosporangiales; family Streptosporangiaceae; genus Nonomuraea. The sequence goes on from NZ_LAVL01000129.1 coordinate 2,295, forward strand.
GGCTTGCCGAGGTCGCTCCCGGCTACGCCGGTCGCCCGGAGCAGGGCCCGGGCACCGGCCATGTTCCTGCCGTGGGTGACTGTACGTGACCTGAGGGCGGGCATCGGCGCTTCTCCCATCGCTAGCGTCTACACATGGTACGGCCAAACGCCCGGTAGCTGAGACGGTTGTCCACAGCCCGGACAGTTGCGGCGAACGCCCGGGTCACCGGCCGGACCTGTGCTTGACGGACACCCTTGAGCCATGGGGACGACCAGGCACGGGCGGGCAACTCCATCCACACCCGTATGGCAGACGCGAACCCGACGCCCGCCGTGGCCGGGCTCCGGGGCGGCTCGCCGAGGCTGAGTTTGCCCCGCTTCCGGCCGGCGGCGCGGATCGTCGAGCGGCCGGCCGCCGCCGCCGAGGCGCTGGACGGCGAGGAGCGGGCCCGGTAGGCGCCGCGTGAGCCGGTCAGCCCTCGCCGTAGCGCGGCGGCAGCACCTGGGCGGCGATCTCGTAGATCCGGTCGATCTCCGCGTCGGTCAGGGCGCGCTCCCGCTTGGTGATCCACCGGCGGGCGCGGCCGCCCTCGTAGACGTCGACGCCGCGGATCGTCATGATCTTCCAGGGCACGGGCGGGCCGTAGATCGCCAGCGAGGGGGTGACCGAGATCTCCCGGCCGTAGGACTTGCTGATCAGCTCGCTGGCCTGGGAAGCCTCCCATTTGGCCTCGGTGATGCGGGGCTTCATGTCGAACGGCCCGTGGAAGAGCTTCTTGCCCATCTGCACCCGTACCGGCAGCCGCTTGTCCCACTTCTCGGAGTCGACCGCGTAGACGCCCGTCGGGCCCACCACGAGATGGTCGATCTGCGCCTCGCTGCCCGGGATCGCCCTGGCATGGAGCGTGCGATAGCCGCCACGCTCCAGCTTGCGCAACTGCGCCTCGGTGCGGCGCTCGGCCACGGAGGCGCGCCGCCAGGCGGGCACCGTCGAGTTGGAGCGGGCGCGGTAGACCGTCTCCAGGATCGCCGCGACCACCGCCGCGGTCGCGCCCACGCGCCAATCACTCACCAGGAAGCCCACGACGACGCCGACCGCGATCGCCACCAGCGCCCGGTTGCGCAGGCGGCGGAACCGCGGCTGCTGCAACAGGCTACGCACGGAGGCGCGCTCGACCGGCGCGTACGTTGAGGTGGGCGCCGAAGGTTTGGCGGCGGCGGTCTGCTCGCTCTCAGGTCTGTCACTCACCCAGATGGGTGAGGTGTTGTGACCGTCTTCACGCTGAGGGTCGGAGTCCACGCAACTCACCGTAGCCCGAGGTTTCGATCGATTCCTAGTGTTGCCTTGTCCATAGTTTTATGGCCCAGCTCATCGTGTTCTACGCCCGATTTCCGGGTACTTATACCTTCCTCTCTAGAGAGGTACGCCCCGGCTCCTGGAAGATTACAGGTGGCCGTGCGACGAGCGAAGGGCGTACAACCATGCGCATGCGTACGGTGCTCATCCAGACGGACACGGCCGTGGCGGCCGAGCTCGCGCCGGGCGAAACCGCCACGTTCGGGCGCGGAGCCGAGGACGTCCCGGTGGACATCGTGGTCGCCGACCGCGCCGTGTCCCGGCTGGCGGGGCGCATCCAGGCCGTCGAGGACTACTGGCTCATCAGCAACCTCACCCCCGACCGCACCTACGTGGTGGAGAACCCCGAAGGCGGCGGCGAGTTCGTCAAGGTGCCGCCGCGCCGGATCTCGATGCCGGTGCCGTTCGAGTTCTCGCGGGTGATCCTGCCCGGCGAGCACGGCACCACCGGCTTCCTGGTCTTCGCGCCCGAGCACCTGTACGGGACGGCCGCCTCGCCGGCCGCCACCGGGGAGGCCACGAGAGGCGTCTACCCGCTGGACAGGACCGCCAAGTACTTCCTCATCCTCGTCGCGCTCTGCGAGGCCCGGCTGCGCGACCCGTCGAGCACCGTCGTGCCGACCGTGCCCCAGCTCATCGAACGCCTCGCCGGGCACGGCCTGACCAGGAGCGGCGTCAACTTCCACATCGACTACCTGGCCAGGACCAAGCTCCGGGTCAAGCAGGCCGACGACGGGGGCAAGGCCGACTGGCAGCGGGCCGCGCTCATCAACCTGGCGCTCCGCTTCGACCTGGTCACCGACGCCGACCTGCGGCTGCTGCCCGGCTCCTAGTCGGCGGCCTGATACTGGTCGCGGTAGCGCAGGACCTCCTCGACGTGCTTCTTCCACTTCGTCGGCACGCCCCGGTCACGCCGCACCGCGTCCACACTGGTCACGAACAGCGCCGACAGCTTCGCGGCCGGATCGACCGGCACGTCGGCGACCTGCGGGCCCAGCGCGCAGAAGAACCGCCCCATCGCCGGCACCGACAACTCGGGGCTCAGCGGCGGGCTCGGGATCGGCTTCTCGAGGCCGTCCGGCTGCCAGTGCTGCAGCACCCGGGGCGTCCAGCGGGCGATGCCGTACTCGTCCGCCTCCGGGTCGTTCAGGTCGGGATCGAAATCGCTCTGCACCTTGAGAATCGCGGCGATCAGCGCCGGGGAGAGCCCTTCGACGTCGTTGCACCAGTTGCCGGCCTCGATGATGAGCTTCCGGTACTGCGGCGGGATGCCGGCGTCGGTGCGCAGGCCCGCCGCCGCCGTGTCGGTCGTGCCGCCCTCCGGCGTCCCGCCTCCCGGCGATCGCAGCGCCAGCACCGCCGCCGCCACGGCCACGGCCAGCGCCAGCGCCGCCCCGGCCACCGCGACCGCCCGCATCCGATCGGCCGGTCGTCCCTCCGGGCGGGCGCTGCCCGCCTCGATCAGCTCCGCTTCGGCGACCTTCGGCACCCCGCGAGCCGCGTCCGCCCCCGCGCCGCCCGCCTCCGGCCCGCCGGGCCGGCCGGGCGACCCCGAAGCACCCGGCGCGTACGGCGCCACCGTGTCCTCGGCCTTGGCCCCCTCGGCTCCGCCGCCACCGCCATCCTGCGCCCCCTCAGGGCTGCCGTCCTTCGGGGCGTGCCCCTCCGACGGTCCGCCCGAGCCCTCCTGGAAGTGGCGAGCGGACGCGCCCGGAGGGCCTTCGGCCGGCGGGACGGTGCCGCCCGAGCCGGCGGCCTCGAAGGCGGGGGCGGCTACGTCCGGGAGGCTCTCGGGGAGGGCTGCGTGCGGGCCGGTGGCCGGCCGTCCGGGGAGGGCGTCGGTGAAGGCGGTGACGGTGGGCCAGCGGCGGTCGGGGTCCGGGTCGATGGCCTTCATGACGGCGGCGCTGACGTGCTCGGGGACGTCGGACCGCAGCCGGTGGGGGGCCAGGCGGACCGCGCCGGAGCCGGGCACCTGGCCGGTGAGCAGGTGGTAGGCCATGGCCCCCAGCCCGTGGACGTCGGCGCGCCGGTCGGGCGCGCCGTCCATGCGCATCTGCTCGGGCGCCATGTAGCCGGGCGAGCCGGCCGCGATCGTGTGGCTGGTGGCGTCGGCGAGGGAGCGGGCGACGCCGAGGTCGGCCACCATGAGCCGCTCACCGCCCCCGGCCAGCGAGCGGAACAGCACGTTGGACGGTTTGAGGTCGCGGTGCACGATGCCCATCCGGTGCAGCACCGCGACGCCTTCGGCGACCTCGCCGATGATGCGGACGGCCTCGCCGACCGGCATCGGTCCGCCCCTCAACCGACCGGACAAAGAGCCCATATCGGCATATGTCATGACAAAGTAGGGGCGACCGTCGGGGAGTTCACCGATGTCGTGCACCTGCACGATGCGCGGCGAGTCCGCCTGCCGCAGCAACCGGGCCTCTTTGACGAACCGCTCGCGCACCTCGGACTCGGCCGCCCAGTTGTCGGCGAGCACCTTGATCGCCACGTACGAGTCGAGCCGCTCGTCGAGTGCCAGCCAGACGGTCGCGAAGGCGCCGGACCCGAGGGAGCGTTCGACGGGATAGCGGCCGATCGTCTCTGGAGCTACCACTGTTATGTTGACCTCGTCTTGGGGATCTTGTGTCAAGACTCTCACGCGAGGGTCTGGCCCGACAGGCCAACCGGGATTACGTTCTTGGTGTGGACAGCGCGCTGGAGATCCTGCTCTTCCTCGTCGGGATGTCGCTGGCCTTGTTCGTGCTGATCAGCCTGCTGGTCATGGTGCCGGGCCGGGGCTCGGCGCGCAGGGCGGAGAGGGGCCCGGTGTGGCTCGGCGGGCCTGGGCGCGGCGAGCGCGGCGTGAGCACGTCCGGCCTGGTGCTGGTCGACCGGCCGCCGAGCTGGGTGCCGGAGTCCGGCGCCGACTGGGCGACGGCCGCCGAGACGGCCGAGCCGAGCCGGCGGGTCGGCGGCGCGTCGGCGGGCTGGTGATCGCCATGCGCACCCTCACCGCGGCACAGGCCGACGACGTCAGGCGGGCGCTGCTCGCCGCCGAGCGGCGCAGCGGGCTGCGCTTCGGGCTCTACCTCGGCGAGCCCCGAGGCGGCCGGCGCCACTTCGCCGAGAAGCTGCACGCCGCACTCGGCGCCGAGTCGGCCGACGCGGTCGTCGTCCTGGTGGACGTACGCGGCCGCGCCCTGGAGGTCGTCACCGGCGAGAACGCCCGTAGCCGCCTGTCGGACGCCGCCTGCCGGCTCACCGCCATGTCCATGGCCACCGCCTTCAGCGCCGGCGACCTGGTCGGCGGCATCCTGTACGGCATCGGCGCGCTCGCCGAGCAGGCCACCGCCAGACGGTAGATCGGGAAGGCGCCGCCTGCGCCCCCGCGGTAGGCGGCGCCCTGCGGCTCGATTCTGGGCGAGCCGGCCGCGCAGGTCAGCCTGGAGGGTTGCAGGGGGGCTACTGTTCCAGCAGGCCGACGATGTGCCGGCTGACGCCGTCGAGCAGTGTGGCGGGGGCGAGGGGCGCGTCGGCCACGGCGGAGAAGAGCGACGGCAGCCCCGGCAGCGGGAAGTCGTCGTCCTTGGTGGCCGCCGCCCCTACCGGGTTCTTGTCCAGGACGGCCCGGCTGCGCTCCCAGGCGTCGAGCACCTCCTCCGGCGACGGCACCCCGAAGCCGTGGCCGACCGGCGCCGCGTGGCGCAGCCGTACCAGCGGGGTGTCGGCGAACGCCAGCGCGGTGCGGGCGCGCACGTGGAGGTCGGCGCGCGGCTCGGGAGCGATCCAGTCCATGGCCGTGCAGGGGTTGCGGCAGGTGGCGATGCACACGGCGAGGGCGCCGGCGACCTGGCTGTGCTGCCGGTCGAAGTAGGCGCGCCAGCCCTCGGCCGGCTCGCCGGCGACGCGGAGGGTCCGGTTGGTGGCGGACTGCTCGGACTTGGTGTGGTCGCACTCGCGGTCGCCGATGACGCCGAACCTGCTGCCCGGCGCGCTCAGCCCGGCGGGCCAGCGGGCGGGGTCGCCGGCGTGGCCGAGGTGCGGTTCGAAGGCGAGCAGCGGCAGGTATTCGGCCGCGATGTGCACGGCGGCGATCATCGGGCTCAGCTCGCGCCGGTGCCACCGGATCGCGATGACCTCCAGCAGCAGCTCGTAGGCGGGGCGCAGCGACTCCAGCGCGCCCCGTGGCTGCTCGCGCGGCGTCTGCGGCATGTGGCAGGCGCGCGCCTGCCGTCGCAGCCCGGCGGGGACCGCCTTGGCGTCGGCGGCGAAGTCCTCGGCGTCCAGTGACATCAGCCGCTGCCCGAACTCGCAGACTTCGGCGATCCGCTCGCCGGGCGCCAGCGCGCCGAGATCGGCGAAGGCGTAGCGCCTGGCCAGTGCGATGTACAGGTCACGGGTCGTCTCCACCTGATCACCCTCTCACGGCGCGCGAGCCATCCTGAAACCTTAGAGATGGCCGCCGGCGCACCGTCACGCTGGACTGTTCACCATGGACATGCATTGGACTGTGTCAAGTTATGTGCACACCTACGACGATCGCGACGGGAGCTGATCGCCACGTAATGTGGGCAGGGTGTCCGTTGCGTCGCGTGGAGTCCTGTTCGGTGTGGCGGCGTACGTGCTGTGGGGCCTGTCCGCGCTCTACTGGCCGCTGGTCGAGCCGACCGGGCCGGTGGAGATCCTGGCGCTGCGGGTGGTCTGGTCGCCGGTCGCGATCGGCCTGCTGGTGCTCGCCCTGGGCCGCGCCCGGCGGGTGGCGGAGATCCTGCGGCGGCCCCGCGACGTGGCGCTGCTCACCCTGGCCAGCGTGCTGACCTCGGTCAACTGGGCGCTGTTCATCTGGGCGACGATGAACGGGCACGTGGTGGACGCCTCGCTGGGCTACTTCATCACGCCGCTGGTCAGCGTCGCCTTCGGGGTGATCGTCTTCAGGGAGCGGCTGCGGCCGTGGCAGTGGGCGGCGATCGGGCTCGCCGCCGTCACGGTGGCCGTCCTGACGATCGGGTACGGGGGGCCGCCCTGGATCGCGCTGGGCCTGGCCGTGACGTTCGGCAGCTACGGGCTGATCAAGAAGCGGCTGGCCGTGGGCGCGATCGAGGGGCTCATGGTGGAGACGGCCGTGCTGTTCCCGTTCGCGCTGGTCTGCACGGTGTGGCTGCAGGCGTCCGGGCAGGCGACGTTCGGGCACGTGTCGTGGGGCAACACGCTGCTCGGGGTGGGCTCCGGGTTCGTGATGATGGTTCCGATGCTGCTGTTCAGCGCGGCCGCGACGAAGATCCCGCTGAGCGTGACCGGCATGCTGCAGTACATCGAGCCGGTCGTGCAGTTCCTCGTCGGGCTGCTGGTCTTCCGTGAGCCGATGCCGGCCACCCGGTGGCTGGCGTTCGGGCTGCTGTGGGTGGCGCTGGCGGTGCTCACGGCCGACGGGCTCAGGACACGGGGTCGGGGTCCCGTCGCACGCCCACCTCGGTCGCGCTCCGCTCGATCATCTCGAACTGGCGCATCAGACGTTCGAGGTCAGGAGGGGACACCGTGAACGTGTCGTGCACGGCCTCGCCCGCGGCGGTGTAGCTGAGCTCGTGGCCGCACGCCTCGTCCCACACCCCGGTGATCACCCGCATGGCCGGGGGCAGCCGGTCGACGTGCACGCGGCGCACCTTGACCCCGGCCTCCAGCTGCTCGCGGGCCAGGGCGTCGAGCCCGTCGGTCCACTCGTGGTAGATGAACACCCGGCGGATGACCACGCCGCGCTTGAGCGCGTCGACCTGGGCCTGCCAGTATTGCCTGCCGACGGGCTGGAGCCACCAGGTCAGGTCGACCGACGGCACGCTGGTGACGCACATCGACTCACGTGACTGCTCGATCAGCTTGAGGAACACCCCGGCGTCGCCGTAGGGGGCGCGGAAGTGGCCGCGTTCGAGGTCGGCGAGGGTGCGCAGGCACTCCTCGAAGGCGTTGCGGCAGGCGTCCTCGGCGGGCGTGCCCTTGTACTCGCGCTCGACGTGCTTGGCCGCGCGCAGCATGGGCTCCATCAGGTCGGGCAGCCAGGGGATCTTCTCGATGGTGGAGACCATGTGGCCGACCCTGGTCTCGTGGTCGATCCGGCGCTTCTCCCGCAGCAGGGTCTGGATCTGCAGGGTGATGACGCCGCCGATGAGCCCCGCCACCGTGCCCAGGGCCTGGGCGGCGTCCTCGCGCACGTAGAAGATCACCGCTAACAGGACCGACAGCCCCGTGCCGATGATCAGGACCGGGTCGACGATGATCGAATGCCTTTTGGCGGGCCTCTTCACCAGGGAACTCCCAGGGCAGGGCGTGGGGGGACAAGGCGCAAATATAGTCGATCTTGTTGACGGTCAGGGGCAGGGTGCCCGGATGCACTGAATGTCGCCCGGCGGCTCCGAGACGGTCGGCTCGCTCGTCGGCTCCTCGGGGCCGGGCGTGGTCGGCTCGTCCGTCGGCTCCGGGTCGGGCTCGGGGGGCGGGGTCGTCACGGTGGGCGTCACGGTCGGGCTGACGGTGACGGTGGCGGTGGGCGTCGAGGTGGTGGGCGTGGCCTGGCTGGGCCGCGCGGTGGGGGAGCGCTTGGACGGCGGCGCGAGTTTCATGCCGGTGGACGGCCGGGCACCGGTGGTCACGCCCGCCGACGCCTGATGGGTGAGCGCCGGGATGACGCCCTGGCCGCCGTTGGTCTCGGCCGGGCGCAGCCAGACGGTGCCGGCGACGGCGGCGCTGACGATCACCGCGCCGGCGACGGCCAGCACGGCCGGCATCGTGCGGCGGCCGCGGCGCGGGACGGCGAACGAGGCGGGCGTGTCGAAGGCGCGCCGGGCGGCCTCCGCCATCTGCTCGGCCGACTCCCAGCGCCGCTCGGGCGCCTTCTCCAGCGCCTTCGCCACCACGTGGCGCGGCCCCGGCGGCACCTCGGACGGCAGCGTGGGGGTGGCCGCGTGCAGGTGCTTGTAGATGATCTGGACGGGCGTCTCGCCCTCGAACGGCAGGCGGCCCGTCAGGCACTCGAAGCCCACCACGCCCAGCGCGTAGACGTCGACCGCCGGGGTCACCTCGCTGGCCGTGGCCAGCTCCGGCGCGCAGTAGCCGGCCGAGCAGAGCATCGCCCCGGTGGCGGTGAGCTGGCCGGCGGAGGCCGAGTGGGCGATGCCGAAGTCGGTGAGCGCGACCGAGCCGCCGGGCCTGATCAGCAGGTTGGCCGGCTTGACGTCGCGGTGCACGATGCCCTGCCGGTGGGCGGCGGCCAGGGCGTCGCCGACCTCGGCGATCAGCCGCATGGCCGTCGCCGGGCTGAGCGGGCCGCGGCTCAGCACCCGGTCGAGGGACTCGCCCTGGACGAACTCCATCACCAGGAAGCTGAGCCGGCGCCCGTCGATCTCGCAGGTGCCGTAGTCGTAGACGTCGACCACGCCCGGATGGCGCAGCGTGGCCATGGCCCTGGCCTCGTTGTGGAAGCGGCGCAGGAACGTGGCGTCCTCGCTCAGGGCGGGCATCAGCACCTTGACGGCGACGGTGCGCCCGAGCACTGTGTCGTCGGCACGCCAGACCTCGCCCATGCCGCCCCCGCCGAGGCGGCTGGTCAGCGTGTAGCGGTCGTTGAGCGTGGTCCCGGAGCCGAGCACGTTATCGAGGCTAACACCGCCGCCCGGCTGGGCACGCCCGTTCGCCGCCGCTCAGAAGCTCCCCGTGGTGGTGCCTCCGTTCCCCGACGCCGGAGCGGTGAAGGACGTGTTCGCGCCCGGCTGCCATTGGTCGGCAGTATCCGGGAAGCCGGTTTCCTGGCGTTTGACGCACTTCCACTCGATACCGGTGTTCGGCGGGAGCTGGTCGACGGTGGCGGTCCACGTCGGGTAGGCCGTCGGCGCGAGCTTGACCGCGGAGGCCACCGACCAGGAGCCGAGCCGCGGCACGCCGCCCACCGCGTAGACGGACTGGCCGGGCGTGGTGGTGCCGTTGTCGCAGCGGAACGTCATCGACGCCGGCGGCTGGCCGAGCGTGAACGCGAACGTCCTGGCCGTGCCCACGCTCATGCTCGCCGACTTGGCCACGACCAGGTTGCCGCCCGCGTTGTACCAGCCGCTGGTCGCCGCGTCGAAGGCCGCCCTGGTGGCGTGCTGGGTGAGCGAGGCGCCGTTCAGCGTGACGGCCGACGCCTGGGTGCCGCTGACCAGCTCGACGACGGCGGCCCGGCTCCCGGGCGCGCCGTCGTAGGAGCCGGCGGACGGCCCGACGGTGACGGTGGCCGTGGTGCCCGTGAGCTGCTGCCCGATCGAGGTCGTGCGTACGACGCCGCCCCGGTAGGCGGTCGTGGCCCCGTCGTCCTCGTACAGCGTGAACTGGGTGGCGGCGGTGCCGGGGTACACCCGGGCGATCAGCTCGTCGCGGGCGGTGCCGTCGGTCCGCTTGCCGAGTACGTTCATCGTCTTGTCGTCGACGTGCGCCTTGGGCAGGATCGCGCCGGCCCGGGCGAAGGCGGGCAGCCGGAAGGCGCCGCCGGTCCAGAGCGGGCGGTCCTCGAACCACTGGCCGGCGCTGGTGAGCTTCTCACCGGTGTGGTAATCGAACCAGGTCCCCGCGGGCAGGTAGATGTCACGCTGCCGCTCGCCCTCGCCGGCCACGACGCCGACCAGCAGGTCGCGCCCGATCAGCTTCTCGTGGCCGATCTCGCGCACGTTCGGGTCGTTCTGGAAGTAGAACGCGAGCGGCGGCACCACCGGCTCGCCGGCCAGGTGGGCGCGGTGCGCCAGCGAGTAGTAGTACGGCGCCAGCTCGTAGCGCTGACGCAGGTTGGCCAGGTTGCTGGCGACGTGCCCGATCTGGTGGGGCGAGGTCTGGGCGCAGTTGCACAGGTTCTCCGTGTGCGGCCGGATCGGCACCTCGAACCAGGCGCCACTGGCGAACCACTGCGTGTAGAGCTCGTCCAAATCCGAGTCCAGCATCTCGCGGCGGAACCCGCCGATGTCGGAGCCGTAGTAGTCGATGCCGGACATCGACATGTGCAGCTGCGCGTTCTGCTGCTGGGCCAGGGCGGTCAGCTTGGAGCCGATGTCGGCCGACCACATGGCCACGCCGTGCCGCTGCATCCCGGCGGCGCCCGAGCGGGCCAGCATGAACGGCCGCCGGTCCGTCGGGGCGTAGCCCCTGGCGATGCTCTCGGCCCACTTGAGGTTGTAGACGTTGTGGTAGTCGGCGTGCGCGTGCTTGCCGGGCAGCACGCCGGACGTCCAGTCGTTCTGGTCGTACATCTCCGGCTCGCCCAGGTCCAGCCAGTGGCCCATTACGCCCTGGTCGGCCAGCGGCTGCCGCTTGAGCTGGTGCCAGTGGTCGGCGGCCTCGTCCTTCGTCCAGTCGATCATGCCGCCGCGTCCCCACCAGTCGTTGACCGTGAGGTGGACGGGCGGGCAGCCGGAGCAGCCGGCCCTGACGAGGTGCCCGCGCGCGGCCAGGTCGGCGTGCTCGGGCAGGTTCCCGCCGACGTACGACTCCTCGATCGTCATCAGGCCGACGCCCTCGTCGTCGCGGTACGCGGCGATCCTGCCCGCCGGGTCGGGGAAGGCCGACGGGTCCCAGGAAAGGGTGCCCATCCTGGTGTCGTCCGAGCCCGCCGTGACCCCGCCGAACCACGGCAGGTCCAGCACGAACCCGTCCACGGGGAACTTGGCGGCGCGCAGCCCGGCCAGCCGGTTGTCGATCTCGGCCCAGTTGTCGTAGCCGAACTCCGACACCCACATGCCGAACGCCTTCTTCGGCGGCACCGGCGGCCTGCCGGTCAGCTTCAGGTAGTCCGCGCGCAGGTCGGGCAGGTCCGGCCCGGTCATCGTGTACCACCGGAGCTGGTCGCCCCACGTGTCGACGGTCCACGGGTCGCCGGTCAGGTTCCACTCCTGCTTGTAGACCTGGTCGAACAGCAGCCCGTAGTTCAGGTTCGCCGCGCCGACCGCGAACAGCACCGGGATCTGCGCGTTGCCGACCGGCCCGTTGTCGGTGTCGTAGGCCATCGCGTTCCCGAACGGCCCGCCCGGTGTGCGGCTGCGGCCCACCCAGTCGCCGTCGGCGCTGCCGCCCATGAAGAACTGCTCGCCGAGCCCGTACGCGTGCTGGATGGCCCCCTTGGTGATCGACAGCCCCTTCCACGCCTGGGACAGGTTGCGCGGGCAGGCCTCGTACAGCGTCCTGACCGGGTCCGACACGGTCACGCACAGGGTGCCGGGCGTGACCACGACCTTCATCGCGGCCGTGGTCAGCGTGTTGCCCGCCTGGGTGAAGCTCGACGGGCCCGCGTAGTCCGCCTTGGCCACCTGAGGCGTGCTGAACAGCGGCGCCCCCGTGCCGGGGCTCGTCCCGTCCGCCAGCTCGAAGTGCACCAGGTCGTCGTCCAGGAACTCCACGATCAGGTACGTGCCGCCGCTGGTGAACTGCACGCGCTGGACCGCCGCCAGCGCCTCGCCGGGCACCAGCAGCACCACGAGCAGCGTCACGATCATCGTCAGGGCGCGTTTCACGGCCGGGCCACCACCAGGTTGTCGAGGTTGATCCCGCCCGTGTCGGAGGCGTTGTACGAGATCTTGACGGTGTGGGCGCCGGCGGACAGCGACGTGGTGAGGGACGCCGTGCCCCAGGTGTCCCAGTTCGCCAGCGCGGGGAGCGACAGCGTGCCCGCGGCGACGCCGTCGACGTGGACGGTGCGGGTGCTCGCGACCGTCGTCGAGTAGCGGAACGTGAGCCGGTGGCTGCCCGCCGCGTCCAGCTTGACGTGGAACGTCACCGCGTCGCCGGGGCTCGCGAAGCCGTCGGTGAAGCCGGTGCCGGTGAAGCCCGGGTGGTCGGTGTTCGCCGAGGTGCCGGTGCCGGTGGCGAACTCGGCCTCGTAGGCGGCCTTGTCCACGCCGTTCAGCGTGACCGTGCGGCTCGACCCGGCGGCGGCCAGTTTGACGTGGGTGAGCTGCTGGACCGGGTCCCACCACCAGCCCTCGGCGGCGGACTTCAGGGCGGCGAGCGACGCGCGGGCCGTCGCGCCCGTCACCGACGCCGGCTCGGTGCTCGCGACCTGCAGCGTGCTCGTCGTGGTGAGCTGCGGGACGGTGACCGCGACCTGGTGCGCCGCCCAGTTCTCCGCCGAGCTGATCGTGCGGGAGGCGTGCGCCGAGTCCTCGAAGTACACATATAAGGAGTTCCCCGACGGGTAGACGCGGAAGACGAGGTTGGCGTAGTCGTCCACGTCGTTGCCGATCGCGCCGCCGAGCCGGTAGTCGGCGTTCAGGTTGAGCGGGATGATCGCGCCCGGCCCGGCGTAGACCGGGATCGTGTCGGTGCCCGCCTGGTAGGTCTTGGTGCCGGGGCCGGTGAAGCGGCCGCCGTTCCACAGGTCGTACCACTCGCCCGCCGGCAGGCGGACGTCCTTGGCCGTCGCGCCCTGCGTGGTGACCGGGGCGACCAGGAGCTGCGGGCCGAGCAGATACTGCTGGTCCAGGCCCGCCGCCGTGGCGTCGCCGGGGAAGGCGAAGCTCATCGCGCGCATCATCGGTACGCCCGTGGCCGCGCTCCGGGCGGCCTCGGTGTAGAGGTAGGGGATCAGGTTCATCCGGACGTTGGCGAACTTCCTGAACACCGGCACCACGCTCGTGTCACCGGTGCGAGCCTGGACGTTCCACGGCGTGCGGGCCTCCGAGGTGCCCGGGTCGGCCTTCTCCGAGTGATACTGCATGATCGGCGAGAACGCGGCCTGCGCCGCCGACCGCAGGTAGAGCTCCGCGCTCGGGAAGTCGCCGGTGAAGCCCGCCAGGTCCCAGGCCGTGTACGGCACGCCGGACTGGCCGGCGCTGAGCTGGGCGCGCACCGCCTCCCGGAACGCGGAGAAGCTGGAGTTCTGGTCGCCGGCCCAGAAGATCGAGTTGCTCTGGGCGCCGGCCGTGCCCGCCCGGCTGAAGATCGCGCCGTCGTCGGTGTTCGCCCGGACGTAGTCGTTGTAGACCTTCGTGTAGGCGTTCGGGTAGGCGTTGTGCATCTCGTCGCCCCGGCGGCCGTCGGCGAACTTCACGTCCCTGCCGAAGATCGCCTCACTGCCGTCGGTCTTGAAGCCGTCGATGCCGACCTCGTCCACCAGGTAGTCGCGCTTGCCCAGCCACCACGCGGTCGCGGCGGCGCTGGTGAAGTCGGGCACCGTGCTGTCGCCGAACCACTGACCGGTGGGCACGCGATAAGCACTGTTATCCCGATTTTTCGCGACAAAGCCCTGCGATTCGGCATATGCCTTGTCGTTCAGGTGCTGCTGCGGAGCCGTCGGGGGATTGCTGTCGAAGTTCTCCTTGAAGACCGGGATCTGCCACAGCAGCACCCTGATGCCCTGGTCGTGGGCGGCGTCCACCATGGCCTTCGGGTCCTGCCAGGCGGTGCCCGCCGGGAAGCTCAGATCCCCGTACGCGAGCTTCCCGCTGCCCGGCTCCGGGGTGTACGTCGCCCCGTGCCAGACGTAGAACGTGGCCTCGTCGCTCCACTGCTCCAGCACCATCGCGGTGTGCGGGATGTCGTGCGCGGTGACCTGGGCCAGCGCGTTCTCCACCTCGGCCTGGGTGTTCCACTCGTTGGCCGACATCCACACGCCGAACGCCCACTTGGGCGGCAGCTGCGGCCTGCCGGAGACGGCCGTGTAACCGTCCACGATCTCCTCCGGCGTCCCGGCGAAGACGTGGTAGTCGAGCGTGGAGTCCAGCCCGCCGCCGGTGTCCACGGTGAAGCCGGCCAGGTCGGGCAGGTGGGTGTTCAGGTTGAAGACCGCGTAACGGCTGGTCGGGAGGTAGACCCCGTACCCGGCCGAGTTCAGGAAGAACGGCACGCTCAGGTACGTGCGGCGGGTGGCGCCCTGGTCGCGGTACTGGTTGTAGACGTAGTTGTGCACGTCGGTGCCACGCTGGTCGAGCCGGTCGTAACGCTCCCCGAAGCCCTCGAACCGCTCGCCGGGCGGCGACAGGAAGTGGTCCTCGATCTTGGTGACGGTGGTCGCGCCGTCGCCGGCCCAGCCGATGTTGCGGAACACGGCCGGGTCGTACTGCCGGGTGATGAGTGTGGTGCCGTCGCCCTCGTAGACCGACAGGCGGTACGGCGACTTCTGGATCTTCAGCACGAGCGCGCTCGTGGCGATGGTCAGGGTGCTCGCCGAGTTCGTCACGGTGTAACCGGCCACGCCGGAGATGTCGAGACCCTGCCCGCTGGGGGCGATCTGCGTATGGAACCGGCCGGGAGCGGGGAACGCGAAACGGATCTTCGGCGTGAAGTCGCCCGCGCTGTCGCCGGTGGTGACGTCCACCGAGGTGCCGTTGTCGGTGTGGCCGGTCACGTCCGTCACCGTGCTCCACGAGGTGACGGTGAAGGCGAACGGCCCGGTGCTCTTCTGCCCGGCGCCGTTGACGTCGGCGTGCACGGTGTAGCCGATCTCGTCGCCCCGGCCGAAGCTGCCCAGGTCGGCGCGCCAGTAGCTGTTGTTGCCGCTGTTGTGGTCCCAGGCCGCGCCGATCGGGGTCTGCGCCACGCCGTTCTTCGTCCAGGTGACCCAGACGCTCTGGCCGGGCTCGACCGGCCAGGTGGTGGCGTTGATCCGCACCGCCTGACCGGCCATCGGGTCCCTGGGGGAGCGCTCGGTCGGTTCGGCGGAGTAGAGGTCGTCGATGCCGGTCGGGTTGTGGTGGATGCCGCCGAGCGCGAACGCGGGAGCGGCGACGGACGAGGCGAGCAGGACGATCACCACGAAGATGACGCCCGACCGTAACGGGACCACGGGATGCTCCTCTCAGGAGGTGAACACGGACGACAGTCCTGGCCAGCGCTCCGCCGTGCACAGCACCGGCGGGCGGTCGAGCGGGGCGGGCAGCACGACTTCCCGGCCGCCGCTCATCGCGCGGCCGGTCCAGACGTCCACCCAGTCCCCGTCAGGGAGATAAACCGAAATTTCCGAAAGGTCGGGATCGGTCACCGGCGCCACCAGCAACGCGTCCCCCAGCTTGTACTGCAGCGGATGCCGCCACACCGCCGGATCGCCCGGATGGTCGAAGAACAGCCCGCGCATCAGCGGCGCCCCGTCCAGCGCCTTGCGGGCCTCCTCCACCAGGTAGGGCACCAGCCGCTCGCGCAGCTCCGCCAGCCGCCTGAACACCGGGATCACCCGCTTGTCGCCGGTCTGCGCGGCGACGTTCCACGGCGTCCGGTCCCGGATCGGCGTGCGATGGTGGTTGAACTCGGAGTGATACTGCATGATCGGCATGAACGCCGCCGCCCCGGCCGCCCGCAGATAGAGCTCCGCCTCCGGCACCCCGCCGGAGAACCCGGCCAGGTCCCAGCCCCAGTAGACGATCCCGCAGGCCGAGGCCGTGATCCCGGCCCTGATCGAGGACCGGAACGCCTCCCACGTGGAGTCCTCGTCGCCGGCCCAGAACGCGCCGTGCGCCTGCGACCCGGCGAACCCGGCCCGGCTGAACGTCACCGGCGCCCTGCCGTGCCGCCGCAGCAGGTCCCCGAACGCCCGCGCGTAGTGCACGGGGAACAGCCCGTTGCCGTCGTCGCCCCGGCGCCCGTCGGCGTAACGCAGGTCGTGCCCCCACGCGTGCTCGCCGCCGTCGGTCTTGAACCCGTCGATCCCGACCTCGTCCACCAGGTACGCCCGCTTGGCCGTCCACCAGTCGCGCACCTCCTGCGACGACAGGTCCGGCATGAGCGCCAGCGGGAACCACCAGCCCCGGTTCCGGTACGGCCGGCCGTCGGCCTCCCTGACCCCGTAGCCGCGCTCGACGAGCTGCCGGGCGTCCACGGCGGCCTGGTGACGCGGGTGCGGGCGCGTCTTCTGCAGCGGGATCTGCCACAGCAGCACCTTGATGTCGCGTTCGTGCAGCTCGTCCACCATGCCCTTCGGGTCCGGCCATGGCCCGTCCGCCGGGAAGGTGTAGTCGGCCAGCCGGTGCGGCTCCTGCGATGGCTCGTACTCGGCGCCCCGGAACGCGGTGAACGTCGTCTCGTCGCTCCACGCCTCGATGACCAGCGCGCCCACCGGGACGCCGTGCTCGCGGTGCCGGTCCATCTCGGCCATCACCCGCTCCTGCGTGTTCCACTCGTTGCCGCTGGCCCACAGGCGGAACACCCACGGCGGCAGCTCCTCCGGCCGCCCCGCGTCGTCCAGGAAGCTCCGTAGCACGTCCGCCGGCGCGGCGCCCTCGTACAGGTCGACGGCCGCCTCCCCGTCCGGGCCGGTCTCCGCCTCGACCACCAGCCGGCCGGGGTCCGACGCGCCCACGTCGTACCAGGTCCTGCGGCTCGTGACGACGTGGAACCCCCAGCTCACCGCCCCGCCGACGACCAGCGCGAACGGCATCGGCAGGTACGTGCGGCCGTGCGCGCCCTGCGCCTTGTACTGCTCGAACACGACCGCGTCCAGCTCCCGGCCGCGCTGGTCCACCGCGTCGAACCGCTCGCCGAACCCGACGACGTGCTCACCGTCGCGCAGCTCCAGCTCGAACCGCACCCGCAGCGGCCCGTCGCCGTCGGCCAGCCACCGCACGCTCCCGGGCACCACCCGCTCCCCGCCGCGCACGTCCAGCTTCCCGCCGCCCGCGCCCCACACCGCCGCCGTCACCTCGAACCACCGGGAGGTACGGGTCCGCCCCTCCCGGCCGGCGGCCCGGAACCGGTAGGAGTAGCGGCGCCCGGCGCGCAGGGCAGGAGTCCGCACGGCCCACGCCCCGGCCGCGGCCCGCGCCGCCTACGCCTGCGCGGCCGCCAGATGCCCGCCGTCGCCCGCGGCCCCGCCCGGCTCGCCGTCCGCGGCCCCGCCCTGCCGGGTGAGCGCGAGCTCCAGGGGAGCCTCGCCGTCAGCCACCCACTCGCACACGACCGAGGTCACCGAGGGGGAGGCGCGCACACGCAGCTCCACCGCCTCCCCGTCGAGCGGCCGCGCCGGGACCCGCTGGTCCTCGGTCACCGCGTACGGGTGCCCCGACCCGAAGGGACGATGCCGGATCATGCCCGCACCCCCAGCTCACCGGCGAGGATCAGGTACATCCCGTGCGACCACAGCAGCGGCGTGGCCACCGTGCCCCACCGGTCGAGCCACTCCTGACGCCGCCCGGGCCAGAGCAGCAGGTCCGACACCTGCTCGGGCAGGTCGCCTCCGGGCGTCGCCTGGGCGGCCATCCAGTCCAGGTACCGCCGCGCCTCGTCCGGCCGCCCGGCCCGCGCGTGGTTCCAGCCGAGGAACCCGGACAGCAGCAGCCACCGGCCGCCGCCGTAGAAGGTGTCCTTGAGGTAGCGGTGGACCCCGCCGTCGCGGGCGAGCTGCCGCTCCACCTCGGCGACGGTCGCCGCCCCCACCGGGTCGCCGGCCGCGTACAGCCCGAACGGCTCGACGCACGCCAGCAGGCTGCCGTCCACGGCGTCGCTCCCGAGCCACTTGCGCAGATGCCCGCCGGCCGCGACCCCTTCGGCGGCCACCAGCGCCGCGATGCCCTCGACCGCGGCCGAGGCGGCCTCGGCCTCGGCCGCGTTCAGCACCTCCAGCGCGAGGGCCGCGCGCAGGCCCGCGTGCACCGCGCCGAGCGTTGCCACGTGCCGCTGCTCGACGTGCTCCTCCCACCAGTCGTAGCAGGGCCTGTCCCAGAAGGCCGACAGGTAGCGGGCGGTGGCCCGCACCCCCTTCTCGGCCCCCGGCACGGCCCGCCCGTGCCGGAAGGTGTGCTCCCGCAGCGCCCACAGCCACGTGCCGTACCCGTCGAGCTGGAAGTCCCACCAGTCCTCCTGGCCGTCCACCCCGTCCAGCGTGAACCGGGTGGGCAGCATCTCGGCCGGGGCGACCGGCTCCCCGCGCGCGGCGCGGGAGACGAGCGCGTCCACCTGCCCGGCGCGGTCGCCGACCACCCGGGCGCTCCAGGCGTGGAAGGCCTCGGCCCCGGCCACGTCGCCGTGCCTGCTCACCCCCTCGGCGATGAACGCCCCGTCCCGCAGCCACGAGTAGCCGCGGTAGGCGGAGAAGGTCGGCGAGGCCGGATAGGCGCCGGTGGACGACTGGAGCCTCTGGATCACGTCGAGGCTGTGCGACACGAGGGTCACTTGAACTGCTCTCCTGAAGGTGTTGGGGAACTAGCCGAGCAGGGCGTCGACCTCGGCGGCGGCCGCCTTGAGCGCGTCCGGCACCGGCTTTCGGCCGGAGGCGGCCTCGCTCAGCTCCTTGGTCACCGCGTCCTGCATCTCCTGCTGACGCTTGATGACCGGCGGCAGCGCGATCGACTCCAGCGAGTCGAACACCGCCTGCCGGTTGGCCGGCTTCGGGTCCTTGAGGTAGCCGGCCAGCACCTGCTGGTCGGCGACCGGCGGCAGCTCCCACGACGAGGCGATCCGCGTGTTCGCGGCCACGTCGGAGGACGACAGGAAGCGGGCCCAGGCGTACGCCTCCTTGCCCAGCTTGGTCGTGGCCGAGGCGGCGACCGCGTTGTGGAAGACGGCGCTGGCCTTGCTCGCGTCACCGGGCTCGACGACGACGTCCCACTCGAACGGCACGTCCTTCAGCCCGGCGAACTGCCAGATGCCGTTGTGCCACATCGCGAGCTTGCCGGACTTGAACAGGTTCGTGTCGTAGTCGGCGGTGCCGCCGATCTCCGCCTCGGTGGGCATCGTCCTGCCGACCTTGGACACCAGCCACTCGGCCGCCTTGACGCCCTGCGGGCTGTCGAACGCCGACTTGGTGCCGTCGGCCGTCAGGAACTCGCCGCCGGCCTGCTTGAGCGTCTTGTAGAACTCGAAGAACTGCACCGGCTGGAAGTCGCCGTAGACGCCCTTCTTCTTGTCCGTCAGCTTCTCGGCGGCGGCCTGCTCGTCGGCCCACGTCCAGTCGGCCGTCGGCAGGTCGACGCCGGCCTTCTCGAACAGGTCCTTGTTGTAGAAGAGCACCACGGTCGAGAACGACGCGGGCAGCGCGTACTGCTTGCCGTCGCGCCGGAAGGCGTTGAGCGACTCCTCGGCGTACACGCCCGTGTCGCCGTCGCCCGCGACCGTGCCCAGGTCGAGCAGCGACCCGGCGCTGGCGTAGGTGACGAAGTTCTCGTAGTTGAGCTCGAAGGTGTCGGGCGCGGTGCCGCCCGCGATGCTCGTCTGCAGCTTGGTGAAGTACTCGTCGAACGGCGCGGTCTCCACCACCACGTCGATCGCGGGGTTCTGCTTCTCGAACGCCGTCACGATCGCGTCCAGGTCCTTCACGTGGTCCGGCGCGGCCGAGAAGGTGAAATACCGCAGCGTCGTCCTGCCGCCCTCGCCGCTGGGCGCCTTGGTCGCCGATCCCTGCGAGCAGGCCGAGGCGAGCAGCGCGGCCGCGAGTGCGGCGGCGACCTTGGTACGTGTCTTCATTGGGGGGTTTCCTTTACTTGAGCCCGCTCTGCGCGACGCTGGCGATGACGTGTTTCTGGGCGAAGACGTAGAGGATGAGGATCGGCACGACGCTGACCACCGAACCGGCCATGACCACGTCCCACTCGGTGGTGAACTGGCCGTGCAGCGTGGCCAGGCCCAGCGGCAGCGTCATGAACTCGGGCGACTTGATGATGATCAGCGGCCACAGGTAGCTGTTCCAGCTGGCCATGAAGCCGAAGATGGCGAAGGTGGCCAGGGCCGGCTTGATCAGCGGAAGGACCACGTACAGAAAAATCCTGAAATGTCCGGCGCCGTCGAGCACGGCCGCCTCGTCGAACTCCCGCGGCACCTGCCGGATCGCCTGCCGCAGCAGGAACACCCCGAACGCCGAGGCGATCGTCGGCGCCAGCAGCGCGAAGTAGGTGTCGACCAGGTTGAACATCCGCATCTCGATGAACAGCGGCACGACCAGCACCGGCAGCGGCATCATCAGCGTGGCCAGGTAGACCGCGAACAGCGCCCCGCGCCCCGGGAACGGCAGCCTGGCGAACGCGTAGGCCGCCATCGCGCTGGTGACGAGCTGCAGCCCGGTCGAGGCCGCGCCGATCCAGGCGCTGTTGGCCACGATCCGCCAGAACGGCAGCGTCTCCAGCAGCTTCCCGTACGCGTCGAGGCTCGCGCCGTCCGGCGTGAAGTCCGGCGGCACCGCGAGCACCGCGTCGCTCGGCGTGATCGAGGTGATGACGGCCCACGCGAACGGGAACAGCATCACCACCGCGCCGAGCCCTACCGCCAGGTAGCGAAGTGCCTTACCCATAGGTCACCCACCGCTTCTGCCCGCGGATCTGGATGATCGTCACCAGCAGCACGAGCGCGAACAGCAGCCACGACAGCGCCGAGGCCGCCCCCGCCCTGCCGTAGCGGAACGTCAGGTCGTAGATCTGCGACACCACCACCTGCGTCGCCCCGCCCGGCCCGCCACCGGTCATGATCTTGACCTGGTCGAACACCTGGAAGCCGTTGATCAGCGAGATCACCACGACGAAGAACGACGAGGGCGACAGCAGCGGCAGCGTGATGTGCCGGAAGCGGCGCAGCGCCGTGGCCCCGTCGACCATGGCCGCCTCCTGGTACTCCTTCGGAATCGCCTGCAGCCCCGCCAGCAGGATGATCATCACGAAGCCCAGGTCCTTCCAGGCCGAGGCGAGGATGATCGACGGCATCGCCCAGCCGGGATCGGTCCACCAGCCGGGCCCGCTCACCCCGACCAGCCCGAGCGCCCAGTTGACGATCCCGCTGGCCGGGTTGAGCAGCCACTTCCACATCAGCGCCACCACGACCCAGCTCGTGATGACCGGCAGGAAGTAGATCCCGCGCAGCAGGCTCCGGCCCGCCATGGCCCGGTTGAGCAGCAGCGCCAGTCCCAGCCCGCCCAGGTAGACCAGCGGCAGATAGCCGGCGATGAAGTACAGCGTGTGCCCGAAAGCCGACCGCGTTCCCGGATCGCCGATCAGCTCCGCGTAGTTGCCCAGGCCCACCCACCGCATCTCGGTGATGAGGTCCCACTCGTGCAGGCTTGTCCACAGCGAGGCCACCATCGGGGCCAGCGTGTAGAGGGTCAGCGGCACCAGGCTCGGCAGCAGGAACACCGCGACGGTCGCCGCGTAGCGCCACCGCCGTCGCGGCGCCCGCCGCCCGTGCGTGGCCCGCGCCTCCGGCGGGGCCGCCGTGAGCGTCATCGCCGCCCCCCGGGATGGAATCGGCGGGCAGCGGCCGTCATGGCCCGGGCGGTGCGATGACCTCGCGCTCCTCGTGTCACGGCGACCCCTTCGGTGGTGAAGTCGAGGCGTTCGAACCCGCTGGTTTCCGTTTCCGTACGGGCGGCGGTCATGGGGTCGTCCCGATGAGGCGGGCCCGCACCAGGCGGCCCTGCTCCCCGGCGGCGCCCGCGGCGTCGAACGGCGTGGCCAGCACCAGCGCGGCGGCGCCCTGCGCCCAGCTCGTCTCGTCCCAGCTCTCCACCTCGACCGCGATGTCGCGCCGCCCCGGGTAGAGCTGCGCCCGCAGCGCCCGGTCGAAGCCCACCTGCCAGAACGGCCAGTCGGCGGTGCCCTCGCCGAGCACCACCACCACCTCCGGGTCCACCACGTTGACCAGCCCGGCGGTGGCCCGCCCCAGGATCTCCCCGGCCTCGGCGAACACCTCCCGGGCCACCGCCGGGCTGGTCAACGTGGTGGACCCGGAGGTGGTGGTGGTGCTC
>NZ_LAVL01000012.1 GCF_001083785.1 Nonomuraea sp. SBT364
GGACGGACGAACCTCTGGTGTGCCAGTTGTACCGCCAGGTGCACGGCTGGTTGGCTACGTTCGGAAGGGATAACCGCTGAAAGCATCTAAGCGGGAAGCTCGCCTTGAGATGAGGTCTCCCACCCTGTTTGGGGGTAAGGCTCCCGGTAGACGACCGGGTTGATAGGCCGGAGGTGGAAGCACGGTAACGTGTGGAGCTGACCGGTACTAATAGGCCGAGGACTTGACCACAAAGCATACTTTTTAAAGTTTTTGCTCGCGTCCACTATGCGATTCTGAAACAGCAAGCGGTTCTGCTTGTCAGTTTCATAGGGTTACGGCGGTTATGGCGGGAAGGAAACACCCGGTTACATTCCGAACCCGGAAGTTAAGCTTCTCAGCGCCGATGGTACTGCACTCGGGAGGGTGTGGGAGAGTAGGTCACCGCCGGACAATCTTTCGTGAGAGGGCCCCTTCGACACCTTGTGTGTCAGGGGACCTCTTCGCGTTTCTCTGTGCAGGGGGGTTCCCGGGACGGGAGCCCCCTTTTTTGTGTTGTTGTGCGGGCTTTGGGGCGGGACGGTTTACGGGGTTGTGTTGAGGGGCTCCGGTCAGCCGGGGGCCTTTTCGCGTCTCAGGGGGTGATGACGTGGCCGTGGGCGGTGCCCTCGATGGTGTCGGCGTAGGCGCGGGCGAGGTCGGCTGCCGGAATGCCTGCCGTGCCGTCCATGCCCAGGGCAAGGCACGTCTCACGTACCCAGCCGGGGCTGATGGCGTTCAGGCGGATGCCGCGCGGCATCTCCGGCGCGGCGGCACGTACGAACGCCTCCAGGCCCGCGTTCACCAGGTGGCCGAGCGTGCTGCCCGGGGTCGGGGCGGTGAAGCGCCCGCTGGTGAGTGTCACCGAGCCGCCGGCCCGCAGGTGGGCGGCGGCGCGCCGGGCCAGGGTGACCTGGCCGACGAGTTTGCCGTCGAGGCCGCGCCAGTAGTCCGCGTCCGACGGGGTGTCGAGCGGGGACAGGCTGCCGGACGCCG
Organism: Nonomuraea sp. SBT364; assembly: GCF_001083785.1. Classification (GTDB taxonomy): domain Bacteria; phylum Actinomycetota; class Actinomycetes; order Streptosporangiales; family Streptosporangiaceae; genus Nonomuraea. The sequence goes on from NZ_LAVL01000012.1 coordinate 1,015, forward strand.
CGCAGCACACGACGGCGTCGACGTCGGGGACGGCGGCGAACAGGGCGTCGATCGACGCCGCGTCCGTCAGGTCGACGCGCACCGGGCCACGGCGCGAGGCCGGCACCACCTCGTGGCCGGTCGCCAGCAGGCCGGCGACCGCGCCTCCGATGGTGCCCGTCGCGCCGATCACTACGATCTTCACAGTTGTCTCCTCAAAGGTGGGCTCGTGATCCAGGGTGGGGTGGCGGCCGAAGCCCAGGCAGGGGCCTGTTGTGGGTACATCTGGCAGATGCAGGTTGCGGGGGTGCCGGGCCGCGATACTGGGACGTATGGACGGACATGCGGACCTGGGGGAGTTCCTGCGGTCGAGGAGGGCGAGGCTGCGGCCCGCGGAGCTGGGGCTGCCGGCGTTCGGGCGGCGGCGGGTGCCGGGGCTGCGACGGGAGGAGCTGGCGCAGCTCGCGGGGGTGAGTGCCGGCTACTACACCCGGCTGGAGCAGGGGCAGAGCCCCAACGCCTCCGACGCCGTCCTCGACGCGGTCGCCCGGGTGCTCGGTCTGGACGATGACGAGCGGGCCCACCTCTACTCGCTGGCGAGGCCCAAGCCCCGGCGAGCGCACCAGTTCGCCGAGCCGGAGCGGGTGCGGCCGGGCGTGCGGGTGATGATCGAGTCGTTCGGGGAGGTGCCCGCTCTGGTCATGGGACGCTTCTGCGACATCCTCTGCTGGAACGCCATGGCGCACGCGTTGCTCGCCGGCCACCTCGGCTTCGACGCGCCGGACGCCCCCGCCGGGCGGCCCAACGTCGCGGCCATGCTGTTCCTGGACCCGCACCTGCGGGAGCTGTACGCGGACTGGCCGGGCAAGGCCCGCTCCACCGTCGCCGACCTCCGGCTGATCGCGGGGCGCTACCCAGGCTCCGCCGAGCTGGCCGCGCTGGTCGGTGAGCTCACCATGGGCAGCGCCGAGTTTGCGGAGCTGTGGGCGGCGCACCCGGTGAGCGAGTGCGACACCGGCCCTCGCACCTACCGCCACCCGACCGTGGGCACGATGGAGCTCAGCGCCGAGTTCATGACGCTGCCGAACGACGAGGGGCAGCGCGTGGCGGTCTTCAACGCCGCCCCGGGCTCCACCTCCGCGGCCGCCCTCCGCCTCCTGGCCACGACGCTCGCCCGGCATCCCTGACCCCGCCCACCCCCGACCACCCCGAGCCCGCCGAATGCCCCTGCACTCGTTGTGGGGCTCAGCCGTACGCCTGAGCGGTCGAGTTCAGGCCGGACGGCTTGCTGGTCAGCCACTCATGATCAAATGTGATCAAATCGTGATCGGCGCCGAGGTGTGTCCGCGCGGACGGACGGGCAGGTCTCTGTGACTGGTGAGACGTCAGATGTGGAGGGTGCCGGTGACGACGGTGACAGCGTGTCCCGCGAGATGGACGCGGTCGCCGTCGAGCGTCACCCGTACGACCCCGCCCCGCGCCGACAGTTGCGCTCCCGTCAGGGTGTCGCGACCGAGCCGGGCAGTCCAGTACGGCGAGAGCGCGCAGTGCGCCGAGCCGGTCACCGGATCCTCGGGCACGCCGACTGTCGGGGCGAAGAAGCGGGAGACGAAGTCCGTCGTCGAGCCGGCAGCCGTGACGATGACGCCGCGCGCGTCGACCGCCTCCAGTGCGGGGATGTCGGGCGTCAGCGACCGCACCGCTTCTTCGGATTCGAGCTCGACCAGCAGGTCGAGAGCGCTCCTGCCGACGTGCACCGCGGCGGTGCCGAGTGCTTTTTCCAGACCGTCCGGAACTGTGGCGGGTGTCACTTCCTTGGCTGGAAAATCCATAGTGATCATGTTGTCCGGCATGCGATTCACGGTGAGCGGACCGCTCGCTGTGCCGAATTGCACAGCACCCGTCGCCGCACCCGTCGAATACAGGACGTGGGCCGTGGCCAGGGTGGCGTGGCCGCACAGCGTGACCTCGACCTTCGGCGTGAACCAGCGCAGCGAATCACCCAGCAGGAAGGCCGTCTCCGACAGGTTGATCTCGGCCGCGACGGCCTGCATCCACTCGTCGGGAACCCGTTCCTCCAGCAGGCAGACGGCTGCGGGATTACCCTTGAATGCGGTGCTGGTGAAGGCATCGACGATGAACAGGCGCATGGCTGGATGCTATACGGGGCCGGATATCGGGGTGAAACCAGGACGCTAGCCGTACAAAATGGAATTAGTGCTGGGCGTGTCGCATGGCGAACACGGAATCGTCGGTTACCGTCCAATGTGTCGGGACGTGCCGATTGCGGTGAGTTCCTGAGGAAAGGACAAGCCGATGGGGGCAGTGCGTAAGGTTGCGGGATACCTTGGCCTGGGCGGAATCGACCACTACGACGAGGGATACGACGACGAGGGGCAGTACGAAGAGGAGTACATGCCCGCGACCGAGCGGGCCGCGCGCAGGTGGCGGTCCACGATCGAGTCGTCGCGCATCGTGATGGTGCAGCCGCTCAAGTACAACGACGCACCGTTGATCGGCCAGTACTTCCGCGAAGGCCAGACGGTGATCATGGATGTGACGGGCATGGCGATGCCGGAAGCGACCCGGATGGTCGACTTCGCGGCCGGCCTGGCCTATGGCTGCGAGGGCCGGATCGAGCGCATCGCCGATCGGGTCTTCCTGCTGGCGCCCGCGCATGTGGAGATCGAGACGAGCTGATCCCGGCTTCCGGGGAAGCCGGGCGGCTCGCGTCTCACGTCCTCTCGGGGGAGAGGGCGGTCAGGCGGCGCGCGGGCCGCGGCGGATCAGGCGGGTGAGCTCGGCGCAGTCGTCGGCGGCCTGCTTGGCGCGGCCCTCCGCCTCGTGCGCGTAGGCGTGCAGCGCCCACACCGCCCCGTCGGCGAGCTCCTTCAGCTCGGCCACCTGGGCGGCCACCCACCGGGCGTCGGACTCGGCGGCCTTGTGCCGCCGCCAGAGCCGCCACCCCGCCAGGCCGAGCAGGGCGACGCCCGCCGCCGCGAGCAGCGGAGGACCGAACACCGCGCCGGCGAAGCACGCCAGGGCCGCGGTCACCATCAGCGCGACGTCCCACGGACGGCGGCGCGGCGTGGTGCCGGTGCTGACGATGGCGGCCTCGGCGACGGCCATCGAGCTCTCGTCCGGGCCTTCCGGGTGCAGCTTGACGTGGTGGCCGAGCAGCGCCACGGTGAGCGTGGCGGGTGGCTCCAGCCGCGTGTCGGCCTCGAGCTCCTCGGCGACGCCGCGCAGGATCGGGGCGGCCACGTGCAGGGCGATCGCCGCCAGGTACGGGTCGGAGCCGGGGCGCAGGTCGTCCAGCAGATGTGAGCTGAGCGAGGCCATCGGCCCGGGCGGGCCGCCCAGGCCGATCAGCGAGCGCAGCACCGCCAGCGGCTCGTCCTCCTGCCAGGCCGCCGCGGGGCTGGCGTCGGAGTTGGTGAGGGGCGTGGAGGCGCTCTGGCCGGCCTGCCGGGTCGAGGTGATCTCCGCGCAGCGGGCCCGCAACCGTTCGAGCCGGGCGGCCGCCTGGGCGGGCCTGGCCAGCTCCGGGATCTCGGCCATCTCCGGGAAGTCGACGAGCGAGGCGGGCACCACGACCGACGGCTCGCCCGGGATGAGCGCCTGCGTCCACTGCGACGGGTCGGTGTGCTCCTGCACCGCGAGCGCGTCGAGCTTGCGCAGCACGAAGATCTTGCCGGCCGGGCCGTAGGCCCCCCTGGCGGCGGCCAGCCACAGCGAGCGCTGGCCGTGGCTGACGGGCTGGTCGAGCGACAGCTCGCCGAAGGCGGTGCCGAGCCACGAGGCGTGGATGCGGCTGCCGTGCCCGGCCACGGCCAGCGACAGGCACAGGAAGAGGGCGGTCTGCTGCTGGTCGCGGCTGGCGGCCTTGCTCAGCGGCTCCAGCGGATCGTCACCGGCCAGGATCGCCACCAGTGCCTCGACGGCGGGCGGCAGCCAGTTGCCCGGGATGTCGGCGAAGCCCGGCGGGGCGGGAGGCGCGGAGCCGTTGGCTGCCAGGTGTGCCAGCAGCGCCTCGGCGTAACGGCGCAACTCCGCCGCTGTCTGGGGGCTCGCAGTCAGGTCCGTGCTCAAGGCAGAGAACTCCCCCATTTCGGCCTCAGTTCATGACCGCGTAAAGCCTAACCGTTGGGGCGCGCCTTCGAGGTGGAGGCGCGCCCACGACGGAACGGGGGTCTTTCGCGCTAACTGCCTGTTACATGCGCTCGGGGACGGGGACCCCGAGCAGGTCGAGGCCGCTTTCCAGCACCCGCAGGGTCAGCGCGCACAGCGCCAGCCGATGCGCCCGGACCTGCGGGTCGACACCCGGCTTGATGACCGGGCACTCCTCGTAGAAGCCGCTGAACAGCTTGGCCGCCTCGAACAGGAAGCCCGAGAGCCGGTGCGGCTCGGAGTGGACGGCGACCTGCTCGACGATCTGGCCGAAGCCGAGCAGGTGCATCACCAGCGCGCGCTCGGCGGGCTCGGCGGGCACGATGCCGGCGGTGGCCTGCGACGGCTCCATCTCGGCCTTGCGGAAGATGGAGCGGATCCGGGCCGTCGCGTACTGCATGTAGGGGCCGGTGTTGCCGTGGAACTCCAGCATCCGGTCGAAGTCGAAGACGTATTCGGTGTCGTGGCCGACCGACAGGTCGGCGTACTTCACCGCGCCCATGCCGACGTCGCTGGCGATCTCGTGGCGGGTCGCCTCGTCGTACTCGCGGTCGGCCAGCTTCTGCTGGGCCCGGTCGACGGCCTCCTCCAGCAGGGCCATCAGCTTCACCGATTCGCCCGAGCGGGTCTTGAACCGGCGCCCGTCCTTGCCCAGCATCATGCCGATCTGCACGTGCTCGGCCGAGACCGTGTCGGGCAGCCAGCCCGCCATCCGGGCGGCGGCGAACACCATCCGGAAGTGCAGCGCCTGGTCGGCGCCCACGACGTAGAGGATGCGGTCGGCCTTGAGGTCGTCGACCCGGTAGCGGATCGCCGCCATGTCGGTGGAGGCGTAGCCGTAGCCGCCGTCGCTCTTCCTGATGATCAGCGGCAGCGGCTTGTCGTCGGAGCCGGTGAAGCCGGGCGGGAACAGGCAGAGCGCGCCCTCGCTGATCACCGCCGTGCCCGCGTCTTCCAGGTCGCGGCAGGTCTTCTCCAGCATCGGGTTGTACATGCTCTCGCCGGCGATGTCGGCGTCGGTGAGCGTGACGCCGAGCAGGTCGTAGATCTTGTTGAAGTAGCGCACGGTGGCGTTCATGAAGACGTGCCAGAGCCGGATGGTCTCCGGGTCGCCCGACTGCAGCGTGGTCACCCGGGCGCGGGCCCGCGACTTGAACGCCTCGTCGCCGTCGAACTTGCTCCGGGCCGCCTGGTAGTACTCGGTGCCCAGGCCGGCTTCGAGCTGCTGGACCGCGGCCTCCTCGCCGATGTCGAGCAGGTGCTCGATGAGCATGCCGAACGGGGTGCCCCAGTCGCCCAGGTGGTTCTGCCTGATGACGTGGTTGCCGAGGTGCTCGTGCACGCGCACCAGCGAGTCGCCGACGATCGTGGTGCGCAGGTGGCCGACGTGCATCTCCTTGGCCGCGTTGGGCGCGGAGTAGTCGATCACGATGGTCTGGGCGGGCGTGATGGCGCCCACGCCGGAGCGCGGGTCGGCGGCCACGCGCGTGGCCTCGGACTCGATCCAGGCGTCGTCGAGCGTGATGTTGAGGAAGCCGGGGCCGCTGACCTCGACCGTGCCGGGGAAGTCGGACAGCTCCGCCCTGATCGCCTCGGCGACCTCCCGCGGGGACCGTCGCAGGCGCTTGGCCAGGCTCATCGCGACGTTCGCCTGGAAGTCGGCGAACTGGGAGGGCCTGATCAGCGGGTCTGCGTCGGCGTGCTCAGCACCGAACGCGGCGGCCAGCGCCTGCTGGACGCGCTCGGTGAGCACTAGCTGCGGGTCGGTCATGCCCTAAGGGTACCGGTGGCCTTGACCGCGACGCTGATCGCGGCGGCGGCCGCCACGGAGACGCCGACGGCGATCAGGTCGGCCCGCGCGCCGCCCGGTTGGAGCGTGAACAGCTCGCGCACCGCGGGGATCGCCAGAGCCAGCGCGAACAGCCCGGCCATGGCGGCGACCAGCACGATCCGGCCCCGGGTGAGCGGCCTGGCGACGAGCACGAGCACCCACCAGGTGGTGAGGAAGAGCGCGAGCACCGCCGAGGTGCGGTCCTGTTCCAGCGTGCCCGTCGCCGCCGCCGAATAGGCCACCAGCACGGCGATCGCGCAGAACACCCCCGCGGGCACGGCGAAGCGCAGCACCCTCGGCACGAACCCGGGCTTGGCCCGCTCGAGCGTCGGCGCCAGCGCCAGGAACAGCGCCGGGATGCCGATCGTCACCGCGTTCACCAGCGTCGAGTGTCTCGGCGTGAACGGGAACATCATCCCCGCGACGCCGGTGGTCAGCGCCAGCACGATCGCGAAGAACGTCTTGGTCAGGAACAGCCCGGACACCCGCTCGATGTTGGCCAGCACCCGGCGCCCCTCGCCCACCACGTGCGGCAGCGTGGCGAACCGGTTGTCGAGCAACACCACCTGGGCGACCGCCTTGGTGGCCGGGCTGCCCGCGCCCATCGCGATGCCGAGGTCGGCGTCCTTGAGCGCCAGCACGTCGTTGACGCCGTCGCCGGTCATCGCCACGGTGTGCCCGCGCGCCCGCAGCGCGCCGACGAACTGACGCTTCTGCTGCGGGGTGACACGGCCGAAGACGGTGTTGGCGGCGAGCACCTCGGCCAGCTTCTCCTCGTCGTCCTCCGGCAGCGTGCGGGCGTCGACGGCGCGGTCGCCGCCCGGGATGCCGAGCTCGGTGGCTATCGCGGACACCGCGACGGCGCTGTCGCCGGAGATCACCTTGACCGTGACGCCCTGCTTCTCGAAGTAGCGCAGCGTCTCACGCGCGTCCGGCCTGATCCGCTGCTTCAGCGTCACCAGCGCGACGGGCTCGGCCTCGGGTGCGCCGCTTTCCGGCAGCGTCGTCGTACGGCACAGCGCCAGCACGCGGGCACCGGTGGCGCTCAGTTCGGCGGCCTGCGCGTACCCCTGGTCGTGCGGGGTGAGCAGGATGTCGGGCGCGCCGAGCACCCACGTGCCGTGCGGGCCGAAGTCGGCGCCGCTCCACTTGCGTGCCGAGGAGAACGGGACGGTGGCCAGCGCCCGCCAGGGCGCGGCCGGATGGCGCTCCAGGATGGCCCGCGCGGTGGCGTTGGGGCGGGGGTCGGCGCCGGCGAGGGCGGCGAGCGCGTCGGTCACGGGCTCGCCGTCGCGCAGCGGCAGGACCTCGCCCAGCTCCATGCCGCCGGCCGTGAGCGTGCCGGTCTTGTCCAGGCAGAGGACGTCGACCCTGGCCAGGCCCTCGATCGCGGGCAGCTCCTGGACCAGGCAGCGGCGGCGGCCGAGCCGGACCACGCCGATGGCGAAGGCGATCGAGGTCATCAGCACGAGCCCTTCGGGGATCATGGTGACGATGCCCGCGACCGCGCCGGTGATGGCGGTGCCGAAGTCCACCGAGTGGCGCAGCTGGCTGTACATGAGCAGGGCGCCGATCGGGATGACGAGCCAGGTGACGTAGCGGATGAACCGTTTGATCCCGTCACGCAGCTCCGAGTGCGACAGGTGGAACCTGGCGGCCTCCTCGGCCAGCCGCACGGCGTAGGCGTCGGTGCCGACGGCCGTGGCCGTGAACGCGCCGGCGCCGGCGACGGCGAAGCTGCCCGACAGGACCCGGTCGCCGGGCCGCTTGGGCACCGGGTCGGCCTCGCCGGTCAGCAGTGACTCGTCCACCTCCAGCCCGGCCGACTCGACGACCTCGCCGTCGACCAGCAGGTGGTCGCCGGGGGCGAGCAGGACCAGGTCGCCGAGCACCACCTGCTCAGGGGCGATCTCCTGCTCAAGGCCGTCGCGGCGGACCGTGACCGGGCTCTGGCCGACCACGGCCAGCCGGTCGAGGGTGCGCTTGGCACGCAGCTCCTGCACGACGCCGACCAGCACGTTGGCGAGCATGATCAGGCCGAACACGCTGTCCTGCCACTCGCCGAAGACCAGGATCAGCAGCCATAAGACGCCGATGACCAGGTTGAAGAGCGTGCAGAAGTTCGCCCGCACGATGGCGGCCAGCGACCTGCTCGACCGTTTGGGCACGTGGTTGGCCTTCGCCACGGCCACTTGCGCAGCCGACAGCCCTCGCCCCGCATCCACGACAATTCCCCCCGCCATCCCCCGGACCTGCCACACACTAGCGTGAGCGATGGGAGCGGCCGGTGCTCGCGATCCGCTCGCCGATCCTGGTCACCAGGCCGCCTTCGGACAGGTCTGCGGCGAGCTGGCAGGCGGCGCTGATGCCCGCCGCCCGGGACGAACCGTGCGCGATGACCACGGTGCCGTTGAGCCCGAGCAGCACCGCGCCGCCGTGCGCCTCGGCGTCCAGCCGGTGGCTCAGCTCGCGCAGGCGGGAGCGCTGCATGAGAGCGCCCAGCCGGGCCACCGGGCTGTCGCCGATCGACTGCCTGAGCTCGTCGAAGGCGTAGCGGACCGCGCCTTCCATGGTCTTCAGCGCGACGTTGCCGGTGAAGCCGTCGGTGGTGATCACGTCGGCCTTCCCGGTCAGCAGGTCGTAGCCCTCGACGTTGCCGGCGAAGTGCAGGCCGGGCGCGGCCTCCAGCAGCTCGTGGGCGCGCCGGACGAGCTTGTTGCCCTTGCCCGCCTCGCTGCCGATCGTCAGCAGGGCGACGCGGGGGTGTTCGACGCCGTGGGCGAGCTCGGCGTAGGCGGCGCCCAGGTGCCCGAACTGCACCAGCGCCTCCGGCTTGACCTCGGCGTTCGCGCCCGCGTCGAGGAGCAGCGTGGGGTGCGGCAGGGTGGGCAGCGCGACGGCGATGGCCGGGCGCAGCACGCCCTGCTGGGCCTTGAGCCGGAGCTTGCCGGTGGCCACGATGCCCGCGGTCGAACCGGCCGACACCACCGCCGACACGTCGCCGCGCCGCACCAGGTGGCAGGCGATCGCGATGCTGGAGCGAGGGCGGCGCAGGCTGGCCAGCGCGCCCTCGTCCATGGCCAGCGCCTCTTCGGCGCGCACGATGGGCAACTCGTTGGTGGCGCCGTGGTCGGCCAGCGCCTCGTAGAGGACCCGGGGGGCGCCGACGAGCACGACGGGCAGCCCGCGCTCCCGCACCGCGTGGACGGCGCCGGCCACGATCTCGTGCGGCGCGTGGTCGCCGCCCATGGCGTCGACCGCGATCGGCCTGCTGTCGGACAATGGTCACCTCGTACGGCATGTCTTCACAGGCCGCTACCAGGTTAACCGGTCAGTAGTGCCCGCTACGCGTCGCCGTGCAGGTTCCAGTCGGTGACGGTGCGGGCCACGATGACCTTGCCGAACGTGACCCGCCCGGTGATCCTGATGACCGGGCCGTCGCCTTCGGAGCCGCCCGACACCTGACGCTTGGAGAACACCGCGCCCACCTCGTCGACGACCTGGGCGTTCGGGGGCACCCTGACGATCGTCTTGGCGCAGAACGCGCTGACGGACACCGTGATCTCGCGGCCCGGGAGCACGGCCTGCGACAGGTCCACGATGAGGGCGCCGAACGTGGCCGCCAGGTGCGTGTGGCGGGAGGCGATCCAGCGGCCGCGCTTGATGACCTTGCTGAACACCGCGCTGACGTTCTGCTGCTCCAGGGCGGCCAGGCTGGAGCCCGCGCCGGTCGACTGGGGGAGGTCCTTGGTGAAGGGGACGAGGTCGCCTACGGTCCTGGCCGTGTAGATGGCCTCCAGCCGGTCGGCGTGCTCGACACTGGTGAGTCTTCCGCTGGCGAACGCCTCGCCGAGCACCGTGGCCGCGCGGTCACGGTCGGCGTCGGAGGCCCGCATCGTCGGGTCGTCGGTCACGCCGACAGTCTAGATGAAGACGCGATATGTCGCGATAGGGAAGCTCCAGAGAAACTTGGAGCCCACGCGGAACCGTAGCCCCGGCATGCCGCGTCCCGATATAAGAGCGTTAGACGCGCGACGGAGGCATCAGGTTTACACGATCGAACAAAAAAGATGGGAACGGCCTAGTGATCTTGAACCAAGCAGGAACCCGACGCTTCAAGGCGTACACGTCCAAGCACCTCGACGACCTCCTGCTGCGAGCCGGGCTCGACGACGAGGAACGACTGAAGGTGCGCGCCGTGGCCACGGTGCTGCCCTTCCGGACCAACGCCTACGTCGTGGATGAACTCATAGATTGGTCGGCAGCGCCCGACGACCCCATATACCGCCTGGTCTTCCCGCAGCAGGACATGCTGCCCGCGGCCGACGTGGCCAGGCTGGCGGACCTGCTCAAGGCCGAGGCGCCCAACGCGGAGATCCAGGCCGAGGCCAACCGGGTCCGCGCGCAACTCAACCCGCACCCCGCCGGTCAGAAAGAGCTCAACGTGCCCCGCATCGGGGACGAGCCCGTGCCGGGGATGCAGCACAAATATCCGGAGACGGTGCTCTTCTTCCCCAAGCAGGGGCAGACCTGCCACGCGTACTGCACCTACTGCTTCCGGTGGGCCCAGTTCGTCGGCGACGCCGATCTGAAGTTCGCCTCGGATGACATCGACCAGATGGTCGGCTACATCCGCCGGCACCCCGAGGTCACCAGCGTCCTGATCACCGGCGGCGACGCCATGATCATGGGCGAGCCGGTGATCCGGCGCTACATCGAGCCGCTGCTGGCGCTCGACCAGCTCGAATCGGTGAGGATCGGCACCAAGGCGCTGGCGTACTGGCCGCAGCGCTTCGTCACCGACCCCGACGCCGACGCCACGCTCGGCCTGTTCGAAGAGGTCGTGGAGTCGGGCAAGAACCTCGCCTTCATGGCCCACTTCTCGCACCCGCGCGAGCTGGAGTCACCGCTGGTGGAGTCGGCGGTCAAGCGGATTCTCGGCAGCGGGGCCACGATCAGGACCCAGGCGCCGCTCATCAGGTCCATCAACGACGACCCGCTCATCTGGTCGGACATGTGGCGGCGGCAGCTCCGGATGGGGATGATCCCCTACTACATGTTCATCGAGCGGGACACCGGCCCGCAGGACTACTTCGCGGTGCCGCTCGCGCGCGCGTACGAAGTCTTCAGAGACGCCTACGCGAGCGTCTCCGGGCTCTGCCGGACGGTCCGGGGCCCCTCGATGTCGGCGACACCGGGCAAGGTGTGCGTCGACGGCGTCATGGAGATCGACGGGCAGCGCGTGTTCGTCCTCCACCTCATCCAGGCCCGCGACCCCAGCCTGGTCGGGCGGCCGTTCTTCGCCCGGTACGACCCCACCGCGGTGTGGCTCACGGACCTGCGCCCGGCATTCGCCGAACGTTTTCCGTTCGAGGCCGAGGAGGCCCTGCTGCCGGTCTGACCGGTTCAAGCGCGTCTACCGCAAGCGGAAAATCTGCGCCCCCGGCCCCTGGCATTTCGTTTTGACGAAGATGCCGGTGGGCCGTGCGGGCGCACTTCCTTGTCCCAGGAATATCCGAAATAGCCTCCTGGTATTTCCCGCTTTGTCCGGCCGCGCATTACCTTTCCCCCGCTCGGTAACTTACCCACAAAGCCCGTGTCACGCGGGCTTCCAGCAGCTGCCCCGGGCTCGCACGGGGTGATAGAACTGCTTTAGTAGCTCAGCCGGGACGACGCGCTTCGTGTGGTGCCCATAGCGCGTACGACTCGGCATTCGGGGGTTATCGATTCGCATTTTCGCTGCATTCAAGAGCGATCGATCAACGAGCCGGGAAGGCAATCATGAAACGCGTAATCAAGACGGCCGTGGCCGTGACTTCATTCGGGCTTGCGGCCGCGCTGGCCCCGCCGGTCCACGCCGACGTCCAGGACCTCGGCAACCGCGTCGCGCCCCAGGCCGACGAGCCGGGCGGCAAGGGCGGCGGCGGACTCGGCGGCCTGCTCAGCCCGGTCACCGGCCTGCTGGGCGGCCTGCTCGGCGGCGGCGGCGGCCTGCTGGGCGGCGGCAAGAAGTCCGCGCCCGCCGAGCAGTACGAGGGCCAGGCCGAGCCCGCGGGCCCGATGGGCCCCAACTCCTACGAGGACGCCACCCGCTGGTCGGAGCCGCGGCCCGAACTGGCCCCCAGGATCGCCGGCCTGCCCCTGCTCGGCGGCCTGACCAAGGGCCTGCCGCTGGCCGGCGTCGTGCCGGGCGCCTCCCGCATGGCCGCGCCGCAGCCCGTCGCCGTCAAGCCCAGCGTCGACGGCACCCTGCAGGGCGCCTTCGCGTCGGTGGCGGACCTGGTCGAAGGCTCCCTGAGCGGGGCCATGGCCAAGCTGTCGACCACCAGGCTGCTGCCCGGTGGCACCACCAGCGTCGTCGACGCCGGCAACACCACCACCGACACGCTGAACGGCACCACCCAGGGCCTGGAGAACCTGTCGCTGGAGAGCACGATGGCCGGCCTCGGCGGCGCGGCCAAGCACGCGCTGCCGCACGCCACGCGCGGCGAGCTGTCGCCGCTCATCGGCCACGTGACCCCCGCCGAGGCGGCGCCGCTCGTCGAGTCGCTGCCCGGCACCACCCAGATCGCCGCCGTCGACGAGGTGTCCCCGCTCGTGGAGGACGTCTCCAACCTCCTGTCGGCCAACGGCACCAAGGCCACCGGTACCTACAACGAGACCATCACTTCCCTGGGCTGGTCCACGGCCGCCCTCACCAGCCACGTGAACGCCTGGCCCACGAACTGACACCGGCGCAGCCGCGACGGGAGTCCACGTGAGGTGCCGACCCCGTGCCTGCGGCCCGCCTGAGCTCTTCTCGAACGCCCCTTGAGATGCCGGGGCCTGTTCGGAGGCTCTGCGCGCCGGGTGTCACCCCGGCCTCGGCTCGCCCGCGCCACCGCCACTGCAGGGCGGCGGCGCCCCGCCGAGCCGCACATCAACGGCCGCCGGCCCCACTTCACTGGGCCGGCGGCCTTTTCTTGCGGCTGATCAGGCTCGCTCCTGTACGGGTGATCAGGCTCCTGTGCTCCTGTACGGCGATCGGATTCTGTGCGGTGGTCAGGTTTCTGTGCGGATCAGGGCAGGCGCACCCCGGTGCGGCGGGCGATCTGCGCCTGCAGCCGGGCCATCTGCCAGTGCAACTCGAGCAGCTGCTCGGCCAGCTGCATCCTGGGTATTTCGGACACGTCCTCGGTGTCCAGGTGGTCGATCGCGGCCGAAAGCTCTCCCAACGCGCTCCCCCACTCCATCACCGTTTCCCGGGCTCGAACCGACGTTCGAATCCTATCGGACCGGTGTCACCCTGTCAGTCCTTTGCCTCACGTGTCACTCCCCTTTTCGCACAAACAAGCGATCCCGTACGCCCTCACCCGGCACGCTCCCTCCTGGGAGGGCCCGTTGCGATGGTTCCGCCCATGCGCACCACCGCCGGCTGGGAAGCGCCGTGAGGTGGGAGGGCCGGTGATGGCGGTGCCAGCCGGTTCGCGCTCAAGCGACGACGCGTCCGGGGGGTCGCCTGAGGGCTCTGCGGGTGGTTCCGTGGTGGCTCAAGGCGGCGGGCGGTGAGCCGAGGTGAGGGGCCGGGCGAGGAAGGCCGCCACGGCCGTTCGGTCCATGCGACGACAGCACCGGCCGGGAAGCGCCGCGAGGCGGGCGCCGGGTGCCCTCGGAGGGGCCCGAGGGGTGGGGCGGCCCGCCCTGGCCGGGGCGGGTCAGCCCTTGGTGTAGGCGGCGAGGACTTCCTTGGGGTCGCCATCCATCTTGATCTTGCCCTTGTGCAGCCAGATGACGCGGTTGCAGGTCTGCTCGATGACCCGGAGGTCGTGGGCGACGAGGAAGACGGTGCCGGCGGATTCGCGGATCTGGCGGATGCGCTGCTCGCTCTTCTTGCGGAACTCGCGGTCGCCCGTCGCCAGGGCCTCGTCGATGAGAAGGACGTCGTGCGTCTTGGCGGAGGAGATGGCGAAGCGGAGACGGGCGCCCATGCCGGAGGAGTAGGTGGACATGGGCAGCTGGACGAACTCGTCGATGCCGGAGAAGTCGACGATCTCCTGGTATTTCTCCCGGACCTCGGACGGCGTCATGCCCATGGCGTAGCAGCCGAGGACGATGTTGCGCTCGCCGGTCAGCTCGCGCATGAGGGCGGCGTTGACGCCGAGCAGCGACGGCTGGCCGTCGGTGTAGACGGCGCCGGAGTGCGGGGGCAGCAGGCCGGCGATGGCACGCAGCAGCGTGGACTTGCCGGAGCCGTTGCGGCCCACGATGCCGATCGCGTCGCCGTGGTAGGCGACGAAGGTGACGCCCTTGACGGCGTGCACCTCTTTCATCTGCGGCCGCCCCTGCCGCTTGAGGATGCGCGTGAGGGCGTTGACGGCGTTGCCCTTCTCGCTCTCCGATGCCGCGCCGTAGACCCGGTAGACGATGTGCAGGTCGTCGACGATGACCGTCGGCGTCCCGGTGGGTGCGTCCAAGGGGCCCTTGGTCGCGAGCTCCGGGTTGGGATGCACCCTCACGTCCTTGCCGGGGACGGCGGGCTCCTCGCCCTTCACCTTTGACAGCTCCTTGGTCAGCTCAGCCACGCCCGTACCTCTCCTCGGCTCGCCAGAAGTACCAGAAGCCGAATCCGAGTGCGAACACCGCCCAGAATACGCAAGAGGCCCAGACCATCGTCGGGGGGTGGTGCCCGAAGTCGGGGTTGTAGGACTTGATCAGGATCTCGCGCATCCACTCGATGAAGGATGCGGCGGGGTTGAGGTACATCGCGGTGGCCACCCACTCGGGCAGGCCGGCGCCGTTGACGACCTTGTCGTGGATGGCGAAGAAGACGCCGGAGGCGTAGAGCCAGGTGCGCGTGATGAAGGGCAGCAGCTGGTTGAGGTCGCGCATGGACGCGCCGAGCCGGGCGATGACCAGCGCGGCGCCGACGTTGAACATGGTCTGCAGCAGCAGCACCACGGGGATCATCAGCCAGTACCAGGTCGGGAACTCGCCGGTGGCCACCACGATCACGCCGAGCACGCCCATGGAGATGGCGAGCTGCTGCAGCTCCTGGATCGTGTAGGCGAGCGGCAGCGTGGCCCTGGGGAAGTGCAGGGCGCGGATCATCGACAGGTTGCCGGAGATCGACTTGGCGCCGGCCGTCACCGTCCGCTGCGTGAAGGTGAAGACGAACATCCCGGTGATCAGGAACGCCGGGTAGTTCTCGATGTTGCCCTTGCCGCCGAGGATGAGGCCGAACATCACGTAGTAGATGCCGGCGTTGAGCAGCGGGGTCAGGACCTGCCACAGCTGGCCCAGGGCCGAGTTGGAGTACTTCGAGACGTTGCGCGAGGTCGCGTACGTCAGAACGAAGTGTCGCCGCTCCCACAGCTGGCGCATGTATACGGGAAACCTCGGCCGCGCGATGGCACGGCGAAGACCGTATCTCTCGGCGAGCTTGGCCAGCGGCTCCTGCCCGCTTCGGCCGCCCGCCTGGGCGTCCGCGACAGCGGATTCCGGCTGGCTCATGGCAAGGACTCTATTGGATCCGGGTCGTTGGGGTGGCTGCCACGGGGACTGTGGCCGACTCTTGGACGGTCGTCCCGGGTGCCCGGTTCCAAGGCACCGTCAAGAGTCGTTCAACCGTAGCTCAGCGCGAACGACTCTGTCCGGAACGGCGCGAGCACTGTCTGGTAGGAGGTAATTTTCATCAACTGTTCACGTCCACTCCTGTGCTCACATGACCGTTTAATGACCTTTGTCGCGGCGTGCGTTCTATGGGTGTGACGTGGGATAGGCGCACGTGTGACCGAACTGCAACGCGCCAGAGACTCCCTGGTGGCAAGTAGTAAGGGATAGTCGCGATCGACTGGCAGGGCGTCGGCTGGTTTGACCAGGTCAGCCAAACCCGGGGGATTACAAGGAACCCCCCGTCAGGCTGCTCACGATCATCGCAGCTCAGCGCTTACGCCCACTTGTAGAGGGAGGAAGTTTTTCACCATGCGTGTTACTCGAGGCGCACGGATCGTCGCCGGTACCGCGCTGCTCGCCCTCGCGGTTGCCGCGTGTGGCGGCGGCGCCACCCCGTCCGGCGGAGACCCCACCGCGGGCGGCGGGGAGACGACGCCGGTCCGTATGGAGCTGGGCGAGCCGCAGAACCTGCTGGTCCCATCCAACACCACAGAGTCCGAGGGTGCCGAGCTCCTCGCGGCTGTCTTCGAGCCCCTGGTGAACTACGACGAGAACAAGCAGGCCGTCGAGGCCGCTGCCGAGTCGATCACCAGCGAGGACAACATCACCTGGACGATCAAGCTCAAGCCGGGCTACACCTGGCACAACGGTGAGCCCCTGGTCGCGCAGAACTACGTCGACGCGTGGAACTACGCCGCCAACCAGGACAACGCCCAGGGCGCCGGCTACTTCTTCGGCCGGATCGACGGCTACGGCGACCTCGCCCCGGGTGAGGGCAAGGAAGTCACGACCAAGGAGATGAAGGGTCTCAAGGTCGTCGACGACACCACCTTCACCGTCACACTGGCCGCGCCGTTCTCGCAGTTCAAGGTGATGCTCGGCTACACCGCGTTCTACCCCCTGCCCAAGGCGGCCTTCGGCCCCGACGGCAAGGTGACGGACGCGTACGGCGAGCAGCCGATCGGTCAGGGCCTCTTCAAGCTGGACAAGCCGTACAAGAAGGGCACCGACCAGACGGTCGACCTGACGGTGTACGACAAGTACCCCGGCACCAAGCCGACCGGCTGGACGAAGCTGCAGTTCAAGCTCTACAACAGCGCTGAGACGGCCTACAACGACCTCCAGGCCGACAACATCGACATCCAGGACCAGCTGCCCGCCTCGGCGATCGCCAGCGCGAAGACCGCGCTCGGTGACCGCTACGTGGACCAGCCGGACGCCGGTATCGGTTACGTCGGTTTCCCGCTGCAGTACAACGACGAGTACAAGGACATCAAGGTCCGCGAGGCCATCTCCATGGCCATCGACCGGAAGACCATCGCCGAGACGGTCTTCTCCGGTACTCGCGCCCCGGCCGACGACTTCATCAACCCGGCCATCGCGGGTTACCGTCAGGGCGCCTGCGCGGCCTGCACCTACGACCCGGGCAAGGCCAAGGAGCAGTACGCCGCGGCCAAGGGTCCGGCCAAGCTGGAGCTGGGTTACAACGCCGACGGTGGCCACAAGGAGTGGATCGAGGCTGTCGCCAACAACCTGCGCGCCAACCTGCAGGTCGAGGTCACGGTCAAGCCGTTCGAGAAGTTCGCGGCGATCCTGGACGACCTGGACGCCAAGAAGTACAAGGGCATGTTCCGGATGGGCTGGGCGATCGACTACCCGTCCGCCGAGAACTACCTGACGCCGATCTTCTCGACCGGCGCCATCACGAACGGCTCCAACTACGCGGGTTACTCCAACAAGGAGTTCGACGACCTGGTGGCCAAGGGCGACCAGGCGGCGACCGCCGAAGAGGGCCTGAAGTTCTACCAGCAGGCCGATGACGTCCTGATCAGGGATCTCCCCTACATCCCGGTGTACTTCTACCGGAACAATTCTGGGTACTCAACCAAGGTCAAGAACGTCAAGATCAACCTTCTCAACCAGGTCGAGTGGGCCGACGTCCAGAAGGCCTGACGTTGATCCGGGGGTGGGCGGCGCGGTCGTCCACCCCTTGAGAGCCCGCCTCGAAGGCAGTCGCTTGGGCCGTTTTACCCCAGGTTCCCAGGGACTGCCTTCAGGCATGTACGGGAGGCTTGTATGGGCCGTTATGTCATCAGGCGCCTGATCCAGGCGATACCAGTCCTGCTGGGCGCCACCCTGTTCATCTTCGCCATCGTCTTCGCGCTTCCCGGTGACCCCGTCGAGGCGCTGGCAGGCGAGAAGCGCCAGGACCCGGCGATCCTGGCCGTCATCCGCGACCAATATCACCTGAACGATCCGCTGCTGGTGCAGTACTGGCACTACATCACCGGCATCGTTCTCGAGGGTGACTTCGGCAAGACCTTCGCCGGCGTCCCCGTGACCCAGCTCCTGGCCGGAAAGCTCCAGGTCACTCTGAACCTGGCACTGGTCGCGCTCACGCTCGAAGCCGTGATCGGCGTTCTGCTCGGTCTGTGGGCGGCGCTGCGGCGCGGGCGTGCCACCGACACCGCGATCCTCGCCTCGACGCTGCTGCTCATCTCGATCCCGACGCTGGTCACCGGGTTCGTCCTGCAGCTGTGGCTGGGCGTCTGGCTGAAGCAGGCCGTGGGCACCGAGATCTTCCCGATCGCGGGCGCCACGCAGGGCCTGAAGTCGTATCTGCTGCCGGGATTCGTCCTGGCGGGCACGTCGATCGCCTACCTGACCCGGCTCACCAGAACGAGCCTGGTCGAGACGCTGAGATCCGACTACATCCGCACGGCCACCGCCAAGGGCCTGTCCAGACGGAGAGTCGTCGGCAGGCACGGGTTGCGCAACGCGCTCATCCCGATGGTCACCTATCTGGGCGCCGACCTCGGCGCGCTGATGGGCGGCGCGGTGATCACCGAGACGATCTTCAACCTGCCGGGCATCGGCAAGCAGCTCTACGATGGTGTCTACCTGCGAGAGCAGCCGATCGTCGTAGGTATCGTGACAATCCTGGTGTTGGTGTACATCCTGGCGAACCTAGTCGTCGACATGCTGTACGCCGTGCTCGACCCGAGGATCCGCTATGAGTGACAACCCACGCCCGGACACGCAGACGCTGACGGCGGATCAGGGCACGCAGACCCCGTCGCCTCCGGTCAAACACCGTAAGAAGGAAGCCAAGCCGGCCAGCCTCTGGAGCGACGCCTGGCACGACCTGCGCCGCAGGCCGATGTTCATCTTCTCACTGGTGCTCATCGCGATCCTGGTCGTCATGTCGTTCTGGCCGTCGCTGTTCACGTCGATCGACCCGCTCGACGCCCGGACCTGTGAGTTGTCGAGCGCCCGGCAGGGGCCGAGCCCCGGTCACCTGTTCGGCCGCGACAACCTCGGCTGCGACGTGTTCGCCAGGACCATCTACGGCGCCAAGAACTCGATCATCATCGGTGTCGCCACCATGGCCATCACCGCGATCATCGGCGGGCTGCTCGGCCTCATCGCCGGCACCCGGGGCGGCATCACCGACACGATCACCTCACGCATCACCGAGGTCTTCTTCGCGATCCCGTCCATCCTGGGCGCGCTGCTCATCACGGCGACGTTCCGGGACGCGGGCCTGGGCATCTGGATCGTGGTGTTCGCTCTGTCGATCATCGCCTGGCCGATGACGTTCCGCATCATGCGGGCCGCCGTCCTGACGGCCAGAAGCCAGGACTTCGTGCTGGCGGCGCGGGCGCTGGGCGCCGGTCAGAGCCGGATCATGTTCAGGCACCTGCTGCCGAACGCGATCGCCCCGGTGATCGTGGTGGCCACGATCAACCTCGGCGGGTTCATCGCGGCCGAGGCCGCGCTGTCCTTCCTCGGGGTCGGCGTGCAGTCGCCCGACATCTCGTGGGGTCTGATGATCGCCGACGCGCGGAGCCGGTTCCTGGAGGCGCCGCTGCCGCTGGTGTTCCCCGCGGTGTTCCTGAGCATCACCGTGCTCGCGTTCATCATGCTGGGCGACGCCGTGCGCGACGCGCTCGACCCGAAGCTCAGGTAGGAGGGGGGACAAGTGAGAAAGACATCGCTGGACACGTTGCCTGCCGAGGGAGGGCTGGGCAACGAGCCGCTGCTCGCGGTCGACAACCTGCACGTGGAGTTCGCCACCCGTGCGGGCCTCGTGCGGGCCGTCAACGG
The DNA here is from genome assembly GCF_001083785.1 of Nonomuraea sp. SBT364. GTDB lineage: Bacteria > Actinomycetota > Actinomycetes > Streptosporangiales > Streptosporangiaceae > Nonomuraea. Next base: position 20,753 of record NZ_LAVL01000012.1, read on the forward strand.
GGTGAGCTACTCGCTCAACCCCGGCGAGACGGTCGCCGTGCTGGGCGAGTCGGGTTCGGGCAAGTCCGTGACCGCTCAGGCGATCATGGGCATCCTCGACATGCCGCCGGCGCGGATCCCCCAGGGGGAGGTCCGCTTCCGCGGCACCGACCTGCTGAAGCTGTCGGAGGAGGCGCGCACCCAGGTGCGCGGCCAGCGCATCGCGATGATCTTCCAGGACGCGCTCTCCGCGCTCAACCCGGTCTTCACCGTGGGCTGGCAGATCAGCGAGATGTTCCGGGTGCACCGCGGCATGTCCAAGCGCGACGGCATGAAGAAGGCCGTCGAGCTCATGGACAAGGTCCGCATCCCGGCCGCCAAACAGCGCATCAACGACTATCCGCACCAGTTCTCCGGGGGCATGCGTCAGCGCATCATGATCGCCATGTCGATCGCGCTGGACCCCGAGGTGCTGATCGCCGACGAGCCGACGACCGCGCTCGACGTGACGGTCCAGGCCCAGATCATGGAGCTGCTCGCGGAGCTGCAGCGCGAGAGCAACATGGGCATGATCCTGATCACGCACGACCTCGGCGTCGTCGCCGACGTCGCCGACAAGATCGCGGTCATGTACGGCGGGCGCATCGTGGAGAACGCCTCCGTGCACGACATCTACAAGTCGCCGGCCCACCCCTACACCAAGGGGCTGCTGGAGTCGATCCCCCGGGTCGACCTCAAGGGCCAGGAGCTGTACGCGATCAAGGGCCTGCCGCCGAACCTGCTCGACATGCCGACCGGCTGCGCCTTCCACCCGCGGTGCCCCTACCGCCAGGACAACTGCGTGACCGACGTCCCCCCGCTGCACGAGATCAGCGGTACGCGCAACAGCGCCTGCCACTACTGGAGGGAGGTCCTCGATGGCGACCAAAGGTGAGCGCATCCTCGAGGTCCGCGATCTGGTCAAGCATTTCCCCCTGACCCAGGGGATCATGTTCAAGAAGCAGATCGGCGCCATCAAGGCCGTCGACGGGGTCTCGTTCGATCTCAACAGGGGCGAGACGCTGGGCGTCGTGGGCGAGTCCGGGTGCGGCAAGTCCACGCTGGCCAAGGTGCTGATGGCGCTGGAGCGGCCGACGTCCGGCTCGGTGCAGATCAACGGCCGCGACATCGCCAAGGCGAAGGGCGCCGAGCTCAAGCGGATGCGGCGCAACATCCAGATGGTGATGCAGGACCCGTACACCTCGCTGAACCCCCGGATGACGGTCGGCGACATCGTCGGCGAGCCGTACGACATCCACACCGAGGTCGCCCCCAAGGGCGACCGGGCCCGCAAGGTGCAGGAGCTGCTGGAGGTCGTGGGCCTCAACCCCGACCACATCAACCGCTACCCGCACCAGTTCTCCGGTGGGCAGCGGCAGCGCATCGGCATCGCGCGGGGGCTGGCGCTCCAGCCCGAGATCATCGTCTGTGACGAGCCGGTCTCGGCGCTGGACGTGTCGATCCAGGCGCAGGTGATCAACCTGCTGGAGCGGCTGCAGAACGAGTTCAACCTGGCGTACATCTTCATCGCCCACGACCTGTCGGTGGTACGCCACATCTCCGACCGGGTCGCGGTGATGTACCTGGGCAAGGTCGTGGAGATCGGCAAGGACGTCGACATCTACGACAAGCCCGCGCATCCTTACGCGCAGGCGCTGCTGTCGGCCGTGCCGGTGCCCGACCCCGAGGGACGGGAGCAGCGGGAGCGGATCATCCTCCAGGGTGACCCGCCCTCGCCGGCCAACCCGCCGTCCGGCTGCCGGTTCCGCACCCGGTGCTGGAAGGCGCAGGAGATCTGCGCCACGGAGGAGCCGTTGCTGCAGATCAGGCCGGGGACCACGCACGAGAGCGCGTGCCACTTCGCCGAGACGCACGACGTGGTGCACGTGAACTAGGCGTCGTAGCCTCCAGGGCCCTCCGCGGAACCTTCCGCGGAGGGCCCTGTGCGTCGGCGGTGGCGTACGAGGACGCGTGTGGCCAGGACGGTGGCCAGGACGAGCAGGCCCGCCACCACCGGCGTACGGGACCAGGGGCGCTCGGGCGGCAGGCTCGTGCCGAAGTGGCCGAACCGGCCGAACCGGCCGCCGGGGATCGGCGGGGCGGGAGCGGGGCCGGCCAGCCGGGCCGCCTGCCGCAGGGCCAGGGCCGCGTTGACCACGCCGTGGCCGTAGGAGCTGTCGTAGCCGCCCTCGGGCCGCCTGCGGGTGCCGAGCTCGATCGCCCGGCGGACCTGGAACGGGGAGAGCTCCGGATGCGCCGCCTTGATCAGCGCGGCGATGCCAGCCACCAGCGCCGCCGCGGAGCTGGTGCCGTCGCCCACCACGTACGAGCCGCACGGGCCCGCCGTGACGATGCCGGTGCCGGGGGCGACGACCGACAGGTAGTCGCGACGGTTGGAGAAGGGGGCCGGCCGGAGCCGCTGGTCCACCGCGCCGACGGCGATCACGCCGGGGTAGGCGGCCGGGAAGTTCTTCCTGTTGGTCGTCGCGCCGTCGTTGCCGGCCGACGCCACCAGGACCGTGCCCCGGGAGACGGCGTACTGGACCGCCTCCTCCTCGGCGGCCGAGCCCTCCCAGGCGCCGCTGCCGCCGCCCAGCGACATGCTGATGACGTCCGCGCCCTGGTCGACCGCGTAGCGGATGCCCCGGGCGAGGGCGTCCCTGCCGCCGCCGCGCTGCTTGTCGCGCAGCGGGTCGGAGCTCTCCAGCGTGACCCGGACCGACAGCAGCCGGGCCGCCGGAGCGACGCCCAGCACGCCCTTGCCGTCGCCGTGGCCGCGGCCGGCGATCAGGCTGGCCATGGCGGTGCCGTGCTGCCCCCACAGGCCCGCCCGTCTGCGGACGCCGGTCAGGTCGGGGCCCTGCCGGACCGCCTCCGTCAGGTCCGGGTGCGGGCGCACGCCGGTGTCGAGCACCGCGACGAGCACGTCCTCGCCCCTGCTGGAGCGCCACGCCTCCGGCAGCCGCAGCGCGTCGAGCTGCCACTGCCTGGCGCGGGCGGCCGCCGCCAGCCCGTCGGCGGGGCTGCGCGCCGCGCCGCCCGCCGGTAACGCCGCCACCCCGACCAGGAGCAGCAGCGGCATGAGCGGCAGCAGCAGGGTCCGGATCACCGGGTGAGGCCCCGGTGCAGCGCGCCGGCGAGCTGGAGGGCGATGCCGCGTAACCGGGCGGCGGCCCGGTCGCCGGGCCGGTACGGTCTGCCGTCGGCGTGACCGGCGGCCGTGGCCACCAGGTAGCGGTCGTGCGTGCTGATCAGTGCGCCGGTGAAGTATTGGCGCTCGCCGAACCGCTCGGCGGGCCCGCCGGGGAAGGCCACCGGCCGGACCGTGGGCGGCCGGTGACCCGCGGCGGCGCTCGCGACGGTCGCGGTGCCCGGGGCACGCCGCCGGGCCAGCACCGCGATGCCCACGGTGGCGACGAACGTGGAGGTGCTGTCGGCGTACGTGGCGCGCAGGGCCGTGACGCAGGCCGGGAGGGCGAGCAGGGCGCCGGGCTGGAAGGCGGCGGGGCACGGCGCCTCGGGTGCGACCCCCGTCAGGACGTAGGTGACCCGGGCACCCGACGGGCTGGTGCCGGGGACGGCCGCGGGGAAGACGCGCGTCACCGGCCAGGAGCGCCAGCGCTCGGGAACGGGCGGCCCGGCGGGAGGCCAGGTCGCGGTCAGCAGGGCGAGCAGGGCAACGGACAGGTAGTACACGTCGACCTCGGAGGGAGGAGGCGCCGAACTGCCCTGCATTCTGACATGCGGTCGACGATTCGATGTGATGCTTCGGTAAACGGTCCGATACGCGGAGTAATTCCGTTCTGCGGCTTTCGTACTAACTCACGGGGGCGAGCCGGACATGTGCCCCAGGGGGCAGGCCCAGCCGCTGGGCCGCGTCGCCCGAGTTCACCGCGAACGCGATCAGCCCGGCCGAGTCGGCGAACGCCACCAGTTCCCCCGGCGGCACCGCCGCGTACGTCTCCCGGTACGGCATCGACAGCCGCCGCCGCCCCAGCCACACGCCCACCGTGTCGCCGATCCGCAGCCCCAGCGTCTCCAGGTCGCCGGCGGCGATCGAGAGCTGCGCGTTGCCGTAGCGGTCCACCGAGACGACCTCGCCCTCCACCGCGCCGCCGCGCAGCACCGAGGTCGGCTCCGGCAGCGAGACCAGCCTGCCCAGAGGCACCTCCGGCCCCAGGTCGCGGGGCCGCAGCCCGGTGCACAGCCGCCCGGCCACCGGCGCGAACACGTCCCGCCCGTGGAAGGTCGGCGAGACCGGGTGCAGGAAGTGCTCGTCGTTGCGGAGCTCGTACGCCGCCGACGCGCCGCCGCTCGCGGCGACCGCCCACGACAGCAGTCCGTTGTCCGGCCCGATGAACACCCGGCCGCCCGCCTCGATCGCCACCGGCCGCCTCAGCCCGCCGCCGCCCGGGTCCACCGCGCCGATATGCACACCCTGAGGCAGGTACGGGATCGTCTGGGCGAGAATCGCCGCGCCGCGCCGTACATCGCCCGAAGGGACGAGGTGGCACACGTCGATCACCCGGGCCGCGGGGGCGATGCCCGCCATCACGCCATGACAGGCCGCGACATAGCCGTCTTCGAGGCCGTAGTCGGTGAGAAGTGTGATGACTGAGGTCACACTTGGTGACTGTACGTCTCCCAATCCGCCGTGAACAGCCGCACTCGGCACATTACGATGGCCACGGGCCGCGTGCGCGCGACGTGATCGTCACGCGCTCATCCCGAGGAGGAGACCATGGACACTGCGCCGGTCAGCGGTGACAGTGCTGCCCCGGAACCCGTTCGACAGCCCCTCACAGACCGCGAACTCGAGCTCCTCGCCTTCGAGCGCCACTGGTGGCGTTACGCGGGTGCCAAGGAGCAGGCCATCAAGGAGACCTTCGGGTTCTCCGCCACCCGTTACTACCAGCTGCTCGGCGAGCTCATCGACCGGCCGGAGGCGCTGGAGCAGGACCCGATGCTGGTCAAGCGCCTGCGCAGGCTGCGTGCCACGCGGCAGCGCGAGCGCGCGGCCAGACGGCTTGGCATGCGCCCCTGACCTGGTGGGTACGGCAGGCGCGTGACGAACATCCCTGGAATGGAAGCGATACTGAAGGATCCGGCGGGCGCCGTGATCGGGCTCGACTTCGACGGGACCCTCTCGCCGATCGTGCCCGACCCCGCGGCCGCCAGGATCCACCCCGAGGCGGCCGCCGTGCTCGCCGAGCTGGGCCGGCACGTCAAGGCGGTCACCATCGTGACGGGCAGGCCGGTGGCCACCGCCCTGCGGCTCGGTCCGGGGCTGGAGGAGGTGCCCGGCCTGGTGGTGCTCGGCCACTACGGCTTCGAGCGCTGGGAACAGGGCCAGATCTCCGGGCCGCCGCCCCCGCCCGGGGTGCCGAGAGCCGAGGCCGAGCTGCCGTTCGTGCTCGACGCGCTCGGCCTGGCGACGGGCGTCACCGTCGAGGACAAGGGCCGCGCGGTCGCCGTGCACACCCGCCGGGCACCCGACCCCGAAGGGGCGCTGGCCAAGCTGCGCGAGCCGATGGCCAAGCTGGCCGAGAAGCACGGGCTGGTCGTCGAGCCCGGCCGGCTGGTGCTGGAGCTGCGGCCGCCGGGCATGGACAAGGGCCACGCGCTCGGCCTGTTCCTGGCCGAGCGGGAGGCGCGGTCGGTGCTGTTCGCCGGCGACGACCTGGGCGACCTGGCCGCGTTCGAGGCGGTCAGGGGAGCCGGGGTGCCCGGCGTGACGGTGTGCAGCGGCTCGGCCGAGGTGACGGCGCTGGCCGAGCGGGCCGACATCGTCGTGGACGGACCCGACGGCGTGGTGGCCCTGCTCCGCGAACTGACGTCGGCGTTCAGTCGTTCGTGACCGGCCTGCAAGTCGCCTCCGCTACCGTCGGGATCATGCTCAAGCGCTCACTCACCGTAACCGCCGTCGCCGCCTCGGTCCTCCTCCTGGCCCCCGCCGTCGCCACGGCGGCGCCCGCCCAGCCGCTGAAGCTGCGCGGCGGCCTGACTCTCTACGTGCCGATCAAGTGGAGGGTGTACGGCGGAGGCACCGACAGCGTGCACGTCGTCACGGGCAGGTGCGCCCACCCCAAGGCCGCCTTCTTCACCCCCGACTGCAAGGGCTTCTGGATCTTCGGGCCGGAGCACATCAAGCGGGGCGCCGAGGGCTTCGGCCCCTACAACGCCCAGCGGGGCGGCTACTACCCCGCCTCCGACGTGCAGCGCTGCCCGGTCGACGGCAAGCTGCTGCGGGGTGAGCGGATCGGCAGGCACACCAAGGGGCTGCGCCAGGTCGGCCCCGGGCACCGGGCGTACTACCACGAGTTCCGGACCCGCTGCCGGACCCACTCGGGCAAGGTGACGCGGACGAGCTTCACCACCCGTGAGTGGTATCTGCCGACGTCGAAGGTGCTGGTCGTCGACGAGTGGAAGACGCCCGGACTGTCCGGCGCGCTGCGGCACGCCGACTGGAGGTGACCCGTCAGCCGAGCGCGTCGAGCTGCGCGGCCAGCCACCGCTGCGGTGGCAGGGCCGTGGCGGCCGACTCCAGCCGGGCACGGCGGCGGGTCCGCTCCTCCTCGGGCATGACCAGCGCCCGGTGCAGCGCCCGCGCCGTGCCGCTGACGTCGTAGGGGTTGACCATCAGCGCGTCGGCGCCCAGCTCGGCCGCCGCGCCCGCCTCGCGCGACAGCACCAGCGCGCAGCGCGGCGACAGCACCGGGCCCTCCTTGGCCACCAGGTTCATGCCGTCGCGGATCGGGTTGACCAGCAGCACGTCGGCCATCCTGTAGGCGGCCAGGGAGCGCGGGTAGTCGTCGTTGACGTTGAGGATCAGCGGGTCCCAGTCCTCCGTGGCGTACTCGTCCTCGATCTCCTGCGCGCAGCGCTGCACCGAGGCGGTGTATTCGCGGTATTCGGGCAGGTCGTGGCGGCTCGGGTAGGCGAACGCCAGGTGCACCACCCGGCCGTGCCACTCCGGATGCGCGGCCAGGAACTCGCGGTAGGCGAGCAGGCCGCGCACGATGTTCTTCGACAGCTCCGTGCGGTCGATGCGGACGATCAGCTTGCGGTCGCCGACCTGCTCCCTGAGCGCGGTCATGTGCGACTCGACGTCGGGCTCGCCGGCGCGCGCCCACAGCGCCTTGCCGTCCACGCCGAGCCCGTGCACGCCGATCCTGGTGACGCGGCCCTCGTGGGTGACCGTACGGGCCGTCCGGTCGATCTCGGCGCCGAGCAGGGCCGCGCAGCAGTCCAGGAACGCCGACGCCCAGCGCCCGGTGAGGAACCCGGCGTGATCGGCGCCCAGGATGCCCTCCAGGACCTCCCGGCCCACCTCGTCGGGCAGCAGGGAGAAGTATTCGGGCGGCGCCCACGGCGTGTGGCTGAAGTGCGCGATGCGCAGGTCGGGCCGCTCGGCGCGGAGCATCGCCGGGGTCAGCGTCAGGTGGTAGTCCTGCACCATCACGCGCGCCCCGTGGCCGGCCTCCTCGGCCAGCGCCAGCGCGAACGCGCCGTTGTAGTCGCGGTAGGACTCCCAGTCACGCTGGAACCTGGTGCCGAACACCGGCGCGTTCGGGATGTCGTAGAGCAGGTGGTTGACGAACCAGAGCGTCGAGTTGGCGACCGAGTTGTAGGCGCGGTGGAACGTGGCGGGCGCGATGTCGAGCATCCGCAGCGCCCCGGTCTCGTAACCCGCCTGGTCGAGCCGCCCGCCCGGGGCCTGCCGCACCGCGCTGCGGTCGCCGTCGGACAGCGCCGCGCACACCCACAGCACGCCCTCGTCCCTGGCGACTCCGGACAGACCGGATACCAGACCGCCACCGCCGCGTCTCATGGTCAGCTCGCCGTCGTCGGAGACGGTGAACGAGACCGGGCCTCTGTTGGAGGCGAGCAGGACGCTGTTCATCGACACTCCCCAGGAGTTGTGGCAGGAACCCCCTCGTTTACGGCGAGGAGATGTCACCGAGGTGTCCTCCGACCTAGGATCCCAGCTATGGCGCTAGATGAGGCAACCGAGGAACTCGCCCGCTCAGCCGCCGTAGGAGATCATCGCGCACTCGGCGAGCTCCTGCGACGGATCGAGCCGGACGTGCTGCGGCACTGCGCCCGCATCCTGCCCTACCACCAGGACGCGGAGGAGGCGGCCCAGGACACCCTGCTGGCGGTGGCGCGCAACATCGGGCGGTTCGAGGGGCGCGCCAGGTTCAGCACGTGGCTGCACATCGTGACCGCCAACTGCGCGCGCACCACGTACCGGTCGCTGAAGCGCAGGGCGGCGGAGCAGAGTTCCGACGAGCTGCCCATGCAGAAGCCCGACGTGCGGCGGGTCAGCGTGATCGCCGGGTCCCGGCTGGACCTGCTCGACGCCATGGAGGCGCTGGAGGCCGACAAGCCCGACCTCGCGCAGGCGCTGGTGCTGCGCGACATCGTCCAGCTCGACTACAGCGAGGTTGCCGAGCAGCTCAAGATCCCGCTCGGCACGGCCAAGTCACGCATCCACCAGGCCCGCAAATACGTGCAGGCGGCGCTCGGCGACGACTACCGGTGAGACCAGTCGTCTCGCATAATGAGACGACTGGTCAGTTCACCCGCTGGATTGGGTAGAGTCCGGTTCAGCAACTCCTAACTGAATATTGCTCATCCAGAGGGGTGGAGGGACCGGCCCTGCGAAGCCCCGGCAACCCTCCCGGCTTGTGACTCGCGACCTGCGAGGCCGACCGGGACAGGGTGCCAATTCCGGTCCGTGGTCAGGGTGGCCGCGGACGAAGATGAGGGAAGGCCTCGCTTCATGTCGCTCGACTTCGGTCCCGCCGTCGCTCTCTCCTGCCGCGAGTGCGGCACCCGCTACCCGCTCGGCCCCAGCTTCGCCTGTGTGGAGTGTTTCGGGCCGCTGGAGGCGGCCTACTCCTTCGCGAACGTGACCCGCGCCGACATCGAGTCGGGGCCGGCCAACATCTGGCGCTACCGCTCGCTGCTCCCGGTGCCGGTCGACGTCGCGTCCAAGCCCAACATGAACCCCGGCTGGACCAAGCTCGTCAAGGCGGGCAACCTGGGCCGGGCGCTGGGCATCAAGTCCCTGTACGTCAAGGACGACTCGGGCAATCCCACGCACTCCTTCAAGGACCGCGTGGTCGCCATCGCCGTCGAGGCGGCGCGCAACTTCGGCTTCCACACGCTGTCGTGCTCCTCGACCGGCAACCTGGCCGGCGCGGTGACGGCGGCCGCCGCCAGGGCCGGGCTCGACGCCTGCGTGTTCATCCCCGCGGACCTGGAGCAGGCCAAGATCGCCATGGCCCGGGTGTTCGGCGGCAAGCTGATCGGCATCGACGGCACCTATGACGAGGTCAACCGGTTCTGCTCGGAACTGATCGGCGACCCGCTGGGCGACAAGTGGGGATTCGTCAACGTCAACCTGCGGCCCTACTACGCCGAGGGTTCCAAGACGCTCGCCTACGAGATCGCCGAGCAGCTCGGCTGGCGGGTGCCCGAGCAGATCGTCATCCCGATCGCCTCCGGCTCACAGCTCACCAAGATCGACAAGGGCTTCAAGGAGCTCATCCAGCTGGGCCTGGTCGAGGACCGCCCGTACAAGGTCTTCGGCGCCCAGGCGCTCGGCTGCTCGCCGGTCTCCGCCGCCTACAAGGCCGGCCACGACGTGGTGCAGCCGGTCAAGCCCGACACCATCGCCAAGTCGCTGGCCATCGGCAACCCCGCCGACGGCCCCTACGTGCTCGACATCGCGCGCCGCACCGGCGGAGCGGTCGAGGACGTCACGGACGCCGAGATCGTCGCCGCCATCAAGCTGCTGGCCTCGACCGAGGGCATCTTCGCCGAGACGGCCGGCGGCGTGACCGTCGGCGTGCTGAAGAAGCTCGTCGAGACCGGGCAGCTCGACCCGGAGGCCGAGACCGTGGTGCTCAACACCGGCGACGGGCTCAAGACGCTCGACGCGGTCGCCGACGTCACCCCCACGGCCGTGATCCGGCCCTCCCTCGACGCGTTCCGCGCGACTGTCTGACAATCAGGAAAGGCGAGATTAATCATGAGCGTTTCAGTACGGATTCCCACCATCCTGCGCACCTACACCGGCGGTAACGCGGAGGTGAGTGGAGAGGGCGCGACGCTGCGTGACGTGCTTGCCAAGCTCGACTCCGACTACCCGGGGATCGGCGCACGCATTCTTGATGAATCGGGCAAGATTCGTCGTTTTGTCAACGTTTACGTCGGCGAAGAGGATGTCCGTTTCGTCCAGGGGCTCGACACTCCTGCCCCTGAGGGCACTCAGATCTCCATCATCCCGGCGGTCGCGGGCGGCTGAGATCCCCCGCTGTCCAGAACGACCCTCTAGAAGGCGCCCCATGCGGGCGCCTTCTCTTTTGTGTGAAATACAAGGTTGAACCAGTTAGCCGAAGATGAAATACCCGATTTGTCGATTGACTCTGTTGCCAAACGCCGTCCCACAGGTATGGTCGAGTGCGATCGTACGGCTGATAACCATTAGTCAGGCGATTGTGGGTCTCGCGGAGGAATGGGCGGGATCTAAGAGCCCAGTAAGAGGAGTCGGAAGTGGCGCAGGGCACCGTCAAGTGGTTCAACGCGGACAAGGGCTACGGCTTCATCGCGGTAGACGGTGGTAAGGATGTATTCGTCCATTACTCGGCAATCATGATGGACGGGTATCGGTCTCTCGAGCAGGGCCAACGGGTCGAGTTCGAGATCACGCAGGGCCAGAAGGGGCCGCAGGCGGAGAGTGTCCGCTCGGTCTGACGTGGTGTGCACCGGCGGCTCGCGCGTCAGCGCAGTACGTGCGGACCGCCACCTCTCGTCCCCTCAAGTACGGCGGGCTCGCGGGCCCGCCGTACCGACCTGACCTGGGGTGGGTTGCTGCCAGCTTGCACTCGACCGGGTAGAGTGCTAAACAATTCGTTGGCACTCTCACTCGCAGAGTGCCAACCCCTGGGATCGAGACGATGGGGGTCCGCCGAAGGAGCTGCGGGCCCACATGCCGTCGCGGGCGTCGGCTCGATCGCAGCAGCCACCCTGTGTCTGGGAGGTCTAGCCTTATGGCAGCCAAGATGATCGCGTTTGACGAGGACGCCCGGCGCGGTCTCGAGCGCGGTATGAACCAGCTCGCCGACGCCGTCAAGGTGACCCTGGGGCCCAAGGGCCGCAACGTCGTGCTGGAGAAGAAGTGGGGCGCTCCCACGATCACCAACGACGGTGTCTCCATCGCCAAGGAGATCGAGCTCGAGGACCCGTGGGAGAAGATCGGCGCCGAGCTGGTCAAGGAAGTCGCCAAGAAGACCGATGACGTCGCGGGCGACGGCACCACCACCGCCACCGTGCTCGCCCAGGCGCTGGTCCGTGAGGGCCTGCGCAACGTGGCCGCCGGCGCCAACCCGATGGCTCTGAAGAAGGGCATCGAGTCCGCGGTCGAGCGGGTCAGCGAGGAGCTGTCCAAGCTCGCCAAGGACGTGGAGACCAAGGAGCAGATCGCCTCCACCGCCTCCATCTCCGCCGCCGACCCCGAGATCGGCTCGCTCATCGCCGAGGCGATGGACAAGGTCGGCAAGGAAGGCGTCATCACCGTCGAGGAGAGCAACACCTTCGGCCTCGAGCTCGAGCTCACCGAGGGCATGCGCTTCGACAAGGGCATGACGTCGATGTACTTCGTCACCGACTCGGACCGCATGGAGGCCGTGCTCGAGGACCCGTACATCCTCATCGTCAACTCGAAGGTCTCGGCCAACAAGGACCTGCTGCCGCTGCTCGACAAGGTCGTGCAGTCCGGCAAGCCGCTCCTCATCATCGCCGAGGACGTCGAGGGCGAGGCCCTGGCCACCCTCGTGGTCAACAAGATCCGCGGTCTGTTCCGCTCCGTGGCCGTCAAGGCCCCGGGCTTCGGCGACCGCCGCAAGGCCATGCTCGGTGACATCGCCATCCTCGCGGGTGGTCAGGTCATCGCCGAGGAGGTCGGTCTCAAGCTGGAGAACGCCACCCTCGACCTGCTCGGCCGCGCCCGCAAGGTCGTCGTCACCAAGGACGAGACCACGATCGTCGACGGCGCCGGTGACGCCGACGCGATCAGCGGCCGCGTGAACGAGATCCGTGCCGAGATCGAGCGCACCGACTCCGACTACGACCGCGAGAAGCTCCAGGAGCGCCTGGCCAAGCTCGCCGGTGGCGTCGCCGTCATCAAGGCGGGCGCGGCCACCGAGGTCGAGCTCAAGGAGCGCAAGCACCGCATCGAGGACGCCGTGCGTAACGCCAAGGCGGCCGTCGAGGAGGGCATCGTCCCCGGCGGTGGCGTGGCGCTGCTGCAGGCCGGCGCCAAGGCGTTCGACAAGCTGGAGCTGACCGGCGACGAGGCCACCGGTGCCGCGATCGTCCGCAAGGCCCTGGAGGAGCCGCTCAAGCAGATCGCGGTCAACGCCGGCCTCGAGGGCGGCGTCGTGGTCGAGCGCGTGCGCAACCTCACCCCGGGTGAGGGCCTCAACGCGGCCACCGGCGAGTACGTCAACATGTTCGAGTCGGGCATCCTCGACCCGGCCAAGGTGACGCGCTCGGCGCTGCAGAACGCCGCCTCCATCGCGGCGCTCTTCCTCACCACCGAGGCCGTCATCGCCGAGAAGCCGGAGAAGACCCCGGCCGCTCCCGCCGGCATGCCCGGCGGCGGCGACATGGACTTCTAAGTCTCGCCTTTTCGGTAATGCATCCGCCCGAGCCGGTTTTCCGGCTCGGGCGATGCGTTATTTGCGCCTGTCCCAAATTGGGGAATCTTCTTTTACGGCACCGCCGGATCATGGCCGGTGCCCGCACTTCGGTTAAGGGCCTCCAGGGAGACGGCCGCTGACCGGATGGTGGCCGGCCGCCGTCACGCACCCACGTGAGGCGGTTTCCGGGGTGAATTGTCAGCCACGGCCGCTGGGCGGCACGCGTCGGCCACGGCCTGGGGGTCCCAATAGAACGGGCGGCATTCGAGCATGCGGCCGTTCCTGACCGTGATCAGCTGCATGATCAGGATGTCGACCTCCCGGCTGGTGGCACGGGCGCGGAAGCGCACCCGGTTCTGCACGACCACGGTGTTCTCGTCGCCCCAATGCTCCTGGGCCAGGAACTCCATCGACTCCCACACCTCGCTGAAGAGGGCCAGGAACCGCTCCATGCCGTCGTGGCCGCGCCACGCGCCCGTGCCGGTGAAGGGCAAGCCCGGAGCCTGGTGCAGGACGACGTCCGGGTCCAGGTACGCGGCGACGTCGGCATAGGACGCCTTGCCGAACCCGCCCGCGGCCACGTACGCGGCCTCCGCGGCGTAGAACCTCTCCATCACGGCCCAGGCGCCCACCGGGTGCCCGTCCACACTCGACCCGCCGTCCTCCGCCAAGCTTTTCGCACTCATGCTGCCAGCCTCCCCGACGGCGCCGGGTCCCGCTGGCGTGGATCAGACCTCCAACCCCGGAAACCGCCTCACGTGGGTGCGTAGCGGCGCCCGGCCACCGTCCGGTCAGCGGCCGTGCCCCTGGAGGCCCCTGGCCGAAGTACGGGCACTGGCCGAAACCCGGCCGTGCCGTACAGGAAGAAGAGCTGTACAAGAAGAAGAGCCGTACAGGAGGAGGATCAGATCAGCCGCTTCACCCAGCGGGACCACTCGGGCTGGGGGGAGTAGCCGGCGGCGGCCCAGGCCGGGTGCGCGAGGGTGTTGTCGTGCAGGACCATCGCGTCGGCGCGGAAGGCGCCGAAGGCGGTGAAGCGGCGCTCGGCGGCGGCCAGGAGCGCGGTGGCGATGCCCTTGCGGCGGTGGTCCGGGTGGACGGCCAGCCGATACAGGTGTGCCCGCCAGCCGTCCCAGCCGGCGATGAGGGTGCCCGCCAGCGCGCCGCCGAGCTCGGCGATCAGCAGCGCCTCCGGGTCGCGTTCGATGAGCGCGGTGAGCTTGCCGGGGGAGTCGCGGCGGTCGGTGCCTTCGGCGGCGTGGAGCCAGAAGTCCAGGACCGGCTCCACGTCGCCCGGGCCGCCGAACCGGATGTCCACCCCGAGGTCGCTCATGGTTCGCGAACTTATCAGAGTGGTCGCGAACCCATCAGAGGTGGTCAGACGCCGTAATGCGGGATGATGTGGCCGCGAGCCAGGGTGTTGGCGGTGATGTTGAAGCCGACCGCCGCCGGGGGCGTGTCGCCGCTCACCCCCAGGCCGTCGACCGACAGCGCGTGCACGGTGAACACGTAGCGGTGCGGGTCGCCGGGCGGGGGCGCGGCGCCGCCGTACTCCTTGGTGCCGTAGTCGGTGCGGGCGTGGACGGCGCCCTGCGGCAGGCCCTTGAACTCGGGGCCGGTGCCCGCGCCCGTCGGCAGCTCGGTCACCGAGGCCGGGATGTCGAACAGCACCCAGTGCCAGAACCCGCTGCCCGTCGGGGCGTCGGGGTCGAAGCAGGTGACGGCGTAGCTCCTGGTGCCGTCGGGGGCGCCGGACCAGCGCAGGCTGGGGGACAGGTTCTGGCCCGTCATGCCCCAGTCGTTGAAGACGTGGAGGTCGTTCAGCCGGTCCCCGTCGGTGATGTCGTCGCTCTGCACCACGAGCGAGGGGACGGGCGGCAGGTATTCGTGTGGCAGCGGTGCCGGCACGGTTTCCTCCTAGGGTGATGGCTTCTGCCCAGCATCCTAGGAGCGTTCGGCGCCGCTGCCACCGCCCCGCGCGCCGTGTCAGCCGGCGAGCTGGGCGGGAAGGGGCCTGGCGTGCAGGACCGTCAGGGACGTGACCGCGCGCGTGAGCACCACGTACAGCCGGGCCAGGCCGCGGGGTTCGGCCTCGACGATGTCGGCGGGCTCCACCACGATCACGTGGTCGTACTCCAGGCCCTTGGCCAGTGTCGCCGGGACGATCAGCAGCCGGTGCTCGTCGGCCGAGTCGGGGTCGAGGACGGCGTGCGCGACGCCGTCCAGCGCGGCCGACGTGGCCGCAACCAGCGCGTCGGGGACGATGACGCCGATCGAGCCCTCCCTGGCCAGGACCTCGGTCACGGCCTGGCGCAGGTCGCCGCCGGGCCGTACCGACAGGGAGCCGGCGCCGGGACGGAGCGAGCGGGGGGCGGCCAGGCCGGGGGCGACCGAGGGGAGCAGGCGGGCGGCGTAGTCGAGGACCTCACGCGGCACGCGGAAGCCGAGCGTCAGCTCGGTGACCTCGCCCGTCTCCTGGCCGAGGTGGCGCAGCACCGCCTCCCAGGACGTGGTCGACCACGGCGTGGTGCCCTGGGCGAGGTCGCCGAGCACGGTGGCCGAGCCGTTGCGGCAGCGCCGGCCGAGCGCGCGCAACTGCATCTCCGACAGGTCCTGGGCCTCGTCCACCACCAGGTGGCCGAGCGAGGGAGTGCGTTCGACGAGGTCGCCCAGCTCGTCGAGGAGCGCCGCGTCCGCCGCCGACCACTTCGCCGACTTCCAGCTCCGGTACGGTTTCCGCCACAGGATCAGCTGTTGCTCGTCGGGCGACAGATCGGATCTGGCGGCCTTGGCCAGAAACTCCGGGTCCGACAGGAGGCGGTGGAGGACCTGCTCCGGCGTCAGCTTCGGCCAGATGGCGTCCACCAGTTGCTTGACCGGCTTCGAGCGGGCCACCGAGTCCTGTACCCGGTCGTCGGGCGACTCGCCGCGCTGTTCCATCCGCACCAGCACCATGTGCGCCAGCCGCTGGGCCAGCGCCGCCCGGCCGGGGCCGTAGCGGGTGGTGCCGCGCAGCGAGGCGACGATCTCGCGCACCTCGTAGTCGGCCACCCGGTGGCGGTAGGCGCCCTTGGCGAACACCAGGCCCTCCTCGGGCTTGACGATGTGCAGCCAGAGGGCCCGTCCGAGGACGGCCGCCATCCGGGCGTCGCCCTTGACGGCGGCGACCGCCGGGTCCTCGGCGGCAGCGTGCTCGCCGAGCAGCCCGGCCACCGTCGTCTGGTCGACCTTGACCTCGCCCAGCGCGGGGAGCACGGAGGAGATGTAGGACAGGAAGGCGCGGTTCGGGCCGACGATCATCACGCCTGACCTGGCGAGCCGCTCGCGGTGGGTGAACAGCAGATAGGCGGCCCGGTGCAGGCCGACGGCGGTCTTCCCGGTGCCGGGGGCGCCCTGCACGCAGACGGTCTGGGTCAGCGTGGCGCGGACGATCTCGTCCTGGTCGGGCTGGATGGTGGCCACGATGTCACGCATCGGGCCGGTGCGGGGGCGTTCGATCTCCTCGGTGAGGATCTTGGAGGGACCGATCTCGCCGCCCTGTCCGAGCGGCTCGTCCTCGAACGCGGTCAGCGCCCCGCCGTGATAGCCGAAGCGCCGCCGCAGCCGCACGCCCATCGGGTCGGCAGGGCTCGCCTGGTAGAAGGCCCGCGACACCGGGGCCCGCCAGTCGATCACCAGGGGCCGGCTGCTGCCGTCGTGCACGTGGCGGCGGCCGACGTAGATGACGGGCGGCAGGTCGTCGTCGGCGCCCCGGTCGAGGCGGCCGAAGAACAGCGGCGTGTCGGGGTGGTCGGCCAGCGCGGCCACCCGCTGGTCCAGCAGCGACTGCAGGATCTGCTGCGACACCCAGTCGCCGGCCGCGTCGGCCGACAGCGACTGCGCGTGGGCGCGCATGGCCTGCAGGGCGGCTCGCGACTCGGCCAGGTGGGCCTGCTCGGCCGCGAGCACGTCGGAGGGTATGTCGGGGGCCAGTTGGTCTGTGGGCATGCGAAAGCGCCTCCCGGTGGGATCGGAGGTGGTGGTAACAGGTAGCGAATCCGCCAGTTTAGTGCGCGCTCCGGTGGGCCTCAAAAGCATTTAGCCGGACGCCGCGCGGGGTAGGAAGTCGGCGTGGCGCGCGTCCGGCTCGGCATCTCGCCGATCATCCCCACCGTCGCGAGCTTTCTGCTGGCGGCGCTGTGGGGGCTGTCCGTGTTCGCGGGCTGGGGGCTTGAGGCGTTCTGCTCGGGTGGCGAGCTCGCTTCGGCCTGTGCGCGCCGGCTCGCCACGGTGTCCATGGTGTCGGGGCTGTTCGCCGCCGCCGCCGCGGGCTGCACGGTGGCGGCCTGGCTGGCCGGAGCCGTCCGGCGGGACACACGGCTGTTCGGCAGGTTGATGGGGGCGGGCGTCGCGGCGTGGATCGCGGCCGAAGGGGTGCTGTTCCTCGGCGGCCAGCTGCTCTGAACATACCTGTAACGAAGCTGGGAAATACCGAAAAATCCGGGCATACCAGGTGCGTTTGTCGGATCATCAGGGTATGTCGCTGCCGGACTGGCAGCGGTGATGAGAGGACGCAGTGAGGGGGGTGGTTCGATTGTCGACGGCCCGCGGAGTCTCGTGGACGTGAGGCGCTAGACCTGGCCTGGCCGCTCGGACCGAGCGGCCGGGCTCACACCCCGCCGTGCACGTCGTCGGCGTCGATGATCTGGTACGCGTATCCCTGCTCGGCCAGGAACCGCTGGCGGTGCGCCGCGAACTCCTGGTCCACCGTGTCCCGGCTGACCACCGTGTAGAAGCGCGCCCCGCCGCCGTCGGCCTTGGGCCGCAGCACCCGGCCGAGCCGCTGCGCCTCCTCCTGCCGCGACCCGAACGTCCCCGACACCTGGATGGCCACGGCCGCCTCCGGCAGGTCGATGGAGAAGTTCGCCACCTTCGACACCACCAGGACCTGGATCTCCTTGTCGCGGAACGCCTGATAGAGCCGCTCACGCTCCTTGATCCGCGTCTCGCCCTTGATGACCGGCGCGTTCAGGTGCTCGCCGAGCTCGTCGAGCTGGTCGATGTACTGGCCGATGACCAGCACCTGCTCGCCCAGGTGCCGCCGGACCAGCGCCTCGGTCACGTGCGTCTTGGACGGCGTCGTCGCGCAGAACCGGTAGCGCTCCTCCGCCTCGGCCATCGCGTACGCCAGCCGCTCCTCGTCGCTCAGCGTGACGCGGACCTCGACGCAGTCGGCCGGGGCGATCCAGCCCTGGTTCTCCATCTCCTTCCAGGGCGCGTCGTAGCGCTTGGGGCCGATCAGCGAGAACACGTCGCCCTCGCGCCCGTCCTCGCGCACCAGCGTCGCCGTCAGGCCGACGCGGCGGCGGGCCTGGAGGTCGGCGGTCATCCGGAAGATCGGCGCCGGCAGCAGATGCACCTCGTCGTAGACGATCAGGCCCCAGTCGCGCGCGTCGAACAGCTCCAGATGGCTGTAGACGCCCTTCCGCCGGGTCGTCATCACCTGGTAGGTGGCGATCGTGACCGGGCGGATCTCCTTCTTCGTGCCGGAGTATTCGCCGATCTCGTCCTCGGTCAGCGAGGTGCGCTTGAGCAGCTCCTGCTTCCACTGGTGGGCGCTGACCGTGTTGGTGACCAGGATGAGCGTGGTCGCCTGGGCGTGCGCCATCGCCGCCGCGCCGACGATCGTCTTGCCGGCGCCGCACGGCAGCACGACCACGCCGGAGCCGCCGTGCCAGAACGCGTCGGCCGCCTCCTGCTGGTAGGGGCGCAGCGTCCAGCCGTCCTGCGCGAGGTTGATCGTGTGATGCTCGCCGTCGACGTAACCGGCCAGGTCCTCGGCGGGCCAGCCCAGCTTGAGCAGCGCCTGCTTGACGTTGCCCCGGTCGCTCGGGTGCACGACGACGGAGTCGCCGCCCAGCCGCTCGCCCAGCATCGGCTGGATCTTCTTCGAGCGCAGCACCTCTTCGAGCACGGCCCGGTCGGTCGAGGTCAGCACCAGGCCGTTGACCGGGTCCTTCTCCAGCCTCAGCCGGCCGTAGCGGGCCATGGTCTCGGCGATGTCGACCAGCAGGGCGTGCGGCACCGGGTAGCGGCTGTGGCTGATCAGCGCGTCGATCACCTGCTCGGCGTCGTGCCCGGCGGCGCGCGCGTTCCACAGCGCCAGCGGCGTCACGCGGTAGGTGTGGACGTGCTCGGGCGCCCGTTCGAGCTCGGCGAACGGCGCGATGGCCTTCCGGCACGCGTCGGCCTTCTCGTGGTCGACTTCGAGCAGCAGCGTCTTGTCGGACTGGACGATGAGCGGGCCGTCGTTCACCAGCATCCCTTCAACGGTTGACGCCTATCCAACACGCACGAGGGCCGATACAGTCCCCGAACTGGCTACTCGTCCTCCAGATAGCCGTTGACGCCGAGGAAGACGAACAGGCCGACCATCAGCACGAACCCGGTCCCGAACAGCACCCAGCTCCACACGATCATGGACCGGGCGGTCCCGGGGGAGGTCTCGGACCGCATCGACAGGCCGGCCAGGATCGCGCCGGGGATGCCGAGCAGGTTGCAGCAGCTGACGACGCCCAGCAGGTTGAGAATGAGCGAGACGATCGCGCTGGGGCTGGGCTGGTTGCGCGGGGGCGGCGGGTAACCGTAGCCGTAACCGTACTGAGGCGGTGGCTGCGAGCCGTAGTCGGCGCCGTAAGGCTGGTACGGGTAACCGCCGGGCGGATCCTGCTGGCTCATGCCACCTCCTGTCCGGTCAACATTTATCACGGATTGGTCATGTGTCCGGCCCGAATCTGGCCCGCAGGGCCTTACGATCCAGCTTGAGCACGCTGGTGACCGGGATGGAGTCGACGAACGTCACCTCGCGGGGATACTTGACCCGGCCGACCCGGTCGCGGGCCCAGGCGATCAGCTCGTCCCCGGTCGCCGTCCCGCCGGGCCGGAGCTGGACGAAAGCCACGACCTCCTCGCCGAGTCGGGGGTCGGGCCGGCCGACGACGCCGGACATGACCACGTCCGGGTGGTCGTTCAGCGCGTCCTCCACGTCGCGCGGGAAGACGTTGAAGCCGCCCCGGATGATCAGGTCCTTCTTCCTGTCCACCACATAGAGGTAGCCGTCGTCGTCCACGCAGCCGATGTCGCCGGTGCGCAGCTCGTCGCCGACCAGCGCGGTGCCGTCGGGGTCGGGCTCGTGCTCGCCCCAGTAGCCGAGCATGAGCGATTCGCCCGTCACGCAGATCTCGCCCACGTCGCCGGGCTCCACGGCCTCGCCGTCCGCGTCGCGGATCGTGATCGTGTAGCCGGGCAGCGGCAGGCCGACGCTGCCCGGCTTGTGCCTGCCCGGCGGGTTGAACGTGGTGACCGCGCTGGTCTCGGTCAGCCCGTAGCCCTCCAGGACGCGCACGCCGGGCATCCGGCGTTCGAACTCGGTCAGCGTCTCGCGGCCCAGGGGCGCCGCGCCGCAGGTGAGGAACGCCAGGTCGGGCAGCGGATGATCCTCCAGCGGCTCGGCCAGCAGCATCTGCAGCATGGCGGGCACCACCGTGCCGTACTGGACGCGTTGTTCGGCGGCCAGCCGCAGGAAGAGCCGGGGGTCGAACCAGCGCATGAGCACGGCCTGGGGCGGCTCGGTGGCGTGCATCGCGGCGACGGTGACGATCAGCCCGTAGGCGTGGGAGAGGGGGACCGGCACGATGGCGCGGTTGATCCCCGGCTGGTGGGACATCTCGTAGGAGGCCTTGGCCACCTGCCAGAGCCCCGCGTGGCTGAGCATCACGCCCTTGGCCCGGCCGGTGGTGCCTCCCGTGTACATGAGCGCGGCGAGATCCCCGGGATCTCGCGGCACCGGCCCGTGCTCGGCCGCCCGTTCGAGCTCGCCGGTGTCCACATGCACCGGTACGTCCACGCCGGCGGCCTCGACCGTGGGCATGAGCTCGGGGGAGGTGACGATCGCGGAGGCGCCGCTGTCGAGCACGATGTGCCGCAGCTCCTCGGCGCCCACGAGGAACACGACCGGAGTCACCACCGCCCCGGCCGCCCACAGCGCCTGGCAGATGACGGGCACGTCGGGCGAGGTGGCCATCATGACGACGACCCGGTCACCGGGCCGGATCCCCGACGCCACGAACCCGCCGCAGACCTTCCTGGCCCGCTCGGCCAGGCTGTGGCTGCGATGCCATTCCCCCTCGTAGAAGAGCGAGTCGTAGTCCTCGAACCTGGTCCAGGACTGTTCGGCCAACCGGCCCAGCGTTTGCTCGGTCACATGCCCTAACTTGCTGCGATCCGCCAGGCGTAGTCAACCCTCTCGCGATCGACCGGACGGCTTTCCTGACTAGTCATTGTGGAGTGCGGCCCACGTGTCCTTAAATAGGCATAAATCCGCCTCTGGGGTGATTCCTGTTTCCCGTGGGGCCAGTTCCAGTTTTGAGGTGACACGTGGGGATAATGTGGCCTGCGGAGGCAACTCCTGACTTGTCAACCCCTGACTGTCCCGAGCAAGGGAGCGCATGATCGACATGGTCCAGCACCCACCCGCCGCCGAAGGTGCCTGGTCACGACCCTTCGGAAGAAGCCCGCGAAGACCCCGCCGGACGGCGCAAGAATCCGTTGGCCCGCGATTACTGCCGAAAGAAAACTACATCACCGTCCGCGTCATGACTTTCCATGAAAGTTCCAGAGGTGCCCTGTGACGTACGGGACCGAACGCCGGCTCGGCGAATCGACGCTCGCCGACGACTTTCCGCAAGCGGACGGTTTCCCGCCGCTCACGGACCTGACGGCAGCCCGCCTGACGCCCTGCGACGTGGCGCACCTGCTTCGCACCTATCTGGAGCCCGCCTGCTTCCCGCCGGCGGTGCACCGCCTGGCCCAGCGCCACCTCCTGGCGCTCGTGGGCCCCGAGGCGACCGGCAGGCGCCTGGGCGCGATCGCCCTGCTGTCGCGCATGCCGCTGGCCGAAGGCAGCATCACCATCCTGTCTCCCGTCACGACGGTCGCCGGCCTGGTCGCGCGCATGCCCTTCGAACCCGGCAGGGCCTACCTGCTCCCCGACTGGCCCCTCGCCGGTCAGCCCCTCACCTCGCTGGCCCACGCCCTGGCCGAGATCGGCGCGTACCTGGTCGTCACCCACACGCCGCCCCCGCGATCCGCCGAACCGACGGAGCTGCACCATCCCTGGTCACCGCCGCCGGGAGCCGGTCTCTTCGATCTCTGCCTCGCCACGTTCGGCCTTCCGGCACACCGGCATCCGGCCGACGTGGCGACCGCCAGGGAACTCGCCGCCACCCTCGTCTCCCCGGCCGCGATCGTGGCGCTCGCGACCCAGATCACCCGCCTGGACACCCCGCTGGCCGGTCTGCTCCCCGCGGAGGAGGGCGCCTGAAAGCCCTCAGATGCCCGAGACCCCGGTGATGCGGTGCAGCGCGAACCGGTGCACCGCCGCCCGGGTCTCGTCGTAGGCGGTCAGGTAGCCGCCCTCCATGCGGGCCGGCTCCAGGATGCGCGAGGTGGCGTTGCCCTGGGAGTCGAGGTAGCCGATCCACACCCGGACGCCCTGCCGGATCGCGTCCTGGAGGGCGGAGATGGTGGCCGTGGCCGGGCTGCGGGGCAACTGGCCGCCGGGGGCGTCGACGGGCTCGCGGCGGGCCAGGTGGGCCGCGTCACCGGCGCGCAGGGCGCGGACGGCCGCCACCGCCACCTCGGGGTCCAGGCCGTTCGGTGAGCTGAGCGGGCGGGCGGCGGCGATGCCCTCGGTGCGCCGGCTGTCGAGCTGGGTGATGATCACATCGCCGTCGAGCGACTCGGGGACCGGCGCGTACCCCATGGCCCGCAGCGAGTCGACCAGCGCCGCGCGCGACGAGCGGGAGGCGATGACGGTGGGCGCCAGGCGGCGCAGCCGCAGGGCGGCCGAGCGGCGGTCGGCGGTGATCTGGTCGAGCAGCGCCGGGTCGTCGCAGCGGATGTACGCGCCGGCCGTGCCGACGCGCATCCGCCCGTGCCGCCGGGCGACATCGGCGACCAGGTAGGACAGCGCCTGCGGGACCGGCGTGGCGGAGTGGCGTTCGAGCATGGCCAGCAGCTCCTCGGCCGCCTGGCCGGCGTCCAGGGCGCGCCGGATGGAGCTCTCGCCGAACCGGTAGACGGTCGCCCCGCCCTTGGACTCGACGTCGGCGGCGAGCGTCATCCACCGGTTCAGCTCGCTGGTGAGCGGGCCGGGGGCGACGGCGGTGAGGTCGGCCTGGAGCAGCACGTGGTCGACCGGCTCCGGCAGCAGCGGGGCGAGCGCCGAGGCGGGGTCGTCGCCGGAGAGCAGGGCCCGGCCGTGGCCGGACAGCGCGCCGAGCCCGGTGAGCCCGAGCTGTTCGGCCTCGCGCAGCGCGAACTCGGTGAGCTGCTCGCGCAGCGGCCCGCGGCGGCGCGGCTGCTCCCAGGCGAGGCGTTCGAGGATGGAGTCGCGCGAGGGCGCCAGGCCCGGTGCGGCGGCGAGCACGCCGAGCGCGGCCGCCCGGACGGCGGGCGCGGACGAGCGGCGCAGGTCGGTGTGCAGGGCGTTGAGCGGCCGGTCGCGGTCGTCGCGCTCACCCACCAGGCCGGGCACCCGGTCCATGTGCAGCCAGGTCGAGGCCAGCGCCACCCAGCGCTCGGCAGTGCCCCTGACCCGCCACAGGTCGTAGCCGGCGGTCGGCAGCCACTCGCCGTCGACGTTGCCGCCCGCCGCGATCAGCCCGGCGGCGTACGTGACCTCCACGACCAGCGCGGCAGCCCATTCGGGCAGGTCGAGCTCGGTGGCGGTGCGTTTCATGTCGCGGACCCCGAGGCCGCCGGTGCGCAGCACGCCGGGCGGGTCGATGCTCCACCGCTCGCACAGCTCCTCGACCGCCCGCACGAACATGAACGCCTGCCCGGCCGCGGTGCGGTCGCCCAGCTTCCGGTCGCGGGCGGCGCCGTCGAGCGCGGGCGGCACGGCCAGCAGGTCACGATGCACGCGCCCGCCGCGCAGGTAGAGGCCTACCTCGCGGGGCAGCGTCACGCTCTCCTCGCCGGTCGCCGCCAGCAGGCCGCGGGCCAGCAGTTGCTCGATGGGCGAGCGGGCCGAGCCGATCCGGACCTCGCGCCGGGCGTTGGGCACCCGGCCGGTCGGCGGCCCCCAGGCGAGCTGGTCGAGCGCGGCCCTGGCCTCCGCCGAGACGTCCTCGACCAGCTTGGCGGGCTCGGCCAGCGCGGCGGCCAGGCGCTCCCGGCCGGACCCCTCGGTGCCGGGCGCGACGTCGTCGGCCATCTCCTCCAGCTGCTCCGGCGGATGATGCCGGAACGCCGCCTCGGCCGCCGGCCCCAGCCCCGCCGGGTCGTCCAGCGCCTTGCGCACGCCCGGGGCCAGGTCGAGCGCCGAGTCGGGGCCGTACACGAGGGCCAGGCCGCGCAGGTGGTCGAGCGCGGCGGTCAGCGCCGGCTCGGGCTTGCCCGCCGCCAGCGCGCCGCCGATCAGCTCGCGCAGCGCCGTCTTCCTGATCGGGCCGGGCTGTACGGCGAGCGTCTCGACGACGGCGAGCCTGAACCGGTCGAGCCGGTCGAGCACCCTGGCGATCGCCGACGGGCTGCCCGCCCGGGAGGCCAGACCCTCCAGGTGGGCCGGCACCGGGGTGATCAGCTCGGGGCGCGCGGACACCAGCGCCCGCAGCTCCTCGTCGGAACGCCCCCTGATCCACTCCGTGAACTCCATCGTTGCCATGGTATGTCCCTGCTCGTTGAGGCAGCATTGCTAGGCGTGATAGAGCGAGCGGACCAGCTCATACTCAACTACGTCAGCAAGGCCGCTGACGCGGCGCACGGCGTGCTGAGGCCCGAGCAGCGGCTCGACTTCACCAGGCGGCTGCGCGCCCGGATCGAGGAGGAGCGCGCGGGCAGCCAGAACGCGCGCGACGTGGTCAAGGTGCTCGCCCGGTTCGGTGACCCGGTGGCGCTGGTGGAGCGCGAGGTCCGCCGCCTGGCGGCCGCCTCGGCGCCGCCCCCGCCCGGCCCCGGAGCCGGGACGGACGGGGTGACCGCGGCCTTCCCCAAGGTGGTGGACGACCCGGCGCTGCCGCCGGGCGTGGCGCACTACCGGAGGGTCGCCCGTGCCCAGCTGAGCAGGAGGCCGCGCGGGCTGCCGTTCGCCGGGCTGCGGCGGGCGGCGATGGCCGGTGCGAACCCGATGGCCACCGGCGGCCGGGACGCCAGGACCGTGGTCAAGGAGCATCCGCGCGAGGCCGCCGCCCTGGTGATCCTGGTGGTAGCGGCGCTGCTGGTGCCGTTCGACCTGCCGGCCGTCGCGATCTTCCGGGTGCCCGTGATCGCCTGGGGGGCGGGGGCGGCGCTGGTGATGTTCAGCGAGACCTGGGCGCTGCGCGACCGGCTGATCGGGATCGGAGCGCCCATGCTCGGCTACACGGCCGGTGGCGTGGTCGTGGGCGATCTGCGGGTGGGGGACCGGCCGGGGCTGCAGGCGTTCGTGCTGGAGTTCTTCAACGCCAGCGGGATCATGTTCATGATCGGCACCGGGGCGGGGGTGTGCTGGCTGTTCCTCCGGCTGCTCGATCGGGGATGAAGGTCAGGTGACGGGCGCGGGGGTGGGCGTCAGGCCGGTGGCCAGGCGCACCCAGGCCGTGACGAACTGGTCCTTCTCGGCGTGACCCGGCGTCTCGCCCACGGTCTCCTGGAACAGCCTGTACTGCACGACCGAACCGCCGAGCACGGCGGCGATGCCCGCCCAGTCGAGCTTGACGTCGCGATATTCGGGCTGCGTCTCGAACCAGGTGACGATGGCCTCGAACATCGGCTGCAGCAGCCCCTGCCGGACCACCGCCACCAGCTCGGGGAACTGGCTGAGATCGCGGAAGAAGACCCGGGTCAGCTCCGACTCCTCGCGGACCTTCGCCAGCCCGGCCCGGCACAGCAGCGACAGCCGGTCCTCCAGACCGGCCGAGGACTCCATGCCGTTCAGCTCGGCCAGGCTCTCGGCGATCTGGCCGGCGGTCCTGGCCGCGTGCTCGTTGATCGCGGCGGCGAGCACCTCGTACTTGGACTTGAAGTGCCGGTAGAGGCCGCCCGCGCCGGGGGACAGCCCGGCGGCGGCCTCGATCTCGGCGACGGACGTGGCGGCGTAGCCGCGCTCGGCGAACAGCCGCAACGACTCGTCGATGATCCGCTCACGCGTGCTCGTGGCCATCTGTTTCCTGCTACCTCCGGCGGGATAAGTAATTCCTTTCCTACGGTCCCACAACAACCGCCGTTACACGTATCACCTCGTTCTTTGGCATCCTTCACATGTGGCGACATCGGTGGGATTTGATCTGGACATGACACTGGCTGATACGCGGGCGGGGATCGCGGCGGTCTACGACGAGCTCTCCGCGCGGCTCGGCGTCGCGATCGACAGCGCGCTGGTCGTCACCCGGCTCGGCCCGCCGCTCGAGCAGGAACTGGCCCACTGGCTGCCGGAAGAGGCGATCAAGGAGGCGGCCGACCTCTACCGGGAGATCTACCAGCACGTCGGCGTGCCCTCGCACGTGGCCATGGAAGGGGCACACGAGGCGATCGAGAGCGTGCGCGCCGGGGGCGGCCGGGTCATCGTGGTGACCGGCAAGAACGAGCGCGACGCCACCAGCACCGTGCGGCACCTCGGGCTGGACGTGGACGAGGTGGTCGGCGCCGTCTTCGGCGCGGGCAAGGGAACCGCCCTCGCGAGGTTCGGCGCGGCAGCTTATGTTGGTGACCATGTGGCCGACATCGCGGCGGCGCGGGCGGGAGGCGCGTTCAGCGTCACGGTCGCGACCGGCCCTTACAGCGTGGGCGAGCTCCGCGAGCACGGAACCGATGTGGCACTGGCCGACCTGACGGAATTCGCCACCTGGTTCGCCGGATGGCGATCGCGCGCCGAACTCGTGTAATTCATCGGCATTTACCCGGTCGCCCTGTCGCCCTACGGGGCATAACCTACGTCCATCCCTATCACGACTGTTTGAACGAGGTCCTCCTGTGCCGAGTGGCAAGGTCAAGTGGTACGACGCCGACAAGGGTTTCGGCTTCCTCACCCGTGACGACGGCGGTGAGGTCTTCGTGCATTCCTCCGCGCTTCCGGCGAACGCCGGGCCACTCAAGCCCGGGCAGAAGGTCGAGTTCGGCGTGGCCGAGGGCCGGCGCGGCCAGCAGGCGCTCTCGGTGCGCATCCTTGACCAGCCGCCCACCCTGGCCAAGACCAAGCCCAAGGGCAAGCGGAAGAAGCCGGACGAGATGGTGGTCATCGTCGAGGACCTGATCAAACTGCTCGACGGCGTCTCCATGTCCTACCAGCGGGGCAAGCATCCCGAGGCGGCGCACGCCAAGAAGATCGCCCAGGTGCTGCGGGCCGTCGCCGACGACCTGGACGCCTAGCCGTTCGGGTTCGTCAGCGGTTTGGTGCGGTCGAGCGGCTCGGTCCGCGGCTCCGGCCCGGGATGCCGGACGCGGGCCTGCCGTTCGGCGGCCCGCACGCGGGTGCGCCGGGTCACCACCAGCCAGCCGAGCACGGCGGTCAGCGTCACGGCCAGCGTGACGAAGCCCGCCGTGCTGCTCTCGGTCAGCGACAGCACCAGCCCGACCAGCCCGCCGAACACCCAGGCGAGCTGCAGCATCGCCTCGACCACGCCGAACGTGGACGAGCGCATCTCCTCGCCGATCTCCCGCTGCACGATCGCGTCGAGCGCCAGCTTGCCGAGCTCCTGGGCGAACGCGGTGACCAGCGAGATCGCGACGGCGGTCCACAGGCCGAAGAAGATCGCGGAGACGATCGTGGTCGTCACGGTCGCGGCCAGCGTGAGGAGCACGAGCACGCCGGGCGAGTGGTTGCGGGCCCAGTTGGCGGCCACCGCGCCGATCAGGCCGCCCAGCCCGGCCGCCGCCGCCAGCACCGCGATCGTCTTCGGCACGTCGAAGAACGGGTCGGGCGTCGCGAGCCAGGGCACCCCGCCGTCCTGCACCAGGAAGAGCAGGAAGAACAGCAGGAACCCGGAGAACAGCCGGATGGCCACGTTCGCCCGGACGGCCTCGGCCACCGCCGGGCCCACGTTGAACAGGGTCCGCCAGCGGGGCGCCCGGCCCTCCTCCGGCGTCTCCTCATCCAGGTCGGGCGAATCCACGTGGCGCGGCAGGCGTACGGCGAAGACCCCCGCGAGCAGGAACGCGACCATCGCCACGCGCAGGATCGTGGCGCTGCCCAGCCACGCGGTCAGGCCCGCCCCGACCGGCACCATCACACCGGCCGTCACCAGGGAGAACAGCGCCACGCGCGCGTTGGCCGAGACGAGCGTGATGTCGGCGGGCAGCACACTCGGCATGATCGCCGCCCGCGACACGTTGTAGGCCTTCGACAGCACCAGGACGCCCAGCGCCCCGGCGAACAGCGTCGGCAGGTCCTGCGGCCCCACCGCCGCCGCCATCGCGAAGCACAGCAGCCCCCGGCCGAACAGCGTGCCGGCCATCACGTAGCGGCGCCCGGACCTGAAGCGGTCCAGGATCGGCCCCACGAACGGCGCCAGCAAGGCGAACGGCAGCATCGTGATGACCAGATAGAGGGCCACGGGCCCGCGCGCCTCGCCGACCGGCAGCCCGAAGAACACGGTGCTGGCCAGCGCGATCGTGACGAGCGTGTCGCCCGCGCTGTGCCCGGCGGTGAGCTCGATCAGCCGGCCCAGGCCGGTGCGGTCGGCGCCGTTGGCGTGGGTGAGCCGCCGGGTGGCGCGCCCGACCTTGCGGGCCCCGCCCGCCGTGGCCCGGCCCGCGCGCGCGGTGCCGCCCGCCGTCGCCTTCGCGGCGCGCGCGGTCGCACGGCCCGCGCCGGCGACGCCGCGCCCCACGCGCCGTGATATGTCCCGCGCTCGCTCCCAGCCTCCCTCCACGCCTACCAGTCTTACCCGATTCCCCGTCGATCTCCGCGTCGGATCCCCCTCAGTGGGCCCCCTCGACGTCGATCTCGCGACCCGATCCTGACCAGTCGGCCCCGTGAGGTCCGGGCATGGGTGAGAATGAAGTGTGAGCGAACAGCACCTTTCGGCGGAGGCGGGCCGATGACCCGTGCCAGGACCCGCGTCTCCGCCCCCGACCAGGCCTGTGTCGCCGCCGTTGATCTGGCGCGCACCGCGGCCGAGGAGCTGGCGCGTCCGGGCGAGCCCGGCGAGCACCTCGGCTTCGAGAGCGAGGGCGACCGGATCGTCACCCATTACTTCGCCTGCCTCGACCGCGCCTATCGCGGCTGGCGCTGGGCGGTGACCGTCACCCGCGCCTCGCGCGCGAAGAAGGTCACGGTCAGCGAGGCCGTCCTGCTGCCCGGCGCCGGCGCGCTGCTGGCGCCCGAGTGGCTGCCGTGGAGCGAGCGGCTGCGGCCCGGCGACCTCGGCGTGGGCGACCTGCTGCCGACGGCCGACGACGACGACCGGCTGGAGCCGGGCTTCACCGAGACCGACGACGACGTCGACCACCAGATGATTTTCGAGTACGGCCTGGGCCGGGCCCGTGTGCTCTCGGCCGTCGGCAAGGACCGGGCGGCCAGGCGCTGGCACTCGGGCGAGCACGGGCCGCACACTCCGATCGCACACGCCGCTCCCGCGCAGTGCTCCACCTGCGGCTTCTACTGGCCGCTCGCGGGTGGGCTCCGGCGCACGTTCGGAGTCTGCGCCAATGAGTACGCGCCCGACGACGGCAAGGTGGTGGCCGCCGACCACGGCTGCGGGGCCCACTCCGAGGCCGCGGTCATGCCGCCGCCCGTGGAGCAGGCCACGCCCATCCTCGACGACCTGGGTTTCGACCTGATGGAGGAGGAGGCCGGATCGGTCGACGAAACCGCCTCCGAGGAGCTCGGCCACTCCTGATCGGCTTTCTGGCGGGGAGTGTCGGCGCGGGCCGCTAGCCTACGGTGGCCCCCTTCCCTCGACCCCGGGATCGTGATCGATGACCGACACCTTTGGCACCGACCGGATGCGGGCCGCCGTGCTCGCCGCGTGGACGGCCTCGCCCGCCAGGTTCCGTGAGGACGCCAACGCCGAGGAGGACTTCGCCCTCGGCGGCTACCGCGACCGGCTGATCGTGGAGCTGGCGCAGAACGCCGCCGACGCGGCGCTGCGGGCGGGCGTGCCAGGGGTGCTCCGGCTGACGTTGCGCGGCAGCGTCCTGACGGCCGCCAACACCGGCGCGCCCCTCGACGCGACCGGCGTCGAGGGCCTGTCCACGCTGCGCGTCTCGGGCAAACGCGACGAGGCGGGCGCGGCCGGGCGGTTCGGCGTCGGGTTCGCCGCCGTGGTGTCCGTCTGCGACGAGCCGGCCATCGGGTCCCGCGACACGGGCGCCGTCCGCTGGTCACGCTCGGAGACGGCCGCGCTGGTCGGCGCGGTGCCGGAGCTCGCGGGCGAGCTCGCCGCGCGGTCCGGGCACGTGCCGATGCTCCGCCTGCCTTTCGCCGCCGACCCGCTCGACGTCCCCGACGGCTTCGACAGCCTGGTACGGCTCCCGCTCCGCGACGTGGCGTCCGCCGACGCGGTGCGCCGGATGCTCGAAGAGGCGAGCCCGGCGCTCCCGCTCGGCATGCCGGCCCTGGAGGCCATCGAGATCGACCTCGACGGCACCATCCGCACGGTGTCGGCCGCCGGCTGGCACGTGGTGTCGGAGTCCGGCGAGTTCACTCCCGACGAGGTGGCGGCGCTCTTCGCCGACCGCCCCACCGAGGAGCGGGCCCGGCCGTTCTGGTCGGTCCGCTGGGCCGTGCCGCTCGCCGGCGCCCCGGCCGCGGGCCGGTCGGCCGGCGCGGGCGGAAACGGCGGAAACAGTGGGGGCGGCGGGGAGCCGGTGGCGCTGCCCGCGACGGTGCCGCCGGTGGTGCACGCGCCGACGCCCAGCGACGAGCCGCTGGACCTGCCGGCGCTGCTCATCGCGTCGTTCCCGATGGCCACCGACCGGCGGCACGTGGCGGCGGGGCCGCTGACCGACTTCCTGGTCGAGAAGGTCGCCGACGCCTACGTCCGGCTGCTGCGCGAGCTGCCGCGCACCCCCAAGCTGCTCGACCTGGTGCCCGCGCTGATGGGCAAGGGAGAGCTCGACGCCCGCATCCGGCGGGCCGTCCTGCGTCGGCTGCCCGGCACGCCGCTGCTGCCCGCGCTGTCGGCCCCCGCGCCCGCCGTGCAGACGCCGTCGTTCGCCGACGCCGAGGTCTACGAGCCCGACGCCGTGTGGCAGGTCGAGCACCCGGCCCAGGAGCCCGGCGCCGACGGCTGGGTCGTCGCGGGGCGCGAGGCCGCCGTGGTCGCCGGTTCCGCCGAGCTGCTGGCGGCGGTCGCCGGCTTCGTGCCCGGCCTGCTGCCGGCCGGGTGGCCTGCCCGGCATCCCGCGATGGCCTCGCTCGGCGTGCGCCGCGTGGAGCTCGCCGACGTGGTCGACCTGCTGTCCGGCGAGGCCGTCGAGGGCAGGGAGCCGTCGTGGTGGCGCTCGCTCTACGACGTGCTCCCGGCCGACGACCCCGAGTCGCTCGGCGCCCTCCCCGTCCCGCTCACCGACGGCCGCCTGGTCCGCGGCCCGCGCGGCACCCTCATCCTGGAGCCCGGCTCCGTGCGCCTCGACTCGGGGCTCGATCTGGCGCCGCTCGGGCTGCGGATCGTGCATCCCGAGGCCGCGCACCCGGTGCTGCTGCGCCTCGGCGCGGCCGAGGCGAGCCCGCGCACCATTCTCGAAGACCCGCTCACCAAGGCCGCCGTCGGCCAGTCGCTCGACAACCCCGACGCCGAGCCGGTGGCGCGTGCCGTGCTGTCCCTGGTCGAGGCCGCCGGGCTGGCGCCCGGTGAGGCGCCGTGGCTGGGCGAGCTGGCGCTGCGCGGCGCCGACGGCGAGCTCTACCCGGCCGGTGAGCTGATGCTGTCCGGCGGCGCGCTGGCCGGGCTGCTGGAGCCCGACACGCATCTCGGCGTGGTCGCGGGCGAGCTGGAGGAGACCTACGGGCCACGGGTGCTGGCCGCCGCCGGGGTGCTCGACGGGTTCGCCGTGGTGCACGACTCCGACGTGCTGCTCGACCACGACGACTGCGACCACGACCTCGACGGCGAGGACGAATGGCTCGACCACGTGCTCGACCTGCTCCCCGAGCTGGACGTGCCGCCGGTGGTGCCGGAGTTCGTCGCCGTGCGCGACCTGGAGCTGGTCGCCGACTGGCCGGCCGCGCTCGCGCTGCTGACCAGGCCGCCGCTGCGGGCGGCGCTCCACCCGCTGCGCGTCGAGGGCGTCGAGGTGCCCTCCTACACCGCCTGGTGGCTGGCCGGCCACGCCGTGCTCGGCGGGCGCAAGCCGCGCGAGCTGCGACTGCCGGGAGCCGACCCGCTGCTGCAGGGGCTCTACGCCGACGCGCCGTCGGGGCTGGACGAGGCGGCGCTGGCGATGCTCGGCGTGCGCACCACGCTGGCCGAGCTGCTCGACTCCCACGGCGGCCCCGAGGAGCTGCTCGACCTGATGGCGGACGAGTCCATCGAGGTCGACCGGGCTCAGCTGCGGGCGCTGTGGATGGCGCTGGCCGGGGTCGAGCCGTCCCGGGTGGCGCCGCCGGCGCGGCTGCGGGCGGTGCTCGGCGGCGACATCGTCGTGGCCGACGCCGAGGACGTCGTCGTGGTGGAGGCCCCCGACCTGCTCCAGCTCGTGACCAGCCATCCGCTGGTGCTGGCCCCGTTCGACCTGGCCGAGTCGCTGTCGGAGCTGCTCGACCTGCCGCTCGCCGGGGAGCTGACCTCCGGCGAGGTCACCTCGTCCGGGGAGACGCGGCCGGTGCCGCCGCAGGTGCGCTCCCTGCTGCCGACGGCTCCCGAGACGTACGTCGAACACGAGAAGCTGCTGGTCGACGGGGCGGAGTGCACGTGGCGCTTCTTCGAGGGCGCCGTCCACTGCACCGGTGTCGACGGGCTGGCCCGCGGCCTGGCCTGGGCCACCGGCCAGTGGAACGACCGCCTCGCGGTCGCCGCGCTGCTCCGTGACCCGTCAGCCGTCCCTTTGCTGCTGGCGGAGGCGGATCTGTCCTAGCCGGGAAAAGATTCTCGGGGTAGGTGTCCTTCTGGCGGTGTCCCGTTCGTGGTTATGTCACGCGGCGGTTCTGCCGCGTGACGGACAACGGGACACAGGGAGTCTGACCTTGAAGTACATGCTGCTGATCATGGCCAATGCCGTCGACGAGGACGGCGGGGCGGCCGGCTGCACCGTCGAGGACTGGATGGCCTACGACAAGGAGGTCAAGGACGCCGGGATCCTGGTCTCCGGGGAGTCGCTGGCCGACCTGGTCACCGCCACGACCGTGCGGGTGGCCCCCGACGGCGGGCGGACCGTGACCGACGGGCCGTTCGCGGAGACCCGGGAGCTGCTGGGCGGCTTCTACGTGATCGACGTGCCGGATCTCGACGCCGCGCTCGACTGGGCAGCGCGCTG
Source organism: Nonomuraea sp. SBT364 (assembly GCF_001083785.1). Classification (GTDB taxonomy): domain Bacteria; phylum Actinomycetota; class Actinomycetes; order Streptosporangiales; family Streptosporangiaceae; genus Nonomuraea. The sequence continues at coordinate 53,917 of NZ_LAVL01000012.1, forward strand.
TCCGGGCGCGCGTGACGGCTCCGTCGTGGTCCGGCCGGTCGCCGACTTCGGAGCCTGAGCCCGATGGGTGAGTGGCCGGTGGGCGATGGGCCGGTGGCGTCGGTGGAGGCGGTGTTCCGCGAGGAGCGCGGCCGGTTGCTTGCGGCGCTCGTCCGGCGCTTCGGCGATCTCGACCTGGCCGAGGAGGTCACCTCCGAGGCGATCGAGGCGGCCCTGGCGCACTGGCCGGTCGACGGCGTCCCGCCCAAACCGGGCGCCTGGCTGATGACCACGGCCCGCCGGAAGGCCGTCGACCGGTTGCGGCGCGACCAGGCCTTCGCGGCGCGGCTGGCCATCCTGCAGGTGGAGGCCGACCGGGCCGGGCCCGTGCCGGCCGCGGAGCTGGACGGCGACCTGCCGGACGAGCGGCTGCAGCTGTTCTTCACCTGCGCTCACCCGGCTCTGGCCGCCGAGGACCGGACGGCGCTGACGCTGCGCTGCCTGGCCGGGCTGACCACGCCCGAGGTGGCGCGGGCCTTCCTGGTCCCGGCGGCGACGATGGCCAAGCGGATCACCCGGGCCAAGAAGAAGATCCGCGAGGCGCGCATCCCGTTCCGGGTGCCCGGCGCGGACGAGCTGCCGCAGCGGCTGCCCGGCGTGCTCCAGGTGGTCTATTCGGTCTTCACCGAGGGCTACGCGGCCAGCTCGGGGCCCCGCCTGCAGCGGCTCGACCTCGCCGAGGAGGCCATCCGGCTGGCCCGGATCCTGCGCCGGCTGCTGCCCGCCGAGCGGGAGGTCGCCGGGCTGCTCGGGCTGATGCTGCTGGTCCACGCCCGGCGTGACGCGCGCACCGGCCCCGGCGGCGAGCTGGTGCTGCTGGAGGAGCAGGACCGGGGCCGCTGGGACCGCCCGATGATCGAGGAGGGCAGTGCCCTGGCCACCGTGGCGCTGACCGGCGGTCCGGTGGGCCCGTACGGGGTGCAGGCCGCGATCGCCGCACTCCACGACGAAGCGGCCGACGTCGCCGCCACCGACTGGCCGCAGATCGCGGCCCTCTACGACGTGCTGCTCGCGCTCACGCCGTCGCCGGTCGTGGCGCTGAACCGGGCCGCCGCCGTGGCGATGCGCGACGGCCCCCGGGCCGGGCTGGCCCTGCTCGACGAACTGGCCGGCGAGCCGCTGCTGCGCGGCCATCATCCCTATCCGGCCGCGCGGGCCGACCTGCTGCACCGGCTGGGCCGCGACGCGGAGGCCGCCGCGGCCTACCGCGAGGCGCTCGGCCTGGCCGGCACCGAGCCGGAACGCGCGCTCCTGCGCCGCAGGCTGGGTGCGATCGAGGAAACCCGCTCGTCATCGAAGGGAACTCGACATGGATCGTGACCGGATTCTCGCCTGGGTGCGGGCCGAACGGCTCGGCCTCGACGACCACGAGTGGCGGGCGGACTCGCTCTGCTCCGGCTGGACCGTGCACGACGTGGCCGCCCACATGACGCTGTCCACCCGTACGACGCCGCTCGTCGTGCTCCGGGGTGTGATCCGGGCACGCGGTGACTTCAACCGCATGGTCGCCGACCTGGCGCGGGAGCGGGCGGCCAGGTTCGGCCGGGCGGAGCTCGTCGCACAGCTGCGCGAGAGCGCCGGCTCGGCCCGCCGCACCCTCGGGGCCGGTCCGCTGGACCCGCTGGTCGACGCCCTGGTGCATGGTCAGGACATCGCGCGGCCGCTGGGCCGTACGCGGGAGATGCCGGTCGAGCCGGCGGCGGCGGCGCTCGGCCACGTCCTGACCAGCAGTTTCTACGGCGCTCGCGAGCGTTTCCGCGACACCCGGCTGACGGCCACCGACTGCGCCTGGTCGGCGGGCGACGGACCGCGCGAGGTCCGCGCGCCGGTGGCCGACCTGCTCCTCGCGGCCACCGGCCGGCCGACCGGCAAGCCCGCGCCCCCGGCCCCGGCGGCAACGGCCAGGCCCGCACCGCCGGCTCCGGCCGGACCGGGGGGCGAGGGCGTGGTCGTGGGGGCGGAGCGAGAGGAGGCGCCGTGACCGGACGGGAGGAGCGGCTGGCGCGGTTGGCCAAGGGGTGGGACGAGGCGGTCACGGGTTACGAGAGCTACTACGTTCCCCGCTTCGCGCCGTGGGTGACGGCGGCCGTGCGGGCGGTCGGGGCCGCGACGCTGCCCGAGGGGCCGGTCCTGGTGCCGTGCTGCGGCACGCTGCCGGAGCTGGACGCGCTGGTCGAGCTCCTGCCCGGCCGCGAGATCGTCGGCATCGACCTGTCCGGCGGCATGGTCAGGCGGGCCCGGGAGCGGGCCGCCCGCCATCCGGGGGTGAGCGTCGTCGAGGGTGACGCCTCGACGCTCGACGTCCGCCGGCGGGGCCGCTGCGCCGCCGTGGTGTCGGTGTTCGGCCTCCAGCAACTGCCCGAGCCCGACGCCGCCATCCGGTCGTGGGCGGCGGCGCTGCGCCCCGGCGGACGGCTGTCGGTGGTCTTCTGGCCGAGCGTCACCGAGCTCGACGGGCCGTTCGCCCGGATCGCCGAGGTCGTCGGCCGGCACGTGCCGCCCGGCGACGGTTCGTGGGCCGACGGGCTGGTGCCGGCCCTGACCGCCCAGGGCGTCGTGGTCGAACGGGACGAGTGGCCGTCCTTCCCGATGTCCCATCCGGACGCGGCGACGTTCTTCGACGCGCACGTCCGGTCGGGCCCGATGCGCCCGCTGGCCGACGCCCGCGGGGAGGCGTTCGTCGGCCGGTTGCGAGCGGAGTTCCTGAGCGGCGCGCCGGCGGGCGAGTGGCGGCATCGGCCACGCGCCCGCCACCTCGTCGCCCGCCGCTGACGGGCCGGCCTCAGGCGGCCGGGCAGCTCGCGCCGGACTCGGGCAGGGTGCCCTTGAGCAGGTAGGAGTCGACCGTCCGGGTGACGCAGGCGCTGCCGCTGAGGTAGGCGCCGTGGCCTTCGCCCTCGTAGGTGACCAGGTGGCCGGTCTTGAGCTTCTCGGTGAGGGAGACAGCCCAGCGGTACGGGGTCGCGGGGTCGCCCTTGCCGCCGATCACCATGATGGGCGCGGAGCCGGTGGCGTCGATGCGCTTGGCCTCGTCGGTGCCCTTGACCGGCCAGTACGCGCAGGCCGCGCTGGCGCCGTCGGCGGCCAGGACGGGGAAGATCTTGCTGACCTTCTCGTTGATGGCGGCGGTCTCGGCCTTGGTGGGCCGCTCGGCGCTGTCGACGCAGTTGATCGCCTGGAGGCTGGTCATCATGGTCGAGTAGGTGCCGTCGGGCTTGCGGCCGGTGTAGGAGTCGGCCAGCGCGAGCAGCATGGCGCCGTCGCCCTTGAGTGCCGCCGCGGTGGCCTGCTCCAGGATCGGCCAGGTGGCCTTGGCGTACAGCGGGGTGATGACCGAGAGCTGGGCCAGGCCGTAGGTGAGCTCGCGGTCGCCGACCTTGAGCGGTTTGGTCTCGAGGTCGTCCAGGAGCCCTTCGACGGTCCGCAGCACGGTGGCGGGCGTCTTGCCGAGGTCGCAGCCCTGGGCGACGCAGTCGGTGGCGAAGGCGTCGAAGGCGTCGGCGAAGCCGGTCGCCTGGATGACGGCCCGCTCCTCGAAGGTGACCGAGGGGTCGAAGGCGCTGTCGAGGACGAATCGGCCGACGTTCGCCGGGAACTTGGTGGCGTACACGGCGCCGAGGTGTGTCCCGTACGAGAGGCCGAAGTAGTTGAGCTTCTCGTCGCCGAGCGCGGTGCGCAGGCGGTCCAGGTCCTGGGCGGCGTTGACGGTGCCGACGTGCGGCAGGACCTTGCCGGAGTCCTGCTCGCAGGCGGCGGCGAACTCCTTGGCGAGCCGGTCGGAGCCGTCGCCGGTCATCTCCAGGAGCTTGTCGACCTGCCCGCCGCACTTGACGCCGGAGCTGCGGTCGACGCCGCGCGGGTCGAAGCTGACCAGGTCGTAGGAGGCGCCGAGGCCGGCGAACGCCTGGCGGGCCAGGGCGAGCGTGTCGACGCCGGACCCGCCGGGGCCGCCGAAGTTGAAGACCAGGGAGCCGAGCTTGTCACCGGTGGCCTTGACGCGGATCAGCGCCAGGTCGATCGTCTCGCCGCCGGGCTTGGCGTAGTCGAGCGGCACCGCGACCTTGCCGCACTCGATGGCGGGGTCGGGCGCCATGGGCTTGCCGTCGGCGCCGGTCAGGTCGGTGCACGGGCTCCACGCGACGGTGCCGGTGTCGCGGACGGCCTCCTTCGGGGCGGCCGGCTCCGCGGTGCTGCACGCGGTCGCGGCGGTGGCGCACAGGAGCAGGGCGGTCAAGGTCTTCTTCATGGCATCCAGCATCGTACGACCACTTTTGCCCAGGTAGTGGTCTGTAACAGCACTTCCGGGTGACATCCGGAAGGGGCTGGACATGACAGATGTCAGCGCTTGCGCACCATCCACATGCCGAGCAGCCCGAAGCCCACGCCCGTGACGCAGGTCCAGATCCACCAGGTGTTCTCGGGTGCCGGACGGAAGATGAGCAGCACCACCAGGGCGAGCGCCCACAGGCCGGTGCCTGCGGCGACCGCCGCGGTGTCGTTGGTCTCGATCGGCTCGGGGTCGGGGTGCCACTGCTGCGTCACGTGGTCCAGCCTAGCTTCCAATCGGGTCTCGATACGATTACCGGCATTTGTCACAAAACCCGAGGACTGTCACTCTTCGCGCGTGAGTGACACTCGTAACGCAATCGATCGATACTTCGCAATCACCGCACGTGGTTCCACGATGTCCCGTGAGATCCGTGGCGGTCTGGCCACGTTCTTCACCATGGCCTACATCGTGGTGCTGAACCCGATCATCATCGCCAACGGCACCGACATCGACGGCCAGGTCATCGGTGACGGCACGACGCCCAACACGGCCCTCGTGGCCGCGGGCACCGCGTTCGTGGCCGGCGTGCTGACCATCCTCATGGGCGTCATCGGCAAAGTGCCGTTCGCCATGGCCGCCGGGCTCGGGCTCAACGCCTTCGTGACCTTCAACATCGCCACGCAGATGACCTGGGAAGAGGCCATGGGCCTGGTCTTCCTGGAGGGCGTCATCATCGGCGTCCTGGTGCTGACCGGGCTGCGGGTGGCGGTGTTCAAGGCCATCCCCGACCAGCTCAAGACGGCCATCAGCGTCGGCATCGGCCTGTTCATCGCGCTGATCGGGTTCGTGGACGCGGGCTTCGTGCGCCGCGCGGCCGGAACGCCGCTGGAGATGGGCATCGCCGGCAACCTGACGTCGTGGCCGATCCTCGTGTTCATCGTCGGCCTGCTGACCACGGCCGTACTGGTGGCGCGGAAGGTGCGGGGCGCGATCCTGATCGGCATCGTGGGCACCACCGTGCTGGCCATCGTGGTCGAGCTGATCACCAAGTCCGGCGCGTTCGGCCCCGAGAACCCGGGCGGCTGGCAGCTCAACGTGCCGTCCGTGCCCGAGCAGATCTTCGGGCTGCACAACGTGTTCAGCCTCTTCACCGAGTTCGACCCGCTCGGCGCGTTCAGCCGGGTCTCGGTGCTGCTCGTCGTCCTGCTCGTGTTCACGCTGCTCATCACGGACTTCTTCGACACGATGGGCACGATGGTGGGCGTCGGCCGCCAGGCGAACCTGGTCCAGGAGGACGGGACGCTGCCGCGTACCCGCGAGATCCTGCTCGTCGACTCGCTCGGCGCGGTCGCGGGCGGCGCCGGCTCGGTGTCGTCCAACACCACCTACATCGAGTCGGCCGCGGGCGTCGGCGAAGGCGCGCGCACCGGCCTGGCCAGCGTGGTCACCGGCGTGCTGTTCCTGATCGCCATCTTCTTCGCGCCGCTCGTCACGGTCGTGCCGTACGAGGCCGCCGCGCCGGCGCTGGTCATCGTGGGCTTCCTGATGATGACCGCGGTCCGCGAGATCGACTGGAGCGAGTACGAGATCGCCATCCCGGCGTTCCTGACCATCGTCATCATGCCGTTCACGTACTCGATCTCCAACGGCATCGGCGCCGGCTTCATCAGCTACGTGCTGATCAAGGTCGTGCGGGGCAAGAGCAGGGAGCTGCACCCGCTGATGTGGGCCGTCGCCGGGCTGTTCGTCGTGTACTTCGCGCTCGGGCCGATCAAGGTCCTGCTCGGAGTCTGAGGAAGGCGGGGCCGCCATGCTCAGGCCGGGCGGCCCCGGGGTATCAAGGAGTGAGACACGCCCCGCCCGAGAGAAATATCTTGTCTTCCTGTATAGTTAGCAAAGGTAATGACTCGTGCTAACCAGACCCCAGCAGCCCAAGATCAACCTGCGCAGCGACGCAGGCCTGGCTACAGCTTTGCGCGTCTCCCTCGCAAGGCTGAACAGGCGACTCCGACGACAGGGAGCGGCGCACCCGCTGACGCCCACGCAGTTCGCGACCCTCGCCGCGGTGGAACGGCATTCCGCGATAACCCCCGGCGAATTGGCCGAGCTCGAGAAGGTGCAACCACCCTCGATGACGCGCGTGATCTCCGCGCTCGAGGAACGCGGCCTGCTCCAGCGCACCCCGCATCCGACCGACCGGCGTCAGGTGACCGTGTCCGTGACCGAGGCCGGTCAGACGTTGCTGAAGGAGGAACGCCGCCGCAAGGAGGCGTGGCTCACCAAGCAGCTGAAGGCGCTGACACCGGAGGAGCGGTCGATCCTCAGGCAGGCGGCGCCGATCCTGGAGAAGCTCAGCAGGATATAGAGCCTGAACAACCCAAGACCGGGATGTTCCGGTCGCTCAAGATTCGCAACTACCGCATGTTCGCGGTCGGCGGCGCTGTGTCCAACGTGGGGGGATGGCTGCAGCGCACCGCCCAGGACTGGCTGATCCTCGAACTGACCGGCGGCAGCGCTTCCGCGCTCGGCACCGCCACCGCCCTGCAGTTCCTGCCGATGCTGCTGTTCGGGATGTTCGGCGGCGTGCTCGCCGACCGCTACCCCAAGCGGCCCATCCTCATCACCGCCCAGTCGATGATGGCCGCGCTCGCGCTCGGGCTCGGCGTGCTCACCATGACGGGCACCGCCCAGGTGTGGCATGTGTACGTGATGGCGTTCGCGCTCGGGCTCATCTCCTGCGTCGAGGTGCCGGCCCGGCAGGCGTTCGTGGTCGAGATGGTCGGGCGGCGCGACCTGCCCAACGCCATCGCGCTCAACAGCTCCAGCTTCAACCTGGCCCGCGTGCTGGGCCCGGCGCTGGCCGGCGTGCTCATCTACCTGCTCGGCGGGACGGGCCCGATCTTCCTGGTCAACGCGCTCACGTTCGCCGCGGTCATCTCCAGCCTGGCCTTCATGCGCAAGTCCGAGCTGAACCTGGCCGCACCGGTGCCGAGGGCCAAGGGGCAGCTCCGCGAGGGGCTGAAGTACGTGGTCCGGCGCGAGGAACTGCTGATGCCGATCCTGCTGATCGCGTTCGTGTCGATGTTCTCGCAGTCGTTCTCGATGTCGATAGCGCTCATGGCGCGCGAGGTCTTCGACGCGGGGGCGTCCTCGTTCGGGCTGGCGTCCAGCATGTTCGCCGTCGGGGCGCTCGGCGGGGCGCTGCTGGCCGCGCGCAGGGCCCGGCTGTCGCGCAAGGTGCTGTTCGCCGGGGCCATCGGGTTCGGGCTGTTCCAGGTCGCCAGCGGGCTCGCGCCGGTCTACCCGGTCTACCTGGCGCTGCTGGTGCCCACCGGCATCGCGCTGATCACCATCAACACGGCGGCCAACGCCAGCGTCCAGCTCGCCACCTCGCCCGAGATGCGGGGGCGGGTGATGGGCATCTACATGCTGGTGTTCACCGGTGGCGCGCCGCTGGGGGCGCCGCTGATCGGGTGGCTGTCGGATCTGGCCGGGCCGCGCGCGGGCGTCATGCTGTCCGGCACGCTCGTGCTGGTCGGCACCGGGCTGGCGGTGCTGGCGACGCGCCTGATCTGGACCCGGCTCGCCGAACCGGCCCTGGCCCCGGCCTGAGCCTGGCCCGGGCCCTGAGCCTGGTCCGGGCCTGAGCCCGGGCTTGAGCCTGGTCCCGGTCCGGGGCGGGGCACAATCGGTTGGCATGAGACTGTTCGCGGCCGTGGTGCCGCCCTCCGGGGTGCTCGACGAGCTGCAGCGGGCGATCGCGCCGCACGTCGGGCAGGTGCCGGGGCTGCGCTGGCCCGACCGGGCCACGTGGCACATCACGCTGGCGTTCTTCGGCGAGGTGCCCGAGCGGGCGCTGCCCGAGCTGCGCACCCGGCTGGCCCGCGCCGTCGGCCGCCACCCCGTCCCGGACCTGGCCTTCACCGGGTTCGGGGCGTTCTCGTCGCTGCGCCGGGCCAGGGTGTTCTGGGCCGGGCTGTCGGGCGACCCGATGAACCGGCTGGCCGACTCGGTCAAGGCCGGCGCCCGCCGCGCCGGTGCCGTACAGACCGACGAGAAACGGTTCCACCCGCATCTCACGCTCGCCCGCGCCAAGGCCGAGACGGACCTGCGCCCGCTGGCCGAGTCGCTGTCCGGGTTCAGCGGCTCGCCCTGGCGGGCGGAGACCGTACGGCTCGTCAAGAGCGAGCTCGGGGCGCAGGTGAGGTACGAGTCACTCGACGAATGGGACCTGGCACCCGCGCGGCGGGGCTAGGCTCCAGGGCGTGGACCGTCCCCGTTCCTGGCTGTTGCCCGTCGTGCTCGGCCTTCTGATGCTGATCGTGATCGTCGGCGCCCTGGTGACCTGACCTACCAGGCGTAGTCCTCGGGGGCCGCGCGGTGACCCGGGAAGATCTCGTCCAGGCGGGCCAGCGTCTGCTCGTCCAGCGTGATCTCCAGCGTGCGCATGGTGCCTTCGAGCTGCTCCAGCGTGCGCGGGCCGATGATCGGCGCGGTGACCGCGGGCTGCGCCAGGAGCCACGCCAGCGCCACGTACGCCGGGTCCTCGCCCAGCTCGTCGCAGAGCTTCTCGTAGGCCACGATCTTGTCGCGATGCTTGTCGAGCTCCTTGACCATGTGCTCGCTCGCCGAGCGGCCCTTGTCCAGCTTGCGCAGCACGCCGCCGAGCAGGCCGCCGGCCAGCGGGCTCCACGGGATCACGCCGAGCCCGTAGTCGAGGCAGGCGGGCAGCACCTCCAGCTCGGCGGCCCTGGTCAGCAGGTTGTAGTGGCTCTGCTCGCTGGTCAGGCCGAAGAAGCTGCGCCGCGCGGCCGTCTCCTGCGCCTTGGCGATGTGCCATCCGGCGAAGTTCGACGAGCCCACGTACAGGATCTTGCCCTGCTGGCGCAGGATCTCCATGGCCTCCCAGAACTCCTCGAACGGGGTGTTCCGGTCGATGTGGTGCGCCTGGTAGATGTCGATGTAGTCGGTCTGCATGCGCCGGAGCGAGGCGTCGCAGGCCCGGCGGATGTTCAGCGCCGACAGTCCGCGGTCGTTGGGCCAGTCGCCCATGTCGCCGTAGAGCTTGGTCGCGATGACCGTCTTCTCCCTGCGGCCGCCGCCCTGCGCGAACCACCTGCCGAGGATGTGCTCGGTGACGCCTTCGCCCTTTTTCCAGCCGTAGACGTTGGCGGTGTCGAAGAAGTTGATGCCCAGCTCGTGCGCCCTGTCCATGATCGCGAAGGAGTCGTCCTCCGAGGTCTCCGGCCCGAAGTTCATCGTGCCGAGACAGAGCGGGCTGACCTGGAGGCCACTGCGTCCGAGGTTCACGTAATCCATGGTTCAACCCTAAGTACCTGGAGTGGACTCCAGGCCATAGGGTGGCCGGGTGAGTTCGGTGATCGGCCTGTTCAGGGCTGCCTTGCCACTGTTCCTGTCCATGGTCACCGGGCTGGCCGGGTCGCTCGTGGTCACCGCCGTGCTCGGCCGTCACGCGACCGTCACGCTGGCCGCCTTCGCCGTCATGACGGCCGTGCTCAACCCCGCCTCCACCGCCGTCGCGGGTGCGCTGCGCGGGCTGGCGCCGTTCGTGGCGCCCCACCGCGACGACCCCGGCACGGTGGTGCCGATCCTGCGTGACGCGCGCTGGCTCAGCCTGCTGGTCGGGGCCGCGGGTGCGCTGGCCGTGCTCGGCGTGCCGGCGCTCGCCGGGGCGACCGGGGTGCCCGCCGAGGTGGTGGCCGAGCTCGGCGCGCTGCCCTGGCTGCTGGCCCTCTACCTGCTGGTGTTCGCGGCCGGGGGCGGCGCCACGTCGGTGCTCGTCGCGATCGGGCGCGGCCGGCCGGTGTTCTGGTCCAGCCTCGCCGGCACGTCCGTGATGATCGTTCTCGCCGTGACGCTGGTGCCCCGGTTCGGCCTCACCGGCGTGGGCGTCGCCTGGTTGCTGTCCGGGATCGCCTCGGTGAGCGTCGCCGACCTCAGCCTGCGCCGCGCGCTCGGCCGCCGCATCGGCCGTGGGCTGCCGCGCCCGCGCGAGATCGCGCGGCTGGCCAGGGTGAGCGTGCCGCTGGCGGCGACGGTGCTGATCAAGTTCGGCGCGCTCGGCGTCGTCACGTTCGCCGCGAGCACCACCAGCACCCGCGACATCGCCGCGCACGCCGTGCTGACGACGCTCACCGGGTTCACCATGCTGGCCTCGCTGGCGGTGGCGCAGGCGTCGGTGCCGGACGTGGCCCGTGCCGGCACCCCCGCCGCCAGCCGCCGCGCCAACCGCACCGCCGCGCTGCTCGCCGTCGCCGGCACCGCACTGGCCGCCCTTGCGCTGCTCGGGCTCGGCGATCCGCTGCTGGGCCTGTTCAGCGACGACCCCGTGGTGCGGGAGCGGGTGCTGGGGCTGATGCCGCTGATGCTCCTCTCCTCCATGGCCGACGCCGCCCAGGCGGTGCAGGGCTTCGGGCTCACCGCGCTCAAGCGGTCCGGGGCCAGCCTGCTCTACTTCGCCGCGGGCTACGGGCTGCTCGCGCTGGCCGCCGTGCCGGTCGCCGCCTCCTGGGGGATCACCGGCCTGTGGGCCGCCATGGCCGCCGGGAACGTGCTGCTCCTCGCCCTCCAGGGCGCCGGCTTCCACCGGCACAGCGCTCGCGTCGGCACCGTCCTGGCTGCGGCATGATGGCGACGTGGTCCTGATCAGAACCTGTGCCGCGGCCGTGGTGGCGCTAGCCGCCTGCGCGGCCCCCGCCGCCGCGTCCGCCCCGTCTCCCGACGAGGAGAAGCTGTTCGCCTTCGAGGACCCGCGGATCACCGAGTCCAGCGGCCTGGCCCTGTCGCCCACCCACGACGACGTCTACTACACGCACAACGACAGCGCCGCCCGGCCCGAGTTCTACGCCGTCGGCTCCGACGGCCGCACCAGGGCGACCTTCCGCCTGCGGGGCGCGGAGGCCCGCGACTGGGAGGCCATGGCCGCCACCCGCGACCCGGAGACCGGGCGGGGCGTCCTCTGGCTCGCCGACATCGGCGACAACCTCGACGGCGCCTGGCCCGACGTGTCCGTCTACAAGGTCACCGAGCCGCGCACGCTGGCCGACGCCACCCTGCCCGCCACCCGCTACCGGTTCCGCTACGCCGGCGGCGGGCGCAACGCCGAGGGCATCATGGTCAACCCGGTGACCGGGCGGCTCTACGTGGTGTCCAAGGAGTTCAGCGGGGCCGTCTACGAGGCGCCGGCGAGGCTGCGCACCGGGCGGGCCAACGTCCTGCGCAAGGTCTCGGCCGCGCCCATCATGGCCACCGACGCCGCCTACGCGCCCGACGGTTCCTCGTACGTGATCCGCACCTACTTCTCGGCGACCGTCTACCGGCCGTCGGGCGAGGTGCTCACCCGCGTGTCGATGCCCGAGCTGGAGCAGGCCGAGTCGATCGCCTACACGCGTGACGGCAAGGCCCTGCTGACCGGGTCCGAAGGCGCCGACAGCCCGGTCTACCGGGTCCCGATCCCGGCGGCGGCACCCTCCCCGTCGCCGCCCCCCTCCCGGCAGGCGGCGCCGGAGGGCACCCAGGCCGCCGCCGACTCCCCGGCGGCGTCGTCGGGGCTCACCCTGCGGGACGTCCTCATCTGGCTCGCGGCGGCGGCCATCGCGATCGGCTTCATCACCTTCCTCGCCCGCCGCACCCGCTGACACTTCGCTGGGAGGAGTGTCGCCGCAGGTCAGGTGGGGGAGTTGCGCATGGTGGCGGTGAACATGTCGCCGCGCAGCGCGCGCTCGACGGCCTCGATGGAGCGCGACAGGCGGACCAGGCGGGGGCCTTCCTCGCGGTAGGCGTCGAGGACCGCCTCGATGGCGTGCGGCGGTAGATGGCCCTTGAGCTCGACGGCGGCGCCCCGATAACCGGCACGCGCGGCCTCGACGGCCGAACGGACGTGGTGGCCGGCCATGCGGGCCAGCGCGACGGGATGGCGCCGGAGCACCTCGTAGGCGCGGTAGTCGGGCGGGACGGCGTCGAGCAGCCACGCCACGGCCGAGGTCTCCCAATCGGGGACGCTGGGCGGCCGGACCTCCGCGGGCCAGTCGGGCGGGACGTACATGCCGCCATCGTACTCGTGTTCGATTGTTCAGCCGAGGCGTGTCTACCGTTTCGGATACATTGCACCCGATGGGGGACGAACGGCCGCCGAGTAGGCACACTGGCCTCGTGACGGAGAAGATCGGAGTCGTGGGGGCCGGGATCGTCGGCCTGGCGGTGGCCCGCGAGCTCGCCGGCGCGCGGGGCGCCGAGGTGACCGTGCTGGAGAAGGAGAGCCGCGTCGGCGCCCACCAGACCGGCCACAACAGCGGCGTCGTGCACGCCGGCATCTACTACCCGCCGGGCTCGCTCAAGGCCAGGCTGTGCCGTGAGGGCGTGGCCATGCTCAAGGACTACTGCGCCGAGCACGCGCTGCCGTACCGGGAGGTCGGCAAGCTGGTCGTGGCGAGCACGCGGGCCGAGCGGCCGAGGCTGGCGGCGCTGGCGGAGCGGGCCAGGGCCAACGGCGTGCCGGGCATCGCGGAGCTCGACGGGCTGGCGTTGCGCGAGGTCGAGCCGCACGCGGTGGGCGTGGGCGCGGTGCACTCGCCGCACACGGCGATCGCCGACTTCCCGGCGGTCGCGCGCCGGCTCGCGCTGGACGTGGCCGAGCTGGGCGGGTCGGTACGGCTCGAACACCCGGTCAGGGGCATCCGGGAGGGCGCCGCGGGTGTCGAGGTGCTGGCCGGGAAGCGCAAATTCGTCTTCGACCGGCTGGTGGTGTGCGCCGGGCTGGGCACCGACGCGGTGGCGCGGATGGCCGGGCAGCCGGGTGAGGTGCGGATCGTGCCGTTCAGGGGCGAGTACTACGCGCTCGGCGAGACGGCCAGGGAGCTGGTGCGGGGATTGATCTATCCGGTGCCGGACCCGCGCTATCCGTTCCTCGGGGTGCACCTGACCCGGCACATCGACGGCGAGGTGCTGGTGGGGCCGAACGCGGTGCTGGCCGGGGCGTACGAAGGCTACAGATGGCGAAATTTTCGTAATATTGGGCAAATTCTTCGGTGGCCCGGCACCCTCCGCATGGCCCGCCACCACTGGCGCACCGGCGTCAAGGAGGTCTACGGCTCGCTCGCCAAAGCGGCCTTCGTCCGCGCCGCGCGCCGCTACGTGCCCGAGCTCACCGCCGCCGACCTGCTGCGGGCCGAGGGCGGCGTACGCGCGCAGGCCGTCGCCCGGGACGGCCGGCTGGTCGACGACTTCGCCGTGGACGTGCACGGCGACGTGGTGCTGGTGCGCAACGCCCCATCTCCCGCCGCCACGTCCAGTCTGGCCATCGCCCGGCACATCGCCGGAATTGTCCCAGCACCCGTCCGATGAAGGCATCCTTGACATTGATGGAAGCGCGCCTACTGATCGTCGAGGACGACCCGAACATCCTCGAACTCCTCGCCGCGAGCCTGAGGTTCGCGGGTTTCGACGTGTGCACGGCCAAGAGCGGCCACGACGCGGTCGCGGCGGTGCAGCGGCAGCGCCCCGACCTGGTGGTGCTCGACGTCATGCTGCCCGATCTGGATGGCTTCGAGATCGTCCGGCGGATGCGCGGCGGCGGCGTGCACACGCCCGTGGTCTTCCTCACCGCCCGGGACGAGACCGAGGACAAGATCCGCGGCCTGACGATCGGCGGCGACGACTACGTGACCAAGCCGTTCAGCCTGGAGGAGGTCGTCGCCCGGATCCACGCGGTGCTCCGCCGCACCAGCGGTGAGGCGCAGCCGCCGCCGCCCCGGCTGACGTTCGCCGACATCGAGCTGGACGAGGAGAGCCACGAGGTGTGGCGGGGCGGGCACGCGGTCGCGCTGTCGCCCACCGAGTTCAAGCTGCTGCGCTACTTCATGACGAACGCCGGCCGCGTGCTGTCCAAGCCGCAGATCCTCGACCACGTGTGGGACTACGACTTCCGGGGCGAGGTCGGCATCGTCGAGTCGTACGTGTCGGTGCTGCGGCGCAAGATAGACAACCGCAGCCCACGGCTGATCCACACCCTGCGCGGTGTCGGCTACGTTCTGCGCCTGCCCTCGGGCCCGTAGATGACCGTGTCGGGCGGCCTGCCGCTCAGGATCAAGCTCATGGCCGTCATGCTGGCGCTGCTGGGGCTCGGCATGACGTTCATCGGGGTGGTGAGCGTCTCGGTCCTGCACGGCTACCTGCTCGACCGGGTCGACAGCCAGGTCAACCTGGTCTCCGTACGGGTGCACAAGCGGCTGGTCAACGACGTGCAGCGGCGCGCGGCCGGCCGGCAGAGCAACGAGAAGCCGCTGCTCATCGAGTCCGACACGATCGTCCTGGTCAAGGACGCGGCCGGAGCCTTCACGCCCACGCAGAGCGAGCGCGACGTCGACATCAAGCCCAAGCCGGTGCTGCGGCCGTCGCCCGGCCGCGAGATCTACACCGCGCCGGCCACCGACGGCGACGGGGAGTGGCGGGTGCTGCAGAGCACCACGCCGCAGGGCACGTACGTGGTCGCCACCGACCTCGGCGAGGTGAACGAGATCACCCGGCGGCTCGTCCTCATCGAGCTGCTGGGCGGCGGCGGCATCGTCATCCTGCTCGCGATCGTCGGCGTGGCGACCGTGCGGCGCAGCATGCGGCCGCTGGCCGAGATCGAGCGCACCGCGGGCACCATCGCCGCCGGCGAACTCGGCCGCCGGGTGCCCGACGGCGACCCCCGTACCGAGGTGGGCCGGCTGGCCGCGGCGCTCAACGGGATGCTGGCGCAGCTCGAAAGCGCGTTCACCGCCCGGTCGGAGGGCGAGGCGGCGGCGCGCCGGTCGGAGGACCGGATGCGGCAGTTCGTCGCCGACGCCTCCCACGAGCTGCGCACCCCGCTGACCTCGATCCGCGGCTTCGCCGAGTACGCCCGCCAGAACCCCGGGGCCGACCCCGCCGAGCTGATGAGGCGCGTCGAGCACGCGGCGGGCCGGATGAGCCTGCTCGTGGACGACCTGCTGCTGCTCGCCCAGGTGGACCAGTCCAGGCCGCTGCGGATGCGCCCGGTCGACATGCTGGCGCTGGCCGCCGACGCCGTCCAGGACGCCCGCATCCTGGCCCCCGACCGGGAGATCGGGCTGGACGTCGTCGGCGGCGCCGCGCTGATCGTCTCCGGTGACGAGGTACGGCTGCGCCAGGTCGTGGGCAACCTGACCTCCAACGCGCTCATCCACACCGACCCGGGCACGCCCATCACCGTGCGGGTCGGGGCGGGCGGCGGCACGGTCTTCCTGGAGGTGGCCGACAAGGGCCCCGGCCTGACGCCCGAGCAGGTCGAGCGGGTCTTCGAGCGCTTCTACCGGGCCGACTCGGCCAGGTCCAGGCGCAGGTCGGGCGAGGACCGGGGCAGCGGGCTCGGCCTGGCCATCGTCCAGGCGCTGGCGCACGCCCACGGCGGCACGGTCGTGGTGGAGAGCGCCCCCGGCGAGGGGTCGACGTTCCGGGTCGAACTCCCACTCGCCTTGGAGTGAGCCTTCAGCATTTCCTCAGGTCGCTGGGTCACCCTGGAACGGTGACCAAGAGCGAAGCGCTGATCATGGTGGTGGACGACGAGCCCAGCATCAGGGACCTGCTCTCGGCCAGCCTGCGCTTCTCCGGGTTCGAGGTCCTCACCGCCGCCGACGGCAACGAGGCCGTGGAGGTCGCCCAGCGGGCCGCGCCCGACCTGGTGGTGCTCGACGTCATGCTGCCGGACCTGGACGGGTTCGAGGTGGCGCGGCGGATCGACGCGCCCGTGCTGTTCCTGACCGCCCGCGACGCCACCGAGGACAAGATCGCCGGGCTGCGGGTCGGCGACGACTACGTGACCAAGCCGTTCAGCCTGGAGGAGGTCCAGGCCAGGATTCGCGCCGTGCTGCGCCGTACCCGGGGCGAGGCCGCGCCCGCGAGCCGCCTGAAGGTGGCCGACCTGGAGCTCGACGAGGACGCGCGCGAGGTGTGGCGCGGCGGCCGGCAGGTGCGGCTGTCGCCCACGGAGTTCAAGCTGCTGCACTACTTCATGGCCAACGCCGGGCGGGTGCTGTCCAAGGCGCAGATCCTCGACCACGTGTGGAACTACGACTTCGGCGGCGACGCCGGCGTGGTCGAGTCGTACGTGTCCTACCTGCGGCGCAAGGTCGACGACGTGGAGCCGCGGCTGATTCACACGCTGCGCAGCGTCGGTTACGTGCTGAGAGAGCCGCCCGCGGGCTAGCGTGGTCCGTATGGACCTGCTGGGCGCGCTCGAGGAGCTGCGGCGGCCGCTCGACCGGGAGCTTCTCCCGCTCGAGATCGGCGACGCCGAGACCGACCGGCGCGCGCTGCGCGAACTGACCGGGCAGCTCGACGACTACCTGCTGCCCCGGCTGCGGGCGATCGACGCGCCGCTGCTCGCCGTCGTCGGCGGGTCCACCGGCGCGGGCAAGTCCACGCTGGTCAACTCGCTGGTCGGGGCCGACGTGGCCGAGCCCGGCGTGCTGCGGCCCACCACACTGGTGCCGACGCTCGTGGTGAGCCCGGCCGACCGCGACTGGTTCATGGCGCAGAACGTGCTGCCCGGCCTGTCGCGCGCCACCGGCGCCGGTCCCGGCGCGCTGCGCGTGGTCACCGCCGAGGCGCTGGGGGCCGGGCTGGCGCTGCTCGACGCGCCCGACATCGACTCCGTGGTGACCGCCAACCGCGAGCTGGCCGCGCAACTCCTGGCCGCCGCCGACCTGTGGCTGTTCGTCACCACCGCCGCCCGCTACGCCGACGAGGTGCCGTGGAGCTTCCTGCGCTCGGCCCGCGAACGCAGCACCGCGCTCGCCGTCGTGCTCGACCGCGTCCCGCCCGAGGCCGCCGGGCCCGTCGCCCGTGACCTCGAACGCCTCCTGGAGGAGAACGGCCTGTCCGGCAGCCGCCTGTTCACCGTCCCCGAGTCGACGCTGCCCACCGAGAAGGCCCGGCTGCCCGCCGCCGCCGTCGCGCCCATCTCGGGCTGGCTCGCCGGGCTCGCCGCCGACGCCGCCGAACGCTCCCGTGTCGTACGGCAGACGCTGTCGGGTGCGCTCGACAGCCTGGCCACCCGGGTGCCGTCGCTGGCCGCCGCCGTCGAACGGCAGGAGGACGGGTTCGCCGCGCTGCGCTCCATCGTGACCGCCGCCTACGCGAGCGGGATGGCCGGCTTCGACGAGGGCATGCGCGATGGGTCGCTGCTGCGCGGCGAGGTGCTGGCCCGCTGGCAGGACTTCATCGGCACCGGCGACCTGATGCGCTCCCTGGAGAGCCGGGTCGGCTGGCTGCGCGACCGGGTCGTCGGCTTCTTCACCGGGCGCGCGCCCGAGGTGGAGCTGCGCGACGCGCTGGAGAGCGGCGTCGAGACCCTCATCAAGGGCGTCGCCGACGGCGCCGCCGAACGCGCCCTCGACGGCTGGGCGGCCGCGCCCGGCGGGCCCGGCCTCCTCCAGCGCGCCGGCCCCGTCGAGTCCGCCCGCCTCGGCCGCGCCTCCGCCGCCCTCGGCGAGCAGGCCGAGTCGGCGGTGCGCGGATGGCAGGAGTACGTGCTCGACCTCGTCCGGGAGGAAGGCGCTGCCAGGCGCACCACGGCGCGGATGGCGTCGTTCGGGGTGAACGGGGCCGGGCTGCTGCTGATGCTGGCCGTGTTCGCCTCGACAGGCGGGCTGACCGGGATCGAGGTCGGCATCGCGGGCGGCACCAGCGTGCTGTCGCAGAAGCTCCTGGAGGCCATCTTCGGCGATCAGGCCGTCCGCACGCTGACCGCGCGGGCCCGCGACGACCTGCGCGAACGGGTGCGGGAGCTGCTGGACGGCGAGGCGGATCGCTACCTGGCGCTGCTGGCCTCCGCCGAGCCCCCGGCGGGCACGGCCGACGCCCTCCGCGAGGCCGCCGCGACCGTCCGCCGCCATCGCGCCGAACTGCCGGCCGATTCCGGCGATCCCGGGGATTCCGGCGATTCGGGTGGTGGCCAGGCATGAAGCTGCTGCGTCGCAAGGACCGGCCCACGCTGGAGTCGCGGCTGGACGCCCTGCTGGAAGCCGCGTCGCTCGGCGAGGGACGGCTGGCCGGTGATGCCGTGCGGGCCGCACGCGAGGTGGCCGAGCGGGCCGGGGCGCGACGACGGCTGTCCGTGGCGCACACCGTGGTGGCGCTGGCCGGGGCGACCGGCAGCGGGAAGTCGTCCCTGTACAACGCGCTGGCCGGGGAGGAATTGGCGGGCGTCGGCGTCACCCGGCCCACGACCGCGACCGCGCAGGCGGCCCTCTGGGACGGTGAGGAGGCCGGGCCGCTGCTCGACTGGCTCGACGTGCCGCACCGGCACTCGGCGTCCGGCGACGGGCTGACCGGGCTCGTCCTGCTGGACCTGCCCGACCACGACTCGATCCGGCTCACGCACCGGCTGGAGGTGGATCGGCTGGTGGAGCTGGTCGACCTGCTGGTGTGGGTGCTCGATCCGCAGAAGTACGCCGACGCGGCCGTCCACGAGCGCTACCTGCGGCCGTTGGCCGGGCATCGGGACGTCATGGTCGTCGTGCTCAACCAGATCGACCGGCTGCCGCCCGACGCCGTCGACCGGTGCCTGCGCGACCTGCGCCGCCTGCTCGACGACGACGGGCTCACCGGGGTGCCCGTCCTCGGGGTCTCGGCGCGTACGGGCGCCGGGGTGCCCGAGCTCCGCGCGCTCCTGGCCGGCCGGGTGGCCGAACGCAAGGCGTGGTCGGACCGGTTGGCGGCCGACGTCCGCGACGCCGCCGCCCTGCTCCGGGCCGCCTCCGCCACCGCGCCCCGCGACACCGGCCCGCCCGGGGACGACATCCCGGAGCGACCCGGGACCATCGCGGACGGGGACGACATCCCCGGCCGCCCCGGCGGGAAGGGCGCCCTCGGGAGGAGTGCTCTCGCCCAAGGGCGGGCCGCCCTCTCCGAAGGGAGAGACGGGGCCTCCGAGGGGCCGGCCACGGGGGCGGTCGCGCGGCAGGGGGAAGGGCTGGAGGGGGCGCTGACCGCCGCGCTGTCGAAGGCGGCCGGGGTGCCGCTGGTGGTGGAGGCCGTGGCGAAGGGGCACCGGCACCGGGCGGTGGTGGCGACCGGGTGGCCGGTGACGCGATGGGTGCGCCGGTTCAGGCCGGATCCGCTGCGCAGGCTGCGGATCGGGGCTGCGGCCCCGGCCCGGCGGGAGCTCGGCGGCCGTGCGGGCCGGGCCGGCAAGGGCGACGGGCGCGCCGTCGAGCCGGTGAGCCGCACGTCGGTGCCGGCGGCGTCGATGGTGCAGCGGGCGCAGGTGGAGACGGCGATCAGGGACGTCGGCGAGCAGGCCGCGCGAGGGCTGCCGGCGGCGTGGGACGCCGCGGTGCGGCGGGCGGCGCGCTCCCGGGCGGCCGAACTGCCCGACGCGGTGGATCGGGCCGTGGGGCGTACGTCGCTGGGGGTGACGCGGCGACCGCGCTGGTGGCGAGCGGTGAACGTGGTGCAGTGGCTGGTGTTCGCGACCATGGTGGCGGGCGCGGGATGGCTGGCCGGGCTGTTCGGGATGGACTACCTGCGGCTGCCCGAGCCGCCCACGCCGACCGTGTGGGAGGTGCCGTGGCCGACCGCGCTGCTGGCCGGCCGGGCGCTGGCGGGCGTGCTGGTCGCGCTGCTGTCGAGGCTGGCGGCCTGGCTCGGCGGACGCCGCCGTGCCCGCAAGGCCGCCAGGGCCCTGCGGGAGGCGATCGGCGAGGTCGGCAGCGGGTACGTGCTCGGCCCGGTGCGGGAGGAACTGGCCCGCCACGCCCGCTTCGCCGAAGCCGTGGAGACCGCCCGGGGCTGAACGCCGCCGACGGCCCGTGGAGTGGTTCACCCGATCCCGAGTGAGCCGGAGACTTTCTGGAGGCTGTCCAGCAGCGGGCGCAGCAGCGGATGGGACTCGGCGCCGCGCCGGACCGCGGCGAACACGCGGCGCTCCGGGCCCGGCGTGTGGTGCACCGTGACGCCGGGGAGCGTCATGTCGCGCAGCGCCAGCCGGGGCACCAGGGCGACCCCCGCCCCCGCGCCGACCAGCGCCACCACGGCACGGAAGTCGTCCGAGCAGTGCGCGAACCGGGGGGAGAAGCCGGCCTGCTCGCAGGCGAAGGCGATCACGTCGTGCACCGGATTGCCGGGGTAGGGCCCGATCCACCTCTCCCCACTCGCTGCACCGAGGCCGAGCGGTGGGTCGCCGGTGCCGGCGAGGGGGTGGTCGTGCGGGAGGACGAGGTCGAACGGCTCGGCGTACAGGGGGACGCGGAACAGGCGGCGGTCGGCGGCGTCGGGGCCGCCTCGGTACTCGACGGCGATGGCCACGTCGGCCTCCCCGTCGAGGAGCATGGCCAGGCTCTGGTGCCCTTCGGCGTCGCGGACCCGTAGCTGGATGCCGGGCGCGGCGGCGCGCAGCGCGACGATCGCGGGGGAGAGCACGGCGCTGATCGCGGTGGCGAAGCAGGCCGCGGTGACCTCGCCCGCCGCCCCCGTGGCGTAGGCGGCCACCTCGGCCTCGGCGCGTTCGAGCTGGGCCAGCACCTCGTTCGCGTGGGCGAGCATGATCTTGCCGACGGCGGTGAGGCGGACGCCGCGGCCGTCGCGGACGAACAGCCGGTGCCCCACCTCGTGCTCCAGGGCGACGAGCTGCTGGGAGACGGCCGACGGCGTCAGGTGGAGCGTCGCCGCCGCGGCGGTGACCGTGCCGTGGTCGGCCACCGCGCGCAGCGTGCGCAGCCGCCGCGTGTCGATCACGCCGCGGGAAGAAGTCACGCCTGCGAGGATAGGGTCAGGCGCGCGCCCGTACGAACGCGGACACCGCGCGGTCCACGTCGGCGGCGGAGTGGGCCGCCGAGAGCTGGACGCGGATCCTGGCCTGGCCGTGCGGCACCACCGGGTAGGAGAAGCCCACCACGTAGATGCCCAGCGCCAGCAGCCGCTCGGCCATGGCGCCGGCCTCTGCGGCGTCACCGATCATGACGGGGACGATCGGGTGCTCGCCCGGCAGGATGTCGAACCCCTCGGCGGCCATCCGGCTCCGGAACCGCTCGGTGTTGGCGCGCAGCCGCTCGCGGGCGTCGCTGGAGGTCTCCAGCAGGTCGAGGATGCGCAGCGAGGCCGCGGCGATGACCGGCGCCAGCGAGTTGGAGAACAGGTACGGGCGTGAACGCTGCCTGAGCAGCTCGCAGATCTCCTGGCGGGCCGCGACGTAGCCGCCGCTGGCCCCGCCGAGCGCCTTGCCGAGGGTGCCGGTGATGATGTCGACCCGGTCGGTCACCCCGTGCAGCTCGGGCGTGCCGCGCCCGGTGGGGCCGACGAAGCCGACCGCGTGCGAGTCGTCGACCATGACCATGGCGTCGTAGCGCTCGGCCAGGTCGCAGATGTCGGCGAGCGGCGCGAGGTAGCCGTCCATGGAGAAGACGCCGTCGGTGACGATCAGCCTGCGCCGCGCGTCGGCCGACTCCTTCAGCCTGGCCTCCAGCTCGGCCATGTCGCGGTTGGCGTAGCGGTAGCGGCGGGCCTTCGACAGCCGGATGCCGTCGATGATGCTGGCGTGGTTGAGCGCGTCGGAGATCACCGCGTCCTGGGCATCGAGCAGCGTCTCGAACACGCCGCCGTTGGCGTCGAAGCACGAGCTGTAGAGGACGGTGTCCTCCTGGCTGAGGAAGTCCGACAGCCGGGCTTCGAGCTCCTTGTGCACCTCCTGGGTGCCGCAGATGAACCGCACCGACGCCATGCCGAACCCCCAGCGGTCCAGCGCCTGCTTGGCCGCCTCGACGACCTCGGGGTGGTCGGCCAGGCCCAGGTAGTTGTTGGCGCAGAAGTTGAGCACCTCCTGGCCGGCCACGCTCACCGCCGAGCTCTGCGGCGTACTGATCACCCGCTCGGGCTTGAGCAGCCCGGCCTCGGTGATCTCGTCGAGCGTCGCACGCAGCTGGTCGCGTACGTTGGTGAACATATTCAGGCGCTCCTGTTCGTGGTCGCGGCCGCTTCGGCCTGCGTTGGCCCGTCGCTCGCTCTCTCCGGCCAGGCTCCTTCGCTCCAGTCGAGGATGACCTTGCCGGTGCGGCCGCTCGCGGCCGTGTCGAAGGCGGCGTCGAACTCGTCGTAGGGGAACCGGTCGGTGATCACCGGGGTGAGGTCGAGTCCCTTCTCCAGCAGGACCGACATGTTGTACCAGGTCTCGAACATCTCGCGGCCGTAGATGCCCTTGATGGTGAGCATCGAGGTGACGACCGTCGCCCAGTCGATCGGGAACTCCTCGGCGGGCAGCCCGAGCATGGCGATCCGGCCGCCGTGGGTCATGTGCGCGATCATGTCGCGCATCGCCGCGGGGTTGCCGGACATCTCCAGCCCCACGTCGAAGCCCTCGCGCATGTCGAGGCGGCGCATGCCGTCGGCGATGGTGTCGCGCGAGACGTTCAGCGCGAGGTTGACGCCGAGCTTGCCGGCCAGGTTGAGCCGCTCGTCGCTGACGTCGGTGATCGCCACGTGGCGGGCGCCCACGTGGGTGGCGACGGCCGCCGCCATCAGCCCGATCGGGCCGGCTCCGGTGATCAGCACGTCCTCGCCGACCAGGGGGAAGGACAGCGCGGTGTGCACGGCGTTGCCGAACGGGTCGAAGATGGCCGCCACGTCGGGGTGCACGGGCACCCGGTGCACCCACACGTTGGTGGCGGGCAGCGTCACGTACTCGGCGAACGCGCCGTCGCGGTTGACGCCGAGGCCGATGGTGTTGCGGCACAGGTGGCGGCGGCCGGCCATGCAGTTGCGGCATTTGCCGCAGACGATGTGGCCCTCGCCGCTGACCAGGTCGCCGACCGCGATGTCCTCGACGCCGGGGGCCACGTCCACCACGTGCCCGGAGAACTCGTGTCCCACGATGAGCGGAAGCTCCAGTGTTTGCCGCGCCCAGTCATCAAATTTCCGGATATGCAGGTCCGTGCCGCATATGCCGGTGCGCAGAACCCTGATCTTCACCTCGCCCGGCCCCACCTCGGGCTCCGGGACGTCGACCAGCCAGAGCCCGGGCTCCGCCCTCTCCTTGACCAGCGCTTTCATCGCGTGCATCCCCCTCGATCCGAACCTAACGCACTGTGCCGCCTCCCCCTCCCGCGTGTCCATCGAGGGATTCTTAACTGCCCCCCAAGCTCTGCTTCACGCCGCAGGCAGCGATTACGTAAGGCACTTGATTAAGTAGGCTGACCGTCCTGACGACGGAAGGAACCCGGTGCGACAGCAGAGCGGCGACGCCTCCCTCCTGCGCAGGCTCAACTCGGCGGCCATCCTGCGCATCCTGCGCGAGCACGAGGTGGCGACGCTCTCCGAGCTGGCCAGGGCGGCCCGCGTGTCCCGCCCGACGGCCGAGGTGATCGTCGAGGACCTGATCGCCGAGGGCTGGGCGGAGGAGTGCGCCGAGGAGCAGGGCGACCGCCAGCGCGGCAGGCCGGCCAAGCGGTTCAGGTTCCGCGCCTCGTCGGGGCATGTCGTGGGGGTGGGCGTGGGCGGCTCGACGCTGCGCGCGATGGTCTGCGACCTCGGCGGCACGATCGTGGCCGCGCACCACGTGCCCAATTACGCGATGCCGGCAGGGGAGCGGCTCGACGCGATCGTGGAGCTGGTCGCCGACGTGGCCGGGCGGGCGGGCACGGCCGTGGCCGACCTGGCCGCCGTGGGCGTGGGCACCACCGGCGTGGTGGACGGCGCGGGCCGGGTGGTCAAGAGCGTCGTGCTGCCCGGCTGGACCGGCGTCGACCTCCAGGGCGAGCTGGGCCGCAGGCTCCCGGCCCCGGTGCTGGTGGAGAATGACATGCGGCTGGCCGTGCTGGCCGAGCACTGGCGCGGCACGGCCCGAGGCCACAGCGACGTGGTCTACCTGTTCACCGGCAACCGTCTCGGCATCGGCCTGCTGATCGGCGGCCGGCCGCACCGGGGCGCGCACGCGGCCTCCGGCGAGATCGGACGGCAGGCCGGTGACCAGTGGCAGGCGTTCCGGCACCTGGCGGACTTCGCCATGGCCGCGGAGCCGGGGGAGCTGCGCACGCACCGGCAGGCGGCCGACTTCGCGCTGGCCCGCGCCGAGGAGGGCGACGCGGGCGCGGCCGAGGCGGTCCGGGCGTTCGCCACGCACCTGGGCGCGGGCCTGCTCACGCTGGTCAATCCCCTGGACCCGGAGCTGGTGGTGATCGGCGGGAGCCTGTCGCGGGCCGGTGACCTGCTGGTGGAGCCGATCCGGGAGTTCCTCGACGACCGCTGCCTCTACCCGCCCAAGGTCGTCGCCTCCACCCTGGGCTCGGAGTCCATCACCCTGGGCGCGATCCGATGGGCGCTCAACCACGCTGACCAGACCCTTTTTACATAGGTGGCTTGGATAATTCAGTCACGACATCATCACAGATGAGTCGCTGAACCGTACCTTCTGCTCGTTCGTGTGCAAATATCTCTAGTTGTCTGCATAAATGTCCGCTACCTTCCAGGCCATGGCACGCAAGCTGTGGGCGCTGATCTGCGCCGGAGTGCTGGGCCTCGCGGGATGTGGCTCGTCGGACGGCGGGGACGCCGGCGGCAAGGTCACGCTGACCTACGCCATCTGGGACAACGAGAACCAGGGCGAGGCCATGGGCAAGATCGTCAAGGAGTTCACCCGTACCCACCCGGACATCGACGTCGAGATCCAGTTCACCCCGAACAAGGAGTATGGACCAAGCTCCAGACGGCCGCCGCGGGCGGCAGCGCCCCGGACGTGTTCCGGATGAACGGCCCGCGCATCGGCCTGTACGCCTCCCAGGGCGCCCTGATGCCCATCAGCGACCGGATCGCCGAGGACAAGGTCGACCTGGGCAAGTTCCCCAAGTCGCTGGTCGACCTCTACACGCTGGACGGCAAGCAGTACGGCATCCCGACTGGACCTGGGACGTACAACACGATCTACCAGGCCGGCGGACAGGTCATCTCCGAGGACAAGAAGAAGTCCGGCTACGACGACCCCGCCACGATCGAGGGCCTGAAGTTCTGGAAGGGCCTGCTCGACGCCGGGGTGTCGCCGTCCATCCAGCAGATGACCGACAACGACCCGATCGAGATGTTCAAGAGCGGCAAGCTCGCCATGTGGTACGACGGCTCCTTCGACGCCCCCCAGTACTTCCGCACCGAGGGCCTGAACGCCGACGTCGCACCGCTGCCCGCCGGCCCCGGCGGCGAGGCCACGATCATCCACGGCCTGGCCAGCGTCGTCTACGCCAAGACCCCGCATCCCGAGCAGGCGTGGGAGTTCCTGAAGTTCCTCGGCTCCGAGACGGCCAACCGCATCCAGGCCGAGTCCGGCGCCGTCAGCCTTCACCGGCTCCAAGTAACAGTGGAAGGACAGCAGTGGAAGACCTGCGTTTCGGCGTCATCGGCCTCGGCCTTCGCGTGAGCCTGGCCACGGCCGCCCACCAGCCCGGCCGTGGGTCGGTGGTGGCCGCCGTCTGCGACACCGACCCGGTGACGCTCAAGGAGCAGGCCGCGCGCTTCGGCGACCCGGTGACCACCCCGGACTACCGGGAACTGCTCGGCCGCGACGACCTCGACGCGATCATCGTGCTGACGCCCGACGACACCCACGAGGAGATCGCGATCGCCTGCCTGGAGGCGGGCAAGACCGTCTACCTGGAGAAGCCG
Source organism: Nonomuraea sp. SBT364 (assembly GCF_001083785.1). Taxonomy (GTDB): domain Bacteria; phylum Actinomycetota; class Actinomycetes; order Streptosporangiales; family Streptosporangiaceae; genus Nonomuraea. The sequence goes on from NZ_LAVL01000012.1 coordinate 79,889, forward strand.
CTGGCCATCACCGTCGAGGGCTGCGACGCCATCCTGCGCGCCGCCCGCGACACCGGCACCCGCCTGTACGTGGGCCACAACATGCGGCACATGGGCGTCGTCCGGCTGATGCGCGACATCATCGGCCGGGGCGACATCGGCGAGCCGAAGACCGTCTGGGTACGCCACTTCGTCTCCTACGGCGGCGACTACTACTTCAAGGACTGGCACGCCGACCGCAGCCGCACCACCGGCCTGCTGCTGCAGAAGGCCGCCCACGACCTCGACGTGCTGCACTGGCTGGCCGGCGGCTACACCACCCGCGTCAACGCCATGGGCGACCTCACGCTCTACGGTGACCTGCCGCGCCGAGAGCCCGGCACCCCGCGCCCCGACGGCTGGCTGCGGGACTACGACTGGCCGCCCACCCGCCGCCGCGACCTCCACCACGTCGTCGACGTCGAGGACGTCTCGGTCATGAACATGCGCCTCGACAACGGCGTCATCGCCGCCTACCAGCAGTGCCACTTCACCCCCGACTACTGGCGCAACTACACCGTCGTCGGCACCGAGGGCCGCCTGGAGAACTTCGGCGACGGCCCAGGCGACACCGTCAAGGTGTGGAACACCGGCCCCACCGGCTACCGCGACGACTGCGACATCGCCTACCGGGTCCCGCGCGCGCAGGGCTCCCACGGCGGCGCCGACCTGGAGATCGTCGGGGAGTTCCGCCGGTTCGTGCGCGAGGGCGGCGTCACCGACACCTCACCGGTGGCGGCCCGCATGAGCGTCGCGGCCGGCTACATGGCCACCATGTCGCTGCGCGATGGCGGCCTGCCGTACGACGTCCCGCCCCTGGACCCGGAGCTGGCCGTGTACTTCTACGCCGGACAGCGCTGACCGGGAACCCGGGGCTGCGCCCGGACAGTACGTAGATGTGGACATGTCTGCACGCGCGCGCATCCGTGCCGGAGACCCGGGCGCCTTCGAGGAGTTGTTCGACGACTACGCCAAGGCCGTCTACAACCATGCCTTCCGGCTCACCGGTGACTGGTCGGCGGCCGAGGACCTGATGGCCCTGACGTTCCTGGAGGCGTGGCGGTTGCGCCGCAGGATCGACGGGGAGGGCGGCTCGCTGCGGCCCTGGCTGCTCGGCATCGCCACCAACGTGGCGCGCAACGCCCGGCGGTCCGCGCGCAGGCACGAGGCCGCGCTCGCCCGCATGCCGCGCGGCGAGCCGGTACCGGACTTCGCCGACGAGGTGGTGGGGCGCATCGACGACGCCGGCCGGCTGGCCGCCGTCCGCGAGGCGTACGGCAGGCTGCGCCGCCAGGAGCAGGACGTGTTCGCGCTGTGCGTGTGGGCCGGGCTCGACCACGCCGAGGCGGCCCAGGCGCTGGGCGTGCCCGTGGGCACCGTCAAGTCCCGGCTGTCGCGGGCCCGCAGGAAACTCGCCGAATACGCGGAACCACCGCCCGCGGCCCGACAGGTAGTAGGTGACCGAGGCCCCGACAAGGAGGAGATCCGATGACCTGGCCAGAACGTGATCTTCCCGAGGGGCGTCACCGGCTGCTCAAGGAGTTCGTGATGAACGAGATCGACGCCAAGCCCCGCCGGCGTGTCCTGCGCCCCGCCGTCCTGGCTCCCGCACTGGCGCTCGCCGTGGCGGCGGTGGCCGCGCCCCTGCTGCTGGGCGGCGGCACCCCCGCCCACGCGGTGGCGAGCAACCCCGACGGCACCCTGACCATCACCATCGCCCAGGCCAAGGACCCCGACGGCCTGGAGAGCACGCTGCGCTCGATGGGCGTGAACGCGGTGGTCGACTACATCCCGACGGGCAAGCGCTGCGCCACCCAGCCGCGCGGCGACTTCCTGCCCCGCGAGGAGGTCAGGAACCCCGCCGACGGCCGGCCGTTCTTCATCTGGCCCCCCACCGAGCCCGGGTACGTGATCGACCCCGGCGCGGTGAAGCCGGGGCAGACGGCGGTGCTGGAGTTCAGCGTGTCGGCCGACGAACGGGTGGCGGGCATCTGGGTCGGCCTGTCCACCGGCCCGGTCGCCCCCTGCGACCTCATCGACAGCGACCAGGCCCCCCTCGGCCCCCCGCAGAGCTGATCCCTCCCACAGGACCCGCCGCACCGTCCGGTGCGGCGGGCACGGGCGGTCAGCGTCCCGGCTCGCGGTGCTGTCTGTCCGGGTCGGCGGCCGCGGCGTCGTCGCGGTCCAGGCCAGGGAAGGGCGACGGCTGCTGGGCGCCCTGGGTGAGCTGGCGGGGGCCGTTGGGGCTCTCGGCGTCCTGGGCGTCGGCGACGGCCTCGGCCGCGGCTTCCGACGCCTTGGCGATCTCCTCGTCCATGGCCGACGTCTCCGGCGCCTCCTCGCGGGTGGCGGTCGAGCGGGGCAGCGCCTCGGTGAAGGCCTTCGACACGCCCTGCAGGGCCGAGGTGACCTCGCTGGGGATGACCCAGAACGTGTTGCCCTCGCCCTGCGCGAGCTGCGGCAGCACCTGCAGATACTGGTAGGCCAGCAGCTTGGGATCGGGGTCGTTGCGGTGGACGGCCTGGAAGACCTGGTCGATGGCGCGCGACTCGCCTTCGGCCTGGAGGATGGCGGCGGCGCGCTGGCCCTCGGCGCGCAGGATGCTGCTCTGCTTGTCACCTTCGGCGGTGAGGATCTGCGACTGGCGCTGGCCCTCGGCGTTGAGGATGGCGGCGCGCTTGTCCCGTTCGGCGCGCATCTGCTTCTCCATCGCGTCCTTGATGGTCTTGGGCGGGTCGATGGCCTTGATCTCGACCCGGTTGACCCGGATGCCCCATTTGCCGGTCGCCTCGTCCAGGACGCCGCGCAGCTGGCTGTTGATGGTGTCGCGGGAGGTCAGCGTCTTCTCCAGGTCCATGGAGCCGACGACGTTACGCAGGGTGGTGACCGTGAGCTGTTCGACGGCCTGGATGTAGTTGGCGATCTCGTAGGCGGCGGCGCGCGGGTCGGTGACCTGGAAGTAGAGGACGGTGTCGATCTCGACGACCAGGTTGTCCTCGGTGATGACCGGCTGGGGGCGGAACGACACCACCTGCTCGCGCAGGTCGATCACCGGATAGACGCGGTCCACGTACGGGATGACGAAGTTGAGGCCCGGCTTGAGCGTGCGGTGGTAACGGCCGAGGCGCTCGACGTTGCGGGCCCGGGCCTGCGGGATGATCCGCACGGCCTTGAGCACGGTGAACACCGCGAAGAGTATGACGAACAGGCCGACTAGCAACAGCGGATCCATGGCTCACTCCCGGGGATATACGAGGGCGGTGGCACCTTCGATCTCGATGACATCGACGGTGGCGCCGGTGGGGATCACAAGGGTCTCGTCGTAGGCGCGGGCCGACCACTCCTCGCCGGCGAGGCGGATCCGGCCGTCTCGTCCGGTGACTTCGGAGACCACATAGGCGGGCTTGCCCACGAGCGCTTCGACGCCGAAGCGGCGTAGCTGGGGCTCGCGGATGTGGCGTTTGGCGATCGGCCGGATGACGACGAGGCCGGCCGCGGACGAGAGGGCGAACAGCAGCAGTTGCAGAGGGACGGGCAGGCCGAGGGCCGCGCCCGCCGCGGTCAGCAGGGAGGCGACGCCGAGCAGGCCGAGTGCCGCGGTGAGCGTGAAGATCTCGGCCACACCGAGGACGACTGCGAGGATAATCCAGATGATCCATTCATCCATGCTCCGGCCCTCCTATAGGGACAACGGGCCTGTGTGGGGCACCGGTTCCCCCCTGTTCCACCGTAATGCCGGAAGCAGCGCTACGGCAGGGGCGGACCGGAACGGAGGGCGCTTCCACGCAGCCACTGCTCCCACGGGAGTTGCCAGTAGCCCCATCCGTTGTCCCATTCGAGCGCGCGGTCGGTGCCGGTGATCGTCACGGGGTCGCCGCGCAGTGAGCCGTCGTAGAACCAGGCGGCCTGGTCGGGGCGGGCGTTGATGCAGCCGTGGCTGACGTTGGCCCGGCCCTGGGCCCACACGTTGTCCTTGGCGTGCACGTACTCGCCGCTGTTGGAGATGCGGACGGCGTGGTCGATCATGATGTCGTAGTAGTCGGGGTCGCCTTCGGAGCGGCCGGGCGAGACCATGCGCACCGGGTTGCCCTTGTCCATGGTCAGGTGGATGCCGCTGGTCGTGGTGTATTCGCGGGTGGTGGCCATCCCGGCGCTGATGGCCATGCGCTGCACGATCCGGCCGTCGCGCCGGACGGTCATCTGGTGGGCGCGGGTGTCGATGGTGCTGGTCTGGGCGCGACCCACGGTGAAGGCGAAGGTCTGGTCGCTGACGCCGTAGACGCCGGGGGCCAGGCGGACGCCGGCCAGGTGGGCGGTGACCGTGACCCGCTGCCGGGGCCGCCAGAAGCGCCGGGGGCGGTAGACCGCCTGGGTGTCGCCGGTCCACCGCCAGGCGCCTTCGACGGGCGGCTCGGCGCTGACCTCCAGCGCGCGCTCGACGGCGGCCCGGTCGCGCACGGGCGTGTCGAAGTCGAGGATGACCGGCATGCCGACGCCGACGGTCTCGCCGGGCTGCGGCGTGGTGGCGGCCAGGCCGAAGGCGCGCGCGGCCTGGCGGGTGCGGAAGCGGCCCATGGCCACCGTCGAGGGGCCGCCGGCGCCGGCCGCCTTGACGGTCACCGTGTATTCGGCGCCGGGCTTCAGGGTCCAGGCGGAGCGCCAGGTGGTGCGGGTGGCGTCGAGCGTGCCGCGCACGGGCATGCCCGACACGTACGCCAGCACCTGGCTGAGCGTGCCGCCGCGGGCGCTGACGACCAGGCCCTGGTCGGGACGGGCGCGTTTGGTGTCGAAGGCGGGGGAGACATGCACGACCGGCGGGCGGGGTGGCGGGGTCTCCGCCGAGCCGCAGCCGGCTGCGGCGAGCAGCACGGCCAGGCAGATCGTCGCGGCACGCCGCAGCATGACACTCCTGCTTTCCTGAGACCGGGGAGCCTCAAGGGTAGCGGGGAGTCATGAGTCAAGCACGCCGAGTCACTTATCCGACAGTTCCGGTTACCTCCCCCAGGGAGAGGTCGCCCGCCGTGGCGCTGATGGTCACGGTGTCGCCGTCCTGGAGGAACGTCCGGGTGTCGCCGCCGGCGAGCTTGAGCGGGTCGGTGCCGTTCCAGGTGATCTCGATGAGCGAGCCGCGCTCGTCCACCTGCCCGCCGGAGACGGTGCCGCTGGCGAACAGGTCGCCGGTGCGCAGCGGCGTGCCGCCCGAGACCAGGTGCGCGAGCATCTGGTCCGGCGTCCAGTACATGTCCCGGTACGGCGGGCGGGAGACGACCTCGCCGTTGAGCCGGACCTCCAGCGTCAGGTCGAGCCCCCAGTCGGCCCGCCGGCGCAGGTAGCCGAGCGGCTCCGGGTCCTGGACGCGCCCGGGGATCCTCGGCAGCGCCTCCAGCGGCGTGATCCACGGCGAGATCGAGGTGGCGAACGACTTGCCCAGGAACGGCCCGAGCGGCACGTACTCCCACGCCTGGATGTCGCGCGCGGTCCAGTCGTTGACCAGCGTCACCCCGAACACGTGGTCCTCGAAGTCGCCGGTGCCCGGCACGCCCACCACGAACCCCAGCTCCGCCTCGATGTCGAGCTTGGCGGTCGGGCCGAACGCCCCGGCGGCGAGCTGCCCGTGCGGCCGCCTGACGGGGGTGCCGGACACCACGACGGTGCCGGCCCTGCCGTGGTAGCCGACGGGCAGGTGCCGCCAGTTGGGCAGCAGCGGCTCGCTGCCGGGCCGGAAGATCCGGCCCAGGTTGCCCGCGTGCTCCATCGAGCAGTAGAAGTCCACGTAGTCGGCCACCTCGAACGGCAGGTGCAGCTCCACCTGGTCGAGCGGGATCAGGTGCGGCTCGGTGATGGCCAGGTCGCCGGTGAGCTTGTTGCGGATGAGCGTGCGGGTGTCGTGCCAGGCGCCGCGCCCACGGGCCATGAACGGGTTGAGCGAGGGCGCCGCGAACACCTCGTCGTGCAGCGCGGCCGCCAGATCGAGCACCCGGTCGCCGTATCTCACGCCCACCCGGGGCGCCTCGCCGTGCCGGGAGAACACCCCGTAGGGCAGGTTGTCGACTCCCCAGCTCACGCTTCCTCCTCGATCAGTCCCAGCGCCCGCAGGTCGTCGACGGGCGTGGCGGTGCTGCACGAGCCGTAGCTCACCAGCAGGTGCCTGGCCCGCTTCGCGGTCTCCTCCGGTACGTTCCGGGCGAGCCGCACGAGCTGGCCCACGTCGGTGGAGCGCAGCACGGGCGCCGGGTCGCGCCGTTCGACGGCTTCGCACACGGCCAGCACCAGGTTGAGGAAGCCGTAGCGGTCCACGCCCAGCGACGGGTCGAAGTGCCGTACGGCATGGTGCAGGCCGGCGGTCGCCTTGAACGGGATGTCGTTGTCGACGCAGAACCGGATGAACGCGGCGAGATGTTCCACCGCCGGGAACGCGTCGGCCGACTCGCCGCCGCAGCGGACCTTGAGTCCCACCCCGGCGGGCACGTCCGGGATGTACTTGCGCGGCGGCACCTCGACGAACAGCCGCAGCTCCGACGGCAGGTCCAGTTCGTGGGCCAGGTCCTCGACGGTGCGTTCGGCGGGCAGCCTGGTCTCGACGAAGTCGACGGGCAGGTCGTCGAAGGGCGGCGGCTCGGGCGTGTCCATGATCAGCCCGATCCGGGGCGGCAGCCAGTCCTCGGCCCGCAGCCGGTCCAGCCGGCTGGCCGGGCACAGGAACCGGTGGGTGAGCACCTCGACGCCCTGGTCCACGCCGCGCTTGGTGCGGGCCAGGGCTTCGGACATGTGCAGCGACGTCGGCGGGAACAGGCCCGCGTCGTCGACGAGTGCGGTGAAGAGCGTCATCGTGACCAGGTCCAGGCGTATCCGGGGTCCTCGCAGGACAGTGCGCCCTGCCCGAGGTCGAGCGGGCGGAAGGTGTCGACCATCACGGCCATCTCGCTGGTGGTCGTGACGCCCTTGGCGACGGCGTCGATGACGGCCTCGACCGCGCCGGGCTGCGGCCCGTGCGTGAACCCGGCGGGATGCAGCGAGATCGAGCCCACGTCGATGCCGGAGCCCTTGCGTGCGGAGTAGTCGCCGCCCACGTAGAACATGAACTCGTCGGAGTCCACGTTGTGGTGGTTGTAGGGGATCGGCACAGACTCGGGATGGAAGTCGAGCGGCCGCGGGCAGAACGAGCACACGACGAACCCCGGGCCTTCGAAGGTCTGGTGGACCGGCGGCGGCGCGTGCGTCTTCTTCACCACGGGCTCGAAGTCGTCGATGTTGAACGCGTACGGATAGAGACAGCCGTCCCAGCCGACCACGTCGAACGGGTGGTTGCGGTAGACCAGCCTGGTCAGCCCGCCCCGGGTGCGGACCAGCACCGGCACCTCCTCGCCCTCGACCGTCAGCGGCTCGGCGGGGGCGCGCAGGTCGCGCTCGCAGTAGGGGGCGTGCTCCAGGAACTGCCCGTGCTGCGACAGGTAGCGCTTGGGTGGCCTGATGTGCCCGGACGCCTCGATGGCCAGCACGTTGACCGGCCCGTCGGGCACCCAGCGGTGGATGGTGCCGGTCGGGATGACGACGTAGTCACCCGGCCCGGCCTCGATCACCCCGTACGTGGACTCGAACCGGGCGTGGCCGGCCTGGACGTACACGCACTCGTCGCCCATCGAGTTGCGGTAGAGCTCACTGGGCCGGTCGCTGGTGGCGTACGACAACCGGACGTCGCCGTTGCCCGCCAGCAGGACGCGCCCGGACACCAGGTCGCCGGCGCTGGCGAGCTGCTGGGTGCGGAAGTGGCGCGGCGACAGCGGCAGGTTGGGCTCCAGCCGGGTGCTGATCTCGGGCGTGACGGCCTCGGCCTTGACGATGGCGGTCGGCAGGTGCCGGTGGTAGAGCAGCGAGGAGTCGGACGAGAAGCCTTCCTCGCCCATCAGCTCCTCGGCGTAGAGCCCGCCGTCGGGCCGCCTGAACTGGACGTGGCGCTTGCGGGGCACCTCTCCCACGACGCGGTAGTACGGCATCCGCCCCTCCACAGACTGTCCGCTTAACGGACGCATGTGTCCTTTATGTGTAACAACCGTCCGCCATCGCCCCGGAGATGTCAAGCCAGGGCGTCGGCGAGCTCGGCGGCCGCCTCGACCACCCGCGCGCCGGTGGAGTCGGCCAGCGGCCCGAACGTGACCACCCCGACGGAGGCCTCCAGCCAGGGCAGCCCCGTCACCGGCGCCGCCATCCCCCGCGCGCCCTCCTGCAACTGCCCCTCGGTGACGAGATAATCGGCCCGGCCCTCGCGCGCGGCCAGGATCGCCCGCCCCGCCGCGCCTTTCGCCAGCGGATGGCGCGAGCCCTCGCGGTAGGCCACGTGCATGTCGGTCCACGACGGCTCGACCACGGCCACCGCCAGCCCGTCGTCGCCCTCGGCCACGGTCAGGTGCGCGGTCGCGCCCACCTGCTCGGCCAGCCGCCGCAGCGTCGGCAGCGCGGCGGCGCGCAGCAACGGCTGCACGGCCTGCGCCAGCACGAGCAGGCCGAACCCGAGGTGCACCCGCCCCTCGGCGTCGCGGCGCACGAACCCCTCGGTGAGCAGCGTGGTCAGCAGGCGGTAGACCACGGGCCGGCTCAGCGACAGCTCGGCGCTCAGCTCGGTGGGCGTCCGGCCGCCCTTGCCGTCGGCGAGCAGGCGCAGCAGGCGCAGCCCGCGTTCGAGGGTCTGGGCGGATTCAGCGGCCATGGGGTCGATTATCTATGCGTGAGCTGAAGGTGACGCAACGCGATTAAAGGGGTACGTACCGGAACAGAAGCACCGGGGGGTAAAAATGCGGTCAACGTGGATTCTCCTGGTTGCCGGGTTGGCCATGTGCGCGTTGCTTCCCGCCATTCCCTCCGACGGCGCGCACGCGATCTACATGGCCCGGGGGATGCCGCTGGCGACCCCGTCCGACCGGCTCGTGGAGGACACCTTCTACGTCACCGAGGGCATCGAGGTGGCGCGCCAGCTGCTGCCCGTCGAGAAGGGCGTCGCCTTCCGCGCCGCCGCCGAGCTCGCGCCCGGCATCGGGGTGGACGCCGGCGGCAGGCTGTACGGCACGCCCGACCGCGCGGGCACGTACGCGGGCCGGGTCCAGCTCTGCGCCGGCCAGAGCTGCACCGAGGAGCGCGTCACGTTCGTGGTGCTGCGCAACGTGCCGTGGGACGCCGGCGTGCTCACCTTCCCCGGCTCGGCCGGCAGGCCCCTGACCGGGCAGATCGAGATCAAGGGCGGGCCGTCGGGAGTGCTGCCGACCGTCAGCGTGACCGACTACGAGACGCTGCCCGACGGGGTGAGCATCGGTCCCGACGGCAACATCGGCGGCGTGCCGAAGGTCGCGGGGGTCTCGCGGGTGCCGGTGCGGATCTGCGTGGCCGGCAACTGCGCGGGCGTGGTGGTCACACTCATCGTGGTCTGACCCTTGCGGCGGGACCGGCTTTCCGGTCACGGTAATCCCATGAAATCGGTCATTGTGGTCGGGGCGGGGATATGGGGATCATCGCTGGCCTTGCGGCTGGCCGAAACCGGCTGGGCGGTGACGCTGGTCGAGCAGCACACCCCCGGGCACGTGCGGCAGGCGAGCGCGGGTGAGACCCGGCTGCTGCGCTGCGCGCACGGAACCGAGGAGTGGTACGCCCGGATGGCCTGGCGGGCGCGGGACGGCTGGCGGCGGCTGGAGGAGCGGGCCGGGGAGCCGCTCTTCCACGAGGCGGGCATGGTGTGGTTCGCCGGGACGCCGGACGGATGGGAGAACGCCAGCGCCCAGGTCCTGAAAAATCTCGACATCCCGTGTGAGGTGCTGGACCCGGCCGACGGCGCCCGGTTCTTCCCCGAGTTCCGCGGCGACGACCTCAGCTTCCTGCTCTGGGAGCCGCACGCGGGCGTGCTGCGGGCCCGCCGCGCCACCCAGGTCACCGCCGCGCTCGCCGTGTCGGCCGGCGTCCGCCTGGTCCGCGCCCGCGCCGTGCCCGCCCCGGGCGGCGTCCGGGTGGGCGGCGACGTGCTGACCGCCGACCGCGTGGTGTGGGCCTGCGGCGCCTGGCTGCCCGAGCTGTTCGAGGTGCCGATGACCGTGACCAAGCAGGACACGCTGCACTTCGCCGTGCCCGCCGCCTGGACCACGCCCGGCACCCCCGCCTGGGTGGACCACGGCGCGTCCGCCTACGGCCACGGCGACGTGGACGGCGCGGGCATGAAGGCCACCTCCGACGCCGAGGGCCGGCCGTACGAGCCCGAGCACGGCGAGCGCGTCGTGGACGAGGCCAGCGTCGCGAACGCCCGCGCCTACCTCGGCCGCCGCTTCCCGTCGCTGGTGTCGGCGCCGGTGCTGTTCAGCCAGGTCTGCCAGTACGCGCTCACGCCCGACGCCGAGTGGATCATCGCCGAGGTGTCGCCCGGCGTGTGGCTGCTGGGCGGCGACTCCGGCCACGGGTTCAAGCACGCTCCGGCGCTGGCCGGCTACGTGGCCGGCGTGCTCGACGGCGACCACGCCCCGGAGGCCCGTTTCGGCCTGCGCGAACGGGTCCCGTCACGCGGCCTGCGTACCAGCGGGTCGACGTGAGGCGTGCTCCGGGGCGCGCAGGTTGCGCACCCCGGGGGAGAGCAGCGCGGCGCACGTGGACAGCAGCACCAGGAGCCCGCAGCCGATCAGCGCCCCCGGCGCGCCCACCCGCTCGGCCACCGGTCCCGCCAGCATGATCCCGATCGGCCCGAACATCAGCGACCCCAGCGCGTCGTACGAGCTCACCCGCGACAGCGAGGCCGGCGGGATCTCCCGCTGCATGGTCGTCTGCCACAGCACCCCGAACACGTCGAAGCAGACGCCCAGCAGGAACGCGCCCGCCACGCTCGCCCACAGCGGGGCCTGCGCCCCGAGCAGGAAGTACGGCAGCGCGACCGGCAGGCAGCACAGGGTGCCGAGCAGGATCGGGCGGCGCGGCCGCAGCCGCAGCGACACCACGACCCCGGCGATCGTGCCCACGCCCTCCCCCGCCAGGAACGCCGACCAGGCCGCCGCCCCGCCGAGGCTCTGCTCGGCCAGCAGCGGGCCGAGCACCCCGTGACCGGCCTGGATCGCCATCACCAGCACGGAGAACTGCGCCACCACCACCCAGATCCACTGCCGGGAGCTGAACTCGCGCCACCCGTCGCGCAGTTCCGCCAGCACCGAGTCACCGCTGCCGGAACGTTCCGACCGGGTCACCCGCAGCGCCGCGATGAGCACCCCGGCCAGCGCGAACAGCCCGGCGCTCACCGCCAGCGCCCAGCCGCCGCCGAGCAGCACCACCGTGCCGCCGCCGAGGACCGCGCCCGCCACCCGGGAGACGTTCGCGCCCAGGCCCAGCAGCGCGTTGCCGGCCTGCAGCCGCTCCAGCGGCACCACCTCGGGGATGATGCCGGTCAGCGCCGGGAAGAGCACGGCGATGGCCACGCCGGTGACCGCCGCGGCCGCCGCCATGAGAGGCAGCGGCGTCCAGCCGGTCAGCATCATCGCCGCCAGCGCGCCGAATCCGGCGGCGTTCACCCACTCGCCGGCCATCATCACCCGGTTGCGGGGCAGCCGGTCCGCGATCACCCCGCCGAACAGCAGGAACAGCACCGTCGGAAGTGCCTGCGCGGTGAGCACCACCGACAGCGTCGTGGCGGTCGCGCCGGGCAGGCGCAACACCCCGAACGCCAGCGCCACGGGCGCGAACGCGCTGCCCAGCACCGAGATCGTGCGGGCCGACAGCAGTAACGCGAACCGGCGGTCCCGGAGCAGCGCGAGATCCCCGAGCACCGCTTCGTCCCCCTTGCTCCGCCCCGCACTCGTCGTGGAGGACGGCGGTAAAGCACCCCCTGATGTCATTGAACGATACTGATCCTGCCGATATTGTGCGATATGCCCGGCGATCACCCCCCTCGGAAGGCGCCATGAGACTGAGGCAGATCTTCGTCATCGGACTGACCCTGTCACTGCTCGGCATCGGCGTCCCCGCGTGGTCGGCGGACGACCCGCGCAGCTGCAACGACCTGATGGACGACGACACCCCCGCCTTCGTCGTCTGCACCTGGCTGGCCACGCCCGAGGAGGCCGCCGACATCGCCAGGTTCTGGCTCGACAACGACGGCCGGAACATGGGGGAGACCGGCCCCATGGACGAGGGCACCGTCGACTGCACCCAGCCGGGCAACGTCTGCCCCGGCGGCGGCGAGGGCGACGGCGAGATGCACGACATCGACGACCCCCTCCCCGACGACGCCGAGGACGGCGGCACCCCCGAGTGCGAGGGCACCGAGCCCTGCTACGTCGACCCCGACCACATCACCCCGGCCCAGGCCAAGCAGGCCGCCGAGAGCCCCGCCGGGCAGGCCGTCAAGACCGCCGCCGCCACCGGCATGCGGATCTGGATCGACGCCGAACTGGCCGACGACTACAAGGCCGGCAAGCTCGCCGAGGCCGCCAAGCAGGTCGCCGCACTCGCCGTCCAGCCCGGCGTCGTGGGCGTGCGGTTCAGCTCCCAGCTCGGCGCCAACGACACGTTCGAGACCGCCGACGAGATCGACGCCTTCCTCACCGAGGCCGCCACCGCCCTGCGCAACGCCGCCCCCGGCAAGAAGCTCGCCGTCCACACCGTCGTGCCCGCCCTCGGCTGCGGCGGCGACGACGCGTGCAAGACCGAGCTGACCAAGAAGTATCCGCTGCTCGACCCCGAGCGCGTCGGCGGCTGGCTCTCCAAGGGCCTCGTCGACCAGCTCGCCCTCGACGGCGGCCACCTGGCCACCGAGTACGCCACCTGGCAGATCTCCGCCGCCGACGCCCAGCGCAACCAGTGGATCCAGGTCCGCGCCCGCGCCTGGGACGCCTACGGCCAGATCGCCGCCGAGGACGCCGGCTTCGCCGCCCCCGGTGCCGCCCAGCTCAACGCCGAGCAGACCGCCCAGTCCATCACCGACCGCATCGCCGCCCCCCTCCAGGCCGACGCCGCCGAGACCGTCACCCTCTGGACCCGCTGGCAGAACGACCAGGGCCAGGTGAACCGGGCGTACGGCGAGAAGTGGGCCGCGAACGCCACCTGGGACGAGCTCAAGAAGCTCACCTCGGTGCGGCCGAGGCTGGCCACCCTGTACAACCCGGCCGCCCCGGAAGTGGACGCGGCCACGGACCTGAAGAACCTCTCGCAGGTCTTCGGGCAGCTGTATCTCCACAGCGCCCTCTGACGGCAGGGGCCGCCCGGCTACGCAATGGCGCTCAGCGACCGGTCCAGCAGGTCGTTGAGCGCCACCCGCGCGTCCTGAAGCTCGTCGATGCGCTGGTCGAGGTCGGCCAGGTGGCTCCGCACGTGATCGAGCACGCACGCCTGGAGCCCCACCCCGTCGTCCAGGAAGCACGGCATGACGTCGCGGATGACCTTCGTCGGCAGCCCCGCGCCCAGCAGGGCCCGGATCTGCGCCACCCTGGCAGGCGCGTCGGCCGCGTAGGTGCGGTGCCCGCCGTCCGTCCTGGCCGACTCCAGCAGCCCCTGGTCCTCGTAGTAGCGCAGCAGGCGTACGTTGACGCCGGTGACGCGCGCCAGATCCCCGATCTTCACGTGACCTACCTCACCTTGAACCTCACACCGTTGGAGATCCTAACGTTGCGGGCATGACACCGATTTCCCTGTACGGGTTCCTTCGCCCCCGGCCGGAACGCAAGGACGAGGTCCGGCGGATCCTCATGTCGCTCGTGGAGCCCACCCGTGGCGAGCCCGGCAACCTGCAATATCACCTGCACGAGCAAGAGGACGGCCGGTTCTTCCTCTACGAGATCTGGCGCTCCCGGGAAGACCTGGACCTGCACAACCAGTATCCGCCGCTGCGTGCCTTCCTGGACAACCTGCCCGACTACCTGGAGGGGGACCCGGAGGGCTACTTCGACACGATGTCGAGCCCGTACCCGCACTCCACCGCGCCCGCGGGGACGGTCACGGCTTGAGGAAGCTGCCGAACTCCTCGACGTCGATCAGCCCGTCGCCGTCCTTGTCGAGCCGCTGCACGCCCGCCTGAGCGGCTTCCAGGGTGATGGGCTGGCCGAGCACTTCCATCAGCCGCACCAGCTCCACGGCCGAGATGCGGCCGTCGTTGTCGGAGTCGATCAGGTCGAAGGTGATCGCGTAGTCGCTCATGGGTCAGACCTTAGTGGCGATTTGCCGGAGTGCGTCGATGAACGTCGTGACTTGCGGGCTGCGGTTGCCGGACCGCCAGGCGATGGCGAGGCGGCCGGGCGGCAGGCCGGTGACGGGGCGGTAGAGCATGCCGGGCCGTTTGTAGAGCTGGGCGTTGCCCTCGGCGACGAGCACGACGCCGAGACCGCCGGTCACGGCCTCGAACACCTCCTCGGGGGTGCTCGCGGTGACGCCGACGACGGGTTCGTCGTCGCGGGCGTCGCGGCCGAGCCAGAAGTCGCGCAGCGGCCCGGCGGCGGCGGGCAGCGCGATGAAGGGTTCGTCGCGCAGCCGGTCGAACGGGACCTCCTCCAGGGCGGCGAGCGGGTGGTCGGCGGGCAGGACCACGCACCGGCGCTCGGTGACCAGCACGTGCGTCTCCAGGCCGGGCGGGGTGGGCAGCCAGAGGAAGGCCACGTCGGAGCTGCCGTCGGCCAGGCCGCCGCTGGGATCGTGCCAGTTCACCAGGCGCAGCGCCACCTCCCAGCCGGGCATGGCGGCGCGGAAGCGGCGCAGCGCCTCCTGTTGCAGGCCCCGGCCCACGGCCGTCTGCAGGCCGATGACCAGCGTGCCGGTGGGGGCGGCGGCCCTCGCGGTCTCGTAGCCGGCGTTCCACCGGTCGAGCAGGTCGGCGGCGACGGGCAGCAGCGCCGCGCCCTGCCGGGTGAGCGTGACGCCGCCGGGCCCCCGGTCGAACAGCGTGCAGCCGAGCTGCCGTTCGAGCGCCCGGAGCTGTTTGGACAGCGCTGGCTGCGAGACGAACAGCCGCTCGGCCGCCCGGGTCACGTTCAGTTCCTCGGCGACCGCCACGAAGTAGCGCAGATCTCGCAAATGCACGTCCATAGCTGATGGTTATAGCAAAGGGTCTTGGACGGGACGCCACGCCGCGCAGCAGGATCGGCGGTATGAAGACACGTGAACTCGGCGGTTTGACGGTTCCGGCACTCGGCTACGGCGCGATGGTGCTGTCGCCCGGTATCTACGGCGACATCGACGAGGCCCGGGGGGAGACGGCCATCCTGGCGGCGCTGGACGCGGGCGCGACCCACGTGGACACCAGTGACGCCTACGGCCCGGACGGGCAGAACGAACGCCTGGTCGGCCGGGCGATCAAGGGCCGCAGGGACGAGGTGGTCGTCGCCACGAAGTTCGGCCTGGCCGTACCCGAAGGCGAGGACAGCCGCGCGCAGCCGGTCGGCTACAAGTTCGGCGAGCTGCGGGTGAACGCCGAGCCCCGGCTGGTGCGGCGCTACGCGGAGGCGAGCCTGCGCAACCTGGGCACCGACGTGATCGACCTGTACTACCTGCACTACGCCGACCCCGGCGTGCCCGTCGAGGACACCGTCGGGGCGATGGCCGAGCTGGTCAAGGACGGCCTGGTCAGGCATCTGGGCCTGTCCAACGTGACGGCCGCGCAGTTGCGCCGGGCACACGCCGTGCACCCGGTGGCGGCCGTGCAGAACGAGTGGTCCATGTGGCGGCCGATCGACCCGCTGCTGCTGGAGGCCGCGGGCGAGCTCGGGGTGGGGATCGTGGCGTGGAGCCCGCTGGGCAACGGGTTCCTCACCGGGACCGTCCAGCAGCTCGGCGAGGGCGACTTCCGGCACAACGCGCCGCGCTTCTCCGCCGAGAACCTGGCCGCCAACAACGACCGCTACGCGCCGATCCGCGGGCTGGCCGACCGGCTCGGCATCACCCCGGCCCAGCTCGCCCTGGCCTGGCTGCTGCACCAGGACGACCACGTGGTGGCCATCCCCGGCAGCCGTACCCCTTCGCACATCAGGGAGAACGTGGAGGCCGCGGACATCACGCTGCACGCCGACACGCTGGCGGCCATCGACGACGCCCTCGGCCGGTTCGAGGTGACGGGCGGGACGCTTCTTTAACCCTTTTTGGGGGTAGCAGGGGCCCCATGCGAATGACCTACACCAGCGACCTGTGGTGGAAGAACGCCGTCATCTACTGCCTGGACGTGGAGACGTTCAAGGACGGCAACGGGGACGGCATCGGCGACTTCAGGGGGCTCACGCAGGAGATCGACTATCTCGCGGGCCTCGGGATCACCTGTCTGTGGCTGATGCCGTTCTACCCGACGCCCAACAAGGACGACGGCTACGACGTCACCGACTTCTACAGCGTCGATCCCAGGCTCGGCACGCTGGGCGACTTCGTGGAGTTCATGCGCACCGCCCACGACCGCGGCCTGCGCGTCATCGCCGACCTCGTCGTCAACCACACCTCCGACCGGCATCCGTGGTTCGTGGAGTCGCGCTCCGGCCGCGACTCGCCGAAACGCGACTGGTACGTCTGGTCCGACACGCCCGAGCCGAACCCCAAGGAGGTCGTCTTCCCCGACAAGGAGGACAGCGTCTGGGAGCACGACGAGCGCACCGGCCAGTACTACCTGCACACCTTCTACCGCCACCAGCCGGACCTGAACGTGGCCAACCCGGACGTCCGCGACGAGATCACCAAGGTGCTGGGCTTCTGGATGGAGCTCGGGCTCTCGGGGTTCCGGGTGGACGCGGTGCCTTTCCTCATCGAGAACGTCTCACCGGAGCTGGCCGACCCGCACGACTTCCTGGCCGAGCTGCGCGCGTTCATGACCCGGCGCCAGGGCGACTCGGTCCTGCTCGGCGAGGTCAACCTGGAGTACGACCAGCTCCTCAGCTATTTCGGCGAGGGGCTGGGCGACCAGCTCAGCATGTGCTTCGACTTCGTCGCCATGCAGCGCGCCTGGCTGTCGCTGGCCAGGCGGGAGGCCGGGCCGCTGGCCTCCGCGCTGCGCGAGCGGCCGGCGCCGCCCAAGGACTGCCAGTGGGCGATGTTCCTGCGCAACCACGACGAGCTGACGCTGGACAAGCTCACCGAGGAGGAGCGCCAGGAGATCTTCGCGGAGTTCGGCCCGGAGAAGCACATGCAGATCTTCGGCCGGGGTCTGCGCCGGCGGCTGCCGCCCATGCTCGGCGGCGACCTGCGGCGGGTCAAGCTGGCCTACAGCATGCTGTTCTCGCTGCCCGGCACACCGGTGATCTTCTACGGGGAGGAGATCGGCATGGGAGAGGACCTGTCGGCGGAGGGCCGGATGGCGGTGCGCAGCCCCATGCGCTGGTCGCGGGAGGGCGGCTTCACCCGCGCGGAAAGGCCGGTGCGCGCCATGCCCGAAGGGCCGAACGTGGCCGACCAGAAGCGCGACAACGACTCGTTGCTGCGCTGGATCCAGTTGCTCATCGAGCGCTACCGGGAGTCGCTGGAGCTGGCCTGGGGCGATCACACGGTGCTGGACGCCGGGGACCCGGCGGTGCTGGCGCACCGGTGCGACGCCGACGGGGCCACGGTCGTGGCCGTGCACAACCTGGCCGACCGGGAGTGCGACGCCGAGCTGGACCTGGCCGGTCTGGAGAGCTGCCTGCTCACCGACCTGCTGGTCGACGGCACGGTGGAAGTGCCCAGGTCGGGCCGGGTGCGGCTGCCCATGGAGCCGTACGGCTGCCGCTGGCTGCGGGTGTCGTCCCCCGAGGTGGCCCCGGAGGACGCCTCCGTCAAGGCGCGGTGACGGGCCAGGCCCGCATGGCGAGCGCGGCCACGCCTTCCAGCGCCTCGCGGCCGGCTCCGTCGCGGGCCTGGGTGGACATGCCCTGGATCACCGCCGCGTAGAAGGTGGCCAGCTCGGCCGTGTCGGTGCCCGGGGGCAGCAGGCCGGCCGCCGCGTCGTCGTCGAACCGTGCCCGGATGGCCGCCTTCGACCGTTCGCGCTGCCTCCGCAGCAGCTCCTCCACCTCGGCCGACTCCGGCCCGCAGTTGACCGCCGCCGAGATGACCAGGCAGCCGGGCGGATGCTCAGGGGCGGTGTATTCGGTGGCCGCCTCGTGCAACAGCCGCCCGATCGCCTGCCGTCCGGTCGGCTCCTCGGCCAGCGCCCTGGTGGCGAACGCCCCGTAGCTCACCTGGTAGTGCCGCAGCACCTCCTCGAACAGCCGCCGCTTGTCCCCGAACGCGGCGTACAGGCTCGGGGGCCTGATGCCCATGACGGTGGTCAGCTCGGCGACGGAGGTCGCCTCGTAGCCGTGCCGCCAGAACGCCAGCACCGCGCTGTGCAGTGCCGCGTCCCGGTCGAAGGCCCGTTGTCTCGCCATGCCGCTCATTCTATAGCGATCGTTATGTTATGGTCTTTCTGTATCGATCACTACAGAAAGAGTTCCGTCATGAAGACTGCCCTCGTCACCGGTGCGAGCAGGGGGATCGGCCGTGAGATCGCGCTGCGCCTGGCCCGCGACGGCTTCCGCGTCGCGGTGAACTACGTCGCCGGCGAGGCCGCCGCCAAGGAGGTCGTCCGGCTTATCGAGGAGCAGGGCGGCAGCGCGTTCGCCGTCCGGGCCGACCTGGGCGACCTCGACCAGGTGGACGCGCTGGTGGAGCGGATCCGGCTGGAGACAGGCGTGCTGGACGTGCTGGTCAACAACGCGGGCGTCAGCGTGCACCGGCACATCGAGGACGAGACGCCCGAATCGTTCGACTGGCACTTCGCGGTCAACGTCAAGGGCCTGTTCTTCCTCACCCAGCGCCTGCTGCCGCTCATCCCCGACAACGGCCGCATCGTCAACGTCACCTCCGGCGTCACCCGCATCGCCTTCCCCAACGCCATCGCGTACTCGATGACCAAGGGCGCCGTACAGACGTTCACCCTGGCCCTGGCCAAGCAGCTCGGCCCGCGCGGGATCACGGTCAACAACGTCGCCCCCGGCATCATCGACACCGACATCAACGCGAGCTGGCTGCGTGACAACCCCGAGGGCGAGGCGCACGCCGCGAGCTACCACGCGGTCAACCGGGTCGGCCGCCCGGAGGAGATCGCCGACGTGGTGGCCTTCGCCGCGTCACCGCAGGCGAGCTTCATGACCGGCACCACGCTGGACGCCACCGGCGGCGGCAACCTCTAGAGGCTTCTACAGGTACGACGGCCCCGTCACCCGGTGCCGGAACGTCCACCACACCCACGCCTGCGCCGCCACCAGCAGCGGGATCATCACCAGGCTCACCGGCACCAGCAGCGCGCCGGACGTTCCGGCCACCGGCTCCAGCCGCACCCCCGTCAGCGCTCCGACCGTGGCCAGCGTCGCCGCCGTCAGCGCGAACGTACGCAACTCGCCCGCGCCGCCGGAGAGCAGCGCCGCGCGCTCACGCAGCACCCCGCGCAGCCGCAGCGCGGCGAACGCCAGCCCGTGCGTGCCGAACAGCGCGGTCAGCGCCAGCGCCGGCAGCACCAGCAGCGGCCCCTGGATGCCCAGCGCCACGACGCTGAGCAGCGCTCCCCAGCACAGCGCCAGCCCCCAGCTCCCGGCGACGATCGCGCCGTCCCACGCCGCCTGCCAGACGCGCCCCGGCACCCGCCCGCGCAGCCACAGCCCCATGTCGCGGACCACCCACGCCAGCAGCAGCACCACGACCAGCGGGTAGTTCTCGTGCAGCAGCTCGGCCTCCAGCGCCGGGAACAGCCCGGCGAGCACCCCCGCCGTCACCACCAGCCACACCTCGTTGCCCAGGAAGAACGGCGCGATGGCGGCGATCGTCTCCCGCCGCTCGCCCGGCGTCCGGCCCAGGTACGGCAGCAGCATGCCGACCCCGATGTCGGCACCGGCCAGCACCAGGTAGCCGAGCGCGAAGAAGGCGAGAACGAAGATCTCCATGTCGGCTCCTCAGAAGGTCAGCACGGGCGCGGGCGTCTCGATGGGCCGGTCGCCCAGAGCCACGGCCCCCGGCCCGGCCTTGGCGGCCCTGGCCAGCAGCCAGTAGTTGATCACGATCAGTACGGCGAACACCGAGGTGAAGGCGATGACCGAGAACCGCATCTGCCCCGCCGACACCGGCGACATCGCCTCGGAGGTGGTCAGCAGCCCGTAGACGGCCCACGGCTGGCGGCCCATCTCCCGGAAGATCCACCCCGCCAGCGTCGTGACGAACGGCACCGGGATCATCGCCACCAGCAGCCAGTGCCACACCCGCAAGCCGCGTACCGCCGGCCTGAACAGCATGAGCAGCGCGCTCGGCGCGGCCACGAGCAGCATCAGCGCGAACAGCGCCATCATCCCGTTGCCGCCCCACTGCACCCAGGACACCGGAGGCAGCCAGTCGCCGGGCCCGTGCTGGGCCACCATCGCGGCCTGCGCCTCCGCCAGGTCGCCGGACCACGCGGCGAGCTTGGTCACCTGCATCGTCTCGAACCCCAGGCCGCCGAACGTCGCCGTGACCATCAGCGCGGGCGTGGCCAGGCCCAGCCCGAGCCGCAGCGACTTGCGGAAGAAGTCCTGCTCGGCGGTCCGCCTGCTCAGGTGGTACGCGCTCACCCCGGCCATGAAGAACCCGCCGGCCACCATCGCCCCGCTCAGCACGTGCCCGAACGCCACCAGCGCCGCCGGGTTGGCGATCATCGCGCCGAAGTCCGCCAGGTGCAGCACGCCGCCGTCGAGCCGGTAGCCGACCGGGTTCTGCAGGAAGCCGTTCGAAATCATGATCCAGAACGCCGACGCGTACGCGGTGAGCGTGACCACCCAGATCAGCGCCAGGTGCGCCCACCGGTTCAGCTTGTTCCAGCCGAAGATCCACAGGCCCAGGAACGTCGCCTCGACGAAGAACGCGATCATCGTCTCCAGGGCCAGCGCCGAGCCGAACGCGTTGCCCGCGAACTCCGTCAGCCCGCTCCACGACAGCCCGAGCTGGAACTCCATGACGAGCCCGGTGACGATGCCCATGGCGTAGTTGATGATGTAGAGCTGCCCCCAGAAGCGCGTCATCCCCTGGTGCACCGGGCTGCCGCCGAGGGTGGCCCGGGTCTGGATGACGGCCACCAGCGTCGCCAGGCCGAGTGTCAGCGCCACGAACAGGAAGTGCGCGCCCGCGGTGAGCGCGAACTGCAGCCGGGCCAGTTCAACGGTGTCCATGCGTAGCAGGATCGGGTGACGACTCCACCCGGGGCGTCCACCTCAGGCGGGCACCTGCCGTACATCTGGGGTGACATGAGCGGCAGTGCCGTACACCTCAGGTTGTAAGCCACCCCGGGGTGATCATGCCGGCCTCGTAGGCGAGCACCACGAGCTGGGCCCGGTCGCGGACGCCGAGCTTGGTCATGATGCGGCTGACGTGCGTCTTGGCCGTCGCCGGGCTCAGCACCAGCCGGGCCGCGATCTCGTCGTTGGACAGGCCGCCGGCCACCAGTCCCATCACCTCGCGCTCGCGTTCGGTGAGCGAGTTGAGCTCCGGGCCGGGCTCCGGGCGCTTGACGCGGCCGGCGAACTCGGCGATCAGCCGCCGGGTGACCGACGGCGCGATCAGCGCGTCGCCCCTGGCCACCACCCGGACCGCGTGGATCAGCTCGGCCGGTTCGGTGTCCTTGACCAGGAAGCCGCTGGCTCCTGACCTGAGCGCGCCGTAGACGTAGTCGTCGAGGTCGAACGTGGTCAGGATGATGACCTTGACCTCGTCCAGCCGGGGGTCGGTGACGATCTGCCGGGTGGCCTCCAGGCCGTCGAGCTCCGGCATGCGGATGTCCATGAGCACCACGTCTGGCCGGGTCTCGCGGGTCCTGGCCACGGCCTGCGCGCCGTTGGCCGCCTCGGCGACCACCTCGATGTCGTCCTCGTCGCTGAGGATGGACCGGAAGCCGGCCCGTACCAGCGTCTGGTCGTCGGCGAGCAGCGTGCGGATCATGTAGCTCCGTTCAGCGGTAGTTCGGCGACGACCTGGAAGCCGCCCTGCGGCCGGGGTCCGGCGTCGAGCCTGCCGCCCAGCGCGGTGGCGCGCTCGCGCATGCCCTGCAAGCCGTAGCCGCTGCCCTCGGTGAACACGGCCCCCGGTCCGTCATCTTCCACGCGAATCATGATATTTCCGGACGTGTTGCTGATGGAGAGCGTGGCCTCCTTCGTGCCGGAATGCCGGGACACGTTGGTCAGTGCCTCGCGGATGATCCGCGTCGCCGCGAGGTCCACCTCGACCGGCACCCCGTCCAGCGGCCCCGACAGCTCGGTCCGCACGGCCAGCCCGGACGCCGCCACCAGCGCGTCGATCCGGCCCAGGCTGTCGGCGGGCGCGGTCGGCGCGTCCTCGTCCACCTGGCGCAGCACGCCCAGCGTGGTGCGCAGCTCGCGCAGGGTCTCCTTGCTGGTGTCCTTGATCGTGCGCAGCGCTCTCTCGGCGTCCTCCGGCCGCTTCTTCAGCCCGTGCAGCGCCGCCGCGGCCTGCACGTTGATCAACGAGACGTTGTGGCCGAGGACGTCGTGCAACTCCCTGGCGATGCGCAGCCGCTCCTCACCGGCCCGCCGCCTGGCCTCCTCCTCCCTGCCGTGCTCGGCCTCCCGCACCCGGCGGTCGGCCTCCTGCAGGTAGGCGCGGCGGTTGCGGCTCACGCTGCCGGCCGCGATGGCCGCCACGACCCAGCC
This sequence comes from Nonomuraea sp. SBT364, assembly GCF_001083785.1. Taxonomy (GTDB): domain Bacteria; phylum Actinomycetota; class Actinomycetes; order Streptosporangiales; family Streptosporangiaceae; genus Nonomuraea. The sequence goes on from NZ_LAVL01000012.1 coordinate 102,523, forward strand.
CGCGATCATCGCCAGCGCGCTGTCGTCGACGTGCCTGACGTCACCGGTCTCGCCCAGCCCCATGAGCAGCAGCGACGCCGCCCCGGTCGCGATGGCCGCGATGAGGTGCCCGTGGTCGGCCGCCGTGTAGAGGACCAGGAACGGCACGAAGATGAGCGGCCCGTCGAGCCTGGCGAACGGGTAGTAGGCCACCACGGCGACCGACACCACGACCAGCGCCGCCACCGGATAGCGCTTGCGCAGCAGCACCCCGGCCGCCGCGACCAGCGGCAGCACCACGTCCAGCACGTTCGGCTGGCGATCGGGCCTGATGATCCAGGTGGCGAGCACGCCCAGCAGCATCGCCGCGACCACGACGACCGAGATGAGCGTGCTCCTCCGCATGCCTCCCATTGTGTACGCCACGTGACCGGAGCCGGTAGCTGGGTAGATGCGGGGGATGAGTACAGAGGACGAGCTGCGCAGACTAGACGCGGAGCTGGCGAAGCTGAAACGTGACAACCAGGATCAGCGCGACCAGATCCGGGAGATGGGCGCCACCGACCAGTTCGAGATCTCGGCCCAGATCGCCCAGGCGGACGAGCAGGCCGAGATCATCGCCGAGCTGGAGCAGCGCAGGGAGACCCTGCGCCGGCGGCTGGAGCAGGGCTGATCACCTCAGCGCCGCGCCGACCTCGTGCAGGTGCTGGAGGGCCTGGCCGTACGACTTGAACAGGCCGGTCTCCAGGTAGCTGACCCCGATCTCCTCGCAGTAGCGCCGGACGATCGGCTGCGCCTTGCGCAGGTTGGGGGCGGGCATGTTGGGGAACAGGTGGTGCTCGATCTGGTAGTTGAGCTGGCCGAGCCCCACGTCGGTGAGCAGGCCGCCCTTGACGTTGCGCGAGGTGAGCACCTGCTTGCGCAGGAAGTCCAGCTTGTCCTCGGCGGTCAGGATCGGCATCCCCTTGTGGTTGGGCGCGAACGAGCACCCCAGGTAGATCCCGAAGACCCCCTGGTGCACGACCAGGAACGCCAGCGCCATCCAGAACGGCAGCACGGCGAAGACGAGCCCGAAGTAGAGCACGAAGTGCACCAGCAGCAGCGCGCCTTCGGTGCCCCGGCGCTTGGTGGTCGGCTTGAAGACCGCCTTCACACTGGCCACGTGCAGGTGCCACGCCTCCAGCGTGAGCAGCGGGAAGAACCAGTAAGCCTGCCGCTTGGCGATGAACTTGGGCAGCCCGACGCTCTTGGCCACCTGGTCCTCCGACCAGACGATCACGGCGGGGGAGACGTCGGGGTCGTGGTCCTCGTGGTTGGGGTTGGCGTGGTGGCGGTTGTGCTTGGTGTTCCACCACCCCCAGCCCAGCCCGATGGCGAGGTTGCCGACCAGCAGCCCGGTGATGTCGCTGGCCCGCCGGGTCCGGAAGACCTGCCGGTGACCGATGTCGTGGGCGACGAACCCGATCTGGGTGAAGACCACGGCCATCAGGACGGCGACGAGAAGCTGGAGCCAGGAGTCGCCGACCCAGACGAACAGCGCCCAGCCGCCCAGATAGGCCGCCATGACGAGGCTGATCCTGATCGCGTAATAGACGGGACGCCGGTTCAGGAGCCCGGCTTCGGTGATCTTGGTGGCGAGTCTGGCGAAATCGCTGCCCCGCGTTTCTAGCTTGACGGGATCGGCCACTGGTCTCCTCATGTTGCGACGGAAGCTGTCCCCAGACTGGCTTATCCGCCGTCGATGCGGAAGATCGCTGTCATCCGGCCGCGGGCCTGTCTGCGAAAGACCACCACCGGATGTCGCAAAGCGGCCACTTCGGCCGACGAATCGCCCTCGCCGGCCAGGAGGACGACGTCCATGCTAGTGCGATCCGCCCCTTGCGATGGGGGATCTTGCGGGGTACGCGCGGCCACCGGGATGACCGAACGCAGCACGTCACCCGGAGACTACCCGAGCCCGCCCCATGCCCCGGCGTTCCGCGCCGGGTTCAGGAGCTCGCAGGTTCAGGAGAAGGCCTTCGCCTTGAGGGACGGGATGCGCTGGGCGGTGCGGAGGAAGGTCTTGAACCCGAGACGGGCCAGGCGGCCGCCGCCGGCGAACTGCTCGGCCGCCCGGAGCGAGTCGCGCACGGCGGCGAACCCGTACGCGCGCATCTCCGCCTCGTAGCGGCCGATGGCCCGGACGGGGTCGCCGCCGCCGGTGAGCGCCCGGGTGAGGAGCCGGGCGTCGCGCAGCGCGGTGTTGGCGCCGATGCCGCGCATCGGGGTCATGCTGTGGATGGCGTCGCCGAGCAGGGTGATGTTCGACGGCTGCCAGGCGTCTACAGGGACGGAGGTGCGGATCGGGAGCAGCGAGACCGTCTCCGGGTCCGATTCGGCGACGAGGCGGCGCAGGTCGGGATGCCAGGAGGCGATCATGCCCGAGACGGCGTCCCGGAGCTGCCCGCCCGACATCGCGGAGAGGCCGGCCGGGAAGCGGCCGAGGGCCGCGCCGACCGCCCACAGGATGTAGCTGCTGCCGTTGTCCATCAGCGCCCCTTCCTGTTCGGTGCTCCCGATGCCCGTGGCCGGCGCGTCGGCCAGGTCGTGCGGGGCGCAGAACAGCCCCATGCCCGACGGCGGGATGACGTTGTTGGGCCCGTCGACCAGGCGGGGCGACAGCAGCCGCCGCGTCCGCGCGGTGAGCGGGAACTTGCCGGCCACCGTGGTGATGCCGGTGTCGACCCGCCGGGCGTGCGGCAGGTACTGCCGGCGCACCCGTGAGTTGCCGCCGTCGGCCGCCACCACGATGCCGGCGGTCTCGCTGGTGCCGTCGGCGAAGAACAGCCTGACCCGCCCGTCCGGCAGCCGCTCGTACCTCTCGTACGCCTTCCCGAACCGTACGACGTCGTCCAGGTCCGACAGCAGCACCTGCCTGAGCGTGATGCGGCTGACCGAGTGGTGGTCGTCGACCGGGTCGGCGGCGGGCGGCGTCTCGATGAGGGCGAGCAGGTCCAGCCGTTCGGTGAGGAAGCCGAAGTCCTGCCCGCCCTGCCCGGTCGTGTCCAGGAACGCCTGCCACAGGTGGGCCGGCAGGCAGTCGCGCAGCGCCCGTGCCCCGTTCGGGTCGATGTGCACCCGGTAGCCCTGCAGCCGGTCGGCGGGGGTGCGGTCCCGCTCGTGGACCGTCACGGGGAGGCCCGCCTTGCGCAGCCCGTGTGCCAGGCAGAGCCCGCCGATCCCGCCGCCGATGATCGCGATGTCGTTCGTCATGCCACAACTATCAACCGCACGGATGAAACTGTCAACCAAACGGATGGATGATAAAGTTGCCCGGCATGAGGCGAGCACCGGAGGAGAAGCAGCGCGACCCTGAGCGGACCAAGGCCCGCATCCTTCAGGCGGCGCTGGAAGAGTTCGCGGCCAAGGGGTTCGCCGGAGCCAGGGTGAGCGAGATCGCCGCCAGAGCCGGGATGAACAAACAGCTCATCTCCTACTATTTCGGCGGAAAAGAGGGCCTGTATCAGGCGCTCAACGCGAGCTGGCAGGGCGAGGAGAGCGCGTTCGCCGACCGGGACGCCACGCTCGGGGAGCTGGCCGCCGGCTACGTGCGGGCCAACTCCGAGCGCCGTGACTACGGCAGGCTGATGGCCTGGCAGGGGCTGACCGACGACGCCCCGCCGGATCCCGGGTTCGCCGACGACCTGCGCCGCGACGTCGAGCAGCTGCGCCGCAGGCAGGAGGCGGGGGAGCTGCCGGCCGACCTCGACCCGGCGGCGGTGCTGGTGGCGCTGTTCGCGATGACGGCGGCCGGCATCACGTTCCCGCAGGTCGTCAGGGCCGCCACCGGTCTCGACCCGGACTCGCCGGAGTTCGCCGCCCACTACGCCGAGCAGATCCGCCGCCTGGTGACCCATCTGGCCGGGGCATGACGAAAGGCCCGGCCTCCATCAGGACCGGGCTGGGGACGGCCCCGGGGTCAGTCCGCTGAGATGCGCTCGAACAACGCCAGCGCCGCCTGCCGTACCTCGTCGGGCGCGACGCCGTCCAGGGTCTGCCTGGCCTGCGTGATGTCCCGGGTCGTCGCCAGCGTGATCGCCACGGACGACGCCGCCGCCCGGTCCAGCGAGCCGGCCGGTGCGGCGTCGGCGAGCTGCTGGGCGTTCGCGGCGAGGTCGAGGTTGTCTCTCAACGGGCCTCCTCGGATGGTTGTCGGCTCATTGCATCACCTGATGTCATGCTCCATCCACCATTCGGTGAATTCCCGGCACCTGCCGTCGGGAACGAAGCGGATCACCCAAAGGTTGCTATACGTTTTGTCCGGATATGTCGTGACGCCCTGGACGACGCTCACCTCGGCCGTCACGCACACCGGATGCCACTCGAACGTCGTCTGGCCCGGCTTGTCCTGCCTGGCCAGCCAGTTCGCGACGATCTCGGTACGGCCGCGCACGGGCATGCTGTACGGCTCGTTGTAGTACACCGCGTCGTCGGTGAACAAGGCGGCGATCTCGTCCGGATCGTTGGACTCCCAGGCCCGCAGATAGCCCTCGATCCAGGACTGCGGCTGGATCATCGCCTACGCCCGCAACGGGTCGTGCCCCGCGGACATCAGCATGTGCCGCGCCTGGTCGTCGCTCTTGTTGCCGACCGTCTCCACCAGCTCGACCACCCGGCGCATCACGTCGCGGTCGTCGTCGGTCAGATCCATCTTGCGCTTCCTCAGCACGTGCAGCACGCCCCTGCCGAGCTCGTCGATGCCCAGGTCGGGATCGGCGCTGAAGCCGTCCTCTCCGGAGGCGTCGGCCAGCAGGTAAGTGCGCAGTTCCTCGGAGTTCATGTTGACCACCCGGTGGAACTCGTCCCAGAGCATGTCCGCGTCGAAACCCTCACTCATACGAGCCCGCCTACCCGCCTCGCGGTCCGTTACGCGCCCGGCACGGCCAGCCCGGACTCGTACGCGGCGATCACCGCCTGCACCCTGTCGCGCAGCCCGAGCTTGGTCAGCAGGTTGCTGACGTGCGTCTTCACGGTGTGCTCGCTGACCACCAGGGCCTCGGCGATCTCCGCGTTGGACAGCCCGCGGGCGATCAGCTGCAGCGTCTCGCGCTCCCTGGCGGTCAGCACGTCCAGCGCCCCCGGAGCTGCGCCCGGCCTCGCCGCCGGCCGGGTGGTGAACTCGTGGATCAGCCGCGTGGTGACCGCCGGAGCCAGCAGCGACTCGCCCCCGGCGACCACCCGCACGGCGTTCACCAGGTCGTCGCGGCGCACGTCCTTGAGCAGGAATCCGCTGGCTCCCGCCCGCAACGCGTCGAACACGTAGTCGTCCAGGTCGAACGTGGTGAGCATGAGCACCCGGCAGCCGGTCTCCGCGCACACGATCCGGGCCGCCTCGATGCCGTCCATCCTCGGCATGCGGATGTCGAGCAGCAGCACGTCGGGGGCGTGCTCGCGGACCGCGGCCACCGCCTCGACGCCGTCACCGGCCTCGGCCACCACGTCGATGTCGGGCTGCGCGTCCAGGATCATCGCGAACCCACCCCTCACCAGCTCCTGGTCGTCGGCCACGACCACCCGGACCGTCATGCGGGCAGCCGTACGGAGACCTGGAAACCGGGACCGTCGGAGCGGGGGCCGGCGGTGGCGGCGCCGCCGCAGGAGGCCGCGCGCTCGCGGACGCCGATCAGCCCGTGCCCGCCCGGGGGCAGGGCCAGGCCGGAGCCCTCGCCGTCGTCGGTGATGTCGATCATCAGGGCGTCGTCCTCCCAGGTGAGCCGGATGTCCGCGCGGGTCGCGCCGGCGTGTTTGACGATGTTGGTGAGCGCTTCCTGCGTGATCCGGTACGCCGCGACGGCGCAGTCGGGCCTGAGCGGGCGCGACTCGCCGACGGTCTCGAACACCACTTGCAGCCCCGTGTTCGCGACCTGGTCCGCCAGGCCGGGCAGCTCGTCGATGGTCGGCTGCGGGGCGAGCGGCGCCTGCTCCTCCTTCAGCGCCCCCAGCATGCGCCGGAGCTGGACCATCGCGTCGCGGCCCGCGCCGGCGATGGCGTCGAACGCCGCCTCGGCGCGCGCCGGGTTCGTCCGCACCGCCACCGGCCCGGCCTCGGCCTGCACGACCATGAGGCTGACCGCGTGGGCGAGGATGTCGTGCATGTCGCGGGCGATCCTGGCCCGCTCGCGTTCGGCCGCGCGTTCGGCTTCCATCTCACGTTCCCTTTCCAACCTCGCCGCCCGTTCCTCCAGCGCCGCCGCTTGCGCGCGCGACGTGGCCGCCGCCCGCCCGATGGCGTACGCGGCCACGTACAGCACGGTGCTGCGCAGGGCCGTCTCCGACGAGCCGACCAGCACGAGCATGCCGCCGGCCATGAGCGTGAGCGCGGTGACCCGGACCCAGCGGGGCGAGCACGCGGCCACGGTGTAGAGGGCGACCAGGGAGCCGTACCAGATCGGCTGGTCGGCGACGTTGTCGGCCAGGTCGTACAGCCCGCTCACGGTGAGGGACGTCAGCAGCACGGTCACCGGGAAACGGCGGCGCCACAGCACCGGCAGCGAGGCGGCGACCGCCACGACATAGCCCCACCAGGACCAGGGCACGCCGAAGTAACTGGTGCTCGACATCAGCGGCCAGAGCTGGGCGAGCGTGATCGCGCCGGTGAGGGCGGCGTCCACCAGCAGCGGGGGAAGCGCCCGGAACCGGCGGCGCAGCACGGTGACGAGCGGGGGTTCGGGCACGATGTCCCATTTTCCCGCAAGATCAGGCATGCGCGGGAACCCGCTTGTCCCGCAGCGCCAGCGGCATGAAGGCGATCACCGCCAGCAGCGCCCCGACGGTGATCAGGTCTATCGACGCGAACGGCAGCAGCACCTGGACCAGCACCAGCACCGGCACCCAGGGCCGCACCAGCCGCCGGACGCCGAGCTGGGCCACCAGCGCGAACATCGCGACGTAGAACACGACCGGACCGGCCTGGTAGACCAGCGGCGACACCCCCGGCACGGCCTGCACCTGGTCGAACAGCGGCCCCATGGCCTCGTGGTCGGCCGCCATGAACCCGACGACGACGTCGATCGCGAACTGGACGAACATCAGCCCGGCCCCGGCCGCCCCGGCGACCAGCGTGGCGGTGGCTCCCCGGCTCCGCCCGAGCATCATCCACATATCCCGAAATACGTAGACAAACAGCACTAGGGCACCCATGAAGGCCAGGTGTCCGGCCGTCCAGGCCAATCCCGGCCCCCGGCTGCCGTCGAGCCCGTCGACGAGTCGCAGCAGCCCGTAGGCCATGGCGAGCAGTGGTGCGGCCAGGTAGGCGGGGCGAACGCGCATGGTCTCCTCCTGGGGAGAGTGGCTGGTTGATCCCCCTCATCCTCGGATTTTCCGCCGCGAAAGGGATCGCCGCCCGGAGCGATCCTCGCCCTCGCTCTCAAGAGCGAGCCCGCCTCACCGTCACGGCCGATGCTCAGGCCTCGCCGGCGGTGAGCTTGCCGATCGCGTCGGTGACGCGGCGCTGCCGGGTCTCGGCCTTCTTGGCGCCCTCGACCAGCAGGACGACCCGGAGCCGGCGGGAGTAGGAGAGGCTGTCGAAGAACGCCTTCGCCTCGGGGGCCCGGTCGAGCGCCTCGGCCAGGTCGGCGGGGACCGTCACCTCGCGCGGCGCGGTGTCGAGCTCCACCGTCACGTCGACCTCGTCACCCGCGGCGACCCCGGCGCCCTGCCGGTGCTCGGCGCTGAGCGGCAGCAGGTAGCGGCCGCCCATGACGGCGACCGTGCTGCGGTAGCTGTAGCCGTTGATCGTGACCGTGACGGCGGGCCGCCTGCCCGAGCCGAGCGCCTCCACGACGCCGGCCGGCACCTCGATCCCGGTAGCGGTCTTGCCGCCCAGTTCAACGGTGGTGCGAAAGCTCATCGGAAGAACCCCTTCAGGACGGGAGCCAGGGCGCGCGGCTTGACCATGTGCGTTTGGCCCTCAAGGGTGCGCGTTTCGGCGTCGGGCAGGACGCGGGCCAGGTCGGCGGCGCCGTTGCGGATCCAGGCCGGGCTCTTGCCGCCGTCGATCACCAGCGCGGGCACCTTCACGCCGTCCCACTCCCTCTCGGGAAGCGGGCGGCCCTGCCCGAACCGCGCCACGAGCGCCGCGTCGTAGGCCAGCGTGTGGGCCACCGCCTTCATGCCGGACCAGCCCGGCATGAGCCTCATCAGGGCCACCATGATGCCGGGCAGCCCGACGCCCGTCCGCATGAAGTAGCGGATCGCGTCGGCCCGGCGGTCACCGGCGATGAACGCGCGGATCCGCTCCTCGTAGTCGCCGGGCATGGGCGGGCGGGTGCCGTCGACCACGAACGGCGGCTCGTACACGGCGACCTTGGTCACGGGCAGCCCCGCGGCGGTCGCGGCCAGGGCCAGCGCCGCGCCGGACGAGATCCCGTACAGGAAGACGGGCTCGCCGATCGCGTCGATCAGCGCGGCGAGGTCCTCGATCTCCCGCTCGATCGCGAACGGCGGGGTGTCGCCGCTCCCGCCGCGCCCGCGCCGGTCGTAGGTGTAGACCGTGTGGCTGCCGGCGAGCTCGGCGGCCAGCGGCGTGTTGGGCCCGGAGGCGCGGTGACACATGGCTCCGTCGACCAGGATGACCGCCGGACCCTGGCCGATGCGGGTGTAGGCGATGGTGGTGCCGTCCTGAGAAGTGACCGTGTTGTCCATGTCTTGAGAGTCTCACCGACAAATAAATTTGTCAAGCCGCCTACCTGGGACGTAATCGCGCCACGGGCCAGGTTCTGCCAGGCTTCCGGTATCGGTCGATCGGGGAGGAAGCACCGCATGTCCACACGTGACGTCGTCCAGGAGTTGCTGCGCCGGATGGGTGAGGGCGACGCCCGGCGCATCGCCGAGCTGTACGCCGACGACGCCGACTGGAAGCTCGACTGGCCGGAGGCCGAGCACGGGCGGGCCGCGACCCCGTGGATCCGCCACCGCGTCACCCGCGCCGACGCCGAGGCGCACTACCGGGAGATCGCCGAGCACCACGTGCCGGAGGCGGTCGACACGGTGGTCGAGCGCGTGCTGGTGGACGGGGAGCACGCGGTCGTGCTCGGCGAGATCCGCCAGACCGCGCGTACGACGGGCCGGGCCTACCGGTCCAGGTTCGCCCTGCACCTCACGGTCGAGGGCGGGCTGGTGACGCGGCACCACGTGTACGAGGACAGTTTGGCGGTCGCCCAGGCGTTCGACGAGGGCTGAGGGCCGGCTCCGCATACGATGACTGGATATGTGGCGGATCATCGGGCTGGTGCTGCTGGTGGTGCTCGCCGCCTGCGCGCCCCCACCGGCGCCCCCGATCGCCACCCCCCCAACT